>JBDOIU010000001.1:0-8459 GCA_047404195.1 Coxiellaceae bacterium
TCCCTGTTCTTAAATCCATTAGTGCGTTTGTTGCAGACAAAACAGCGGGCAATGCCTCAATCATGACGTTGCTTGATGGCAATAAAGAACTGTGCGATGGTATTGATAAGATGATCGATAAATTAACGCAGATGGTTGCAAGGAAAACTCAATGCATCACCAAGCTTGAAAGACTTAAGCTGCCTTATTGTTTGTTGTTTTTATTGAAAAAACATTTAAGCTTCGTTGCGATGAAACACATCTTGAAAGGGTTTGATGCTCATGGATCTAAAGCAGGCAGTTCGAAGAGGAAGGCCTCACCGAGTGGGGGATCCAGGGAGAAAGTCTCGCGCATCTCATTGATAACACAAGAACATGCGCCTGCTGCTGCAAGCACACCCCCCGCAGTAGTATCGATTGCTGATAGGTCTAATGAGGTCAGTGCATCAGCAAGCAGTTCAAAGCGGAAGGCTTCTCCGAGTGTGGGGTCAAGGGATAAGGTCCGACGTTTCTCGTTGTTAGCGCAACAACATGCGTCTGTAGCTGTAAGTAAACCACCTAAAGCAGCCTTAATTTCTAATGGCCTCGCGAAGGCCAGCACTGCAGCAGCACGCTCAGAGATTCAGTCTTCTTCGAAAGGGGCCAGCAAGCATACTTTGGAGAAGCATCCATCGATCATAGATTTAACTTGACAGATACATCAGTCAAGAGTGCAATAATTAAGCGAAAAATAGGGGGCTACTATGTTTTCTTCTCGTCAGCGCGAACGCTTTCTTGCTTGTGAATCACGACTAACACGGATTATATTTTGTGGATTATTGGTGTTGATTGGCTTTACTGGCCCATTAACGCTTGATATGTATATTCCTGCGCTCCCTCAGATAGCAAAAGGATTGCATGCTGCGCAAGATCAAGTGCAGTTTACTATGGCTGTTTTCCTGTGTAGTGTTGCAATAACGCAGGTGGTCTATGGCCCATTAATAGATCGTTATGGTCGTAAATCATCATTATTATTCAGTTTGGTTTGCAGTTTGTTAGGAACTTTGTTGGCATACTTTTCTGTCAATATTGCTATGTTGTATGCTGCTAGAGCTGTGCAGGGTGTTGGAATGGCTGGTGTTGCCACAGTACTGATTGTGATTACACGTGATATCTTGCATGGAGACAGTTTTACACAGGTTGCTTCTGTTATGTCAGTGTGCTTTGGGCTTGGGCCAGTGATTTCTCCTGTCATTGGGGCTCATGTTAGTCATTGGCTTGGTTGGCGATGTGTCTTTTTAGTATTACTCGTGTACACGGTTATTGTTGTGCTTGCTGCGATATTGCTTATTCCAGAAACTGCTTGTGAGAAGCGTCATCAGAAGCTGTCTTTGCCGGTATATGTTCAACGAATTGTTCGAATTTGTGGGCACCCCATATTCATACGTAATGCGGTAGCTAAAATGGTTGCTTATGCTGGTTTTATGGTGTTCTACACAGTATCCCCATTTATCTTGCAGCATCATTTATCGGTATCTGTCATTCATTTTGGTTGGATTACTTTGGCAATCACGTCATTCATTTTATTGTCAAAATTATGTAATGCCTTATTCATTGGTTTTTTTGGTGTTGAGCGACTGATTCGATATTCTTTGATACTCATGTTTTTTGCCGCACTGTCTTTATTCTGCTTTTCACTGGCTGGCTGCTATTCACTTATTGTGGTTGTAGTGCCTTTTCTGATGTTCGCTTTTTCTTCAGGTTTTTTGTTTTCAAATACGACTGCTGCTGTTATGGTTGCTACGAAAAAAATCATTTCTGGGTCAGTTGCTTCCTTAATGAATTTTTCAACATCGATGTTTGCATTTATTGCAGCTACAGTTGCGGCACACTTGAGTATAGAAACACTGCTGCCGCTGGGCTTGTTGCTTTTGTTCATGAGCGTGATTCCGCTGGGTGTTTATATCTTCGTGCCTAGGGATCCGCTAGCAATCGAATAGTGTGTGAACATGTGTTGCACGCGGGCAAGGGTTCGTTGGCCCTGTGAATGTGCTTTGGCTAGAATGCTTGCAAGCTTAACGTGATACCTCAGATTGCCAATACCCCCTATTATTCAATGATCTGGCGTAATGTCAGTACATACGGCTGACCACATTGCCCCAAATAAGAGCAATAAATGGACTTTATGTTGTCAATTGTCTATAGTTTGAGTATGTCAGTGCCTTATGTATAGTGCGTCATAGTGGTATGAAGCTCTACACAATGGAGGGAGATAAGTATGCTAAAGTATATTCAAATATTTGCCATGGCTATATTCTGTCTGACAGCGTCACTCAATGCCAATGCCGTTGACTGTGATGATGTCAGTAATGAGACCTACATTCAAAATATGTGTGAACACGTGCTATGCAAAGTGGGTAGGGTTTTCCTTAATCAGAGTGCGAATGAAGTCAATTGTGGTAATGCAAGTGTATTACCTAGGGGTATAGCTCTAATTATGGGTTATGATGCAGCTCTAATGATGAGTAAAAGCGGCGAGAGTCAGTATACTGGAAGCTATGCTGGTACAGAAATCACAGTGTGGGCTAATTTTCAGGAGGAACCTGTTCATATAATGTGTCAAAATACGTTTTCGATCCACGTCCCACTTGTTGGTGCTCTTGATGCTCTATGTCCTCCTCGTGAGTGACATATTAGTATGAATATTAAAGCTGGCTAGGCTCAGGATAGTGTGTGGCTTTCTCAGTAGTTGTGGTTTATTTGTTAGTCTTGATTTGTATCAGTGATAATGATAGGTCCAAGGCTATCACCTGTGCGCTGATTGTATTCATTATGTGATCCATCGCAGTAGGGAAATTTTTTCGATTGCCAGCAGCGACACAGTGCCATACGGTCATCTTGCTTGCAGCAAAGTGCGTCACGCGCAGGGTGCTTATCTGTATTGATGATGCTCATGTGTTACCTTGGTGTATGTTGTGAATTTGCAGTTGTATGATACACCCGATTGGTAGGGGGTGCACGCAGAAAAATAAAAATAATGTGGTTGCGCTGATCGTTTAGGTGATTATCTGTTCAGAATGTATTGATAGGGAATGATGTGAATTAAGCTATCTACAAAAAAGCCTGCATGTAGCAGGCTTTATAAATCACATTGGGCGATTAGTCCTTATCGCAGCAGTTTGCACCGCAGCAGGTAAATAGCTTGTAGATACCACATAGGCCTACTAGTATGTACACGATGCGTCCTACGACAGCGCCAGCACCGAATAGTGTATCAACTAGGTTGAAGTTGAAAGCACCGACTAGGCCCCAGTTTAGAGCGCCAACGATGACTAGAATTAATGCAATCCAGTCAATAGTACCCATTTTTTTCATAATGAACTCCCTGATAGGTGGTTAAAGTGATTATTAAATGATAGTTAATTAAGAATCAAATCACAAGTTTGAATGTCAATATGGCCAACATTTAGCCTGTGTGCTAATGTTATGGCCAAAAAATACGAATGTCTTTACTCAAGATCGCTTGATGGTTAGAATAACCAAGATTGATGGGCCCATAGCTCAGTTGGTCAGAGCAGGGGACTCATAATCCCTTGGTCCTAGGTTCAAGTCCTAGTGGGCCCACCATCAAATGCTTTCAGTCGTTGTTTTTTGCAGTCAGTGCACGCCGATCATCGGTGCTTCTTTAGCTAGTACTGTTAAAGTTGTGATAACAGCCAAGCCCGAAACCTCTCAATCTGTTTGCCTTTAGATGATCCCTCCTGGCTCACTAAGTAAAAACCCTTTGTGTTCTTGGCTATGGTGCTGCTTACCATTGCTAAGCGGCCGCTCTCAATATCATCATTTAGAAAATGTACATTTCCTGCCATGATGTCGTGCCCATGAATTGCAGCCTGACGTACTTGAAGTGTGTTTTGGAAATAGTTGCGTTGCTGTTCGCAGGGTTCCGCTAGATTAAAGTGCTGGTGATACAGGGTTAGGTTATCGGGTCTTTTGTCTGCAACGACATATAAGTACTTCAGCCCTGCTGAGTCTTTTTTTTGTATGATCTTGGGGCTTGCAAGCAGTGCTATGTCATCGTTAAATAGGAAGCTGGCATGTGATTTTGGCCAATTGTGATCACCGTAAACAATTGCGCAGTCATATTTGGTACTGTCGCAGTGTTCAGGTTGCCAATCGGATGATAACGTCAGTTGAATCTCTGGGTGCTGTGTTTGGAATGCATATAATCTTGGAATCAACCAATGCATGGCGTAACTACAGAGCATGTTAACACGGATTGTGTTGGGTGATGTTGGTTGCAAGATGTGTTGCAGATTGAATGCTATGCAATGCCGCATCAATGTGCTCAAAATACACCTTGCCAACGTCATTAAGTGTATACTGGTTTTTGCTACGATCGAATAAGGGTTTACCTAGGTAGGTTTCTAGCTGCTTGATGCTTTGACTGATGGCCGAGTGAGTAACACAACATTCTTGTGCTGCTTTTGTGCAGCTCAGGTGGCGGGCAACAGCGTGGAAGGGGATGAGTGTTTTGAGGGGCGGTATGGGTTTCATAGTAGGCCTTTCTGAGTCAGTTCTGTATATCATAGCATAATTTGATGTAGCGATGAGCTTTACTTGTTGATTGGCCTACAAAGATTAGACTGCGCAAATTGAAGTAATATTCGCAACACAGTATCGGTTGCGAGATTTTTATTACTAGCGAAGCTAATGCTCATTTGCGGTTTCGGCAGCCATATGACCAGTGTTGTGAATCCGGGTGTGTTGCCAGGGTAATACCAAATGTTGCCACAGGCTGTAGTCATCATCTTATCAAGTGCCATAGAGTAGCGAACAAGTTTCTTATTATGGCTGGGTTGGCCAGTTATTTTTGAAAGTGGATTTGTCAATAGTTGGTGTGAGTGGCGATTGAGATATTGTTTGTTAAATAAGTCAGCTTCCCAATGTGCTATATCTGCAGTCGTAGAAACAAGGTATCGCGCAGCTTGGCCAAGCGGCAAGCGCATCAGTGGATTGCTGTTGATAATTTTCCTATATGAAAAAAAAGTATGTCTCAGTTGCTGTGATGATGTAAAGCGTTGAGACAATTCAGTTGAAAGAGAGTGGTGTGTCACTGCCTCAATCATTTTTCCTAAGATAAGTGTATTGGTGTCAGAGTATTGCCATTTGCTGCCAGGTTTGAACAATAATCGGGGTGTTGTGAAACGATGTATGATGTCAATGTCACTAAGGTGTGTCAACCTTGATTTCGGGCTCTTAAGAAATGCACGATATGACTTGTTCACCCAGTAGTTTGGTATACCACTCGTCATGGTCATGAGTTGCTTAATACTGACGTTCATCCAGGATTGAGGAAGATTTCTTAATGAAAGACTGTGATATTGCCTGATGAATTGATCAATTGTATGTTCAATGTTGAGTTGATTTTTTTCTTGCATTTGCAAGATGGTTGCGATAACAAATTGTTTGCTGATGCTGCCGAAATGGAATAAAGTGCGATGCGATGAATGATGAGCATACTCCATGATGGATCTGACTGCTTCTGCAGTATGCATTATGTCAGACTTTACGTCATAGACAGACACAGATAGTGCTTATGTGTGTAGATTAGATTGCCATTTTTTTACAGCAGTTTGCAGATTGATCTGTAGGCTTTTGTGTGATTATGTTGTAGTACAAGATACAGCTGCTAGGGTTGATCCTAGCAGCCATAAGAAAAACCTTTTTTTAAGACGTTTTAAGGTTTTCATACATCACAACATTGTCAAGTTTTGCGGTACCCGTTGCAAATACAAATGTGTCTGAGTAATGCCCGCCAGATTGGTCGCCATCAATCATTTGCCATGAAAATGAAAAGTTAGCAGTATATGAATCATTATCAAGTCCTTTGAAGATCCCATTATCAACAACATTGGCTGATTGAATCAGTGGCAAGAAGCCATGAAAAAAATCTCTTGCATTTTTATGACCTTGTGAAGTTGAAACGACTGTACCATTGCTAGTGAATAATGATGAGATATGATCGGCGTCATGTAATTGTAGGTCAGACATATATTGTTTTATAGTCTGCACTCGCTGTTGTTGAAGGTTAAAGTTGGAATGTGCGTGCACGGTCACTGAAGATATACAGAAAGGAAGTGCTGTGGCCAGTTTTTTTAAAATATGCATAGATATTCTCCATGTTATGTGAATGAGATAGTGTAATGATATCGCGTGGTTATGCCGCTGGCAATCGAAGTTTATTGACAGCTGTGTTAGTATTTCTAACAAGTCATGTGAGTATGGCTTAATTTTAACACATTATAAGGTTTCTGTGTCATGTCCCAGAAAGGTTTAAATCATGCGGTTACACCTGCTCAGGTAGAAGGTCTTTTCTACCCTTTGTGTGAGTATATTCCAATAAGAGCAAGTCTTTTTAAAGACGAAAATTCTTTATTGACTGTTCCAAGATTATGCGTCACCGGTCAATTGCTGACAAATTCTACCGATACACTATCTGGTTATCGTATTGAGGTCTGGCAAGCAGACCACAAAGGTGTTTATGATCATCCTGAGAGTTGCTTGCATGGTCGAACGACAACGTCCGAATTTTTATATCATGCAGCAACACTCACTGACTCAATGGGAGGGTATCAATTTGTAACCCTTAAGCCTGCTCCATACAATGATCACGGTGATTGGCGAACGCCTCATATTCACTTTAAGGTCTTTGACCTTAATGGTAAGCATTGTCTCACTACTCAAATGTACTTTGCAGGCGAGTCACTGAATTCACAAGATTCACATTTGTGTTCCTTGGATGTGGATGAGCAATCCAGGCTGATTGTGCATCCGAAAGAAACCGCTGGGGATTGTGGCAAGCAGCGAATCTTGCATTGTCATCATAATCTGGTTTTAGATTGTTTGGGTGTAATCAATGGGTGATGACAATCTTTTTCGCAAATAAAGAGTGGGGTAGTGCTGCTTTTGTACCAAGCTGATGCCTCCATTGATAAGGCAGACTTGGGTTTAACAAGTTTTTTGTAAAATTTCTTGGACTATGTAAATTTATTGGAGAAAATGTTTTTTCATACACAAACGCCTCCAACATGTACAGTCTTCTTCAAAAAAAACTTGTTCGCATTGGTAGCCAGTTACTGCTTTCTATATAAGATTCAGCACATCTGGATACTAGGCCTGTTCTCACTTAATAATACCCTTAGTTAAGGGATCGATTTGTCTTTAGCATCAGCTTGTGTCTATGTTTAGGCATTGAGGTGTTTTGAATCCGGGATTATGCCTCATTATCTCGCTGAGGAGTAATCAGTGCTACTGAAGATCCTGGCCAGTGAAGCAGTGCAGTAATTCATGAATAGTTCTGTAAATATGTTACTTTTACATTGATTTATGTTCAAGCGCACTGTTCTACGAACAATTTTTGGTTTACACTGTCGTACTGACTGATGGTGCTATGTTTTTGTGTTTTGTTAATATAGTCAATTCTAGCAGCATTATTTTAGAGAAAGGAGAATCTACTATGAAAGTCAAAATAACACTGTGCCAGAAACAAGAGGCCACTAATCACTACATGATTTCATTATCGAATGGTCAAGGAATAGACGTTGCTTGTGATGATGGCTTTCTTGATTTATCTGATGAGCGGTTTATTGCAGTAAAGAGCATTGGAGAAGGTGCCTTTAAGGGCTGCACAGGTTTAACATCAATCGAGCTGCCAATGGGGCTGAGTGTGATTGGTGAGAGAGCTTTTGAGTGCTGCAGCAGTTTAACATCAATTGAGCTCCCTGTGGGGGTAAGTGAAATTGGGGAAGATGCCTTTTATGGCTGCAGCGGCTTAACATCAGTCAAGTTGCCTGCCGGGTTGAAAAATATTGGACATGCTGTCTTTTGGGGCTGTGCAGGTTTAACATCAATCGACCTGCCTGACGGGATAAGTGAAATCGGATGTGTTGCCTTTGCGTTCTGTATTGGTCTAACATCAATCGATTTTCCAGCAGGACTATGTCAAATTGGAGGCAATGCCTTTAATGGCTGCACCGGTTTAACATCAGTCGAGCTGCCTGCCAGACTAGAATGTATTGATAGATATACCTTTTGTGACTGTACAGGCTTAACATCAATAGAGTTGCCTGCAGATCTAAAATATATAGAGGGGAGTGCCTTTAGTGGCTGCACAGGCTTGACATCAATCAACCTGCCTGTTGGGTTAGAGTTCATAGGTGATGAAGCTTTTTCTTGCTGCAGTAGCTTAACATCAATTGAGCTACCTGCAGGGGTAAGTAAAATTAGATGTGGTGCCTTTCAGAACTGCTCTGGTTTAATATCCATCGGGCTGAATGCCGGATCAATTATTATTGAGGATAGTGCTTTTAATGGCTGCAATAACTTAGCATCAATTGAGCTGCCTGCAGGAATTAAACGTATTGATGAAGGAGCATTTAGGGGGTGCAGGGGGCTAGCATCAATTGTGCTCCCTGTAGGGGTACGCGTGATTGAAGAAT
>JBDOIU010000002.1:0-181585 GCA_047404195.1 Coxiellaceae bacterium
ATGCAAGCGTGCGCATACCTCGTTGACACAGCAGCAAGCCATCGAATTATTGGCTGAGGATTTGACTTTAGCGGCAGACACCCTGGGAACGCTCACTGGGCAAACCACAGCGGATGATTTACTTGGAGAAATTTTTTCCAGTTTTTGTATTGGGAAATAAGCTATCAGAGTTTACACACAAAGTTATCCACAGATAGCCGCTCTCTCTATTTTTTAAAAATCATTTAAAAACAAGGGCTTATATTGCTTTAGGACGTTTGGCACCTGTGTGGACAAAAATGATATGCACAGATATGAATAAGTGAAGACATGACGACAATGCCGCAGACTGCAGTTAGTAAAGAACTCACAGCAGCCTATTTAGGATGGCATTCTAGATGTCAAAGTGTTTTCCGACAAGCGTCACTTTGTTTTCCTGCAAGAGTAGATGGGCTTTATCATTCACTTCTTTGGGAAGCAGCTTAAAAAGCTCAGAATCATATTGAGGATCCTTTTGAGCAACAACTTTGTTTAACAAGGTATTCGCAAAGAAGTGCTTTGCGACCGTACTTTTAATCGCAGCGGCCTTTTCTGGGTGATCGCGTATAGCAATATTGACACTGGCTAAAGCAGGTATGATGCTGCTATAAAGAAAATTCGCATTAATAGTGGAAGCCACAGGTTGAGAAAATTGCGCGTGTAGAAAGTTTGTCAATAGAATATAGCGTTCAGTAGTCGTTTTAAGTACTTGATTTGATTGTTTCGACATGGTGTCCCCTTTACTTTGATATCAGTGTTATAGTTGACGATATTCGGCACCTTTTGGTGAGCTGCCTTGGCAGTTCAAACCGAAAAAAGCGCCGAGTACGTACCCGCATACGTGAAAGTATAGGCTAGTGGGCTTAACAAAAAGTTAAAAACAGACAAATAAGTGGTTTTTATTCACAATCATTTTGACCACCTACACCAGTGTTGGTGCATAGGGATTGTGATGAAAACTAAAAGGCACCATGCTCAATGGTTTATGAGTTGAACTCCATCAATGTGGTGCTGCATCAATACCGGCGTTTCATGCACTGATATAGGGAAGGGATGACAACTTAACAGTAAAGCATTGGCTGAGAAAGTAGACGAGCATTGCATACCCCAGTACAGCAGTCTGTTAAAGTCCAGTTGTCTAAAAGGCCCATACGTCGCAACGAGGACGCTGGTGTTTCACGTGAAACATTGATGGACGCACCTTGAAATGGGTGTAAATTCTGGGTGTTGAGCCACAATGTGCGCTGTGAGGAAGCCGACAATGCGGTTATCCTTACGTGATCGTGGTAAATGGCATTTAAGTATCTATTATAATGATTGTGGTGTCAGGGCTGCTAGGGCTCACACGAAGGTTTTACTAATCGATGGCATGACGTATTGTTTTGGGGGCGGTTTGATTGTTCCACGTGAAACATGTGCACACATAAGTGATTGTTATTCCTCGTTGGCTGCCGAGTGGGGCATGACTCATCATGCCAGACTGTTGGGCGGGGAAGTGTTCCACGTGAAACATTCGATGGGTGCGTAAGTCATTGATATTGTGCATGCGCTGCGGTAAGAGGGCTTGAGGAACAGAGCGTTGGGTACGGATAAGGATGTTTCACGTGAAACATGTCTTGCCCGCATGGGGCGCGTGAGGCGCACTGGTTGAGTGCCTGAACATTGACCGACAATGTGTCTTTGTGTTATATTAAAGTTATTGAGTAAGTGCATGCTAAGTAGGTTATGATGTCAAAAAAAGCAAGCGAACTGTCTCAAGTGGCAATCAATAGTCAAAACTATGTCGTTGGTCCACAAAGGCAGAACCCAAGTACAGTAGCGTTGAAAACTCTTCTGGTTCATATGGCCACGCCGGGTGCTGATGTGGCGTTTATGCAAGAAAAAGTGCCTGGAGAGAACGTGTGGCTGCTTAAAGCTATGGTTAGGGTAGGTGCTACAGAGGAAGTGTTCCACCTCAATGAAGCCTTATCACAAGCAGATCTATCAGACGTTTCTGTACCAGATGCCCTATATCGTAATTTGTCTAATACGTTAAGAGGGAGTAAGCAAGACTACAATGCTGATTTGATGTGTGCTTTTGCGCAGTCACGCACCAAAATGACAGCGTCAGCAGCGCTTGAAATGGGAGAAAGCAAGCAAGAGCCAGAAGCCACGTTGGATAAACAAACCGTACAGGTAATGGCGCTTAATCAGTGGACATATGAGCCGCCAGAGCGCTTCAGCAAGAGTGGGCGGTTGCGCAAGCAGCCCTTTTTTAGCTACCAAGATATCAATGCACTGTTTCGCGGTAATCGCAAGCTACCAGCCAGGCAGCTTAAAAATCTTTTTTTTGGGCGCAATGGTCGTCTCAGAGGCGATCAATGCGTACTCAAGAACATCAAAAGGCAAACAATATGGCTTTACCACGCGGGTTGATCTGCCAGAGTATGCTCCTGATGCGAAACAAGGTGAGTATAAAGCCTGTGGTCACACATCGACATCAAACGGTTTGATAGATAAGAAAACTCAGGCATTTAGGCAGGATAAAAAGCTGACAGTGTTTGTAGATCCAGATGGTGTTTCACTAGCCGCTTTCAGTGATTATCCAAGAGAAAAAGAGCGATTGACTTTATCTAACCAAGTTTACAAGCCAATAACGCTTAGCGAAGCTGAAGAAAAATTTAGGTGTAAGTTAAAGGTTCAAGCAGTGCAAGGCCGTAAGCGTGTTAAAGTCGATACTGTTTGGGTTCAGCAGCGTCTGTTGGGCCCGAAGCACTTCGAGCAGTATCCATGGGATCAGCCGGCATTACCCGCGACAACACATGAAGATCTTGCCATTGAAAAGGTTTTACAGCAATATACCGCTTCAGCTGGCCAACAGAAAGAGATCAATAGTATTGCCGGTTTTTTTCCTGTAGACGGAGCAGCCTCAAATGCAAGCTACAAGCCATTGGTGAGGAGGTTCAAGGAGAATTTCAATGCTCCGTATTGGCGATACTTTCAGGCGTTTATTGCGGATGTGAAAGAGCTTGCTTGGGATGATAGTAGTGAGCTCGAACTACAATTGCAACAAGCCATAAAACTCGGGCTATTGGCAATGCCGCAGAGTGTATATGATGCAATAAGTGTAAAGCAACAGGTAATTGAGCAAGTCAGCGCGCTGAGTGAAGCAGAGGCAGAGCAGCTGCTTAACAGTGGCTACGCTCACCGTATGCCAGCAGAACTTGCCAGTGTTGTTTGCAAAAAAATCAATAATTTCAATGACTTAAGGCCGTCTGCCCTGGCGATTGTTTCAAGTAAGGTTGTTTATCATAAATTATCAACTGTGCAAAAACAAAATGCTGTGCAGGCTGCACAGGACTGTGTTGCAGCAGGCGGGATGCCAATTACAAAACAATCAGATCCTGAGTATGTTAAACAGATAACAACAGTTCAATGCATTGACGTAGCCGATGCGCGTTTAGCGCAATATCCATTATTTCATCAGCTCAGTACAGGAAAGCGGCAGCGGGTAGTTGACTATTGGTTGGGCGAGGTCAAGGGTTATTGTGAATTGTGTAAGCCTGATTGGCAGATAACAGCAGAAGATAAAGCACAAGCCCAAAGGGTGCAGCAACTTTTTTCTTCTAAAACACATGCGTGGCTACTGGGCGATCTCGTTCATAAAACAACTCCAAGCGATGCCAGTGAAAAGCAGCGATTGTTACAGCTATTGAATGACAACGCTGTCCAAGAATCCATGTCCTCCAAGCACCAGAAAAAGTGCAATGATATGTTGCAGTCACTGATTAATGAGAGGCCAGAGGCTTGTCTTGAGTTGGTTTCATTGCCATGTAATCACTATAGATCAACGATACAACAAATCGTGCTAAACAAATGTCAAGAAAATAATGGTGGGTCAATCACTGAGGAGCTGGCTAAGCTGGCATGTCACCGCGAAGTTTTTTCTATCTTTCCGGATCCAGCACAACAAAATGTGACGACAGAACTGAATGCAGTGATACGTGGCAGCAGGCGTATTCGTGTTGTCTTTGGAGAAACATCAGTAAAGTTGAACCAACACGTCAAAACATCAGATACGATAACCCAGGTTGGAGGAAAGTGTCACCCAAGCCAGCGATTCATCATTAACAACATCGCAGAGCTATGTAAGGAAAATAATTTTGAACTTCACCAGACGCGACTGGATGATATCTTGCAGCGGATACAACGCAAAGAAGTAGGCTTCCCTCTAGGCGCGTTGCTATATTTAAACCGTGTTAAGGGCTTTAGTGTTCGCGACTTTTACCGAGTTTATAAAACACAGCGAAAGCCTCTGCAAGAAAACACCATGCCAATTTTAATTGCTTGCTTACAGTCTTTGGTTGAACAGCTTGATAGCAATGACTATCAAGATACCAGCAGAACATCTAGTATCAGCATGTTGTTTGCCGTGACCAACGACATCATGCGTCAGCACTATCGTGATTTCAATGATCAAACCAAGGTGTCTTATGCGAAGATGGTCATGAATCTGCTGCAGAAAATGAGCGATAATAATTGTCTATTGCAAAAGCAGAAAGTATTGGCGGCACGACTGGTGCGTAAGATCTCAAAACATCTATCAGACACGGATAAAACATCAGCAAAGATGGAGGATATCATTTGTGGCTTATGTGAGAAGGAAGATTATGGTTTGTTGAAGACGGAGAAGCGTGCACAGGACCTGTATTATACGACATTTAAAAAACTGATTGATAGCCAAGATAGCCCAATAAGAAAACCACAGCAGATTGCTGTGCTGAGTAGGGGTATAGATACGCACGCTCTTGCTTCTGAGTACACTCGTCATCTCCCTGAGACAAAACGCATGATCGTGAGTGCTGCAAAACGTGCCCCACAAAGACTAAAATCGCCCTTGCACCAAGATGTCATCGGAGCACTATCGCCGTTAGAGAAAAAGCGTGCCATACGCGCACAGCTTTCTAAAAACCCATATGAAATTGATTGGCCGTTAGTGATTTCCTTGGGAGAAGATAAATATCTGTTATCACGTATCAGGAAGCGTGTACGAGCCGATATATTTTGGTCTAAGAATCAGCCATCCCATAGTCTGAATAGTTTGTATAATGCCAATATTGATTCAAGTGTAAAAGCAGGCATATTGAGTCGTCTTGTAACAACGCTGCTGAAAAAAAGCTGGTTTAATAAAACCAAAACCAAGCTGTTATGGCAGTTTTTAGGGAAGCGTATACTGCCCCAATTGAGTGACAAGGCATTGACGGTTATGGGGCAACAATGTGCTCGTGTTGCCAGTGGGCGTGGGTCGGCATTGGCGTTCACTGACGGAGAAGGTGGATTATTCGACTTCAGCTCAGAAGTAAACCAGCGACAATTGCGGACATTGCTAGACGCTTACGATCGAATCAATCCCAGACGCATGAATAATCGCATGCTACAAGCGCTATTTGACAATGTTGATGTTGCACCATTGTTAAGGAACCCTTCTCGCGATAGCTTAATAGAGCCACTACTAGCAGAGTCTCAGCGCGCCATACCTGAAGGCAGAAGCAGTCATCGCTTTCGCTCCTCCTCGGTTTCTACGATTAGCCAACACAGTCATGATACGCTGTCGGATGCTGCAGTGGAAGGCGGCCTGGCTGATATTGATATTCCTCCACTGAATGTTGGGCCAGGAAAAAGATCACGAGCCAAGTCTATGATGAGTAAGGCTGGTCGTGAAGTCATACCTTCTGATGATGATGGGTTGTCGCATCCATTGTTGCCAGCATGTCCGCGTAGCCAGTCTGAAAGTGTAAGAAGACATCGATCTCGATCATCCTTTCTTTCTGTTGATAGCCAGCGACGCCCTGAGAATGTGTGGGGTATTGATGATCTAGTAGAGGGAGGCGACTTTGTAGCTGGAGTAAAGACCAATAGTGAAGTCAGAGATGCTTCTCCATTGAGAGCAGGATCAGAAAGAAGCTTGAGTGCTGATTTTAGGGTCAGCGAGGGTGATCGTGTAGTCCTACCATCTCACAGAGCACAGACGGCACAGATTGTGAAAGTCCTACAGGCTTATTACGTTGACACTAAAAGTGATTTGCAGCATTACGAGCAGATGTACGGAGTAGAAGTGAAGCAACATGTGCGGGCACACACACCTTTGGCACGCACATCATTCATGTCGTCTCATCACCCCGTTGATGGATCAAGTTCGCCATCGTTATCAGAAAGACCACCACGAGATATGCGAGATGTTCACACAGAAGTGGTGATGCCGGTATGTAAAAAGCCAGTTCCAGAGTCAGCAGATTCTGCGAGCAAGCCAAATAAAGCACTCTCTGTATACTTTAATAAGCGGGGCGGAATTCGACACATATCAGGTCAAAAAACCATGACTAACGAGGGTATAAACGCATTGATTCGGTCATTATTAGCAGCCGGGCATAAACGATTGCGGATATTCAGTAACGAGTTTGAGCCCAGTACTTTAGCTGACATTAAAATGGCGCTATTGCGTAACAACATTCAAGCGGTTGACTCAGAGCGCCCTCGGGTGGTGAGGCCACGTATGGGTTGCTGATACCCTAATTGTTCATGAATTCAAGCACTTAGATGGTAATGCATCGCTAAAGCGATGGTGTCGGTATACCATTGTTATACATATGTCGATATTGTAGATATTGCTGGGCAGCGATCAGTGTTGCTGTTATTTGGGTTCTTGCGTTGAGGGGTGTGTCTAGCGCTGTCAGTGCAGAATTGTACTATAATTAATATACTCAATGCCGCACGTTAGAGAGTGAGAACATCATGAAGCCTAGCACAGCAAATAATTCAACAGATGTTGGCTCAAGCAGTACAGCTACCATCAATGAATTACTAGAACGAATGGCTTCAGATCAGGACACAGTGACGTTTACACAAAGGAGACTGCCAGGTTCGCCAGAGTGGCATTTGTTCGCGACAGCCAAAGCATCAGGGGAAAGTGGTGCGACTAAGCATTATGCTGTGAGCCAGCATTTGGCAAAAGCAAATTTAGACAAGCTATCAGTGCCCGAAAAACTTTATAGTAAAGTGGGTCAGGAATTAAAAAATGACGGCGCTGATTATGATGCTGATTTAATGCAGCGCTTTGCATCTTTTCGGAGAAAGGATAAAAGTTTAGACAAAGTGGACCCATTGCAAGATAAGTCAGCCATCCAAGTAATGGCGCTCAATCAGTGGGCTTATGAGCCTCCCAGCCGGTTTGATAAGAAAGATCGGCAACGGAAAAAACCATTTTTCAACTATCAGCAGGTGAATGGCTTGTATCGCTCAAACAAACAATTTCCCGCAGGTTCGTTAGAAAATGTTTTTTTATCAGCGGTGGTTGTTACGGATGCAATCAATGCTTTTTCTCGCACATCAAAAGAAGAGCGCTATCAGTTTACAACGCGACATGATGATAAGTCATGGGCGCCAGATGAGCATCAGGGAAGTTACTCAACGCGAGGCCCTGCATCTGTTTCGAACGGGCTGGGTGATAAAAAGTCATCAGCGTTTACAGGGCAGAAGAAAAAAACTATTTTCATTGATCCTGAGGGCGTTGCAATTGCTGCATTTAG
The DNA here is from genome assembly GCA_047404195.1 of Coxiellaceae bacterium. Lineage (GTDB taxonomy): Bacteria > Pseudomonadota > Gammaproteobacteria > JAJRRL01 > JAJRRL01 > JAJRRL01. Next base: position 7,584 of record JBDOIU010000002.1, read on the forward strand.
CCCATTCCCGCATGAGGAAGAACGACTAACACCTCCAAATAAAACCTATATACCAATGACACTCGCAAAGGCTGAAAAAGCGCTGGGTCAAAGCCTTCGAAGCCAGTTGCGAGGAGGAAGAATCAGTGCTAATGAAGTCGTCTGGGTTGATGCTGCTAGAATAAAGCAAGGACGTAATAGTAAGCCCTATGAGTCTTGGAAAACATACCTCACTGGCGAGAAAAATGAGGATAAAAGTCGATCGAAGGCAGATGCAGCTATGATTGTTGCTCATTCCAATTCAAAGATAGAAGTGGCTACTACCGTTATTGAAGCAGATAAAAAAATTCAAAATGCTTGGAGTGAACTTATTGGTCACATGTCAAAGTTTGGTTCCAATGGCGGAGAATCACACGGTAATAGTTCAAAAAAATGGGGTAAGTATTTGCCTCAACAGGGGGCTCAAGATGGTCAAGTTAGAGCGCAACGGGGCAGTGTGGAGGAAACCCCAAATTGGTACGTTGTGACAGCATTTAAAGCAGGTTACGATTTACCGCATTGGCAATATTTTCGGGCGTTTCTTCCTGAAGAGGCATCACACCCAACAGACGAGCAGTTGTTAGAAGCCGTGTCACTTGGTTTATTGGCAATGCCTGATAGTGTGACAGAACAAGAGCAGAACGCCTTGGGTAATATCATATGCTTGCCCGGTAGTGCAGTGAAATCTGACCAGGCGATACAGGTATTGAACAGTGGTTATGCCAATAATATACCGAAAGATATTCTGCTAAAGCTAGCACAGACCGCCCTTAAAGGCAGCAGCAAATCAAAATTAAATTGTTCGGCATTGACGACACTGTCAACCATTGATGTTGATGGTTCGCTCAAAGATAGTCTTAAGATGGAAGTAGGCCGTTTATTAAAAAATAGGGAAGTGCCACTGTCCGAAGCATCATCTCAATCATATGTAAAAGATGTGTTTCATCAGTGCCTGGATCAACTGCCAGAAGGCAGTGAGAAAAAGCCACACTTCGCACACTCCCCACTGTTTGAGCGTCTTGATGCTGCAACAAGTAAAAAAGTCAGTGATCACTGGGCGAAAAAAATGAATTCCTATCTTTCTGAAAAACCTACTGGGTACACAAAAGCAAGGCAAAGAGACAAGGAAGATAAGGACTTTGAACGATTTTTTGCATCAGATGCGGTGCCTGCAAAAGACATTCTTGAGCGGATGTGGAATGTTGGAAACATGGATCAGTCAAGCAAGCAAGAGATCCGCTTATTACAGTTATTTAATGATGATGCAATCATAAAAAAATTAACGTCAAATACGAATACTGGTTCATCTCGCACCACCAGTGGAAATAATACTGCAACCGTGTTAAAGCAGATGGCTGAAAGAATAAAATCAATTGTTACCGGAGATGACCCTCAGCAGTGTTTGGATTTGGTTGATATGCCTTGCCAGGAAAGCATGAAAGCAATTGTTTTGGCTGTTGATGATAAGATGGGAAAGGGCACACATGATAATGAAAAGTTGATACAGCTGGCGTCACATAAAAATGTTTATAGCAATCTGAGCGATGATGTACAAAAAAAAGTAAACGCTGCAATTGCTAAAAACCCAAAAATGATTTGCAGGGAAACATCACCATCATGCTTGGATCTCAATCAATTGATCCTAAATGAAAGCTCGGCACATCTTGATTTTATAGCAAACAACATAGGTGGTCTTCTCAAAAAAGAACCTGATTTTAGTATGACTGGTCTGCAGGCTAAGGGCATTGTGTCTCGTATGGGTGATGAGAAAAACAAGGATTATCAGTTGGGATTGTTACATTCATTGGTGCAGGTTAAGGGATTCAATGTCAGTCATTGTTATGCTCTCTATCGTATGCAGCGTAAGCCTCTGAAAGAAAGTGTTATGCCTATCTTCATAGCAAGTCTTCAGCAAAAAATTAAACAAGATGTTAATATACATGATGTCTCTGCCCTGTTCAAGATGACTGGAGACATCATGCGAACGCAATTTAAGGACTTTAATGCTACAACGAAGCATGCCTATGTTGACATGGTTTCTTCCCTGGTGACAGGAATCACGAAGAGTCATCCTAAAAAAGCAAAAGTACTTGCAAGCCGCTTACTGTGCAAAATATCAAAGCACATGGTAGTGGCTGACAGCCAAAATGACACGTTGAAAAAAACAGTGAGAACTCTTTGCAGTGACACGAAACTCAACTTATTGAAGACCGATAGGCATGCTCAGGACTTGTATTATGGGGCCTGCGGAATGCAATTTCCGGAGACTATGAGCCAGAATCAGCAGATGAAAGTGTTGCGACGCAATATTGGTTTATTTGCTTCTACAGCAGGATTGAGTGCCCACCCTTCAAGTCATGCTAACATTGTGTTGCTTGCAGAGCGTGCGCCGCATAAACTGCGATCACCGCTACATACCAAGGTTTCTAAGGGTCTAAGCGTCGCAGCAAAAAAGCGAGTTATTCGGTCACAGTTACTTGGAAAAAAAGGAAAAACAGACTGGGAGTTGGTTAAATCGGTGGTAGGCATGGATCGAGGTTTAATGACCTATCTCACTACAGAGGTTAGAAAAAAAGTACAAGTCAGGTTGTTTTGGGGAAAGGATAAGCCATATGAGGCATTAGATGAGTTGGTTAGTGCGAAGATGAGCAGTGATATTATCAGTAGCCTTGCGTTAGATTTGCTTAGAAAGGCTCCAGATAAACACGCACAGGCTAGACTGTGTCAACGTTTGCTTGCAAAAGATATACTGCCTAATCTAAGCGTCGATGCAAAGCAGCAAATACTCACTGAGTTGAGTCAAATACAAAGTGGTACAGGTATTCAGATCATGCTCTCAGATGATCAGCATAATCTGAGAGATATCAGTGCGTTATGTGAAGAGAGGAGGCAGAATGGCAGCATGGGTGTTCCACAAACGTTGGCTGATGATGTACGGGCCTTATCAAAGAGCGCGGCATTGGTCAAGAAAAGGCCAGCTGCCTTAGTGAGTCGGGCCAAGTCAGTAGATCATACAGCGCAAAAGCTGGCTTCTCAGTCAGATCGTCCCAATAAATTACGATCAAAGCCAAATGTTAAGGCACCGATAAATCCTCAACCTGACCCTGACCCTGAATCGGATCAAGCTGATAATACAGGGCCCAAGCATTAGCGTTAGACCAAAAATCACGGTATACTTTGGGGCATGTCGTCAAGTATAATGGCAAATAGCATCACTGATTGAGGAATGATAGATGTGTGGAATTTTTGGACTACGTGGTTCTGATAAGGCACCTGCAGAGGTTGCCATTGGTTTGAGAGATCTTTCTTACCGTGGGTATGATTCATGGGGAATTGTCAGCCATGATGGGAAGCGTTTTCATTGTCAGCGTCAAGTAGGCTTGGTGCCAGACAATCCTGACCTGAAAAGCCAAAGCTGCCGCATGGCCATGGGACATACACGCTGGAGCACGCATGGTGAGCCGGCAGTGCGCAATGCGCATCCACACATGAGTGACAGTGGAGACATCGCTGTTATCCACAATGGTATCATCGAAAATGACAAAAAATTGCGTCGGATGTTGCCAGATGTGACTTTTCGCTCAGAAACAGATACGGAAGTAATTGCACATATGCTGCAGTCAGCAGTTGACCAGGGGCATTCACTGCAACAAGCCGTCTGGCAAACGGCAGAGCAACTCGATGGCCGGTTTGCCATTGTGGTGATGCAGCAATCGACAGGAGAGATGCTGGCCATTGCGAATGGATCACCGCTGGTGGCAGCGCAATCCGGATCGCGGCAATGGGTGTCTTCAGATACATATGCGTTATCCAGGCACAGTGAGACTGCAATCAGAATACCCGATATGCATTTGCTGGTCTGTCAGGAGTCAGGCATGCAGTTGCTTGATATGAATGGACAGATAGTTGCGCTGCAGGAAGAACCCATACAGCACCGTTACGAGCAAAGTACGCGTGGTCAATATAAACACTTCATGCGTAAAGAAATAGATGACCAGGTCACAGTATTAGCTGATTGTCTCAGCGTATGTGCTGTCGAAAACTGGCTATCACTGGTCGTGCGTGAGCGATTACAGCATGGTCATCGTATTGTTTTGCTGGGCTGTGGTACGAGCTGGCATGCTGCTTTAGTGGCTGAATATTGGTTGGAGAAATATTTGCGTATTCCCGTGGAGGTTGAGTACGCTTCAGAGTTTCGTTACCGTGATCCAGTGATCACGAACCAGGATATCGTCATTGCGCTCAGTCAAAGTGGTGAGACTGCCGATACCAATGCGGCAGTGAGCATTGCGAAAGAAAAAGGTGCGATGATTTTAGCCATTTGTAATCAACCGGGCAGTGCGTTAACACGCTTAGCCGACGATACCATTTACATGCGCTCAGGTATGGAAGTGGGTGTTGCGGCGACGAAAACTTTTACGACTCAGCTGTTGGTGTTGTATCAACTGACATTGCTCCTGGCGCAGGATCGTACATTGATTACTGAAACATTCGCTCAAGAACAGGGTGTGTTGATGCGAGAACTGCCTGCGGTGATTGCACAACAAATTCAAGACTGTGATGCCATGGCGCAGGCGATTGCAAGAATTTATCAGTCATCTAGCCATGCCCTGTATTTGGGTCGAGGCCTGCAGTTCCCAATGGCGCTAGAAGGTGCGCTTAAGCTGAAAGAGGTATCCTACATTCATGCCGAAGGTTATCCAGCTGCAGAGATGAAGCATGGCCCTATTGCACTCATCGACGAGAACATGCCGGTGTTTGTCATTGCGACTAAGGACCATACCTATGAAAAAGTCATTGCCAATATTGCAGAGGTGAAAACGCGTAAAGCACGTGTCATTGTGATAGGTCATGATAAAGACGAGGCATTGCAGGGTTTGGCAGAGCATTTTATCACTGTGCCTGACTACCACACCGATTTAATGCCGCTGCTGACAGCGATACCATTGCAGCTACTGGCGTATTACATGGCGGACTTTCGAGGCTGCGATGTAGATAAGCCGCGTAATTTAGCAAAATCCGTCACTGTAGAGTAGAGACATTAAGGAATGAGCATATGACAATTAAAGCCATTATCTTTGATTTAGATGACACGCTATACGATTGTAGTAATACATTATCAAAAGCCGCACGAGAGCGTGCAATTGAGGCGCTACTCAACCAGGGGTTATGTGCAACAAAAGCAGATGTTCATGCTTATATGCAGCAACCCACTGTCGCTTCAGAACGAAAAATCAGTTTTGTAGAACGACTGGTAGAGCAGTTTGGACCAAGGCAGTCAGCACTCATTGAGGTGGGATTGAAGGCATATCATCATCCGAGCATTGATGTACCCATTGCTTGCTTTGCCGAGACAATGCCGCTACTCAATGAGCTGCGTGAACAGTATAAATTGATATTGGTGACCACTGGCGTGCGCGCAAGGCAGCAAGAGAAAATCAGGCTCCTTGGGCTAACAGATATGTTTGATTGCGTGCTTATTGATGACATCAGTGAAAACCTCAGTAAGCGGGAACGTTTTCAAGCAGCGATGGCTAACTTTGCATTACAGGCATCGGAGGTTGTGGCCATTGGCGATCGCGTATTTTCTGAAATCAAGATTGGTAATCAGTTGGGCATGACAACCATCCAGTTGCGGCAGGGAGCATATCAACAAGTTGCGCCAACAAAAGAGTGGGAAGCGCCAGATTATGCCATTCGAAATCTCAGCGAGGTCACCGCACTATTGCAGAGGATTAATGCTGATAAACCAACAAAAGTGGTTGTGCTCGGGGGCGGCACAGGTTTGCCAACTGTGTTGTCAGGGCTGAGTCAGCATAATACATCATTGACAGGCATAGTAGCAATCACAGACGCGGGGCGAAGCTCAGGCAAGTTACGTCAACAATACGACATGCCGCCACCTGGAGATATTCGTAATTGTTTGGCTGCATTGGCAACTGGTGATAAAGGGCTGATAGATTTGTTGCAGTATCGATTCGAGAGAGGTGAGTTGCTCGGGCATACCATCGGCAATTTGTTGCTGGTTGCACTGACTGAAATGGTTGGGTCATTTGAGCAAGCTGTCACAGCGTTGGCACAATTGCTTAAGATTAAGGGCCGTATTTATCCCAGTGGTGTAGGTACGCATCACATCCAAGCACTTTGTGCAGATGGTACACGACTCCATAATGAAAACGACATCGTAGCCAGTGACAACCCCAATGTGCATTGTCGCTCACGCATTGTGTCTGTATCACTCGATAAGCCAGCACAGGCACCGGCAGCTGCATTATCAGCGTTGCGTGCAGCTGATGTCATTGTTCTAGGACCAGGCGGCTTATACACCAGTGTGATTTCAAACTGCCTGGCCGATGGCATGGTTGAAGCGATTCAACAGAGCAATGCTACGGTTATTTACGTCTGTAATGTTGTCACACAGGCATGTCAAACGGCCTCTTATTCGGCGTCAGAACATGTGCGGGCACTCAATGCCGTTCTTGGAGCCGGCGTCATTCAACATGTGATAGTACACAGTGAGCGGCTTAATGCACAAACACTGTCTGATTTAGCACTGATACACAGTGAGCCAGTACTGGTTGATGATACAGAGCTAGCACAGCAGGGCCTCACTGTACATCGCTGTGACGTATTGACCGATAATGAGAAGAATAAAGAAGTGCTGTGGCAGAAGCAACAGCTGTTGCAGCATGATCCAAATAAATTAGGTAAAGCAATCATGACAATTGTCGCCACGGTACGGCAGTGCGCTACGATTTAGTTGGTATAATGCAGAATATGATGTCAAGTCAAATTGGGTCTTGAGATCGTATCATGTCTGGGATAAGATACGCATGCTACGTTATGTAGTACACGGACTTGACTAACACAGGGGGAGCTATGGACAGTGAAATCACTCAATTATTTAATACAGCAAAGGATATCCTACCGCGCGCATATGCTCCTTATTCTCATTTTCATGTTGCATGCGTGCTTAAGACACGCTGTGGGAAAGTATTTCATGGTGTGAATGTAGAGAACATTTCATATTCCCTGACTTGCTGTGCAGAAAAGAATGCCATCAGCACAATGGTTGTTGAGGGTGGAAATGGAATAGAGATGATCATGGTCATGTCTGGCGCTGATAGAGTGTGTCCTCCTTGCGGTGGTTGTCGCCAGATTATCAGAGAGTTTGCGGACAGTGATACTCGGATTATCTTGGCCACATTGTCGGGTGAGTTTGCTGAATATACAATGAGTGATATGTTACCATTGGCTTTCGATGAAATATAAGGCTCATTGAGTGAGTGGCAGTATGAGGTCATTCACTTTACTGATACATGTCAGGATTTCAGAGCGAGTGTCATTGTGTTGATAGAGTATTTGGTTTTTTAAAATATAAGCGGCAAGGAATGAATAACGCTTGATAGGCTAACTAAGAAAAGACAACGATGAAATATAAACAGTATATAAAAGACCTTCAAAGTCTCAGTGTGAGCTACCTACTGAATGGTATGGATGAGGCCTTGTTGTCATTTTTTGACTTCAATGGGCTTTATCATGGGGCAAGACCTGCGTATAAGCAAGAATATTTACAGGTTGCTCAATGTATCAATTCAATAAAGCAAAGTGTTGCGAGCTTGTTGGTACAGCAGGTAAATCCATTGCTAAAGCAAGTATTGCAGCGGCAGGTTGCTGCATTGCAAGTGATTGTCAATCGCCATACCCATACAATGGCATCCTGGATGTTGGAAAGAGACTTAGTCAGTGAAATCTGCCGGGCGGCAGTGAAAGATCGATTGTTAAAAGATTTCGACATATATGTATTGTGTTCTTATCGGCGCATTTATATTTCGTTGGCATCACAGCGTTATGATGTGCAATACACGTCGGCGATGCAGAAAAGTTTTATCACGATGTTTCAGCATGCTTTCAGTAAAGTAAATGCATCAACGCATGATGGTGGTGATTGTCGGCTTCAAAAGGAGAGTATACAGCAATGTGTTCAAAGTGCATTATCGCCTCCCAACTTTAGTTATGTGGCTGATCTCAAATCGGCTAGTGGATACAGGCGTATTGAAATATTTCAGCCTTCTAAAGTACCTTGCACCTTGCCCAATCAAAGAGGCCTCAAGGAACAGCTCAAGGTAGGTGCCTGTCATCAGCACGAGTACGTCATCCGTGTTTCAATCAATAAAGTAGCCACAGCGCAGCATTATGCAGACCTCAATGTTCCTCAGCCCTTTTATTTGTCATGCAAGGCAGCAGAGGCAGACGTGAAAAAATGGGTCAATCTAGAGTTGAGTTGTATCGTTGATAAAAAGTTGGTTTCAGGAGGTCCGAAGGCTTTAACCAGTAGCATGATGGCTGAAATGATGCCTGCTATTATACAAAGAACAGCAATACGCTTACCAGGTTGTGATTTGGCAAAGCAGGTTCCATCTGCTGAGAAGCATATTCAACCTTATGAGAAAGCGATGCAGGAATATGTGGCTGGTTTTTTGCATGCAGCCAGGCTAAGACCTATTTGCTATAGGCACCAAGAAGAGTGTCGTAAGCTTGTGGCATTTGGGTTTAAAAGCCAGCCCCTAGAGCGCTTGATCCCCAAGTCAAGTCAAGTTTGGTACGTGCAGACAGTATCACGTGCGCTCATAGCCTTTATGCGAGCACATTGTTTTGATGAGCCGGGTATTGGAAAAATATTTTCTGAGATGCCCTGGTTAAGAACAGTAAAAAACACATCTGTTGCTGATATTATGCGGTTGCTGCATTGTGTAAAGGTAGAGTCGAATGTTCAAGGTCTCAATATACCGCATGTGCGCGGTTATCCAAGGTTGGTCTGTCGATTGGTGGCGGAAAAGTTTCTTGAGATAATGCTTCGCATTTTGTCGAAAAGTGAGTTTAGACAACAAGAGCTTTGTGAGAGTGGTCTGGCATCTAAGTTACTAGTCAATGCTGTTTTTCAAAAAAAAGATGTCGGTATGCTCTTAAAAAAGTCCATCGCCCAATGCTTTCATCAAATGCGCAGCCGCTGTGGTTCGAAGACTGCGGTGTCAGTGCTGGCCGACTTCAGGTCGTATCTGAAACATAAAGATTTTTTATTACAATATTCAAAAGATAAACATGCACTGAACGTGGATGACGACTTTACGAGCCGTAAAATATTATTTGATTTCATGCTGGGCGTCGATCAGCTGTTACAAAATATGCCAACCCCGTCATGGCGCCCAGATAAACAGTATCAATTAATTTGGGGTTTCATTGCTGGGCACGAGGTTGATTTCGATGTTCCCCCTAGCTATGGTGCTGAACTGTCATTGCTTCGTAAGCTTGGTTTTGATGTGGCGGAGAGTGTGTGGTCTGATGCAGCTTCCTCCAGCAATGCCACAGATGTCAGTAAGGTTAAAAATACACGGGTAAAAAGAAAGAAGAAAAGAAAGAAGAAAGGTGGGCGAAAAAAAAATGGAAAGAAAAAAAATACCTCAGCAGTCGCATCTGATGAGTCACGCGCTGCTGGGTGTTCAGTCAACCCTCCTGAAAATAGCATGGCTTTGACGTACGCATATTACATGGACTTCTCAGTTGATTCGCAATCAAAAATGCAGAGATTTCTGTCTGTTGATGCACAGCTTGATGCATGTTTAGAGCAGCGTTTAATGATGTCATACCTAACAGAACGCCCGCCATCATCTATTGCTAAGGTCGGGTTCTGGAAGTTACTTTTTGGTGGGCAGAAATTATCCTTCATGACGAGTCTGATGTTGCAAGATCATGTCGGCTCGGGAAGAAGTACTGTTGAAAATGGGCAGTGTGTACTTGTGCTTAGATTGTTCTTACTGGTGAGGGTTGCAGACTCTATGAAACAGTGTAGGAAGGGGCTTGGTGATCTTAATGCCTATCCTGTGAACCACTCCAGGGCCATGAAAACTGCACTCAGAAATATATTGAGGCAAGATGGTGATCGATCTATCCCTGAATCCCTCCCGAAAGTTTGCCATGAAAGAACACAAAAGTCTATTGTCTATGAGGTACTGAGAAGAACCACTGGTAAGTTGACAGGTTGGTATGATTTCGCAATTAACCATCCTGACTGTCAGCGCCGCGGTTTCCTGTTAGAAGCTTTGTACCATAGTGTTGAGGTCTTATATGATGTTGATACGCTGAGCCATACTTTGGCTTTGATGTGCAAGCAAGCATCGGGAAGAAAGAGTCAGAGCCCAACTGGATCAAGTCAGCTCATGCGTCAGCTCATGCAGAGTAAAGAGAAGCTATACACAGGCATTGATCAACTTTTCAGTCTTTAATGTTTTCAGTAACACGACTCAGCTGGTTAATTTATCAGACTAGTTATCCATCAGTTAAGGTGTCTTCTGTGAAGCGGCATTTGTTTAACACGCTGGCTGATAAGGCAAAGTAATTTTCAATGGCTGGCTTCATTTTCGGCAATGTTTTTTTCGATGGTATGATGGTGCAAGTGAACAGCATGATGTCATTTTCCCCATTAGTGCTGTTTTCTATTAGATCAGTTGTTGAATTCTGCGGTATATATCGGCTATGCCCTTCCCATGCGTTGCCCGCATCATCTTTGGGTTGCAGAATGAGTTGTAGATTTGACAGTGAGCTGTATCGAGCGGCATTCTTCATGCGAATAGCAATGTGACAGCTATCATATAGCTTGATGCTATCAAAGAAAAATCCAGGAAATTTACTGCCTTCCCAGGTATACTCTTCACAAATTTGATTTTTATGTGCATCCTCTTTGGCAGAGTTTTCAGCAACTGTGATGAGCTCAGAAATGTGATTGATCTGTGCGATGAGCGCAGAAGCTTTATTTGGTGTTAATGCAGTGGCTGTGCCCGTGATGAGGGTGCACAGTAGAAAGCCTGCGCCGAATAATAGTCGTTTAGTAGCCATAGTGCATCCTCACATAAAGACGAGTGTAGAACATCCAGGCATACAACACCAAGATGATCATTAAGTAGGTGAATCTGATGAGCTCACGGACAATAATCAAGCGAGTGCGAAGCTTACCATCAAGATATTTTCGCATGACTGCCAATGATGGAATAAGTCGTTTGTTACCCATGGAGCTAATGAGCAGTGACTTTTCATCATCAGAGAACAAAATGAAATCCTCAAGTGATCGTGTCATGTTTTGCCCTTCACGGATTTGTCTAGAAAAATCTTGTAAGTGCTTTGCAAATGCAGAATGTCTCATGACAAATGCTGCTTGTGCGAGTGCCGTATGTAAGTTAACGCCAGCAGTGATCTGCAATTCTAGATAGTAAAAAATGGCGGCAGACAGCTGGGTACGAACACCCTCTCCTATAATAGGTATTTTAAGCATGGCGCGTTGCCAGCGATGGAAAACAGGTCGGTAGAAGCGGATAAAACAAATGACGCCAGCGATGCCAGCAAATACAAATAAGTAGCGCCAGTGGGTAAATATCTCCCCTGAGAATAACTGATAGAATGTTTCCCAGAGATGGGGTGGCATGCGTTGGTCATATAAAAAAGATTTCCTGGCGTCTTCCATCCAGTTCTGGACATAAAAAATAAAGATAAACAGTGTTGTAACCATGGATAAAATAAACACCGATGTCATGCGAATAATGCTAAAAGTCAAATTCTGTTTCTTTTCTGAGACACCTGCAATCGCTAGAAAGGCATTTTTGAGTGTGTGGTTATCAGTACAGCCAGATAGCAATAGATTTTGCTCTTCACCAAGAAACCCAAATGCACCTTTGATGCTTTGCTGCAGTGAAAAACCAAGCACTAAATTTCCATGCAGGTTGGTGAGTGTTTTCAGTAGTAGCACATTTTTCTCTACCGTCACCATGGATTCCACTGCTTTCTGCAATGAGCTGCCTGCCTCTATAATGTTTGATAGCTCTCTGAAGAAGATACCTTTAATATGACCAGATATGCGGTATCTTTTTTTTACTTTCAGGAGGTGTATCAGTATATATGCAATCCATTGATGTATTGGTTTCGCACTGGCGAGAGAGCGCTGTCGTACTTGCAATATGAATTTTAACGCCTTTAAGTCTTGGGCATAAAGCAGCCCCCGCTTTAATTTGCCACGACTATCATAGGACCTAAAATAATAAAGTTGCTGGATCATATGTCACACACCAGTTTGATGAGTTCAGAGGGCGGTGAGTCACCTTTTATAACTGTGCGAGCCGCTTTGTCTTGTAGACGCTGGCCATGCGACATTTTGAGCGCAGTTTGTGTGAATTCAGCTGTTTGATTGGTCATGATGAGGTGTTGCAGCTCATCATTCAGGGTCAGGTACTCGCTGATCAGCGTGAGCCCCTCTATACCGGTGTGATTGCAGTGCGCGCAGCCTTGTGCAGTGTGCAATCGTGTCTTCTCAGGTATGATGCCAGAAAACAGAGACTTTTCTTCGGTGGTTTGTTCCCTTGGAGTTCGGCAATGTGTGCAGTTCAATTTAAGCAGCCGAGTCGCAACCACGACTTTCAGTGATGATGACAGCAAGAATGGGTTGACACCTAGATCCAGTAGTCGTGTGACGGTTTTTGCTGCTGAAGGCGTATGTAATGTTGAGAAGACCAAAACACCGGTCATTGCGGCACGCAATGCCATGTTGGCTGATACTTGATCCCGTATCTCACCAATCATCAGCACATCCGGGTTTTGTCGCAGCGAGCTGCGAATCACATCAGCAAAGTCTAGCCCAATGTCAGCATTCACTTGAACTTGATTGAGGTGCTCAAATGCAATTTCGACAGGGTCTTCAATCGAGATTATTTTTTTGGATTGGCTGTGAATGGATTTGAGAATGCTGTAAAGTAACGTAGTTTTTCCGGAAGCGGTGGGTCCTGTCACTAACATCATACCGTGTTCATTTGTTAAGAATTGATTGATGATTGATTCAGTAGCGCTGTCATGAAGCAGTTTTTCCGGCTCAAGCAGCTTTTCGTTGCTGCGCAGTAAGCGCATGACGATTGAGAAGCCATGCAAGGTATATAGAACAGATACACGAATATTTACTGTTGTGCCACTATTTTTCACCCTGTGAGTCAGGCTGAGGTCTTGCGGGATATTTCTTTCTGCAATATCACCATCAGCAATGACAATAATGCGTTGCAATACCATGGGGGATATGTCTTGTGGCAGCGGCATTTCATTTGACGACTCATGACCGAGCCGATAGTAGTAAATCAGCTTGCTGTCATTGGATTCGATATGGATATCAGTGGCGCTGCACTGAATGGCGTCATCAATGATCATGTCAACGAGGTTGACAACTGAGGCGCTATTATGGCTTCTGTTGATTCCTTCGTTGATCGTGAGTGTTTGTTGTGGTTTGATGTAAATTTTAGTTGCTTTCTCAGCCAGGCCGGCTATTTGATGTGTTTTTCGATAATACAGATCGATGGCTTTTATGATTTCTGAAGTGTCTGCAAGAAATGCCCGAAATCTGATGGAGAGCGTGCTGTTAAGAAAATTTAGCATATCTGTATCGTATGGATTTTTACAGGCAATCAACAAATAATCGTTATGCATACACATAGGAATCAGATTATAGCGACGACATGATTTTTCAGTGATATAGCTACAGAGCTCAGACTCGATTGAGTCAACATTGAAGTCTTCATTGTTTTCCCAATCCTGTAGGTAATGCGCTATGGTTTCCTTTTCAATGTGGTTTTGATTTTTCTTTGTGGATAGGTGCTCAAGAATAGATTGCTTTTCTGACGGTAGATCATCTATCAGTTCATCGCTCAGCGCGTTGATTTGTTGTAGATATTGCTTGAATGATAGCCGTTTGCTCATGCTTTTTCCTGTTGCAGAGAAGCAATCTTTTGCTTGAGAAAATAGCGGTATGGCGCGTGTGGTTTTGAGTGTGAAAATGCTTCCTCAAATGATTTAAGTGCCATGCTTTTGTTGCCGCCCGATAGGTAGCCAACACCCAAGCCCATCCACCATGAAGCCTGAGTTGAGTCAATAGAGACCAGCTGTTGATAGAGGGCAACACTATCTCTGTAATCACTTTCCTGCAGGTAGGCGTATGCTAATAATGCATAGTATTCAGTGTTCTTTTGGATCGGAACGTGTCGTTCTTGCAGGAAATTGATGCCTTTGAGTATGTTGCCTTCTTTAATATAGAGGCGAGCAGTGATTGTGCGTAGTGGAATACTATTCGGTTTGTATCGACTGAGGTTTTTTAGCAGGCGTTCAGCGGCCACATATTCGTTGCTTTCAGTCAAGTGATTGATGACGCCTTTGACCATTTTTTCCCAGTCTTGATTTCCTAGCAGTCTGTGGGTCAGAATTTGTAGTCTGCCATTATCATTTGCATTCACTGCCTCTAGGGCTTGTTGGGTGATGGCTTGTGTGTCTCGCTGTACCAATAGATGATTCTTTTTTGGTTGAGGTTGTTGGTTGTTAGTGAATGCGGATTGGTCGCTGCTTGAGTTGGTATGGCTCTTGTTGGCTTGATACACCTGGCTAGGTAGGCTGGCGGCGCTGCTCATTGCTGGCTTTGGCGTGGCTGCTGTTAAAATGAATTTGTTTGGAAAAGGTTCAGCTGTCTTAGGATTTGTTGCTGGGCTGCTTGGCATGGGCTTTTCTGTTAGGGCCTCAGCTGTTGAAAGGCTCTTTGTAGGCTTGGTTGATATGACCTTTTGTGTTGGTGTTGTGTGTCGAGTCAACTTGATGACAATGGCTGTTCCAATACTGATGACTGAGATGCATCCAACACCAACAAGCAGATATAGCGTGCGGCGTATCGAGCTTGTTCTGGTTGTCGTGCCTTGGCTCAGCTGTGCTGCGGCATCTGCGGACATGGTGCCCGATGATTGTTGTTGCTTTTTATCAAGTGCTTTGAGGGTGTCGTTAATAATGCTCATAATCTATCCCAGTTGAAACAAGATGACGCATCCAGTAGCACTTAACAATAAAAGTGCACCAAGACAGACCTTCAGCGCCATATGCGTTGTACGCTGTCTGAGTCGTAGGCTGCGAATCAGTAAGTGTGAGTCTTTAATGGCGCGTTTGATGTCCTGCTGCATGACCAGTTCACTGCCTCTACCACATGCGATCAGCATGGCCTTGTTGCATAGGATATTCAATATGCGTGGCACGCCACCACCATATCTATTCAGGGTTCTCAGAGCGGCTTGGCTGAATAAATTACCATGTTGGTGCCCTGCTGCAATTAAGCGTCTGACCAAGTAGGGTTTGGTGTATTCACCCGGAAGAGAGTCAATGTGATAGCTGTAAACAATGCGCTGCAAAATTTGGCGCATATCTTTTGATTGCAGCCTCTCGTTCAGTTCTGACTGCCCAACCAGTATAATATGAAGCAGTTTGCGAGAGTCAGTTTCTAGGTTAGTGAGCAACCTCAGCAGCTCCAATGATTCGTGTGTGAGTAAGTGTGCTTCGTCAATTAGCAGTACAACCTTTTTTCCAGCCTCATGCTGGACTAATAGTTGGTCACTTAGAGCTTGTATGAGCGCAAATCGACTGGCATCATCGGCGAGCGTTATGCCCAAGTCTTTACCAATTGCGCGTAAGATATCTTCGCCAGACATGCAGGGGTTAAAAATGTAGCAACTGACATAAGTCTCAGGCAAAGTATCCAGTAGTTTACGACAAAGCAGTGTTTTGCCCACACCAACGTCCCCTGTGATTTTCATGAGGCACTCGCCCTGCTCGAGTCCATAATTGAGGAGGTTGATAGCAGCCTGATGTTGTGGTAAATCGCAATACATATTAAGGCTGGGCGTTAATGAGAACGGGTTTTGTAGCAGCTGAAAATGTTGTAAGTACATAAATGCTCCATCATTTGTTGTCGTAAACAAGCTTGCTAAAAATCATTGCGACCGGATAGTTGGTGTCGCGTTTTATCAAGTTCTGTCACCCAACCCTTGTCATCGATGATTGTTGGGCGCAGTAAAATGAATAGCTCTACTTTATCATAGCTATCTGAGCGGTGACTATTCCAGGCATGCCGCTCCATTCCAGGCACTTTGTTGCGTTGAAGCATACTTTTATCTGAAATCAGGCCACCGATGACAATAATTTGACCACTGCGGGCGCGTACAATTGTATCAGTTTCACGAATGCTGGTTTTGGGGAGCTCGAGCGACTCATTATTGCCGGAAGTTGTGACAACGGGTGTAATAGAGCTGATAATCGGATGGATATGCAGGGTAATGTTGTCATTCAGATCGACTTGCGGTGTGACATCAAGCGCTATACCTGAGAAGAATGACTGCAAATTGTTCGATACGGTAGGTGTAGTATTGAGGCTGCCTGACTCAATAAAGGAGGTTGTAGTGCCCATAGAAAAGTATTGGTCATCGCCCACCTTGATGAGCGCCTTTTGGTTATTAAGCGTCGATACACGTGGGCTTGATAGCAGCGCAACCTTACCAACAGAAGACAGTGTGTCTAGAATGGCTGAGAAGCTTGTCGTGCTGGTAGTACTAGAGGTTTTGTTGTAGCCAGCAGCAGAGCTACTTGAGTTATTTGACCAGTCAAAGTAGGGCAATCCAAGGCGGCGTAGTCCAAACTCTTGCTTTTGTGTCATATTCACTTCTATGAAGCGAGCATCAATAACAACTTGCTTGGAGTTGATAGCATGTAGGGAGCGTAAATACGCTTCCACCAATTTTTGCTTCCTGCGGCTAGCGCGTACGACTACTAAACCGTTGGCTTTGTTGACGGTGACAGAGCGGCCGTGCATGCTTTTCTTGTTAGAGGCATCTTCTCCGTCTGGCCGAATAATGTTCTCAATTGCTGTGGTAATTTCTTGCCAATAATCCTCAATACCAAACGTTGTTGTGATTTCGCTGCTGCTTGATGCCTCACTTGAGCTTGAAGAGCCTGTCGTGTTTGATGAGCTACTGCTGGTACTATCATTATCACGAGAATGCTGTAAGTCATTGATATTCATACTGCTTTTTCCGGAGCGAGTCATTGATAGCCAGTCTATAGTATAAATGCGTGTGAGCAGACGTTCTTGCATAACTTTGAAGCCAAAGTCCTTGTTCTCAATGCGAAAGCCGTAACTGTCAGTGAGTGCGTGCAGTACTTCGGGCAAGGTGATTTGTTTCAAATTAAGGGTGATTACCCCGGTGATATCTGGTGAAACCACCATATTGACGTTGTCTAAGCTGGCTAAATAAGAAAAGAATTGTTTGGCGGGCATTTTATTCACACTGAGATTAAAGCGGCGCCAGTGGTGTTGTTTGGTTTGAGTTGGGGATGCAGACAGCGCCTGAGAGACAACCTCAGGCAATGAGGCAGTGACTTGGTTTGCTAACTTAGCATCATGGGTTGCGGCGGCCAATGTGATGTTTTTCGCGTCTTTGATGATGTCAGCGTGTCTTTGAGACATTTCTGTGCCATTACACGCTTGCAGCGATAACAGCGCGCAAACTGTGCAGTGGGTAAGCAATGTGCGAAATAATGTGGGCATTGACGGGGTCCTTTCCATGGTGCATTTTCATTTTAGCGAAATAGTGTGCTGTTTAAAACCTGAAATATGTAATGTGACTCTATTTTGACCGTCCTCAAGCACAACTGTATGGGGCGTGATCTCAATAACCTCTAATAAACCAACATAGTCACCTTTCCGGACCTTTTTTTTGCCGATCACTGCCCAGTATTCGTCATCAACTTGAATAATCATGGTTAAGAGTTGGGCGGAGGTTTCCCCAGGTTTATACGGGTCGCGCTGGTCTGGTGATATTTGGTTCAGTACTTTTTGCTCTAAGGGGGATAATATATTGTCGCTTGCCGGGTAGCTGCCAATTGTTTCAATGGTGTCAAACGGTCTTGCCGTTGGGTCAAAGTGCAGCGTATCTTCTGCTGATTTGTTTTGCTGGTTGGCAAAGGAGGCTGTTGAGAGCAAGCCAAATATGATGATGTATAGCATTGGTCGCAGTGAGAGGCGCTTCATTTTGACGGCTCCTTAGCTTCGGTTGTGAAGTACTGGAACTTCATCAAAAGAGATGCTGTTGGAAACTGATTAACAGAGATTTCTGTTTTATTGAGCAAGATGGCGCGATGTTGTTTTAGGAAGTCTTGCATGAATGATAATAGTTGACGATATTGGCCCATTACTTTGAGCGTGTAATCATGCATGGTGAACTGCTGGTTAGGTAGGCGAGTAACCCATGGCCGTGTTGGGTCTGAGGCTGGCTTAGCTTTTTTCTTTTTTGGCACTCGGCGGTTGCTGCGAATGCGGCGAATTCGTCTCTTTTTCTTAACAGGTTCTGCTTGGTTTAAGGCAACAAGGCGTACCCCTGGGTGTTGCTCAAGAAGGGCAATAATACTTAAATGGATACGAGCTTTTTCCAGCAGTAGTTGCTGCGTTAATAAAGATGTATTGCCAGCGTCTCTGGCATGTTGAATGAGTTGAATGGCATGGCGTTGTTTCGACAGTGAGTTGTTCAACTCATTTTGTTGGCTGGATAGCTGCATTGATGCAAATAAGCAGGAAAGCGCGAGTATCAGTAATAAGCATAATTGTATGATCTTCCCACTTAGGGGAATTTTTTTTCGTTGAAATAGTGATTGATAATGATTCATCTGTTTACCTTATTAAGATCGCGATTTGAAACGACAGAACTTTTGTGGTTATCAATTGGTCGCTGTCTTCACCTGCTTGCTCGTTTAAAAGTTGCTGCAGCTTTTGTTGACGGCGGCTGTAGGTACGATCTAATCGTGTGAGCAGAGAGCGCTGTAAGCGTTTGATTTCATTGTTTCTGCGTTGTTTTTTCTTGCCTTGGCTGATTGTTTGGCCTGCTTGGTACGATTTATTAGCAAATGTTTTCAGTGATACTTCTCTGGCGCCAGGGGCTTTCTTGAGCCATTTAATATAAGCAAGTATAAACTTAATATTGCGTGACTCCCCCTCCAGTTGCATTTTTTTTCGATCGACACTGATTTTTGTCAGCCACAGGCCAGGGAAGTTTTGACTGCTCAGCCATAGGAGCAGCTTGGTATGTGTGTGTTGCTGTTTTAAGAACTTTTGACTGAGAATACCAATAACTTTCTGTTGAGTATGTTTTGAGTCTAATGAATTGAGCATGGTAGTTCGTGAAGCCCTGCTTGCTTTGATTTTCTGTTGAAGAGAGCCAATCTCAATGGTTTTGAAGGTGCACAATGCAAGCAAAGCTGCTGCTATAGCTGTTGTTGTAGCGCATGACCAATGTAGTGTTCTAAAGCAATTTTGGCGTGTAAAGGTTGTTTTTTCAGCTAGTAGCAGCTCACCATGAGTTGTTTGCTGTTGTGAGCCAGTTGCAGCCAATGCGCACCAAATATGATGGGGTTGTGGGTCAGCCTTTTCCTGTGCTTTCTGGTTGAGCGCATTGACTTGACATTGATTTGGCGTTATCGCCGTGGCATCCAGCAGTAACTGCTGCCATGGTTGAGCCAGATTGTGTTCAGTGCAGAGAATTGTAAATTGTGCCTGAGCTAAAATTTGTTGATACTGCTGACATATTTGTAGTACAGCACCACGTTGTAGCGGGTGTAGCACGTTGCTGTCTAAAGTTTCTCGAGGCAGGCCATGAATACCAATGATTTTATTTGCATGACAGACAACAATGCGCGGCATGAAATCGTCTAGTACGATGAAAAAGCTGGCATCAATTTCCTCCATGTGTATCAGTTGTGGGAGCACACCTTCTGCAAATTGAATATTTGAAATAGATGATGGAAGCTGTGGGTTGAGCTGAGAAATTTGTGTATTGATGTCTGCCTGTATTGCTAGGCATACTGTTATATGGCACTCGTTGTCTGTCTCATGGATGGAGTAGAGGTAAAAGCATGTTTCTAGAGGTTGATCGATTAAATCAAGGAGTTGCATATCGATATGATCTTGCAGAACGCGCTTACTGAGGCCTGTCGGTGCCTTGATACTGAGAATTTGGTATTGTTCTGGTGCTAAAACCAGTGTTATAGCTGTTTTTTCAGGCAGTGCGGTTACTGGCTGACCACAATCTACATAACCCATTGAAAATTCATTGTTTTTCTTCGGTTGTGCCCAATAAAGCGCATTATTACGCAGCATGATATAGGCTCGTTTCGGGCGTTTTCTGCGCCATTTGAAAAGGTTGTGCATGGTTAAGCTCAGCAAAAAACGATGATAACTCATAACATTATGGCATATTGACATAAAAAGAACCAATATTGCACACCTTTGCTTCCTTTGCAATGCATTTGTGTGGAAATAATGAACACATCTGTCTATAATGAGGAATAAGGACAAAGTGATAATGGACTATTAAACCATACGTATGGGGAGTGTGTTATGAATAAAAAGAAGTTTTTTTTGCCGATTTTAGCGGCAAGTTCGATGTTTTTCGCAGGCGTTTCGCTTGCAGAAGATACAAAAACTGAAGTCGATCATACGGCGCAGTGCATTAATGATGCTTTGAATGTCTTGGGTACAAGTCATACAGGGCAATTTGAAAACTACAGACGTTCGTTCTCGTCTGAATATATAGAGGCTGGTGCGTTCTTCACATTTGATAAGGCGGAAGGTGTCTCACTGGGCGCGTCAGATAGTGATGAAGCGGTTAAGGGTCTGGTCGGGATTTACGCCTTTATTGAGGGTACTGTGACAATTCCTGATGGTTCGTCTGATGTTTCTGGTAAAGAAGTTGCGGTTGTGTCAGCTTTTGCAGGCTCAAGCTGTGGTGCCTTCTCTTATAGCGCAATTTACTGTGTGCTATCAGAAAACGCCATACCATTTGATGTCAATGCGTCAGCATCAGGCCTGAACTTTCAGACGATGGGCAGGCAGTGCTACATTTGCTCACAGCACCGGTCAACCATTTTGCAAGGATTTAGTTCTGGTGCAAATGTATCATTTCTAGCGTTGTCAGGCACTGTTGTATCAGTGCCACAAATCTCATCAACCACAACCAATGACTATTTTACAAAAGCGCAGGTCTCAGATGTGCCAAACTACTTTAGTTTAGCAGTGAACCCTGATGTATGTGCTGCGATGGATGGCGCAAGTATCTCGTTGTTGAACGTTGAGGGATAATGAGGTTACTGGTTAATCGATTATAAGGTTATTTAATCGTGAAAAGGCAGCTGAAGCTGCCTTTTTTGCATTCTGGGTGTGTGGTTGACTAAAATAAAAGTGAGTCCTTAATGTTGGTAGGGAGAGGTAATATGAAGATCATTCGAGCTGTCAGTGGTATTGGTCTATGCTGCGTGTGTCTTTCTGGCATGGCTTTAGTCGCTGATGCACAGGATCGTGTATTGATGCAGTCCTGTACCGGTGCATTGATAGATCATACCATCAACTATTACAGTAAGATCATTGCCGGTGCAACGCAAAATGTGCCCGTCGATAGTGTTACCTTCACCACGGCGACTGCTGCACCCTTTAAAAAAGATAGCGCTGTGACATGTGAGCGGGTTGCCATTGACGATGCAACGTATCAGTACCGTTGCTCAGGTACTTTTGGTCAGCCTTGTGGTTTTGTGAGTAACCGTCATTTCTTTTGTGATTTTTTGAATCCATCTGCCAGCAATGCATCGCTGGGTTATTTTGCGGCGGGCTCACCTGGAGCGACAACAAGCAATGCTTTGCCTGATACAATACATTGTCAGGTATGCATTCCGTGGCAAGCAGGTACACCTCAATCAACCAAAGATGAGGCAGCTAAGATTTTTCAGCATCATGAGCAAA
Source organism: Coxiellaceae bacterium (assembly GCA_047404195.1). Classification (GTDB taxonomy): domain Bacteria; phylum Pseudomonadota; class Gammaproteobacteria; order JAJRRL01; family JAJRRL01; genus JAJRRL01. The sequence goes on from JBDOIU010000002.1 coordinate 29,272, forward strand.
ATGTATCAGTTGTGACAGTTGATGATGCTTCGGCGGCAGTGTGTTCATAGGGGGAGGAAAATGAGACAATTTTTGATTACAGCCATAACATGTGCCGTGACCATCACCAGCCCATCGGTGCTGGCTAACCGCTACGAGCAAATTAAAGATGAATCATTGGCATGTTTAAGGAATGCTTTTGCGTTGCTGCAACCCATTCAAGTCAGCCAGCTTGATCAGTTTAAGGCCAGAGTGCAGCGTATTGCGCTGACAGGTGGCAGCCAGGTTCGCGGTATTTCACAGGTCAGTGATGTTGACCAGGCCAGCAAAGTATATGGTTATCATTACGGATTTTTGAACCCAACAGGCAGTCAGGCGGGCCAGGTGCAGTATATAACACGTGCATTTCTAGGTTCTGGTTGTGGTGTTTTCACCAATGCGGCGCTGATTTGTCAAATGTCTAATCAGGGCGAGGTGATTGATTTGGCTCAACCGGGAGGTTTCAAGCAGTTTAATTTTGGTGGTATGGGTTTTACCTGTCAACTCTGTTCAGGGGTGGTTGGTTTATTCCCTTGTGTTGATGGGCATTGCAGCATTAAAAGTACGGATATGCGGCCACCCAGCATTGCGTCTGGGGTCAGTGCTGATCAGTTCGCACAGCGAAATGCTGAGCCACCAGTTGGTGTAGGAATGACAAAAAATGACCACTGTGGCGACCTGCTTGAAGAAATAAGCTACGTGTATTCAGGTGGTTAGAAATTAGTCCCCACCTTTCCTGGAAATTTGAGATTGTCCTTGTCTATATTTCGTAAGCGGCCACTGATGGCTGAGTTTGTTGGCTCATACTAAGGAGAGAAGTCATGAATAAAAAAATACAACAATTATTGGTGCTAGCTACTGCATCGAGTGTTGTTCTTGCTGTAAGTATTGGTTTTGCTAACCCAATTTCTAATGCAAAACAATGCCTCAATCAAGCTGCCAGAATTGCAAATGCTAACATTGCTGGTTTGAGTACCATCGTGGCTGATGCAGTGACTCCTAGAGCGCTTAAGTTTAGCCAGAATAACTTAAATGGTTGGGACGGAACATCATTAGATGCAAAGGGTATCTATCATTCATCCATCGGTTGGTCACGAGAAGAAAAAGGTAAATATAAGTTTTATAACGTTGTTTATATGGGTAAAGCATGCGGTGTTTTATCAACATCAAGGCTAGCGTGTCGCCTACAGTTGGGGTCAGGCGACCTAACATCACAGACTAACTTAGACGGTAAGTTAAAGCAAACACTGGGGATGGAGTGTACTGTTTGTCGTGGTGCAAGATACGACAGTAGTTCAAGGTATGACGTATACGGTGTCCCAGGTGCTATGCGTGCTTCGGCGTTGAGAAGCGATCTGAATATTGCTCGCAACTTTTCAGTTGGTGCTGTTAAGATAGTCGGGTTTGAGGATGCAGAGAGTGGTGCTTGTCCAAGTACACCAGATTTGAATGGAGCAGATTTATACAGTTATTATGAGCCTGCAAGGTAGTGTCATCATTGTAAGATACTACATTAAAAAAAGCGGCAAATTTGCCGCTTTTTTTATGATACTTGATCACAGTGCTTTCAATTTAGCAGCGTGTTTCGGTAAGCGTTGTTTGGTTCCAGTGGCTCATTGTGTCAGCATTGTTTTTAGAAAAAAATTAAGTTTGAAGACATTTTCTTTGAAGTTCCCATAAAGATACTTGTTGATTTCAGCGTTTGCTTGGGCGGTGTGGATTAAGAGCAATGATTTTTATACATAGAAGGACAGTTAACATGTGTTCAGTGATCGCTTGGGATAGATTGTGTTATTTCTTACGGTGCCAAATATAGATTAGAAGATAATATTTTATTCTAGATTCAATAATGTATTCGATATAATTCATTATTTTACAGTGATTTATGTGGTTGGTTATCTTTTAATGGGTATGTGATAGAGAAAACATTAACCAAGTTGTCTATAATAAAGGTATGCGGAGTTATTTTCGTATTTTGTTTTAATAGATAGATCTTCTAGGGGGGGGGGTGATATGAATAAACTTGTATTATCTATGATTGGAGCAAGCGCTATTTGTGCTGTCAGTGCTGGAATTGCTGGGCCGATTGCGGATGCTAAAAAATGTTTGTCTCAGGCTGCCGATGTTGCAAAGGAAAATGTAGTGAGTGTTGGTCAGATACTGGCTGATGCAGTTAGCGTATCAGCGCTCAAGTCTGGTCAGTTAAAGCTAAATGGTTGGGATGGCTCAAGCTCTGATGCTAAAGGTATTTACCACACGTCTCACGGCTGGCACACCAGTCGAGGGGCGGTAACCTATTATGATTTAGTTTATATGGGCCGTGGATGTGGTATACTGTCAAAGTCAAGGTTAGCTTGCAAACTGCAGATTAAAGGCCATGATCTCTATAAAAATACCAACCTGGATCATGAGCTCAAGCAGTCTATTGGTCTGGAATGCACTGTGTGCCGTGGTGTTGAATATACATCAGATGGCGATATCTTTGGTGTTCCAAAAGCAATGAGAGCGTCAGCACTTAAAAGCGATCTTGGGATTGCAAAAAATTTCTCTACTGGGGTGGTAAAAATTACAACTTTCGAAGATGAGAGTGAAGGTAATTGTGGTAGTAGTAGAGGTGTCAGTGGCCCAATGCTAACAAATCTTTAATATTTTTTTTGCGGTGAGAAAAAGCGGCGTGTAACGCCGTTTTTTCATTGTGATCCAAAAAAATGTTAGAGAAAATTATCTGAGCGCCTTCAGTGTTTTGGCAGACTTTGCTCTGTAATGGACGCGTTTGAGAAAAAATATTGCCCTAGATTGTCTATACTATGATTATGCGGAGTTGATTTCGTATCTTTACTGTTACCATCTAGGAGGACGTATGAATAAATTAATATTAACTTTGATCGGGTCAAGCGTTGTTTTGGCTTCAAGCGCTGGGTTTGCTGGCCCAATAACAGACGCTAAGAAATGCTTGAATCAGGCGGCAGGTGTTGCGAGTGCTAATGTGAGTGCGGCTGGTAAGATACTGCGTGATTCTATGGCAATGGGCTCACTGAAGAGTGGGCGTCTTGACTTAAACGGTTGGGATGGCACCCGGGATGATGCAAAGGGTGTTTATCACTCCTCCTATGGTTGGGGTGGTGATCCACACAGGTTCTATAGTTTGGTTTATATGGGCAATGGTTGTGGTATTCTCTCAAAATCAAGGCTGGCATGTAAGCTTCAAATTGGAAAGTACGCAGCGAGAAAGGATAGTATTTTAAACGCAAAGTTACCGCAGACGGTTGGGTTAGACTGTACGGTATGTCGTGGTGTTGAATATACAAGCAGCGGGGACATATTCGGTGTTCAAGCTTCTATGCGAGCATCAGCATTAAGCACTGATTTGGCAATTGCGCAAAAGTTTGGAAATGGTGTTGTTAAGATAAGCGCAGTTGAAAATGAAAACGGCAATCAGTGCGCTAATAGTGCTCATGTAGAAGGTGTGGGGTTAGGTAACTTGGTTGATTAGTGGTACTCATAACCATACCTATTTTGATTAAGGTGGGTGAATGCGGCGTTTTAACGCCGCATTTTTTGAGTTAAGCTATTGATGATGGTTCAATTTCAATGACTTAGTTGAAAGGTAACATATTTATGAGAAAATTGCTAAATTACTGGGCAATTATGGCTGCGAAGGTCTATAATGGGAATAAGTGAGATGGAATTCACTTTATAGAGTTCTGGAAAATGAGTAAATAGTCCTTTTTTTGGGGGTGTTATAATGAGTAATAATTTTAAAAAACTACCATTAGTCGCATTGACTTCAGGTTTAGTCATGGCATCTGGATCTGGTTTTGCTGATCCAATTTCAGATGGTAAGCAATGCCTAAATCAAGCAGCCGCAATTGCAGATGCAAATGTTACCGGTTTAGGTGCTATCGTCGCTGATGCTGTTGATGCTGTTGATGCTGTTGATGCTGTGGTGCTTCGAGACAGTCAAAGCAGTCTGAATGGTTGGGATGGGTCACCGGGCGATGCAAAAGGTATATATCATTCCTCGACTGGTTGGACATATGCGAGCAAAGTTGGGTATAGGTTCTTCAATATAGTCTATATGGGTAAAGACTGTGGTATTTTATCTAAATCTAGATTGGTATGTAAGTTACAGATAGGTGGAACAGACCTAACTACAAGCATAAGCAATTTAAATAATAAATTAAAGCAAACATTAGGCATGGAGTGTAGTGTTTGTCGTGGCGCTACATTTGCTAGAGTCGGTTTAGATGATACATATGGTGTGCCAGCCGCTATGCGGGCCTCAGCATTAAAAGATGACCTGGGTATTGCAAAAAACTTTTCGGTCGGAGCTGTAAAGATAGTCAATTTTGAAGATGAGGATAATGGTATGTGCCCAAGTTCATCTGGTATAGAAGGAGGGGAATTACGTGGACTCTATAGGTTCTAATGCTATCTTTTTTCGACAGTGGAGCATTTAATTCGTGGGGAGCGGCACTTGTGCCGCTTTTTTAGTGTTGCATGATATCGTTTACAGTTATCTATGTTTACCCTCCGGTGAATCAAATTTAATTTCAATAACTTAGGTGATCTTTAACTAAAGACCAATAAAATCGGGCAAAATGTGGGCAAATTTAGCTTGGAGCGTCTATAATGGGAGTAAGTGGAATGGAATTTACTGGATAAAGTTATGGATAGTCAACTGAATAATCCTTATTTTGGGGGTGTTGTTATGAGTAATTCTTTTAAAAAGTTACCTTTATTTGCATTGACTTCTAGCTTGATACTGGTAGCTGGTTCTGGTTTTGCAAATCCAATTTCAGATGCTAAGCAGTGCCTTAATCAAGCTGCTAAGATTGCAAGTGCGAATGTAGCCAGTGCTGGTACAATTTTAGCTGATGCTGCCGATGTTAGAGTGCTTAGAAGTGAAAAGTTAGCTTTGAATGGCTGGAGTGGAATGCGAGAAGATGCCAAGGGAATCTACTTCTCTTCAACAGGTTGGTCAGGCGGTACTAGTAGTAATTTCTATAACGTTGTTTACATGGGCAAAGATTGTGGTATTTTGTCGAAATCAAGGTTGGCATGTCGGTTACAGCTTGGCAGCCAAGAGGTAACTAGGATTACTAATCTGGACCATAAGCTGAAGCAAACAGTGGGTATGAAGTGCAGTGTTTGTCGAGGTGTTGAGCATGTTAGAGGTGAAATGTATGATCGTTTTGGTGTGCCAGCAGCAATGCGGGCATCTGCATTGAAAGATGACTTAGGTATTGCTAAAAACTTTTCAGTTGGGGCTGTTAAGATAACAAGGTTTGAAGATGAAGATCACGACAAATGTGCTAGCTCACCAGGTTTACACGGGGGACTGTTACGCTGATATGTGGCGCTGCAGAGGTTTTTGTATTGTCGATATTGGTCTATTCAATTTTGAGAGAGCGACGCTTGCGTCGCTTTTTTTGTGGGCGGACAAATTTATCCTATACTATGTTTCAGATGACACACATTGCCTCTTTTTGAGGTGGTGTATTGATAGGATTCTTGCCTATAGTAAGCTCACCAGTGAACATTCAATGCTAACTATGTCTATAATTGCTGTATAGTGTGCGATCATAGATTTTTTTGTTCACTAAAGGATGTTTACCATGGCTGTAATGCTGATTTAGGGGGTTATATGACAAGATTCCGGCTCAAGTGTGTTACTTATGCATTGACATCATGCTTCGCCTTGACGACAGGGACCTGTTGTGCCGATTCTATAGCTGATGCGAAGAGTTGTCTCAATCAGGCTACAGGTATCGCAAGCGCTACTGTTGCGCATGTCGCTGACATTTTGAGTGGTGCAATGCTGATGGGTTCACTTAAAAAGGGTGAATTGAATTTAAATGGTTGGAGTAAGCTTGTTGCGCATGCAAAGGGTGTTTATTATACAACTTATGGTTGGCACGCTGGCAGCAGTGGTCGTCATAAGTTTTTTAATATGGTTTATTTGGGAAGTAGTTGCGGAATTTTATCAAACTCACGACTGGCTTGCAGGCTTCAAGTGGCAGGTGTGGATGCAGCTGACGTGGTGACTCTTGATAATAAACTTCAGCAGTCCATTGGCTTTGAGTGTACAGTTTGTCGGGGGGTTGTATTGGGGATCCAGCATAATCAATTGGTTGAATACTACGGTGTGCCAACTGCCATGAGAGCTTCGGCACTGACGAGTGACTTAGATGTCGCGCAGCAGTTCTCATCTGGATCGGTTAAAATAGGCACTTTTGAAGATGAGCTGAATGGCGATTGCGCTAGCAGTTCTGGTGTCAGCGGAACTGAATTGAGTAATCTTTAGGGTGATACCTGTATTTTGATACTAAAGATTTGATTTGGCTTCTGTAAGTGGTTGATATTAGCAATATGGTGATTTTTTGTTCCGAGGGGTGAAAAACTGAACAGTATTGTCTATAATAGTAATATGAGCAACTGTGCTAATATCAGGGATAAGACCCTCCAAAATAATTTTTTTAAGGCTAGGATTGCTCGTTGGGAAGGTGGATAGTGTCAATCAATAAGAAAAGAGCGGCTGTATTTTCGTTGGCAAGTCTAGTCAGTGTTGTGATTACCTGTGTGACCTATGCTGATGCACTACAAAATGCACGCGCATGTCTCTACTCCGCAACACAGTCAGCCAGTCAGACGATTGCTTCGGTCCCCGAGATCTTATCACTCAATGCCTCTAGTAGCGAAATATCTGGTGGCCAGGCGACCCTGGGTAACTGGGATGAAACCACCTTGAGCACAGAAGTGGGTAGTGGCGCCATTGGTTATTATCATCGTATATGGGGCTGGTCAGCAGCCGATACACATTTTTATGAAATTGCTTATTTCGGGAGGGGTTGCGGGATGTTGTCTTATTCCAAGATGGTATGCAAAGCGTATGTTGAAGACAGTATTTTTTCGCAGTCTAGCAACTTAGCACAATACACACGCCAGGGCTGGTCATTCCGCTGCTCTTTGTGTCGTGGCAAGGCGCTGAGTAATGTTGGGTCTGGTATTACTGAGCAGTCTGTCAATGAGTCCCAATTGGCCTATTCTGTACTACAAACAGATAAGGAGACGTTGAAGCAGCAGTCTGCCGGCTCGCGCTCAGTAATCTTAACGGGGCTGGTTGATGATGAAGCAAAGTGTTCACTATCATACCAAGAGATAGAGAGGGATTGAGGCTCATGTATAGGATATTAACTTTATTTTTGGTGAGTACACTCATAATTCCAGTCTTTGCAGCCAGTATTGACCGAATTAAAGAGCGCACCCTCAACTGTACTCAGCATGCAGTAAAGTTGGTTGAAAGTCGCTTTAGTCTATTGCGTTTTTTCTTGGCCAAAGATGTCACATACCCCCCTCCTAGTAAGCTTATTATTCAGAATCACCACATTACGCTTTCTGGAGCACTGACAGATCCAGAGTCTCTGCAGGCAGGAGCTCGCCGATTGTATGCGGATGAAGTGGGTAAGTTAGCCAGTGGTGAAGTAATAATACGGGGATTTTTCGGTGCCAATTGTGGTGGGGTTAGCTGGTCTAGCTTGATCTGTGTATTAACGCACAATGGCGACATCATCGTTGATTACAGTGATGCAACCGGCCTGACGTTACCCGGTTTCTCCGCGGTATGCTTTATTTGTCCTGATAGAAAGTTACGCATACCCTGCAGTCAATGCCAGGCTGAAGCAACGACTACCACAACACCAAAGGCGCTCTATGATGTGGCTAATGCCATGTTGGTTGGCCAGGCGAGTAGCAGTGGCGTTGTGCATTTGATTAGCCCTGTTGGAACAGATTTATGCTCAACATACGATACTGCACTGATTGTGCATGACTCGGCATAAATCGTTGGTTGTGGGGGGCATATGTTAAAGAAAATCATTTTAAGTGCCGGATTACTATTGCTTGTTGACGTGGCCGCTGCTGCTAGTACACATGCTCTATTTTTCAAGCCAGCTGGTGCATGTATGCAACAAATTGGGTCAACCTTATCATCCTTACAAAGTTCACTTGCGCTCGCTGCCAGTGGTGGTACAACGTTAACAGTTGATCCACAAACATTGCTGGGCCCATTGGCAGAAGTCAGTGTGAGCATGCAATTGGCGCAACCACCAACGACAGCATATGATTACTGGCAGGTTTCAGGCATGGTCAGTGATAAAGCGTGTGGTGTCATTACGAGGGCGAGCGTCACTTGTTATTTAATGGATACGTGCCTGAATCGGATAGGTCCAGATTCTACATATTCGTGTCATTCAGGTGGATGGACCGGCATGGATGAATTGACCATTTTAACGTGCAATATCAAGCTACCCGTTGTGAATGCGACGACACTGGATGCACAGGATTTTTCAGCTATTTGCACGGCATTGAGCCCACATATGATTCAGGATAAGGTCTTGTTTGATGTGGTCAGTGCGGATGGCAGCCAGGAATGTGATATATTTTGGTGATCAGCTGCTAAATATGCCGCGAAATGGCTAATTTGACAGGCCTAGACGCCCCCACTGCCCTCCCCCGTTTAATACCATTATTACAGACAAAAAGCTGGTCAGAGCGCCTATAATCGTGTTACAATAGCGTTTTCCAGTTAACTTAAGGGTGGCAGACATGTCAGACCAAGCAGACGCGCCTGAAATCAGTGCTGAACAAGGCTATACAGCTGATGCCATTACCGTTCTCAAGGGCTTAGATGCCGTGCGCAAGCGCCCTGGTATGTATATTGGTGATACCGATGATGGTTCTGGTTTACATCACCTGGTCTTCGAAGTGGTTGATAATGCCATCGATGAAGCGCTTGCGGGCCACTGTAGCAAAGTGCAGGTGACTATTCACGGTGATGGCTCTGTGTCTGTTTCCGATGATGGTCGGGGTATACCAACGGGTATTCACCCTGAAGAGGGGCGATCGGCTGCGGAAGTCATCATGACTGTGCTGCATGCGGGCGGTAAATTCGATAATAACGCCTATAAAGTTTCAGGTGGCTTGCATGGTGTGGGTGTGTCGGTGGTTAATGCTTTGTCGGAGTGGTTGGAGCTCACGATTCATAAGCATGGCGAGACACATTTCCAGCGCTATGAGTTAGGCGTACCCGTTGAGCCGCTCTCTATAGTTGGTAAAACCGAGCGTACCGGCACGGAAATTCGTTTTAAGCCCAGCACAGAAACCTTTAGTGATGTCACTTTCCAGGCGAGTATCCTTTCAAAGCGGCTGCGTGAACTGTCGTTTTTGAACTCAGGTGTACATATTCAATTGACTGATGAGCGCTCCGGTGAGACAGATAACTTTGTCTATGAGGGTGGCATTTCCGCATTTGTAACACACCTCAATAGCAATAAAACGCCGGTGCATGAAGATATTTTGTATTTTCGTGAGCAATCCGATGATGGTGTACAAGTAGAAGTGGCCATGCAGTGGAATGATGGTTATCAAGAGAATTTATATTGCTTCACCAACAATATCCCGCAGCGAGATGGTGGTACTCACCTAGCGGGTTTACGCGCTGCACTAACGCGCAGTTTGAAGCAATACATCGATCGCGAGAGCGTGAATAAAAAAGCAAAAGTATCCGCATCCGGTGATGATGCGCGTGAAGGGCTGACGGCTGTTTTATCTGTCAAGGTGCCTGATCCAAAGTTTTCATCGCAGACAAAAGACAAGCTTGTTTCCTCAGAGGTGAAGCCAGTTGTTGAGTCAGTGGTATCACAGGAGCTGCAGTCATTTTTGCTCGAGCATCCCAAGCAGGCAAAAGCGATTACAAGCAAAATGATTGATGCTGCACGTGCTCGAGAAGCAGCGCGGCGAGCGCGTGAGATGACGCGTCGTAAAAGTGCACTGGATATTGCTGGCTTGCCAGGTAAACTGGCAGATTGTCAGGAAAAAGATCCTGCCTTGTGTGAACTATTCTTGGTGGAGGGTGATTCAGCGGGTGGTTCAGCCAAGCAGGCGCGTGATCGTAAGCACCAGGCCATTTTGCCTCTGAAGGGTAAAATTCTTAATGTAGAAAAAGCCCGCTTCGATAAGATGTTATCGTCTGTAGAGGTGGGTACATTGATTACAGCATTGGGTTGCGGCATTGGTCGCGATGAATATAATCCTGATAAGTTACGCTATCACCGCGTTGTTATCATGACCGATGCTGATGTGGATGGTGCGCACATTCGAACACTCTTATTGACATTCTTTTATCGGCAAATGCCAGAGCTGATTGAGCGTGGTCATATTTTCTTGGCAATGCCACCTTTGTACAAAGTAAAAAAGGGCAAACAAGAGCGTTACATCAAAGATGAGCCAGAGCTAGAGCAACATTTATTGCAGCTGGCAATCGATCAAGCAGCATTACACACAAATGCAGATGCGCCAGCTATTCAGGGTGTTGCTTTAGAGAAGTTGATGAAAGAGTTTCAGGCAGCTCAGCATGCTATTCAACGTTTATCTAGAACGATGCCTGCAGCATTGATGCAAGCATTAATGCACGTTGATGTGTTGACAGCAGAGCAGTTGGGCGATGAGGCAGCCGTATCAGCATGGTCACAGGCGTTGATGGCCGCAGTACAACAATTGTCATTGCCGTCAAACTCAGAAGTGTCCTGTAGTGTGTCTGCGAGTGAGGAAGGTGGATTGTATTGTCCAACATTCACAATGAAGAAGCATGGCATTGATCAGCAATACACATTGAATACTGATTTCTTTATGCGCACAGATTATCTTATTATCACAGAATCTGCACACCATTTATGCGGGTTGTTGGAGGTTGGTGCGCTTGTGAAGAAAGGGGAGTCATCACAGCCTGTGACCTATTTTTCTGATGTGCTGGAGTATTTGATGGCATCAGCAAAGCGCGGACTGACCATTCAGCGATATAAAGGTTTGGGTGAAATGAATCCAGAGCAACTGTGGGACACAACCATGGACCCAGATGCGCGCCGCATGATGCGGGTACACGTTGAGGACGCTGTGCAGGCTGATGTGATGTTTTCAACTTTGATGGGCGATCAAGTCGACCCTCGGCGCAGCTTTATCAATGATAATGCCTTGCAGACGGACGATATTGATATTTAGTTCTCGATTGAGTCTGTCAATTCGGCACGTTGCCATAGCGCATAGTAAATATGCTTGCTGGTTTTTTCTTTGCGAACAACCCAGCCAGTTGGTGGCGTACATGCGTTCTTTTTGTTTGTCTCTACATAAACCAGTGCTGTTTGTTTCAGGCTGGAATCGAATTGCTTCAGTGTTGGGTAAATCAGTTGTGCATCATAGGGCGGGTCTAAAAAAAGGCAGTCTATATCATGCGCTATGGTGACGTGTTGTATGTCTGTCTGAATGACATTTGCATGGGGTTGTGCGTCTAGTGTTGTCAATGCTTTCGAGATGTTGTTGGCAAGTTGTCTGTCTTGCTCAACGAATGTGACAAAGTCAGCGCCGCGCGATAAGGCTTCCAAGCCCAGCATACCTGTGCCAGCAAAGGCATCTACACAGTACCAGCCTGTGAGTTGATGCGGTAGCCAGTTAAACAGTGTTTCCCGAATGCGGTCGAGTGTTGGCCGGCATGACTGCCCTTTTGGTGATGCAATAACACGGCGTCGCCATTTTCCAGAGATAATCCTGAGACCCGGTCGCTGCTTGCTCATCGTGTTTCCTGCTGTGGTAAAATATTTTTACTGCCAACCACAACGCGTACCCAGGGTTGCTTGGCCAAGGCCTGAAAGACACGCTTGATATCTTGGTTGCTGACCGCTTTGATGTGTTGCGGATAGTTTTGAATCATGCCCATTGGGATATGGTGCACGGCCAGAGAGGATACGCGTTGTAGGATTTGTATGTTGGTGGCAAACTTCAGGGGCGCGCGTGCGATCAGCATTTTTTTTGTTGCACGCAAACGTTTTTTATTGACGCCTTGTTTAGCAAACTGATTAAAGCTGCTTTCTGCTAAGTGTAGTGCTTTGGCAGAGCTATTGACCTGAGATTGTGTTGCAATGGTGAATGGACCGTTGCCACGTAGTAGTGTTGCAGAGCTGCCTGCATAGTACGCTAAGGCATGTTCACCACGTATTTTTTGGTACAAAATAGAGTTCAGTCCACCGCCGCCAAGCACCTCATTGCCGACCACCTGCGCAAACAGGTCATCTATTTTATGTGCTTGTGCCAGTTTGGCTAAAACAATTGTATTTTGTTCATTCGGTAGGTAGTGAAATATATTTTTAGTTTGTTGCAGTGGTTTGGCCATGGGTGGTTTTGGGAGTTTATCACGTCTTGCTAGGCCGCTGAGGGATTGTTTCGCTAAGCGTTTGGCGGCAGGGCGAGAGAGGTCGCCGACAATGACAGCAATGGCTTGATTGGCGACATAGTGCTGTCGATAAAAGGCTTCAAGCTGATTAGTGTTGATGTGCGAAATGCTGCTCGCTGTGCCGATGGTTGAGTGTGCGTAAGGATGCTGTCGATAGAGCGCAGCGTACATACTGCGCTGAGCCAATCCGTTAGGAGATTGTCCTGTCATTGTCTGGGAGGTGAGCATGCGCTTTTGTTCTTGCTCAAGGCAGCGTCGATCAAAAGTGGCTTGTGTCAATGCTGCACGCCAAGTGCGAATGGCTTTCCGATAGACACCGCCTTCACTTTGCGTACGTAGCCGGGCGATGCTCGTGTCGCGATCAATGCCGGCAGTAAAAATAGCGCCAACATCCGCAAATTGATTTGCAAGGTCACCCTCTTTCGTATTTTGACTGCGATCTCCTAAGCAGCGTGCTGTGAGGTCAGCAATACCTGGTTGCTTGCCGTCGTAGGCTGAGCCAGCAGGAAAGATGACATTGATATCGACCATGGGTAGAGCATGTCTGGGTACAAAGTAGACTTGGCTGCCGCCTTCTTGCCAGTGTTCGATATGGTTGCTTGCATTCATTGGAATGATGTCAGGTGCAGCATAGCTTGATAGGACAAAGCTGCTGAGACTCAGGCTGAGTAGTGTTGCTTTCATGCTGTACTCCTTAGGATTTTTGATGATTAAGTGTGGGCTCAAGATAGACCACGCTGAGTCGTTTTTTGGTTAAATAAAGTCGGGCAACTTCACGAATTTGTTGTCGTGTGACAGCCTTGATGTGTTTTGCCCAAGCTTGTGATGTCTGACTACTTTGACCGCTGATGAGTGCTGACCCCAGTGTCATTGCACGCGCCGATAGCGAGTCTTTTTGGTAAGTCGATGCTGCCAGCAACTGTGCTTTGATGCGCTCCAAACGTCGATGGCTGATCAGATGTGTTTGGACATTTTCAATGACGCTGTCAATGGCTTGCTCCACTGAGGTCAGCGATTTGCCTTTCGAGGGGAAAGCGAAAATGCTAAACAAGGTTTCATGTTTTGTATCTGCATCATATTCACTGCTAACACTGGTAGCGATGCCGCGTGTATTGATCAGCTCATGCCCCAGCATTGCTTCATCATCAATTGAAAGTACCGCAGATAGGACAGTCAGCGCATAGGGCTGCCATGCGTGCTGGGTGGTGGCAATGGATGGTGCTAGGTAAGCCATCATGGCTACTGGCACTTTCGTTGGTAGGCGAACCAGGGCGCGTTTAATACCGAGCGGGGTGATTTCCGGTAAACGTTTACGCTTGGGCAGCGCGTGACTTGGGATACGCCTAAAGGCTCGTTTTACTTTTTGAATGGCTTGTTTGGCATTCACATCACCGACGATCAAAACAAAGGCATTGTTGGGGCGGTACCAACACTCATACCATTGTTGTGCATCTTGTTTGGTCAGTTGTTCAATGTCACTGGGCCAGCCTACCACAGGGTGTTGATAGGGGCTGGTATTGAGTGCTAAGGCCATCAGGCGCTCGTAGGCCAGTGCCGTTGGTTTATTATCTGTGCGCATGCGACGCTCTTCATGCACGACTTTCTGTTCTTGTAGAAAATGTTGCCGACTGATGTTGAGGCCGCGCATACGATCTGCTTCTAGTTTCAGCGCTACGGAAAGGTCTTTTTTGGGTAGGTACTCGTAGTACATAGTAAAGTCACGACTGGTCATGGCATTTAAAATCCCACCCGTTTTTTCAATGCGGCGTGAGAAGCCATCGCTTGGCATGGCGTGCGTGCCACGAAACATGAGGTGTTCTAGTAGATGCGATAATCCTGTCCGACCGTTGCTCTCATCACCACCGCCAACACGATACCAAATGGACGATAACACCACAGGCGCTCTGTGGTCAGTGAGTACGTATACCTGCAGACCATTGCGCAGTGTGGCGTGTTGCACGGGAGTGGCAAATGTATAAACAGATATACCCAAAGTGATGATAGCGACCCAAAGTTGGCGCCAAAATTGTCTTGCTTTCATGCTGGCCTCGCACTAAAATTGAACTTTTCTCGGGATGAGTAAAGATATCCCTTGAGTTTGGCACAAATTTTTTAAATACGCGATGGCTTATGTTTGGTTTTTCAAAAAACAAGAAAAAAGACGGTGTAACGTCTGAGGCACAATCAGACAATAGTCGCTCATGGTTTAAGCGATTACGTCAGGGTTTGGACAAAACCCGGGCAAAAGTAGGCGGTGGTATCGCACGTGTTTTTGCTGGTAAGCGTGTTCTTGATGCTGCCCTGCTTCAGGAGCTGGAGACGTTGCTGTTAATGGCAGATGTCGGTGTTGAAACCACAGCGGCATTATTGCAGGCACTGCAAGCAGAGGTGAAGCCAGCAACAGACATTGATGCAGCGTTACTCCAAAATGCCTTGAAAAAATGTATGGTAGACATATTGGCGCCATGTGAGCGTATTTTGTCCTTGTCTGCGACGCCAAGCGTGTTATTGATGTTGGGGGTGAATGGTGCTGGAAAAACCACGACCATTGCCAAGTTGGCGCAGCACTTTCAGCAGCAAGATAAGCGTGTCCTGTTGGCAGCCGGTGATACTTTTCGTGCTGGCGCCATCGCGCAGCTGCAGGAATGGGCAGATCGATTTAATACGCCGGTTGTAGCGCAAGCACCGGGTTCAGACAGCGCATCGGTCATCTATGATGCCATGGCTTCGGCCAGGGCGAAGAATATGGATGTGATGATTGCCGACACAGCTGGGCGTTTACACACACAGCAGCACTTAATGGCAGAGCTTAAAAAAGTGCGCCGAGTCATGACCAAGCAAGACGAGTCTGCACCGCATGAAACAATTTTGGTGATTGATGCCAGTAATGGGCAAAATGCACTACAGCAGGCGCGTTTATTTCATGAGGCGATGCAGTTAAGTGGCATTATTTTGACAAAGTTAGACGGCACTGCCAAGGGTGGTGTGATTTTTGCAATAGCCCGTGAGTTGGCGTTACCAATCTACTATATCGGTGTGGGGGAGCAAGCTGAAGATTTGCGCCCATTTGAGGCTGAGAGTTTTGTGGATGCGCTCTTTGATGAGGCAGAAATAGTGGCAGAATGCTAAAATGGATGCATGCACAGCGGCTTTAGGAGATTGATTTGATTCGCTTTTTGCAGGTCAGCAAGCGTTACGCCTCACACACCGCGTTGAATCAGGTGAGTTTTGAGGTGCCAGCTGGTGAGATGGTGTTTTTGACCGGGCACTCCGGTGCCGGGAAAAGCACGATTTTGCGCTTGATTTTACAACTTGAGCGTGCAACTGCTGGGCAAATTCTGCTGAATCAGCAGTCTGCGTGTCAGCTATCACGGCGGCACTTACCGCATTTGCGACGTCAACTGGGTTTCATCGGCCAAGATGCACAACTGCTGTTCGATCGTACTGTGTTCCAGAATGTGGCTTTGCCATTGATCATCGATGGCTGGCGCACAAAAGATTTGCCGGGGCGAGTCAATGCTGCATTGGACAAGGTGGGTTTGCGTTCTCGTGCGCAATGTCTGCCATGTGAGCTGTCATGCGGAGAGCAGCAGCGAGTGAGTATTGCTCGGGCCATTGTACACAAGCCCCCTATTCTTTTGGCAGATGAACCAACTGGTAATCTCGACCCAGAGTTGGCGGCCAGTATCATGCATTTGTTTGCCAGCTTAAACGCCGTTGGCATCACAGTACTCATTGCGACGCACGCACTGGATTTAGTGGCGGCGATGCCATTTCGTGTTATGACCTTGCGGCAAGGGCAAATTGTAGGGGATCATTGATGTCATCACATGTCAGAGTTGGACGTTTTCAATGCCATTGCCGCAGTGTGGTGCAGGCATTGGGTGACATAGTGCGGCATCCGTTTGGTAGCATGACAACGTTATTGGTCATCGCTATTGCGACCTTGTTGCCAGCACTCTTCTATTTTATGGCGCTGAATTTGACCAAAGTCAGTGCGCAGTGGCACGACCAGCCCAGCATCACTGTCGTCGTTAATAAGCAGGCAAAGCGGACGCAAGTGCTGGCTGAAATGGCACGTTTGCAGCGGTTACCGTTGGTGGCATCAGTGCGGCTGATACCGGCTAAGCAGGGATGGGCCGATTTGATTAAAGCTTTAGATTTAGGCGGTATAGAAAAGCAAATGCAGCACAACCCCCTGCCCGATTTGCTACAAGTCACGCCAAAATGGCCTGATATCGCACCAGCTGCGTTGCAGATCTTAGCGGCCAAGGAGCGCAATTTAGCGTGGGTATCGCAGGTGAGTGTCGACACGACATGGGCGGTGCGCTTGGCTGCCATCATGCGCATCGGTGAGCGTATTGTTATGGCTATTGCTGGTCTATTAGCCTTGGGTGTCTTCTTGGTTGTTGCCAATACTATTCGCCTGGTTTTGCTTAAACACCAAAAAGAAATGGTTGTGATGCAGATCTTGGGGGCAAGTCGTAGCTTTATGTTACGTCCCTTTCTCTATCGCGGTTTGATTTATGGATTATTTGGTGGGGTTTTGGCCAGTCTTGGTTTGATAGCCATCGCAAGCAGCATCTCAGGACCAGTGGCGCAGCTGTCTCAAAGTTATGTCAGCTCATTCCAGCTACACGCCCTCACCTGGCAGGAAAATGCTGTGATTATTGGTGGTGCAGGCTGCATTGGCTTGCTGGGCGCTGTCTTTGCCATCGTTGGGCAATCCACAGCACAGCTCAGAACCGGTTCTGCACCACCGCGAATTGATCGCCATTAGTGGTGGGCTGTGCCAGAATAAGCGTTGATATTCAAGCAGTTATCATCGGCTGACTATTGCAACCTACCATAGCTGCTCTCCATGGTGCTGATTTCTTTTCTTCTCTGCCATGATGCAAGCGCACAGTTGACTATTTTCGGCACACATGTTAGGATGGATACAAACGCTAAGGAGTTAATATGTCAAGACAACAGAAACCGAAAGATATGCAGCTTTTTTATCCGCAGGAGCAAAATCAATTTGCGAATGATACAGCATTAAAGCGCCAGCTTGGGCAAATTCGTGATAGCGCAAATGCTGATACAAAATATGATTACGCCCAGCAGTCTGAGACACGCCAGTTTTTACGAGAAGAATGTCGCGGAAATTATGGTTTCAATCGCCTAATACCGAGAAGTTGTCCAAGAAGCCCATCAACAGTGTCGCATTTTGGCGTGACCACTGCTGCCAGTATCTTTGGGGCGGTAGTGATGGGTGGTGGTGCATCGGCATTGGCATGGCATTTGGGTTTATTTTCTTTTATTGCGCGAGCAGCGATACCTGCTGCCCACACGTTGGCAGTGTCTGGTGTTGTTGGCGTTGGTGTTGGTTGCAATATGTCGTTTATTGTTTGTTAAGCCGGAATGTGTTGTGTCGGAAGCTAGTATTCAAGAGCAGCAGCCGAAGGGCGTAAAGCTTTATTATGATGAATCAAATTGTACCCAGGAACAAGCAAAACAAATACAGCAATGCAAAGCTGGGATGCGACTTCCGAGGGATGTTGACAAGCATCGGCTGGAGTCACTGGCATCTCATGCTGTGGTGCGTGGAACGGTGCTGCAGCGTTACGATATGAGCTTGCCTCCCGATCTATGCAAGTTAGACCAGCCAAGAGAGCGCCGTTTTTATTATCTCAATATGCCAAAATTGGGTAAGGGCAGTTTCGATCTGGACTACTACTGCAAGAGAGATCATGGACAATATATTCTTAGAGAAGATATGCATAATGCGCTTAAGTTTAAATTTAAAAGCATACTCAGTTTGGCAATCAAAGTGGCTGCTGATAATGGTGAGGGGTTTAATGTTGTGACCCCCAATGCTTTTTTCTATGATTTAAGGCGAGATCAGCAGACAGAAGCAAAGAAGCTTTTTCTAAACGCTGTCATTGAGGTGGCACAAGAGATAGATGTGACACTGATTACAGGTTTCAAAGGGCTGTTTTTGAATAACTGGCTAAAAGGTGCAGCAACTACGCTACACGGTGCAGCGGCAGTATTCAAGATTCCAGTCATTTTTATGGGTGATAAAGACGCTTCCAGTGCGCAGCGAATTGCACAGGAGAAGGATTTTGGTTGGGGTGTGGCAGAATCCCTGATGGGTGAGGCGCTGGGTGCTGTTGGTAATGGTGCAATGGGTTCAGGGGCCAAGCAGGCAAAAGAAGAAAATGATACACGGCAGTGTCCAGATATGATTCGAGTGTTTGGGCCGGGCTGGAATCAGAGTCTTCTGAACAAGTGTAGCTATCAAACATTAGACTTAAACGGTTTAGGGGTTAGTTGCGGCAAAGTTCCTGGGTCCTGGTACGACGCGCCAGCAAAACCTGATGCGGACGCTAAGCCACTTGGGCCAGCGGTACGCACTCGGTAAGAGGTGCTTCATTATATATCACTTCGTATCGATGTAGCTCCTGATATGCGTGTATTGAAGCGATTTTAGGGCGTGCTAGTATCCACATCATCATTACCATCAGTCCGCAGCGTACCGATTAAGGCGCCCTTCGGCGTAGCCTGCTTAGGCTGTAATTTGCTATTAATGATAGCGGTAGAAATTGCCATAACCAATACTGCGATAACGAGCACAGCTGCAGATGCCGCCACTGCTGGTATGCCAATTTCTGTTGAAATACCAGCTTTGATGATCATGGGCGCAAGGACAGCCAGTCCAACAGCCCCCGCGCCAGCAAAGCCGCCCGAGGTGGCATTGATGGCTGTGCGTGTGGTTCGAAGCGAGTGGTTTTTATTGGTGCCTACTGAATGCAATGCACCTGTTTCATCGACTACGTCTGCTTGCTGTTTTGAGTGATCAAAGTTGCAATTCAAATCTTCTTCGAATTTTAGTTTAAAAGCCGGAAGATCTTTATAGGCGTCTACCGCTGCTTGCTTTGCCCGTGGCAGAGTTTGATTGTTTTGAATGCACATATCAAAGCCGCCAATAAAGGCTCGACGGTAATCCAAGCAGTCAAGTACGTAGATCAGACATTCAGTGAGAAATTTTGGATCGTTGTTAAAAGCACCGCAACCGATATCGGTGACACAAACTGCTTGGACCTCTTGTTCGATGAGGGATTTAATCATTGGCACAACAACGCCGTAGTAAACTTTTTGTTTTTCCTGGGCTATCATCTGCCACCGTCTATGCCCTGGCACTATGGGCGCATCAAAATGCAGCATGCTGAGCTTGCCGTCTTTCATAGCAGCAATAGCATTGGCGTGAGTATTGGGGTCGATTTCTGCATAGGTTTGTTTCGTAAAGTCACCATTTATAAGTTGGCATGTGAAGTTGTAACGCATGCCTTCAGGTGTGGTGGTACATAGTGGCATCACAAAGTCAGGTCGCTCACTCCAGCCGCTAAAGTGCCCATGTTCCCAAGGTTGTTGTTTGAAGCCACCGGCATGTGTGACACCTGCCAATAATAGCGCTGGTCCTAGATTAGACGAGCGAATCATGGCTTCTTCACGGTTATGTGCACCAACACCAACGCCACCACCCATGTGTGTGCGGTTTGGCGCGGTTGATTCAGCTACTTTGAAACCAGCTGCTAGTTTTTCAAGAACCATCGCGGTGACTTCTTGATTGTGTATCCATGGGGCTATGACGTCATCAATGTCCGGTGGGAAATCGGATTCAAATAATGGTGTGTGTGGGTAGTTGTCATTACCTGTTTTAACGTCATTGAGTTTGATCGGGTAAGGCGCATTTGGTTCTACTTCGGCCGGTTCGACAAGTTCAGCATGCATGGTGACAATATTTTTAGCATATTGATAGATGTAAACTTGCTGATAATGTTTTGGATCTCGTTTCTTTGCCTCATAAGCCTCACAAAAGCATTGCAGTTGCTCTATACCCCAATAATTTTGCATCAGTTCAAGCATGTTTTGGTTGGTGATTTGATTTTTATTGTGATGTTTATCGGCTAATTGGTTGACTGCCGGCACATTGTGCATGACGCAGAAACGACTAGAATTATCAGTGTTAGCATTAATCAGCTGCTTAAATTGCTCGGTCATTTGGGTTCGATCCGAAACTGTATCAAGAAATGCGGTAAACTGCCGCTTGTTGTGAACAAATTTCATAAATTCTCCTGCCATTCATATTTGAATCAATAATCATAATGATAGGTTTTTTACAGGGCACTGACAATATAGTATGCCGCCTGAGCTTATAGAGAAAACGTACCGTAATTTGTTGTTTGTGGGCGATTACCAGCTATGACACGCATGGTGTCTCGCACTTCTGGCGTGACTGTGCTTTTTGCGTTTCCACCGCTCAGTGAGCTAGCAGCGCCTTTAAGATTGCGAGCAACATCTTTTGGATTTCCCCGAATAAGAGCGCCGAATGCTGCTATTAAGGAAAGACCGCCAGCCTCAGATCGGCTAACTGTTTTCCATTTTGTCAGAGGTTGTCTCTCATTGTTCTGATTATTTAGTCTTTTGCTCATATGTTCCCCAAGCACAGTAATATAAATACTTTAGAGCATACAGAATGTTCAAATATAAGTCAACATTGCATGTGATATTGCTTAAATTAAGCGTACTTGAAGGCAGTGCTGCTGATCTATATGAATTTTGGCGGCTTTTTCTGAATTGATCTACAATGGAAGTATTGATTTTAACAATAACAGGAGGTTTCACATGGACGAGCACATCATTTACGCGCGCGTATTTGGCCTTTTTTGTCTGATTTTATCCTTTGGTATCCTCGGAAACCTAGGTCATGCTAAAAAAATGGCCAATGAAATGATACATGATGCAACTGGTTACATTATGGGGGGGGTCTTACCGCTCATTATGTCGAGTTGGTTGTTGATTACGCACAATAGTTGGACATTTGGTTGGCCTTTGGTGATTACTTTGATCGCATGGGTCTTGTTAGGTCTAGCTATACTGCGGTTGTGGTTTGTAAAATCGTGGTTGCACCTGATGGAGCGCTACTACGACAAGCTGCCTATTTTATTTGCGCTATTTGGCTTAATTTTTGGCATGTTGATGTGTTATGTCGGCTTTGTATCACCACATCTGGCTTCAGATATGATGTTACCCTAGGCATAGCAGCGTAAATTTGTAATTTCTTTACGTCTGTATTAAAGTAAAGCGGAATCCATAATTTTCATTATGGTTTTCGCTTATTTACTGTTGTTTGACCGTAAGGAAATGCAATAATGTTGAAACGTTTGTTTTCAAGTATTCGTGGCGTATTTTCGCGCCTTCGTTGTGTTTTAGCTGCTACTTTGGCCGTTTTATTGACAGGTTGCCATCATGCAGCTGGCATGCTGACTCCGGCTGGGCCAATCGCACATGAGCAGCGTATCTTATTTTTTGACGCGATCGCCATCATGTTGATTGTGGTGTTACCCGTCATCATATTAAGTTTCGCTTTTGCACACCGTTATCGTGCCTCTCATCGCGGGAATGGAGATTACCGCCCCGAGTGGTCGCACAACACACTATTAGAGGTGTTTTGGTGGGGTATCCCATTGGTGATTGTGCTGGCATTGGGCGTGATCACGTGGCGAAAATCGCATAAGTTGGACCCATATCGTGAGTTATCAATTGGTGGCCGTCCAATGCAGGTGGAAGTGATTGCGTTACCATGGAAATGGTTGTTCATCTATCCAGAGCAGCACATTGCTGCTGTCAATACATTGACTATTCCAACCAATCGGCAGGTTGAGTTTCTGATCACAGCAGACGCACCCATGAGTGCATTTTTTATTCCTCGTCTGGGTAGTCAGATTTATGCGATGGCGGGAATGCGCACACGGCTTCATCTGATTGCTGCTCGTCCTGGCACTTATATTGGACTTGACTCGCAATATAATGGCGATGGTTTTTCTGACATGAAGTTCAAGGTACATGCCATTGCTGCGAAGCGCTTTGATCATTGGGTACAAAAAATGCACACACAAGTGCTGCCAGTGCTCGATCAAAGCAGTTATACGCAGCTCATGCAGCCCAGCATCGCGGATAAGCCTAAGATGTTTAAATTAGGCTGGAATAAGGTATTCACCAGTGTCATGCATCGCTATATGAATTCACATCGGCCCAAGCCGAAGAACACAGAAGGCTAGATATCATGTTAGAGACTTTACAAAAACTCATTTTTGGTAAGCTATCACTAAACGCTATACCTTTTGACGACCCAATTACTTTGTATGGTGCGGGTAGTGTCCTAACGGGTGGTATGCTTACCGTCATATTCATATTGACATACAAGCGCTGGTGGGGTGTGCTTTGGCGTGACTGGATCTGCTCTGTGGATCATAAAAAGATCGGTATTATGTACATCGCAATGGCTGCTATGATGTTTTTGCGAGGGGTTATTCAGGCTGTCTTGATGCGATTACATCAGGCCATGGCCGTAGGTGGGCACAAAGGTTTTCTACCGCCAGAGCACTACAACCAATTCTTCTCAGAGCATGGCGTGATCATGATCTTCTTCGTGGCTATGCCGCTTATTTTTGGCATCATCAACCTCATTTTGCCGTTACAAATTGGGGCGCGTGATGTGGCGTATCCATTTTTGAACTCGCTCAGCTTTTGGTTAACTTTTTTCTCAGCGATGACGTTGATGGTGAGTTTGCTGGTTGGGTCATTTGCTAAAACAGGTTGGCTAGCCTATCCGCCACTGTCCGAGAAGGCATTCAGCCCGGGGGTTGGTGTTGACTACTATATATGGGCGCTGCAAGTGTCTGGGGTCGGTAGCCTACTGTCAGGTATTAACTTCATTGCCACCATCTTCAAAATGCGATGCCCTGGTATGACATTAATGAAAATGCCTGTGTTTGTTTGGGCATCTTTGTGTGCGATGATCTTAGTTGCCTTGGCGTTCCCTGTGTTGACAGTCACCCTTGGGTTACTCACACTCGACCGAGTGATGGACATGCACTTCTTCACGCAGTATGCGGGGGGGAATGTCATGATGTATATCAACTTGATATGGGCCTGGGGACATCCTGAGGTTTATATTCTTATCTTACCGATCTTTGGTGTATTTTCTGAAATTGTGTCGACATTCAGTCGCAAACGTCTATTTGGCTATACCACCATGGTTTGGGCCATTGTCATGATTGCATTTCTATCATTTATTGTTTGGCTGCATCACTTCTTTACCATGGGTGCGGGTGCCAATGTCAATGCATTCTTCGGAATCACGACCATGATCATCGCCATCCCAACGGGTGTGAAAGTATTTAACTGGTTGTTTACCATGTACCGTGGAAAAATTAATTTTTCGACACCGATGCTTTGGATTATGGCGTTCTTCACCACATTTGCTATTGGTGGTATGACCGGTGTGGTTATGTCAATTCCACCAGTTGATTTTCAAACGCATAATAGTGTGTTCTTGGTGGCGCACTTCCATAATGTCATTATCGGTGGTGTCTTGTTTGGTTTCTTCGCTGGTATTGCCTACTGGTTTCCAAAAGTATTTGGCTTCCGTTTGGATGAGAAGAGCGGGAAAGTGGCTTTCGTTTTTTGGGTGGTTGGCTTTTACCTTGCCTTTATGCCGCTCTACGTACTTGGTTTGATGGGCGTTATGCGTCGTACACAGCATTTCACCGATCCAGCTGTTTTACCGTATTTGGTTGTCGCCCTCATCGGCGCGCTGTTGATTTTATGTGGTTTGGCATGCCAGGGATGGCAAATCCTTTACAGTATTATCAATCGTGATAAGCTGCGTGAGAATGCTGATGATCCTTGGGATGGCCGTACATTGGAGTGGTCTATCGCGTCACCTGCACCAGCGTATAATTTCGCACATCTACCAGAAGTCGAGCAAATTGATGATTTTTGGTATAAAAAACAGCTTTGGAAGCAGACTGGTAAACCGGCCCCCAAGCCCTATGTAGACATTCATATGCCAAAGAATACGCCATATGGTTTTGCCATCGGTGGCTTAGCAACCTTGTTTGGTTTTTCGATGGTATGGCACATGGTGCTACCCGCCATTGCCTCTTTCGCAGGTGTGGTTGGTTGCACTATTCTAAAAACATTTTTCACTGACAACGACTACTACATTAAGGCAGACGCAGTAGCAGCGGCAGAAGCAGGAGAAGAAGCATGAGTCACGTACAAGAGCACCATCATGATGCGGATGGGACAGATATATTCGGGTTTTGGTTATATATTCTCACCGACTGTATTTTGTTTGCAACTCTGTTTGCTGCCTACGCGGTATTGCATCATCCAGGTGCGTATGGGCCGTCATTGAAAGAGCATATTGATTTACGGTATGTCTTGATAGAAACATTCTTCTTGTTGGGCAGTAACTTTACCTTTGGTATGGCTATTTTGGCTTCTTACAAGGAGAAGACCAGTTGGGTCTGCGGCTTGCTTGCCTTAACCTTTATTTTGGGTGCCGGCTTCGTCGGCATGGAAATTCATGAGTTCCAAATGCTGTTGCATGAAGGATACAGCTGGACCAGTAGTGGTGCTGCATCGGCGTTTTTCACTTTGGTTGGAACGCATGGTCTGCATGTCACTTTTGGTTTACTGTGGATTTTGGTTATGCTGATTCAGTTGCCGCGCTTCGGCATCAATGCCATGATGAAGCGTCGACTCACTTACTTGGGTTTGTTTTGGAACTTCCTGGATATTGTGTGGATTTTCCTATTCACCATCGTCTACTTAATGGGGGCACTATAATATGAGCGAACATGCACACAGTGATATTGGCATGCAGCCAAAAACCTTTCCGACCTACTTGGCTGGAACACTCATTTGTATCATCCTTACACTCATACCATTTGCTGCAGTGGCTTACCGTTGGTTTTCCAAGCCTGCGACACTTTGGTTGATTTACCTATTCGCAATTGCCCAGTTTTTCGTGCAAGTGATTTGTTTCTTGCGTTTGAGCATGAAAACGGAGCAGGGCAGAACCAATATCTATGCCTTTGTTTTTACTGGCATCGTTTTAGCAGCGATCGTAGGTGGCTCATTGTGGATTATGTACCATCTTGATTACAACATGATGCATTAATCTACATGTAGTCAGCAATCTGTATTAGAAAAGAGTGGCCCTCAACACTCATGGCCGCGTTGTATTTTATAGTCATGCCTCTGGCGCGTTCATAAGAGAAATCACAATGCTCATGGAATGCGGGAATTCCATTGGCTCACCCTGTGTTGCTTGCGTATGTTTCCTGCCAACGTATACTGTGGCGGTATTCATATAACAATCAAAGGAGTTGATTTTGACAAAATTATGCTGCTGCCTTCTTGGCTTGTTTGCGCTGCTGATGCAGCCTGTTTTTGCATTGCCAGGTGATGCTATCCAGGTGTTGGCGAGAGGTAATGCGCAATACTTTCCCCCGGGTTTTACCATTGAACTGAAAGTGGCGATTTGTCCAAAGGGTTTGCATGGATTATTTCATTGTATGGAGCCCAGCTTGTTGACATTGTCGGCGGTAGAAGATGCTGCGGATCGTCAGTTTGTACCAGTACATAATCGGTCACAAGAAGAGCCAGGGGAATACCGGTATCATTTGCAATCAATGAATACTGCAGTTCTACCAGTGCCAAATCAGAACGAATCAGTCATTATGATTGGATACGGAGACCGGCTCACAGACCAATACTACACGGATGATGCGCGTTGCCTTAATGCCAATGTGATCACGCTGCATTATTATCTCGTTCAATCTGAGTGTGATGGCCAACGCGTGCAGTGGAAATACCGTGGGCTTTCCTTGACGAAATATGAGTATGATTAATGCTTGGCAGCATACTCAACTTCTGCAATGGACCGTCGCAGGTTTTTAACTGTGACAGAGCCAGGTATGACCTCAAAGTGACTCAGAGAGCCATCTGCGAGGAAAATGGTCGGTGCGCCAGTGACCGACAACTTGTCCGCCAAGTCTTCATTTTTTTGTAGTTGCTGTAGAATCTCAGGCCGCTGCATGTTTTTTTGCATGAGCGGCACATTGATTCCGAGTCGCCTAGCAATATCCAGTACGGTACCTGGTGGTAGTCCTTGCGATGGGGCTAACATGGCTTGGTGAAATAGCCAATATTTGCCTTGGCGCATGGCTGCCATACCCGCTAGGGCAGCGAAGCGAGACTGAGGTCCAAACATTGGTAGTGCTTTCAGCACCAGCTTCACTTCTGGGTTTTGATGCAAAATGGATTCTAAAACAGGGCGCATGGCTTGACAGTGACCACATTGATAATCAAAAAACTCCACCAGGTAGGCTTTGGGTGACTTTGCACCAACGGTAGGGGACATGGTGTCATTGAACAGTGCGTCACGGTAACGTAGTAATGCGGGTTGCTGTGTCATTGTTTCATTGGCAGCAGTTTGGTCAGTGTCGTTGGCGGGAGTGTTGGAGGGATGCTGTGCTAGGTACTCTGCAATCAGTTGGCGAATTTCATTTTTTTGTTCGGCTGTGAAGGTGGCTGCCAGTGCAGGCGTGATGATGAAAGTGCAGGCAGTAGCTGCGATCAGCGCAATGCGTTTAAACATGGCAATACTCCAGAGTAGGTGTTTTTTCTTAGTTTAGCATGTTCTGTGGAGTTTGTGTGGCTGCTTAGCTGGCAGCCAAAATTTGCTGTTTGATTTTATTCATAGCCTGTTTTTCGAGTTGTCGTATACGCTCAGGTGAGACATCGAATTCTGCCGCCAGTTCATGTAATGTGGCTTTCTTGCCAGAATCAGGCAACCAACGTCGGCGAAGGATATTTTGACTGCGTTCTGGTAGATCAGCGATGGCAGCATGCAGCGCGCTTTGTTCAGTGTAGGCGGTTTCTTGTGCCTCTAACAACGCTGCCGGGCTTTCGCCCCCAGCCAGGTATGATTCAGGTGAGTATTGGTAGTCATCACCATCACTGTCAGTTTGGTGGAAGGAGCAATCGTTATTCATACCGCTCATGCGGCTTTCCATTTGTCGCACTTCTTCTTCTTTGACATTGAGTATCTCTGAGATACTACGCACTTCATCATTACTGAACCAGCCACGCTTCTTTGAGAAGCTGCGCAGCTTAAAAAATAGTTTACGTTGCGCCTTCGTTGTTGCGATTTTAACGACACGCCAGTTTTTAAGCACAAATTCATGGATTTCTGCACGAATCCAGTGCACTGAGAAAGAGACAAGACGTGCACCATTTTCAGGGTCAAAGCGTTTGACTGCTTTCATGAGCCCTAAGTTGCCTTCTTGGATCAAATCAGCCTGTGATAAGCCATAGCCGGAGTAACTGCGCGCAATTTTAACGACTAATCGTAAATGTGAGGTCACTAAGCGTCGCGCAGCCGCTAGATCTTGCTGATATTTCAGGCGCCTAGCGCAATCCAGTTCTTCTTCTGCTGTTAGCATCGGCACACTATTGACCCAATTGATGTATTCTTGCAGGCTGCCGACAGATAAAGCCCGTTCAGAGCTGATGGGTTGCTGTGTATCTTTAGATACAGAGGTTGTGTTTTTATTTGCAGGCAGCAATGCTTTGCTCTCCTCGCAGAGCGCCCTTTCAGGGGTGAGATCATCTTGTGTCGATAGCGCTGCTAAAGCCATTGATTTTTCAGCAGAATTATCTGATATGGGCACCTTTTTTTGGGTCATACGCCGCCTCAAGTTGACTTAATAAGGAACAGTTAGTGTTTATTATGTTATCATAACACACTTCTTGGCCATTGACTAGAGTGTCGTTACCCAGCTGATACAAAGCAGAACGGTGATTATTTTTATTGGGATCTCTAGGCGCGCCTGTTTGACATGCATTACTCTGGCCACTACGATATCATCTTAATTAATTAGGAGTTAGTTATGAAATATGCACTCTCATTATTGCTTGCTGCTTGTATGGTCTCTGCCAGTGCGCACAGCATTCAAGTTGTGAATAAAGAAAATGTCGTAGCACCTTTGAAAGGCTTTTCTGACATGATTACAGTTAAATTTTGTTCGAAAAACATTTTTAAGCCATGTCACAATACACTCAAGTTAAATGTACCTACCGTTCCAAGCGATGCTCTTGCTTCTGTGCCCTCACCGGCGTCACCAAAGGTAATGCATGATCATTTTGAGTCAGTTCAAGGTCAGATTTCTTCGAGTGCCAATAGTAGTGATATTATTGTTATCTCAGCCAAGGGTTTTAATCGGGTTTGGTCTGACGAGCAGTACTGCACAAAGGCAGATAAACTCACTATTGATCAATTCGATATTAGGCACTCGACATGTGATGGTGTACGGCCTCATTGGCATTTCCGCGCACTGTGTCCAATGAGTGAAGTGTACCCTGAAACCGATCAAGATGCATTGTTGGCTGCAGTTTCCTAGGTGGTTATTTAGGCAGGCAGATGCCGAGCATATGTACTGATACTGCTGTTGTGGTGGTAAATCATTGTTATTGCTCATATTGACTGGAGCTGGTAAAATCGGTTAACATGCTAAGTCACAGTCATTACCGCCAGGTTTTAAATATGAAATTCCTAATTTCACTTCTCAGTAGTTTTTTAATTGCGACCAGTGCAGTTGCACATACAATCGTCGTTAACAATCAGGCACATACATGGGGGTTGAAGAATTTTCAGGATGTGATTGAGGTTAAGTTCTGTCCTAAAAATATTTTCAAGCCATGTAAGACACCTTTGCTCTTAAATTCAGTTGCAGATGTCTACATTGGCATGTGGGTAAGTGCTGAAATGGCTGGTGATAGGTACGATTTTGAGCAAATTAAAGGTAGCTTAACAGTGAGTGAGGATAGCCAGGATATTCTAGTCATAGCAAATCGTGGTAGCAATAAGCTTTGGACAGATGACCCTGACTGCACAAGGGCTACTGTAGTCACAATTGACCAAGAGAAATTATCGCACTCCACATGCAATGGCATTCGTCCAAAATGGCACTTTCGTGGTTATAACTTTCGCGGCGCACCCAGTTAACCAGTATGTATTAGGTGCTGCATAAAACTGTGAGTCAACTGCATGGATTGTTTCTTCAGTCCAAACAGTGAGTTGTGTGTTAGTATGCATCTATCGTATTTACCGGAGTTGGTATTCGTGCTAGTATAACAGCAAATATGTTAATTCATTAGGAGACGACTATGAAAAGATCTGTTCAACTCGGTGCTGCACTTTTGTTTTTGGCCAGTGGTGCGATGGCCCATACCATACATGTAACAAACTCAACAAAGAATGGTGCATACTCTGTCTTGCAGGGGTCGGATGATATCTTGACGGTAAAGTTTTGTCCCAAGGATATATTTAAGTCCTGTCATGAGCGGTTAGTGCTAAAGCCTGTTGCAGAGGAACAGAGTGGTCAGTATATTGAAACGATCTGGACACGATATGGTTCTTATATTAACCAAGTCAATGAGTATGGCTACGAGACGGTTTCAGGAAATTTAACAGTGCGTGATGATAGCACTGATATCATGGTGATTGCTGAGTATGGGAAAATGAAGCTTTGGACAGATGACCCTATCTGCTTAAGAGCTAATAAGATTGAGATTGAGCAAGGTTTTTTAAATAAATCAACTTGTGATGGTCAGCATGTTAAATGGCATTTTAGGGCTTTAGGCAGCAACAGCGAAAATGGTCAATAAACATTTTTAGGCGCGCGTCCTTTTCTGTTTGAATATTGTCGCGGCATTTCATTATCATCATCATATTGGTGGAGTGTCTATTGTTGGCTTAATCATTAACGCGTTAATCCGCTGGAGGGCGATTATGAAAAAATCTATTCGAGGTGGTATAGCACTATTGGTGTTAGCTGGTGCAGCAAGTGCCCACACGATTCACATTCAAAATTTATTAGGGCCAAATGGTTTTACATGGTCGAAGAATGATTATGATGTTTTGACCGTTAAGTTCTGTCCTAAAAATATATTTAAGCAATGTCATGAGCATGTAGTACTTCAGCCCAAAGCAGATAAAAAAATTGGCACGTTTCTTAACATATCCTCTGGTATCAATATATATGGCTACGAGACAGTTTCGGCAGATTTGAACGTTAACGACAACAGCACAGATATAATGGTTATTTATAGGGTTGGAAGATATAAGCTCTGGACGAATGACCCGCGCTGCTTAAGAGCGCGTAATTTTGTTTTTGTGCAGAACAATGATATGGGTCAAAAATCAACCTGTGATGGTCATCGTGTTAAGTGGCATTATAGAGGTCTTCCTAGTGGCAGCACCACAGGATCATAGCTTAATTATAGCGAGATAAAAATGGACTGTATGCTACAAATGTGAAAGTTGTATTTGCATCAATATCAATATTATATGAGGTGTCAGTGCTTGGTTGGTTTTGTTCTAGGCCCAGAATAATCAGCTTAGTTTGGCACTGATAACCTTTTTCATGGAGCGCAGTTTAAGCTGCGTTTCTTTTTTTGGGGCGTGATGGCGGGTTCTTCAATGTCACGTTACAGGAAGTGAGGTTCAGATAGCCTGGCTCATTGGTGAGGTTAGATGATTGACGAATAATCATCACGACAGACAGAGTTCCGCAGTGGGTTTTAAAAAATTAAAATTTTTTGGCGCCAGGTGTGCAATAACTCTTTTTTTTTGCCTAGGCAAGCGGACTCATTTAGTAAGGCATGTTAGAGATTTATTTTGCACTTTTGGATATGGAAGACGCCATGTTCAGCATCGACGAGTTGGTGTCGGATCCTTACTGTAAGGTTTAAGACGCCCACCTATTAGGGATCTAGTAATAAAAAAGCAAGCAATAATGCAAGAAGTATATGATTGAGTTAATGGTGGTGTTTGCTTTATTTTTTTAGATGGGCGTTTAACTGCTCCAAACACAGAATGCAATAATAGGTATTTGATACCTATTGTGTGGCTCTGCACATCTGTTAGAGGGGTGGAAGTTCCCCTGCATTTTTAAAAGAGACAGGTTCAAGAGTCTTTCAACAGATAGTGCCAAATCATTTCCACCTGAGTATCCAGGGTTAGAGTCTGATAGTCTGTCGCGTTAGCGGTATTATGAGCTAAATCTCAAATAAATTCATTGCTTTTAGTGGTCATTGAGCATCAAGATTTGGTGAAATACTGATTCCAGAATCTGATGGGCGAGTAAGCTTAAAGAGCAACTTGCATAATTAGCTCATATAGCTGCATACAATAATCATCAGTCCCATTTGGCATGGTGCTGAAAATATTGTATTATGTAGGCAGCATTTTTTGTTGTGAAGGAGGACCTTTTTATGGCAGGCTCAGCTGAAATGTTGAGCAACATCATTGAGCAAGGTGATGCAGTTTTAAAAAAAATAGAGTCAATTTATGAGGGCATTTACGAGCTGCCAGGGTTTCACGTTCTAACAAGTCCTGATGGAAGGTTATTGGCTTTTAATAGAAATATCGTCACTGAAGCAGGTGTTCCCGATTCTCAAATCATCGGACAGTCAGTTTTTTGTGAGGCATCAAGAAAGTATGAGGCACTGTATCGACGTCTAGAAATTGCGGCAATGCAAGAAAGACACGTTGTAAAAGGATATGAAGTGGCAGAATCGCATGATGGTCGAACATTCTGTGTTCTCACCCATAAGAAGCCTGTATATCACAACGACCAGCTATTTGCTGTGCTTGCATGCTCACTCGAGGTCCCAGTCCCAGCCGGATCTACAAATGAGACCTTTACGCCAGATACAACATTTTTTGATTCGTCAAGAGGTGTAGTACTTAATGTCACCCTGAAGCAGGGCGGCGTACTTTTCTATTTGCTAAAAGGGTTGACTGCAAGAGAGATAGCCGGTTGTATTTTTTTATCAAAAAGAACGGTTGAGCATCATATAGAGGCAATTAAAGATGCTCAGGGTTATGCATCCAGCCGGGATCTTTGTCTCTATGTTCGTGCTTTGTAGGTGTTTGATTGCTCAATTTTGGAGATAAGTTTCTGCCTGCAGTCAGGCAACATAATTGAATAGCAAGATCAATTCAGCTTATGCAGCAAACAGTAGGTGTAAAAAAGCAATATGTTGTTATTGCTCTAAATTTGGCGGAGTCGTTGTCAATTGTTCTGCGTGGTTTTAAATATTAACCCAAAGCATGCTTCATATTATTGCAGCTGAAATTCAATTAGCCTCAAGAGGGACTGGGTTTTTTTGCAAGCCACTATAGGTGAGCCAGTTAGCGCATGCAGTACCAGGAAAAATCAGCACAAACGCTTGTGCATTTCGTTAGAATGGTATAAATTGTGAACGCCAAATACTCAGAGTGATCGCTACCGAACACCAGTGCATCATATCGTATAATAAATAGAATGTATCTGTCGGGTTATTACGAGAGATGTGTTTAGTACACAAAAATTCTGCTGGTGCATGCATTAGGAGATTATGCAGGAAAATTAATCCGTTGGCCAGCCCATATTGCATTCAGAAAGTGTTTGGCAGGTGACAACGCCTGGCCCCTCAAAGCGATCAAATTGATATTGCTGCGAGCTGGACCAACCTTTCTTCAATTCTATTCTATGCCGGGTATGTTTGATGGTTTCACTATGGTAGACCCAAGCGCCTGCGCGTACATCTAATATTTCACCCTCACTGAGATGTGCTTCGTATGGATTGCCATAGCAGTAGACCCAAACACCACCGTCTCTTCCATATGCCTTTAATGTATCTTTTAAATGCATCGTCTGTGGTGGTAGAAGCTTTGGGGCTTTGACAGATTTCTCTGTTTCTATCTCGATATTGCTTGTGGCGAGCAGCATCTGATGTGCGCGTAGGAACACTTTGTCACCTTTATTGAGGGGAATAAAAGCAATGCTTCCGGGTACATGGCGGGAAAAGGCAGCCTTGCCGTGTCCAATCAGTGAGCAGAGATTCAGCGAGTGGCCATTGATATCACGCGTAAATTTTTCGGTGTTTTCAAATGGTCTGATTGATAATTGTCCCATACTCCATAGCAGTGTGTGTTGTTCAAAGAATACATGCAGTTTAGGTTCATCACATTGCTTGATGTTCAGCGTCAGACTGGGTGTATTGCCGCCAGATATGATGTAGTCAATGTGCTCGACATTGCCCTTTGCCGCGCCAAGTGTGATGAGTTGTGGGTAAGGCATATGGTCTCCCAGGATAGCTTACTGAGCATATTTTAGCACAGCACTACCTAAATAAACTATAGATATCCTTTACGCTGTCACACTGTGCGATAAATGCCTCGTCCCTTGTTGCAGTTTTTGTACAGGCATCATAGAGTACCTTACAAATACTGAAGTCTTGCAGAGCGCAGCCAACACTGTCAAACATGGTGATGCTGGATTGTGACAGTCGTGCGCTGTCAGCGCCTGTCATGACGTGATGTATTTCTTTCACGGTGTCGTGTGATTGTAGTTGCTGTATCTCACCTTCAACGATTGCCTGGGGTAGAAAGTCAGTTGTAATGCTGTCACACGCACTGAGTAATGACAGTGGGAACTCGGTTTTACCTGGGCAGTCACCACCGAGAGCATTGATGTGCAGTCCTGCATGAAGATCGGTTGGTTGTAAAATATGCTGTTGTTTTTTTGCAGCAGTGAGGGTGATCAGGCAGTCTGATTCTGCTGCAACCTGTTGTGCACTGTTGGCAAATTTAATTTGTATGCCACGATCAACAAAGTGTTGCTGTAAGATTTGCATGGCTTCAGGGTCGATATCAAAGACAATAAAGTGATTACAACCCAACAAAGAATGATGCGCCATGACTTGAAAAGCAGCTTGAGCACCACAACCGATGATGCCGACGGTGGTGATTTCCTTGTTGCCGCAATAAAGTGTGCCTATAGCTGCATTCACAGCAGTGCGGACGCCTGTGAGTATTGTCATGTCACAAAACATCAGTGGTCGTCCTGTTTCGCATTCAGCCCATAGCCCAGTGGCCATGATAGATGGATATCCTTTGCTTGGATTTGCGGGATGGCCATTTACAAATTTGCAGCAATAGAATGCGTCATCTGCAATTGGCATTTGCTCAAGGACACCATTCGGCACATGATGCGCAATACGGGGTGATAGCTGAAATTCGTCCCAGCGCTGATAGTCGGCAATCATTTGCTGTAGAACAAGCTCATAAAAAGCCTTTTCACCTATGGTATGTATCATAGGCACTATATCTTTGGCATTGATGAAGTACATAACACTCTCTCTTAGGATGATAACACATTGATTATAATGGGTAATAAATATTTGTGCAGCATAGTGGCGTGTAGTGGTTGATATGCTCTAAAATCATGCTAAAATAAATCAAATATGCAACATTTATATGAATAAGGGTGGTTAATAGTGTCTAAAAAGTTTATTCAATGTACAGCAAAAACATTTACAGAGCACACAGGTAGGCGGTGGTCAAAGCGTCATGAGCATATTGACTACACTGTTCGGCCTTATTTTAATCCAGAAGCAGGTTCTATGCACTGGCTGGCACAGAAAAAAATACTTGCTGGTACTGAGCTTGGCTGCTATGCCAGTGTTTCGCTTCCTATAGATTCTAAGTGTGTTGATAGAGCTTGGCTGTTGATTGGGGCTGGTATGAAAAACAGTTCAGCTTACATCTGTAATGATATATCAGATGCAAATGAAGGGTATCCAAATGCCAGTATGACACATGCGCAAGAGTGCTCAAGGGCTTTGAGAGATATAGATGTAAATGATGAGGTTTATACTTGGTATGGCGCAGCATATGCAGACTGTCGTCTTGAGGTTGTTGCATGGGCAGTGCCGTCAATGTTAGGAGGTAAGAGTGAGTATCAGAATTGGGCAGAGGCGCAAACATTCGATGTACCATATATTTGTCAACAATTGTTTAATAGTCATGAGGGAAACGAGACAGAGATATTGCTTGCTGAAGTCAAAGCTGTATTCCATAGGAGTGAAGATGCAGCGCAATATGCAGATAAGTTTCAGCAAAAACTCGGGGAAAGTCATAACATGTCGCGTCAGGTTCTCACTAAGCAGGTGGCGTTGTTTAGATTTATTCTTAAGTATGACTTCGCACATGATTTACTTGAGAGGGTTATAGGGCTGATGAAGGCGTGTATGGTTGATAGACAGCACTACAGTCCTCTTATGATAAATTTGATAACCTTTAATTGGGGCCATTTTTTATCTATGTTATCACCAGCCAGTACGTTAAAAGATCAAGCTAAGCATAGTGCAAAGCAGCTTTGTCAGTCTATGTTAGAGGGGACTCGGCCGGAGATAACCCACAAGCAAGGCTACTTTGTAAAGGCAACGCTATTGATGCAACGTATTCATAAGTTACAGCGCTGTATCAAGTTTGCAGACCATTATGAGGTTCAGTTAAGCTTTGCACCACAAAAGGAGTTGATCAGGCACTTTCTTCATCTGGCTGCAATTCATATTGTGAATCGAGACAAGAATGATCGTCCTGAGTTGGTGTGGATTCACAGTCAATTGTTTGGGGCAGCTGATGAGCATGGTATATGGAATGATCCCGCTTTATGGTGTCATTTTGAGGCGCAGTAGCTGCCCACAATATAGCCCGGCACGCTTGACAGAGGGCGCGATCTTTCGTATTTTTTGGTTACAATAAAAGAGAGCGCTATTTGCTGTGCTCAGGCTGATTTGGGGGTTTCAATGAGAAAGTTAATAAAGTGCACGCCGGAAGATTTTACAATGATGACTGGTAGACGATGGATGAAACAAAATGGAATTGGCGATATGGTTTCACCATGGGTTAATGTTGACACAGGTGTAGTGAGTTGGTTGGCTAATCGTGCAATAGTACCCGGGACCATGCTTGGTGAATATTGTGGTGAGACTTTTCAGGGGAAATCAACCAATGCAGTGGATATTGCGTGGGTTCTCTCATCCGATGAGGTTCAGTATGTCTCTGCTGCTTACAGATGCAGCCTCTATTCTGATGCAAATGATGGTGTGCCGAATATAACACATGTTGGATTGGCAGGAAGTGTATCATTTAAAGCCATTGCGAAGGGCCAAGAAGTGATAAATGCCTATGGCCCAACATATCTTGGGCGTGAGGAATCTGTGGCATGGAAAATGCCACAAAGTTATCCGCAGCGATTCGGTCCTTATGACATGTCTCCTTTCTTCTTTGTGTTTTCTTTACCGATGTTATGCAAGGGATTGGCACAGGTTGAGATGCTAACACGATTACACACGTGTATTAAGGCTGCTATGACGCAAAAAGGTATCTATAGCCAAGCATTGTCTTTGTTGTGTGCACAACCAGTTCAAATTGACAGTAGTGAACTAAAGCAACTACGTAAGAATATGGATTCATATACCCAAAGTGGTGATCATAAGGTGAAGGGGTATTTGGATCGCCAGCTTGCAGGGGGACGAGACTTCATACTGGATACCAGTCAACTGCGGCGAGAAGATAACTCAAAAACTGTAATTTTTATAGATGCGTATAAAAAGCTATTAGACTGTCTACGTGTGAAGAAAAACTTCAGGAAGTTGAGGCCTGTTATGCAAGCATGTTTGATTGGAAGAGAATATTTTAACCCAATTAAAATGACACTTTTACTGCACAGTCACGCAGAATTGCTTAAAGCTAAATCGCCCGTCAAAAAGTTGCAGAAGAAAGCGGAGTTGAGAGCGAAGCAGCTTTGTATGACGATGATGAGAGGGGCTCAGCCAGTCATCACTCAAAGACAGGCCTACTTCAAACAGGCAACGCTATTGATGCAACGTATTCATAAGTTACAGCGCTGTATTAGGCTTGCAGACCATTATGGAGTTCAGTTAAACTTTGCGCCACAAAAGGAGTTGATCAAACACTTTATTCATCTGGCTGCAATTCATATTGTGAACCGACGTGAGAATGATCGTCCTGAATTGGTGTGGATTCACAGTCAATTGTTTGGGGCAGGTGATGGGCATGGTATGTGGAATGACCCAGCTTTGCAAGCCCACTACGCCAAATAATAATCAGTATGTAGAAGCGCTTTTTGCTAGTGGTTAAATGCAATATTATCCCCTGCTTGCCCAATGCCATTTCTATTTTGAGTTTGTGGACACTCTGGTGTCCACGCTCAATAACACACTGTATGATATACCGGCTTGAAACTAAGTTGATTCACCCATGTTCCAAATCTTAAGCTGTATTTGATATTGTTAGTACGATATGACTACAATACTCAACTGCAGCTCCTTTATATCTGGTATGGGGCGGCACCTTTAATGCGTAAGGGGGGCATGATGTTTAAAAAATTAAAAGAATATCTTAGCGTAGATTACGAACAATTTATGCTTTACTTTGGTTTGTGTAGCCCAATATTTACTATTCCCCAGTTGATTAAAGTATATTTTACCCACTCACATCATGTTGCTGGTCTCTCATTGTTGGCCTGGGTTGCGTATACAATTGTGTCGGCATCATGGGCTATTTATGGGATAATCTATAATAAAAAAGCAATTATAGCAGCAAACTCTCTTGCCTGTGTATTAAATGCCATCATCTCTGTTGGTATTGTGTATTATGGTGGGGCCAAGCTCTGAGCATACTCTCATCGCACTCTAAAATATTACGATTGAATATATTGTTGCCAGCAATACTGTTGTCTCTCTGCTTGTGCATAAAACATCTGTTTTCCATCGTCGAAAGTGCATTGAAAATCAGCCGCCAGCTTGATCAACTCACAACGCTGCTTGACATGGTAATTGATGTCGATCACGTATGGTTTTGTGCGTAGATACCCGGAGACGATATTTTTCAGTGTGGGTTCCCGATATGCTTTATCTGGAATGGTATTGATGAGTAGTTTGCATTTTGATGGGAATGCTTGGGTGAGTGGTTGATGTGCAATGCTGCTGTCAGTTACCCAGCCGGGTTTTCGACGGCTACAAATAATGATGCTTCTCACTTTATTTTGCAAAGAGAGCGCTATGATTTCGGCCGCACTGCCTGAGCCAAGAATAGTGATAGATGACGTATTGTTAATTAGTTTTTGTGGCATACTGCTCACTGCACCTGCGCCATCTGTATTGTCGCCCCGCCAAGCGTTCAGTTGGCGTGTCAGCGTATTAATGGCTGGCCACTGGTGTGGGTTGAGTGCGTGGGGTAGCACAGATTTTTTGAGTGGCATTGTGACGCTGAATCCATCGAAGGGTAGCGCATGCGCCAATTCGAGTGCAGATTGTAGATCGTTTTCGGTGAGGCGAATATGGATGTATAGTGCGTTGATATTGTTTTCGTGAAATGCATGGTTATGAAATTGATAGCCTATGCTGTGTGCAACAGGATCGCCTAGTAGTGCAAACAAGCGAGTACGATTATTTTTGCTTTGCAGCTGGTAAATGTGATTGGCGTCGCTAAGTGATAGGCCAGCACTGACCACTGCATGTTGAGAGTGGGTGACATAAGTCCAAATATTACCAACAGCGACGCCTGCAACTCGACTGAACTGTCCATCATCTCCCATTGCATGCGCAACCAGTTTGAGTTGTGTTTGCTGTTGTCGCCAATGCAAAAGTCGCAGTGCATCCAGGCTACATTCAGCTGTGGTAATGATTTTGTAAAATTCACATGAGGGGTGTTGCATGCGATTAAGCTGCAGTGTGAGGTCGTTCGCTGATGGTGTATTGTGGAGATTGTGGTGAGATCGTAAGAATTGTGTATTGGGCGCAAGTTGTTTCAATTCATGTAGCCACTCATTTGGTATATCTGATTCAATGTCCAGGATGTTAGGTTGTGCTTGACAGGCCAGAGTCAGTCGTTGTTTGATTTCAGCAGTCTGTGCTGAGCATACTTTACCTCCATGTAATGATGTTCTTACGGTAAATAGTATTTTATGCTCGGTCTGTAGCAGTTCTGACAGTTGAGAATATGCAGAAAGTGGTAGATAGTCCAATCGAAATTCAATCATATGTTGTGGTGGTAGGTCGTGCGCTAATGACACTGCATCGTCAATCGATGTTGCAGCGATACAAATAACAGTTTGATGGCTCATAGTGTTGCCAGCCAAGCATGATAAGCTTTTTCAAGCATGTGCTTTGGTACGGCGAAGCTGTATTCGCCTTTGATTGAAAGGGGTTCTGCAATGCCACGTAATAAAACATAGCGCGGTTCATTGGCAATGGCTTTTTTATCGTACTGCATGGCTGTGTAAAGCGTATTAAAATCCATTGCCGTCAGTGCGTGTTGTGCTGGGAATGGCAGCGAATTTAGGCATGTTTGCACAGCGTGCATATCTGCCTCAGAGCAGTAGCCCATTTGTTGGCAGCAATGCATGATCATCCATAGACCGATTTGCACTGCTTGCCCATGTGGGCATTGAAAAGCTGTATGCTGCTCTATGGCGTGTGCAATGGTGTGCCCTAGATTCAGCCACTGCCGTTGTCCATTGGTTTCACGGCAATCGTTTGAGACAATACCTGCTTTAATGCGTACGCTGTCGTTGATGATGCGTAGCCAGTCCATTTGATTGAAGGCAAGTGTGGCATTGTGCAGCTCAGGATGTTGGCTGAGCCAGTGAAATGCATCTGCATTTGCGAGCAGTGTGTGTTTGATGCATTCAACCAGGCCATTTGCGCGCTCGATAATGGGGAGTGATTGTAGCATCATGGGATCAATGATGATTTGCTGTGGATGTTTGAAGCTGCCCAGCAGATTTTTTCCAGCAGTGGTGTTAATGCCATTTTTCCCACCGATGGCTGCATCGACCATGGCCATTACTGTGGTGGGTACATTGATATGAGGAATGCCGCGACAATAGGTTGCTGCAACAAAACCTGCGAGATCACAAACAACACCACCACCAATGGCAAGCATGAGTGTATCTCTACCCAGTTCATGCCCCAGCATGCTGTCTTCGATCATGACTTTCATCTGTCGAGACTTGCTGCATTCACCCGCGGGAATGACAATGATGTGCGTGTGCGGTAGATTGTCAGTGAGGGTTTGGATGAGTGGTGCAACATGCTCATCGGTTACGATGACGCTGCGATTTTGAGTGGCGTGAATCACATCACGCAACATACCGTCCAGGCAGGCACCAGGTTGTATGAGTATAGGGGTGGCACCATCATGATGTGTGTATTGTAAATGATGACTCATGGTTCTAACCGACTGAGGCGGTGCATAAGCAGTGCATCTGCCAATGTGAGCGCGCACATGGCTTCAACAACAGGTACAGCACGTATTGCGACGCATGGATCGTGCCGGCTACCCGCTGGTAGGGTGAATGTTTGTGATTCACCATGGATGTCGACTGTGTTTTGTTGCTGCTTGATACTCGCGGTTGGTTTGAAGGTGACTTGCCCATAAAAGCGTTCACCATTGCTGATGCCGCCCAATGTGCCGCCTGCGTGATTGCTGTGACAGCGGGTTTGTCCGTCACGCTGCTCGAAGCCATCATTGTGTTCACTGCCGCGCATGGTGCTGGCTGTTGCCCCACTGCCAATCGCAAATGCTTTGCTTGCTGGGATGCTCAGCATGGCTTTGGCGCAGTTTGCTTCTAATTTCTCGTAGACTGGATCGCCACAACCAATGGGCAAGTTGTCTGCCATAAAGGCGACACGACCGCCGACTGAATTTCCTTCAGTCTTGGCTGTCGTGATGCATTGCATGATGTCGGCTTCTGTTTGTGGGCAGGGGCAAAAAAGTGCGCTTTTGTTGCGTGCCTGACGCAATGTTATTGGGTCAGCGATTGATTCAGTGATGCTGCAGTTTCCCACGGATTCTAAATAGGCGAGTACATAGATATCAAAATGAGCCAGCAGTGCTTTGGCAACCGCACCGGCAGCCACCCGGCAGGCAGTTTCACGCGCGGATGCGCGGCCACCACCACGGTAGTCGAAGCAGCCATATTTTTTTAGATAGGTAAAATTGGCATGACCGGGCCGATATTGATCCTTGATGGCATGATAGGCTTGTGGGCGCGCATTGGTGTTGCGGATCATGATGCTGATAGGGGCGCCAGTGGTTTGACCCTCAAAGACACCGCTGAGCAGTTCAGCTTGATCTGCTTCCTTACGTGGGCTGGTAAAGGGGCTGTTGCCGGGTGCGCGCTCTGTAAGCGCTTGATTAATAGCGTTAATATCTATTTTGAGGCCCGCTGGGCAGCCATCAATCACCACGCCAATGGCGACGCCATGTGACTCGCCCCATGTGGTTATGCGAAAAATTTGTCCAAAACTATTGCTAGCCATGTGCTTCCCATGGTCAAAATAAACCTATTGTACGGGAAAAAAGCACTTTTCACTAGCATCATATGGATTTTGCTGCATATCAGTGTTTGCGTGCTGTTCTACGTAGATTGACGCCGACAGACTCTATCTGCCATGTAGCCAACAGTACCAGCATAATAACTCGAGCGATTCCATTTCATGATGACATCAAAGTTATTGAATGCTAAATAATTGGGACCGCCTTCAGGTCTTACCAGGCGCGCCATCAGGTCTTGTTGTGGCCATTGACCTTGATATGCATGAATGCCATGTGCTCGCCAGTAAGATAGAGGGTGTTTTGTTTTGTCGCTCTGTAGAGAGCTTGGTAATGTCACTTGCATTGCCCAGGGTTCATTGCTACGCCAGCCATGCTCTTTCAGATAGTTGGCGATCGACGCGAAAATGTCGCCGTATGTATGCCAGATATCCTTGAGACCATCTTTATCATAGTCGACTGCAAAATAGCGCCAGCTGGATGGTAAAAACTGAGACTGGCCAGTGGCACCAGCCCATTCTCCTTTGAGATCTTCAAGAGGCACATGCCCTTCATTAACCATATGTAGAGCATGCATGAGCTCTTTACGGAAAAAAGCACTGCGTCGTTTATCAAATGCCAGAGTTGCCAGTGATTTGATCACCGGAAATTTCCCCATGAATCGGCCATAGCTGGATTCAAGACCCCACAATGACACGATAAAGCAAGGGTCTACGCCATACTCTGATGCAACTTGCTTAATCAGATGGGCATGCTTTTTGTATTCACGGCGACCAATTTTGATGCGATAGTTGTCAGCACGGGTATTTCGGTACTCTACAAAGGTCAGTCTGCGTTCAGGTTGTGTGCGATCATAGCGTAAAACGCGCCTACTAGGTGCTTTTATATTAGCGAATGCCTGATCTAAAACAGCAGGGCGAATGCCTTCCTGCAGTGCTTCACTGCGGATGTCACGCAGGAACTGTTGCCAAGTTTGTGCTTGCGCTGACAATGGTGTCAGAACAGCACAGAGGAGACAAATCAACTTCCAATGTTTCATGTTGCTTCCTTAAGTATGCCTATGTGGGACTATAGCAAATTTTTTGGCCATTTTTTTGACGGTGTATTAGGGCACCTAAATCATGCGCAAATCTGATCTCAATGTAAACAATTTATAGTGCAAACGGCAATGCTTTGACACTTAGGGTGTGCGCTGATACTTCTCTGATTGTTTTGTACTTGACCATTTATGCTGGATATGGGAGACTAGTGCGAAGTGTATACTACGAACTGGCCTGTTAATAGGCCAAACGTGTTAAAATATCAAAAGATTCAACTGGTTAGCATAGTGGGTAGGAGATAGTATGAGTAGGCATAGTATTAAAGAGTGGTGCCTCAGCGCACAGCATTTGCTACGTGAGGTGGCTTTGGAGCCGGGTTCAGGTGAGATACAACGTGCTATTGAAGTACTATCTCTGGAACCAGATCTGAGTAAAATGACACTACCTGAGAAGGACAAATCTGCAAGTGCAGTCAAGGATGTCATGGGAGGCGCTTTACGTGCAATCATTGATGGCCTTCACAGTATGGTATCTCAAGATGACAGAAGAAAAATAGAAGTATTCTTGGGAGAAATGCTCGTACAGTTCAAAAATTACTCGCGTGAATTTTACGCGGATATTTTACAGAATGATCAATGGCCACTGTTACTTTCTCGTGGTGAGATATATTCTCTAATGATACATGCGTGTCGTCAACAACAGTTTGTATGCCTTAAAAAATTAGATGAATTGAGTGGCGGTGCATCGCTTGATGCTTGCATGAGCCATATATTGAATGATAAGCTGAATGAGATGGCACCACAAGTGGCCAATGAATATATGCATAAAGTGACTGAAGCATGTAGCCGGATCATGACCATCAGTGAAAACAACAAAAGAAAGTGGCAATTGGAGAGTTTCCAAGTTAACGTGCTGAATTACATACGTGATCACTTAAAGTGTGATGATTATATTAAACTACTATATTCAGATTATTTTGCTACTTTTTTGCTTTATAAATACAGGCCATTCAGACTGAATGTATCCGATTCTGAAATGCATGCAAGTTATATTCTGTATTTTGTTTCCATGGCAAACCAGGTGGAAAATAAAGCAGCAATGCAGTGTGCCAATAAGGCAATTGACGAAGTCATTGCGTCTTATGCAGATTGTGATCTGGCGGTACTAGGCTTAATCACTCGTTATATTACTAGCATGATATATCTTAATGCTAAAGACGCTAGGCAGTCAACTTCAACCATTTTAAAAATGCTTGTATCCAGGTATAGCGGCTCCAAATGGGAATTAAAGAAAATGCTTGTAGCAGACCCAGTCGGAGCGAGCAATTACACATTTCGTCCAGAAATTTTAAAATCATGCCTTGAGCATAGTGTACCTATTAACTTTTTTCTTAGCAATAGTATGCTGATGAGCCACCTAAAATACAGCAAAGAGGCTTTAGGTGAGTGCTTGTATATTATTCGCCACTATTTTTTCCAGCGTGAAAAAAATTTTTTTTACGACCCTTTTTACGTGGATATGAGTATACCAGTGAAGCTGATGACAAAAGAAATAAAAGAAAGCTATAGAAAAAAACTACAAGAATCCGCTCTGAAAAGAGAAAATTCTCTTGCAAATATTAAAAAGCATGCTGAATACTTAAAGGCTATGGCTCGTAGGGTAAGGAATTATAAAAGTGATAAAAAGTTAATTGCACTTTTCGCAAATGCAGTTTCGTGTGACTTATCTTTAGTAAATAACGATCCCTTGTGTGGAACATACAAGGTGCCAATGTTTATGATGCTGTCTGCTATTTATAAAAAAATCGAGTCTGCGTTAATGGAAGTGATTGATGATTCAGATATGTTAAAAGTGAAAAGTGTGCTTATTAAGTCTAGGGTGGAGGCTCACCAGCTGATTGATGGCATATTTTTTATTGCACATATGGATTCGTCCGATCTTTGGTTGCCTTATGTGATTAGGCATTTAAGCGATCACTCTGATTTGATTTTGCTTGGATCAAATTACTTCAGATCAAAGATGAGGTCCGAGATCAATGGGTGGCTGGAGGGAGGGGCGATTAACCCTTCGTTCTGCGCGCTTAAGCAACTGGTCAATTTTTTGGGAAAGCAAAAAAAAGGCATTATAGATATTGCAAGGGTTGCTGAGGGTGAGCGCAAAAAGGTTGCAGCAAGGAATTACTATATTGCTGAAGCCCTTACGTCTTGGTTTAAGCAGTCGTGGTTTAAGGAATGTATTAGGTGCCATTGCCCTGAGATACAGCATGTATTCTCAAGCGAGTTGAGTGCTGAAGTGGGACAGCCAAAGCCTTTACTAGGTCGCCAAGTATTGTCTGTTTC
Source organism: Coxiellaceae bacterium (assembly GCA_047404195.1). Taxonomy (GTDB): domain Bacteria; phylum Pseudomonadota; class Gammaproteobacteria; order JAJRRL01; family JAJRRL01; genus JAJRRL01. Next base: position 74,053 of record JBDOIU010000002.1, read on the forward strand.
TAATGATTCTAGAAGCCATCAAGGTAGGTCGAATTTGTCAATATTTTTGGGCGCCATTTATGATGGTTGTGAATTACAATTTCTAGAAACCAGTGACGGCTATGATGAGTCTAGCATAAAGTCATTTATAGAAAAACAAAAAGCGGAAGTTTGTCAATTCATTACTAGTGTATTTGATCTTCTCTACGCGGGTACGAGCAAACAAAATAATTTAGACTTTATTCGGGGGCTGAAACTAAATATTTACTCTGATTTGCTTTTTTTAGGAACGAATCAATTCCAGAAAAAATTCGAAGAGTATCTTACACATCTTCCGGGGGCAGAGGTAATGGATTCTGCCATTGTCTCTTTGGTGAATTTTTTGAAGCAGCAGAGGGCTTTCTTAGGTGCATCTATTGATGCGACTGGTAGTAATCACGTGAGAGATCACATAGCCAGAGATATTCTGAATACCTGGTTCTTATCCTTGAAGATCAATAAAGAAATCGCAGGCGCTCAAAAAGAGCTGAGGTTCACTCAGTACTTGGCGCATACTGCACCCGAGTTATTGGCTAATTTTATGAGCACACTCGATACTAAAATAGCTAACATAGAATTTCAGACTTGCAACCCCTTTGCGATTGCTGACGATATGCCGGCGCCAATTTTTGAGGTGCTTTCTCTTGCATACGGTGCAGGTGCAACAAAAAAAGACGGGCGTCAGAAGAAGAAGCGTTCATCAAGAAAGAAGGGTGGCCATAAGAAAAGGTCACGTGCTGGTGCGAGTACATCTCAGGTCTCTAAGGTCTGTGTTCAATTGCTTCTGGGTTATCTTAGAGGAAAAAATAATTTGGTTTGGGTTATATGGGTGTTGCTAAAAGAGGATGCCAGCAGCGATCGCTATCGCTCTGTAACTAGATTTCTATCCCAACAAATTAAAGTTTTATCTCAATCTGATTCTTGGAGAAAGGGTTCTCTGACGACATTTTTAGTCGCCACAAAACCATGTTTGTTGGAGAGGCATCGGCAATATCTTTCCCCATATATACTAAAGGATTTGTTTTCTCATTTCAGGATGGATTTGCGTAGTGAACTTTTCAGAAATAATCTATCAGACGTGCTATATCAAAAATATCCCCGTGAGCTATACGCGCTTATGAGATTATATTTAAGTTCATTTTCGAAATTTATGGCGACGTGGAAAGATACCTTTTCAATGGGAATTAATTTTATCGAAATGTGCGGTTATTTTTTTGTTCGAATGCAGTTTGGTGGTGGTGTGCCTTCTAGCGAAAGAGATCATCACTCACTAATGCAGACATACTCGAGATGTTCTTTGGGCTATCTTGGTGATTGCAGTTCCGAGTTGAAGTCTAGTACGGCACTCAACATACTCGCTCTTAGTTTGATTTTGTATCCAGATGGTCACATTGCTGATAAGTTCAGGTATCTGTTTGAGGTGATGGTGAGTTTAAATTGTTCGCCAAGTAATTTCGCTGTGTATGTTTCAGATTACCTGCATCGAGCCCTTGACCATTCAGATGTTGATGAGTCACTTCCTCAGGGTCCTTACCTGCGTGTGTTGCAGGTTCTCCCTCCTTGCGCAGTTTATTCTTATGCCTGGCGACTCAAGAAATTAGTCGCATCCAAGTACACACAATACTCAAAACAAATTCGAAATCGAAGGGCGTTAGAGAACAATATAAAAACATTGAAGACACTGGCGAGCTCAATTGGGATTGATTTGACCAAAGATCCCAGTATGTTCCAGAAAGCAGCTGAGCAGTTCCATGATGACATGATGCGTCTGTCTGAAAAAGATATTTTTGTAATGTATGTGTCTAAGGTCATTGCTCAATCAGCAGCACCACAATATGTGATCGATTGTCGTGAAGGCATCGCCAAAGCGATAGCATTGACAAGCTTGCCTTTGGTGCTTAGAGATTGCAAATCTAAGGGCACGGTGACTGTTTCTTCAAGTCAGTCAGCCAATAAACGTTGGATCAATGTTCATGTTGAATGTAGTGATGGGAAAAGTTGTAGTATGAGCTTGCCTGCTCATGCAAATGATTCATTTTATATTGATAACACGTCTACACACTGTTCGCTCAAATGTGATCCATCTGCCAGCGCAGGTCAGGTGCCTCAGCCTCGTTCAGCTAACTTGTCTAAGCTTGCAGATGTGGTGCACTTATCCAATTCTTTTGTGGAAGTAGAAAAAAGGCAAGCTTCTTTTTTTAAGCAATTGGTAGAGCAAGTACTTGGGTACTGGCGATCGCATGATGCTCATGTGGCAGTAGATTGCTTGGATTCGGTTAATAGGCCAGAACACAAAGCAGGCCTCATTCACATCATCAGTGACTTAGACCAGTCTATCGACCAGTTGATGTCAAGTCATGATACTCTTGAAGACCCCCCACCAACTGATAGAGGCGATCTTTTCTGGGTGTTTGTAAAAGATGTTCTTGTTGCCATGTGTGATGAGATGTCTGCTGTTGAGAAAAGTGCTCGAGAAGAGGAGTTAGCACATCGGTTCCATCTGGGCGAAGCCACTGCTGCATCAAATCGACAGTTAAAAAAGCAAGCCAGTGCAGCCGCCCACCGACAAGCTCGCTCAGAAAGAGAAGCTGCTAGGGATTTACTTAGACGTGGTATTTGGTTTGAGGGTGACTCGGCTCAATCACAGCAAGTCTATCAAGATTACCAGAAAGCGTTGGTTGGTCAGGCTGGTTTATCGCAGGAACAGATATCAAAGTTTGTGGTTTCACTGGCAAGTTGCTTTGCTGATGCCGTTAGAAAACCACATCATTATGTAAAGTGCTCTACGGGTAAGGCTGGTAGCAATAGAAAAAATCGTGGCCTAATGTGCGTTGGTATTGCCACTGCTACAAAGTATTTTCAGATTGTTTGTATTGGGTATCATAATGGGCTTGGAGCGGATGGCAATGCTTCTAAGTATCATTTACAATTCATGCATCCTAGATACCAGGGTCTTTTGCCTTCACGTGACATTGATATCAGTCAGTACGGTGGCATACATCAATTCTTCACAAGTTTAGATAAGCGGCTCACAAGTGATGATGTTCATGCTTCTGCATCGACAATGGCTGCTACCTGATGGTGCTTGTCCAGAATTAAAGTGTCTGCCAAGCAGTTGTATGCTATGGCTTAGGTGTGGTTATATTTGCAGCGGCTAGGTTGTGTGTATGAGTTTTCCACTGCTTAGCTGGATAAGGTTGATATCATTGTCGTTGGCCAGATAGGAGAGTGCATCAGCAGTAATGCTGGTAATGAACAATTGTGCATCTACTGATGTGAGCGCAGATAATAGGGCTGTTTGTGCGTGTTGATCCAGCTCTGATGGTAGGTCATCCATCAGGACGATGGCGTGTTCTTGTCGCATACTATGAAAATGTGTATTTTGCGCCATGTGCATGGCATAGATTACCAGTTTTTGTTGGCCTTGGGACAGACAAGCAGCTGCGGGTAAGCCATCCACCGTGACCAAGTAATCGGCTCTTTGTGGTCCAATAGTGGTGTAACCGATTTGCTGATCGCGCCAGCGTGAGTCATGCAGTGCTTGTTGCAGCGTTTTGTCTTCTGGCCATCCTGGTGCATAGCTTAAAGCAATGTTGTTTGGCGCATTCAGGGCTGTCAGCCATTGTTGTAGATAGGGTTGTATGCCTGCAACAATGTGCTGCCGACGTTCATTCACAGCGTCAGCAGCATTGATCAATGCTTCATCCCAGGCGCTGATTTCAGGCCATGGCGCACGGGCTTTGAGAGCGGCATTTCTTTGTTTGAGAGCATGCTGCCAGCGTTGCCAATGTTGATGAAAGCCATCGTCACTGTGGAAGCAAGACCAGTCAAAGAATTGTCGGCGGTGGCTGGGTCCATCTGTGAAAAAACGCGGAGATTGTGTGCCTACAAACTGTAAAGGTAAACATTTAGCCATGGTGGCAAAGCTGGGGCAGCGTTCTCCATTCAGTCGCATTTGTTTTTGTCCACCACGTTTGCGACCAATGGCCAGTTGCTGATGTTGTTCTGCTTGTATGATTTGAGCCCGTACTAGTAGCTCAGATGCATTATGTTGGCAAAGCTCATCAGCACGAGAGCTGCGAAAGGAGCGTCCAAACGATAGGTAATAAATCGCCTCTAGCACACTGCTTTTGCCAGCACCATTGTCGCCTGTGATCAAGGTGATATTGCTGAGCTCATCTAATGTCAATGCTTCTATGTTGCGAAAATGTTGTAGCGTCAGTTGCTTGATGAATGCCATAGGTACCTATAGGCGCATTGGCATAATGACGAACAGACTTTGTACGCCATGACTGTGTTCCATGGCTGATTCGACAAGTACACTGTGATCCGGGCCATTCAATGAAAGACGGATATCACCGGTAGGTGTGGTGTGCAATGCATCTAAAAGATATTTGATATTGAAGCCAATGTTGAATGGCTCATTGTCAAAATCGATATGCAAATGCTCTTCAGCCGATTCAAGTTGATGGTTGTTCACTGTTAAGCGCAGCGCATTATGTGAAAATTCAAAGCGGATATTTTTGCACTTATCATTACACAGAATCATGACGCGTTGGAGTGATTCTTTCAGTTCATCACGATCAAACTGGATATTCATGGGGAGTTTTTTCGGTATAACACGGTTAAAGTCTGGGAATCGTCCTTCAACTAAGCGTGAGATGAAAGTAAAAGATTCGCCGGCAATGGTGATGTAGTTTTGGCCTGCACGCACTGTCACCGTGTCGTCGCTATCAGACAGCAAGCGCAACAGCTCTAGGGCGCCTTTACGCGGGATGATGATATGCAGGTCTTCTTGAATATTGGATTGTGGTAGCCATGCTTTCGCTAAACGGTGACCGTCAGTGGCAACAGCGGTGAGTGTGCCATTATCATTGGTGAGCAGCAAGCCATTCAGGTAGTAGCGCACATCTTGGTGTGCCATGAAAGATTGCACCTGTTGCAGCAATGTTTTGAGAGAGTTTTGTGCGATTGTGAACTCGCAGTGTGTTTTTTTATGCTCAATGGTTGGGAAATCTTCTGGTGGCAGTGTGCTCAGTGTAAAACGGCTCTTGCCAGAACGCAGAATGATTTGCCCTTGTTCATGTGTCATTTCGATCGCTGCGTTGTTGGGTAGAGCGCGGCAAATATCAGCTAGTTTACGGCCAGGCAGTGTGATGCTCATGTCTGGGATATCGGCAGCATCAATGAGTAGCGACTCTCCCATTAACTCAACTTCAGAATCCGTGCCCACAAATGATATTCTACTGTCTTTAATTGACATTAAGACGTTAGACAAGATTGGCATGGTTTGTTTTTTTTCAACAACACCAATGACTTTTTGTAGTGGTTCAAGTAGACATTCGCGCGTGAGTCGAGTAGGCGTATCTATGGTCATGTGGGGTATCTCCGTGTTGAGGGTATTGCCCAGATATTAAGTCTAATCAGGAAACGCCAGTTGGTCCAGCGTTTTGCCAAGTGATGGTCGCAGTTTAGGCAGCCATGAGCTGATCAGGCTGATAAAATGCGCAGTAGGTTTTTCCAATCCTCCTGAATATCTAAGTTAAGCTGCAAAAGCTGCTCTATTTTTCGGCATGCGTGTAACACAGTGGTGTGATCACGACCACCGAATGCACTACCAATCTCAGGCAAGCTGTGGTTGGTCAATTTTTTAGATAGGGCCATGGCTAGCTGCCGTGGGCGTGCGATAGAGCGATTACGGCGCTTTGACAGTAGGTCAGCAATTTTCACTTTATAATATTCTGCGACGGTGCGCTGAATATTATCAATTGTCACCAATTTGGCTTGCAGGGTCAGCAAATCTTTCAGGACTTCACGCACAAAGGGAATGGTAATGGCATTGTTTGTAAAGTGTGCATTGGCAATGACTCGCTTCAGTGCCCCTTCGAGCTCACGTACATTGGATTGAATATGTTTGGCAATGAAAAATGCCACATCATGCGGTAACTGGATGTTATTTTGTTCTGCTTTAGAAACCAGGATTGCAACACGTGTTTCAAGCTCTGGTGGTTCAACAGCAACGGTCAATCCCCAACCAAAGCGGGATTGTAGGCGTTCTTCAAGTCCACGAATCTCTTTTGGATAACGGTCACAGGTCAATACAATCTGCTGCTGCCCATCGAGTAAGGCATTGAAAGTATGGAAGAATTCTTCTTGTGAGCGTTCCTTGCCAGCGAAAAATTGGATATCATCGATCAGCAGTACATTGACGGAACGGTAAAAACGTTTGAATTCATTCATGGCATTGCGCTGCAGTGCTTTGATCATATCAGCAACAAAACGTTCGGAATGCAGGTAGAGGACCTTAGCGGTGGGTTGTGTGCATAAAATATGTCGACCAATGGCATGCGCTAAGTGTGTTTTCCCTAGACCAACACCGCCGTAGACCGACAAAGGGTTGTAGGCTTGTCCTGGATTTTTCGCAACGTGCATGGCAGCGGTGAGCGCAATTTGGTTAGATTTACCTTCAACAAAGGATTCAAAAGTAAATTTAGGATTGAGGTTGCTGTGCGTCAAACCCTTATTGAAGCTGACAGACTGTTGTGTATCAGCATGACGCTCAGCTGGCCTATTCATGTGGATATTGTTACGTGGTGGCTGGGTTGTTGGCTTGGGGGTTGGCTTACGAGAACCGACGGCAAGCACAACTTTAGGTGCAGGATCACAATAGTCTTCAATGATTTTTTTAATCTGTGATAAATAGTGCTCACCAATCCATTCAATGAAGTAACGGTTTGGGCAAAGCAATTGTAAGGAGTCTTCGTTTTCTGCAACAGCCTGCAGGGGGCGGATCCAAATATTGAATTCTTGTTGTGACAATTCGGATTGTAAATGGCTTAAGCACATTTCCCAAAGACCAAGCAGTGAGTGCGAGCTGCTGCTGGTTTCGGTGGTTGTTTCTTGTTCAGCATCGGCAGCAGTGGTCATCTTAGTGTCCTTTATATAATTGTGGATGCAGAAAATGCCATTAGGGGTGGGTAGAATTTGCAAAAGGTCAGCCAACGCCCCTGTGGATAAATAATTTAAAATCAATTGCAGTAAAGCGCAAGCGAAATATTGCTAAATCAGTGGCGTTGATCTCGCAACCACTGTTCTGCGATGAGTTTTGCACAATAGCTGTGAGAATTATGATCTTCTGCGTGTGTTTGCAGTTGACGCTTGGCTTCGATGCTGGTCAGTCTTTCATCAACTGTAAACACTTTGCGCCGAGTATGTTCATGTAATCGGTTAGCAAATTTACGTGCACAGCGGGTTAGATGTTGTTCAGAGCCGTCCATGTTCAGTGGTAGACCAACAACACAAGCGTCTACCTGCCATTCGTTAACGAGTTCGATGATCAGTTGCCAGTTAGGTATGCCATTTTGGGCCTGCAGGGCAGCCAATGGTGTGGCCGTTTCGGTCAATGACTGCCCAACTGCAACGCCAATGTGTTTCATTCCAAAGTCGAAGCTGAGGATGTGAATACATGTTTCAGCTGGCACAGGGACTCCTTAATTAAGCTTCAAATAAGGTCGCCCCAATTGGCATATCATCACCCAGTATGCAGGGTTGTGATTGTGCGAGTATACAGACACGCAAAGTAGTCCATTCTTGTGAGGATTCAGTTGAGCCCTCCTCCTTTATCTCATTAGAATTGTATAGTTGATCACATTGCTTGCGGCTGGCATTTTTCTGTTGATGGCAGGCCCACGTTGAGATAAAGGCAACCGTGCAGGCGGTCAGTATGACCGCGCAGGCGATTGAGGCTAATACTGGCGCTGGTAGGCAAGGGTGTGGGCAGCAGGCGAGGCTGAATAAAGACGTGCAAAGGCCGGTACTGGCGAGTGCTGTGATGCCTGTAATGGGTAAAGCGTATTTCAGAAAAGCGCATGCTTTATCTTTATCGGTATCATGTTTTGCATAGGTCAACAAAATGGTATTGAGCTGTGCAATTGAGGGTGTACGCTGATTATCAGTTGGTAGTTCAACTGATTTAATGATGTTTGTCTTGTTTGAGTGTGCATTTTGTACAATGCAATTAAACCACCGTAAGTAGCGGATGAGGCTGCTGACAGCAGGGCTGAGTTTGGCGCCAGTCTGTTTATGTGCTTTTAGGCGGCGTATCAGCTGCTGGGTATTGATGATTTGTTTTTGTTGCTGCAAGGCGACACCTATTACAAAAGTGAATGAAAATATTGTTTCTTGTGCAAAACAGTTCGTATTGTAACAAAAGAGTACAATGTCGTCAAGTAGGGGTGGTAAAAGTGGTTAACTTGCTCGCATCACGGTTTGATGATATTCACGCCCTGCTAGGCTGTTGTTTTAAGAGAATTTCTGTCATAATCGCCCCTATTGGGTTGCCTGTATGGCTTTCCTCACCTTCAGGTCGCTTTCAAGCGCCAAAGTAATTAATGTTAATATAAGGAAAAAAACGATGAACGATGTCGCAGAAGGCTCATTGTTGGCCGACCTCAGTGTGAATGAATTGTTACAGGCAGCATTGGCTGCCCACGAGGGTGTGATGGCTGATAATGGTGCATTTGCTGTCACGACCGGTAAGCGCACAGGACGCTCACCGAAGGATCGTTACATTGTTCAGGATGGCATAACGCGTACCACTGTTGACTGGGGAGAGGTGAATCAGCCCATGTCGGCGGAGCAGTGTCAGCAGCTGTGGGATAAGGCTGTGGCACACATGGCACAGAAGCAATGTTATCAGGGAACCTACAATGTGGGTGCGCATGCCGATTATGCCATTCAGGTGAGTGTCACCACAGAGTTTGCATGGCATCAATTGTTTGTGAGCAATATGTTTCGTTCGCCAGCCAGTCAGTCAAGCATTGATGCGCCATGGCAGATTTTGAATGCAGCGTCGTTGACGACCGATCCCAGTCATGATGCTGTGAATGGTGATGGTGTGGTTATCATTGATTTCACACATCGGCGTGTACTGCTGATCGGTATGCATTACGGTGGTGAAATGAAAAAAGCCATGTTCACGGTGTTAAATTATCTATTACCATCTAAGCAGGTGTTACCAATGCATTGTGCAGCCAATGCTGATGTGGATGGTGGTGATGTGGTACTTTACTTTGGTTTGTCGGGTACAGGCAAAACAACATTGTCTTCAGATCCAGCGCGTTACTTGATTGGAGATGATGAGCACGGTTGGTCTGCTGATGCGACGTTCAATTTTGAAGGCGGGTGTTATGCGAAATGTTATCAGTTGTCGGCAAAGAATGAGCCTGTCATTTATGATGCCATCAGGCCGGGTGCTGTTTTAGAAAATGTTGTGCTGACTGAAACGGGTATACCGGATTATTCTGATGACCGATATTCACAAAATGGTCGTGTATCTTATCCGTTACAGCATGTTGCAAAGCGCATTGCATCAGCACAGGGCTCTGCACCGAAAGCGGTAATCTTTTTGTGTTGTGATTGTTATGGTGTGTTGCCTGCTGTTTCTGTGTTGACGCCAGAGCAAGCAGCGTATTATTTTCTCAGTGGCTACACTGCCAAAGTGGGCTCAACAGAAGTGGGTAGTACTGCTGGTATCAGTGCCACATTCAGCACTTGCTTTGGTGCGCCATTTTTCCCAAGACCAGCAGCGGTATACGCTGAGTTGCTGATGCAGCGAGTCAATGCGGGTTGTCCTGTGTATTTGGTCAATACAGGTTGGTCTGGTGGCGCTTATGCGGCTGGCGGTGAGCGTTTTGCCATTCCGGTGACGCGCCAGATTGTATCTGCCATCACGGCCGATGACATTGAGCCGGGTGATGTGTTGCCGGGCTTTAATTTACGGCTTGCTCAGCAAGTTGCAAACATTGATGCGACTTGTTTGGATCCACGTTTGGCATGGCAAGACAAGCAAGCTTATCAGCAAACGGCAGCAAAATTAACGGGGCAGTTCCAACAAAACTTCAAGCGTTTTGATGTTGATGCAGCGATTGCGGCTGCTGGTCCAGTTGCAGTTGATAGCTACTTCTCTAGTTGATGCAATCACCGGTGGCATTATTTATCGTCTTTTGAATACGGCTGGTGTAGAGCCTTTTTTCTCATCACGCAGTGTCATTGAAGATTGCGTATGGGCAGATAAAGTGTATGCAGGTATTGATAGACGCGGGGTCCTGATTTGTGGCCTAGGCTGAGCTTGATCGCTTTGCGGTTCCAGTAAGGCCGTTGCAGATGTCGGTGGTTTTCTTTTTTGAACGAAGAGCCCACAAGGATCCCTGGTAGGGTCTCTGGTTGGATCTTTAGTGGGTTCTTTAGGAGCCAGCAAATGAACACGGTTTCTCGTTTTTGCTCTTTCTTCTATAATATTTGCTCTCATTAATTTTCTTCTTGTTGATTCCTTTCTTATGCATTCGATGTATTGGCTGGTTTTGGGGTAGCGAGTTGATTTCTCCCAATACGCACTCCTCAGTAAGCTTGGCCACTGATATGAACCAATGCGTGCACATTCAATGGTGATTTTTTCCCTCTCGTGAAATTTATATATCCTCTTGATGTGGCCTTGGATCATGAGTGTTGAGCAAATGACTTGATGACCAAATTTGTGGCTTGTGCAGATGTTCTGTTCTCCAAGTAAGAAGTATATGCGGTGTGAATAAGTTAACAGGTTAAATGATCTCAACATATTGAACACAGCCGCCCTGGGTACAGCAATTTTAAGTCGGTGTGAATCCCACTTTAAGACAGATGACGCATACTGCATTTGCATCAAGATATCCACAACACCAGCATCAATCATTTGATGATGATTTGCGTCATCTTCTGAGGCTGTGATTATGTCCTCAATGGAATAATGGTTAAATTCTTTAATTGTGTGACTGGTGACAAGTGTTTCGTGCACAGACGTCACTGCGCGGTATTCATCTCGAACTTCTGTGCTCCCGTATCTTTGAATTTCTTTAAAATCAAAATCATGATAGGGTATGCTAGCAAAATTGTATTTTTTAGGTCTTATTAGCTCCAAAAGCGGAAATAGCAATGCAAACTTTGTAGGCTCTTTTTTTTGCCATAGCCTTGCCAATGGTAGTATTGTAGTAAATGTTGATAAGATATCTGAGCATGCCATCCATAGTCTGAGCTTGTGGTCACGGTGGTATGCATGCTGTGGCTTATAGATATTGAGTAGTGCTGATAAGTGATGTATGAGATCATGGTTATCAACATGCAGAACCAGGAGCGCAATTTTCTCTGGTACACTCTCATTTGTAAATACATGCGGACACCGTGAAAAATGTCGACTCATTGAAATTGGCAGCGCGCTAATTCGAAGTGCACGCACATCGACATCGAGGATTTCCTTGATCAGCGCGTCAAGTGCTTTTATTGAGTCGCACAGGTCATTCACTTTAACTTGGGGTGTGTCGTTCTTGCATAGTATCTTAGCTATTGCTATTCCGGTGCCGCGGGGAGAGGGTAGACGCGGAAAAGATGGTTCGGTTAAAACCCCACCGATATCATCTGTTATATTTTGTATGACTTTGTATACTTGACTGCCAAAATCGCAATTTTCGAGGTGGTTGCTGAACCAGTAGCCGGAGGGAAGTGTTAAAGGCAATTTAGGTTCGGTTGACTCTTCACTGATCCTGTGTGTTATTTCTTGTATGAGTTTGAATGCTCGACTACCAAAATCTTCGATCGCCTTTTTTCTTGCGTTCGCGTTGAAGCTTTTGTGCATTTTATACATCTTGTCATTAATGGTGAGCTCCACCTGAGTGGTTATTTCATCGTGCCATATGTAAAAATCATGCTGGCGATCCATTTCCCACCGGCGGCCATGCCATTGTTCGAAAAGCTGACTGAATGTATCGACCAAGCTTGGCATATTGGCTGCCATGTGCCATAAGAGTGCTCTAACATCTATCAGTATTCTTGAAAAAACTGCTCTTTCTTCCGCAGTATGGGTGAATTTTTTGTCTGGGACACCGTCTCCGGATGGAAAGAGCAACGAGATTGATAGGCTTGGTTTTGATCTGATCCAGGCGTGATAATGTAATGATAGTAGTAAACCTAGAATACCAGATTGAATGATGTTTTCCGCATTTGCATCATCTTTTAGATAGTTACTAAGACTTTTCAGGGCACGTATATCGCCATTAAAAGCTGGTAGTAGATATAAGCAAGGACGGTACTTTAGTTTTCGGTTGTGTTTATCTCTCTTGTAGGTGTCAGCAACAGGCTTAATGTTCAAGAGTGCTTGGATCAATAGGCCTATGTGAGGCGTGCGTTTAAGCTTCTGGGGGGGCAAACGAGGGTAAGAGGAGCGACTAGGGTCTTCGATATGATTAAGGAAATTAAGAAGATATTCTAGTAATTGGTTTCTTATTACCATGTTAGAAAACATGTCATTGTGCTTCTTAAGCAAGTGTCCACCGGCGTCCTCTGGCAGGAGTCCAGTATAATACATAGCGGCTGTCTTCAGTTGAAGAATGTACCTGATGTGTTTCTTTCGTTCAGAGGCAGGGACATATTTGTTGAGAGTCTCGAAGCGCTCCCAACCGGGAATCTCTCTGCTGCAGCCACGATAGTCCACACGGCTTTCTCCCCGTCGTCTGCATAAGTTGTCAAATACACTACCGAGAGCTACGAGAGCTTTATCTTGTCTCATCTTGATGTGCCTAAAATGGTTAACAATTAGTTTTCGTATTCTACTCGTATCACACCAGTGAGTGCAAGTGTCAGTTACAAAGTTATCAAGAACATACGTAATGTAGTGAGCTGCTTGCTGATGCTGTCAGTTGAAGGCTACTTTATTAAAAATAACCATCAACTGACTGAGTATTTGTGAGGTGCTGGGCTATTGGCTTTATAGTGCCGAGATTGCACTCGCCAGTGCAGTGCTGGGTTTATTGTTTTTGAGCACGTCACTGATGATATGATGTCTTTTAACAGCAGGAACGGCAACCATAGGGACAAAAGTGACAAGGAAAATAGCTGCAGCGACTGCGAGAGAGATGAGTGCAATTGGGCCTGCTGCTAAAGAATTGGCTATAGTGAGTATAGCAGTCACTATACCACCACCGATGAGTGCGCATGAAGCGCTGGTGATTGTGCTTCTTCCCAAAATAGCTGCCATACTTGGTGTTTTATTCATTGGGCTGATTGGTTGCAGAGTGGGGGGGGGTGTGCAGATTTTCAGAGTTATTGCCTACTTGCACCACCTCAGGTTGAGCTTGATTTTCTTGGACTTCAGCTTGTGCTTGGATTTCAGCTTGTGCTTGGATTTCAGCTTGATTTGGTCGGCTTTCAGAAAGAAGGCTATTGCTGCTTTGCTCGCTAACTCTAGTTGTGTTTTGTGTCTCAGGTAGTGGCTGATTACACTCAAGTATTTTGTTTGTATTTGTCAGGTCAGGGGAGTTTTGATTGTGGGGTGGGCTGTTATCATTTTGCGAGAAGTTGATATACCATAATAGAATTTTTCCAATATATTGCTTTAGACCTGGGAAGAAGGTGAAAAAATCGCATAATTGTTTTTGATCTTCAGAAAGGCGAAGATCATGAGTTCGATTACTAAGATACTCATGACTGCCAGAGTGTAGAATAACGCGCGCCCATTCCCTTTGAAGTGAACGTGTCGCCCATTGTTCATGGGTTAAGAATAATGTAGTTTCAGGGATTCTGTTGTCACTTTTGATGATTGCATGAAGGTTTTTGCGGGCTACTATTGTTTGTAGGCCAGTGCAGTTATGAAGAGCGCGAGCACCGAGAAATCTGAGTTCTTTAGGAAGCTTGATGACTGATAGCTGAGGGCAGTATGCAATGGCACCATAACCAACTCCACTCGTCGTGGGAGGTATTTCAATGGATGTTAAGCCATTGAGGCGTATAAAGGAAGCGTAAGCAATATTTTTCAGCCCGTCTGGTAGGATGATTTTTTTTAGGAGGGTGCAACTTTCAAAGGCCTTTGGGCCGATTTCAGTGATGGCGCTCAATTGAGGATGATTGTCTAGGTTGAGGGTGCCATCATTATCACAACGAATATTGACGTTCTCTACCCATTTTTTATTGAGCGTAGTTGTTGACAATGAAATGCAATAAGTGTATTCATCTATCTGCTTACATTGAGTGAGTGTGGTTGTCATGATGGTGCTCCTCGTCAGATGCTAGTTTCTGTTTCAGTGTTCTGCTTGTACAGGTGTGTATAGTTGTGAGATGTCCTTTATTCAAGCTCAATAGTATCACATTTTGCTATAATACGGAAGTTTTGATTACAGTAATTAGGCCATATTTGGTCATAAAATGCAACAACCATTGATCCACTCTTATTACGAAGATCCCGATTGTAGCTGCAGCTCAATTGATGCTTGTAGAATCAGTCGCTTAAGTCCTAGCAATTGGATGCCGTTAAATGACGTCAAAGCAGATAACTTCCTTGCCCGCTGTTATGGTGATCGGACTGATGGGTTTGTGAGTGAGTGGGCGCTTATTCTGAGCATGATCGCCCGTTAGGTTTTCATTCTGTTGAACATACTTTGCAGCAGTGATTTGTTTGGGTAATCAAGGTGATGTATCTTTCTCAGTGGGCTAGATGAACATGCAGTTGGCGAAACCACTTCAGATGCGGTATGTTGTCGAAGGTGGTATTTGATACGAAGATAAACCCACCAAAAGTTGACTAAGGGGTTGATTTTGCAGGATAAAATAACGCTTATTGCGCGTTATAGGGCAGTATTATCGCGTATTGCAGAAGTGAGTATGGTCGCTGAGAGGCAGCCACCACGTTTGCTTGCCGTGACTAAGCGCCGCTGCGTGCAGTCTATTGCTGCATTATTGGCTTGTGGTCAGCGAGATTTTGCAGAAAACACCTGGCAAGAAGCCCAGGATAAAATAGTGGCGTTGTCACAGGAAGACTGTGTATGGCACTTTATTGGGCGGTTGCAAAGCAATAAGTTAAAAATGATTGCACAGAATTTTGATTGGGTGCACAGCTTATCTGATTTTAAGCACGCAGCCAAACTACATGGGCATCGACCACTGGCATTACCGCCGTTACAGGTGTGCCTGCAGGTCAATATCACCAATGAGGCCTCTAAGTCGGGTTTGTCAGCTGCGCAAGTACCTGATTTTATTGAATCTATTATGCAATATGATCGACTAGAGGTGGTCGGCTTGATGACCATGCTGTCTATACAGTATGATGAGTCGGAGCAGATCCGGTATTTTCAGCAGTGTCATGCAATGCAGCAAGCGCTGAGCCAGCATTACCCTCAAATACAACACTGTTGTATGGGTATGTCTAGAGACTACGTGCAGGCAATTCGCTGTGGTGCGTCGTTTATACGCCTGGGTCGGGCCATTTTTGAAGACAGTATAACAGGGTAGCCATAGGGGCAAGTGTATGATTTATCTACAGAAAGCATTGTATTTCATTCTGAGCATGGCTTTTGGTGTCTGCGTATGGACATTATTGCTGCGTTTGGCGATTGCTGCAGCGGGCGTGAGTTTTTTTCACCCCATATCGCAATTTTTGCTGCGCGTGACGGAGTGGCTGATTCGACCAACGAAGAAAATCAAGCTATTACGTCCACGTTGGCGAATAGATTGGGCCATTGTGTTGTGGTTGTGTATCTTATCGTGGCTATCTGTACTGGTACTCACCACTGTCGCAACCGGGTCAATGCCGCCTATTGTCAGCACATGGCTGCCGGCAATAGCGGGTTTGGTGCAGCGCGTGTTGATGTTGATGCTTTATAGTTTGTTGTTCAGAGCACTGATTAGCTGGGTTGCCAGGCCCAATCCCCTGTTGACTGACCTGTTGGTGGCGATCACAGAGCCGTATTTGCGGCATATTCGACGTCGCATACCCTCACCTGCTGACTACGACTTATCAATGCTTTGGGGTATTTTATTGCTTCTTTTTGTGAATTATGTTTTTTGGTGATTATTTTTGCGATAGGTTGTTGCTTTCTGTTTTTTAGCTTGCTATGATGCTTCTAGAGTCGTGCAAAAAAATGGCACACAATGGTGTAAGCCGCACATCACTCAATCTCAAAAAAAACATCTATTGCTTTTAGTTGTGGGCATTATGTATTCCTTTTTTATCATTCATCTTCTGACGGAGAGTAATCATGTCAAATAATGTTGTTAATATCAACGACGCTTCTTTTGAGAAGGCAGTTTTACAATCGCCTGTGCCAACACTTGTCGACTTCTGGGCGCCGTGGTGCCAGCCATGCAAAATGATCGCGCCACATCTAGACCAGTTGGCGGATGCGCATGAGGGCCGTTTGAGGGTTTGTAAATTGAATGTTGCTGATGGTAATGAGATTGCTGGGCAGTATCAAGTGCAAGGCATTCCGACATTGTTGTTGTTTGTGAATGGCGAGCAGGTAGGGAAATTAGTCGGCGCCGTTGGTAAAGCGCAGCTAGAGGCATTTATCAACGAGCATGTGCCAGCATAACGCTTCAAACATTCATCAAAAATTGACGAGGATACTGATTATGTCTACTGAACAGGGTGATCAAAACACGACGCCTAAGAAGCCCCAAGCAGCTGCAAAGAGTGTAGCCTCTAAAGCTGCAGCAAAGCCAGCTAAGCAGAGTGGATCACCTGCTGATAACATGGCACCTAAAACTACTCAGCCAGCAGATAAACCGGTGGCAAATGAGCTTAAAAAAAATCGTTGCATAGGTGGTGCTTCACGTAGCAAGCCTAGCGTCTCGCGTCGTCCACTGCGCGGTGGTGCTGATCAGCGATACCGAAATAAGAACAGCAGCGATGTGGTGACGGCGCAGCCGAAGCAAGAATCTGCACCAGTGCCCCCACCATCACCTGCACCTGCACCAGCAGCACCACGCTCGAATAATCCGCCTCGCCATAAAGCACGACAAAATCCGACCGATAATAATCGCCAGCCACAACGACAATCGAATAGACACATGCGTTCAGGTCCACGTAATCGTGCAGGTTTTAGAAAAGAGCACGCGAACTATCAAGAAGAAGCGGAAAGTCTCAAAACATCTGACACGGCAAAGACCATCGACATTCGTGATTTAAAAAGTAAGCCCATTGGTCAGTTGCAAGTATTAGCAAAAGAAGCGAATATCGATGCTTCTCGAATGCGTAAAGCTGAGATTATTTTTTCCCTGCTCAAGGATTATGCTAACAATGGCGATATTCTATGGGTAAATCACGGTGTGTTAGAAATCCTACCTGATGGCTATGGTTTCCTACGATCGCTAGATGCATCTTATTTGGCTGGTGCCGATGATATATACGTTTCTCCCAACCAAATCAGGCGTTATCATTTACGTACTGGGGATATGATCGCCGGTCGTATTCGTCCACCTAAAGAGCAAGAGCGATATTTCGCATTGTTTCAGGTGAGTGAAATTAATTATGACAAGCCTGAAAGTATGGCGCACAAGTCAGCGTTTGAAAACCTAACGCCGTTGTTTCCTGATGAAATGATTAATTTAGAAGTCGGTAACGGCTCTACTGAAGATCTAGCGCCTCGCGTTGTGCAGGCATTTTGTCCCATTGGTAAAGGCCAGCGTGGTTTGATTGTATCACCACCTAAAGCGGGTAAAACCATGATGCTGCAGAGTATTGCGCATTCGATTAGTGCCAATCACCCTGAATGTCATCTGATCGTTTTGCTCATTGATGAGCGGCCTGAAGAGGTGACTGAGATGGCACGCTCTGTGAAGGGTGAAGTGGTAGCGAGTACTTTTGACGAGCCTGCAACACGCCATGTGCAGGTAGCAGAAATGGTGATTGAGCGGGCGCGTCGCTTGGTTGAGCATAAGCGTGATGTGGTCATTTTGTTGGATTCCATTACTCGATTAGCACGGGCATATAACACAGTCATTCCATCCTCAGGTAAGGTGCTCACAGGTGGTGTTGATGCCAACGCACTGCAGCGGCCAAAGCACTTGTTTGGTGCTGCGCGTAATGTTGAAGAAGGTGGTAGTTTAACCATCATTGCGACTGCCTTGGTAGATACAGGTTCGCGTATGGATGAAGTGATCTTCGAGGAGTTCAAAGGAACCGGTAATATGGAAGTGCACTTGGATCGCCGTATTGCTGAGAAGCGTGTTTACCCTGCCATCAACATTAATCGTTCGGGTACGCGTCGTGAAGAATTGATGCGTTCACCAGAAGAGTTGAGACGTACGTGGATTATTCGTAAAGTGCTGCATCCAATGGATGAAATCAGCGCAGCTGAGTTCCTCTTAGAGCGAATGCGACAATGTAAAACCAATGCTGACTTTTTCGATGCTATGCGTGAGTAGGTGGGCGTAGGGTCTATTTTTTTAGGCTGCGTGACATCGTCGCTGACTGGTTGTATGATGAGAAAGTGCTTTACCGACTTTAGGAGGGCCCTGTCATGGCATCACAGTCACCAACCATTTTAGTGGTAGAGGATGAGATTGCTATTCGGCAAATGATACGCTTTGCATTAGACCGTGCTGGTTTTTCAGTGTTAGAGGCCAGTCAGACGCGTGCAGCGAGACGCTATTTGCATCGTTCCTTGCCTGACTTGATTTTATTGGATTGGATGTTGCCGCAAGAATCAGGCATTGATTTTGCACGCCAGCTGAAGCGTGATCGGCAAACACAAAATATTCCCATCATTATGTTGACAGCCAAGGCAAGTGAAGACTGTAAGGTGCAGGGTTTAGATGCTGGTGCAGATGACTACATTGTTAAACCGTTTTCTCCCAAAGAGTTGGTGGCGCGTATTCAAGCGGTATTGCGTCGCGGTCCGATTAAATTGCCAGATGGTAAAATACGTTTTGGTGACTTGTGTTTAGATACAGATGCGCATCGTGCGAGCGTGAATGACAATGTTTTGCGACTGGGCCCGTTGGAATATCGACTATTACATTTTTTTGTGACGCATCAGGGTCGAGCATACACTCGGGATGAATTATTATCGCAGGTTTGGGGGGTGAGTGCGTATCTAGATCAGCGTACAGTGGATGTGCATATTCGCCGCTTACGAAAAGCTTTGCAGCCCCATGATTTGCACCGGTGCGTTAAGACCATTCATGGTATAGGTTATTCGTTTGAAGAGTGCGCACATGACTGATGCGCTAGAGGGGCAGAGCAGTCACGATGAGCAAGAGTTAGCGGAAGCTTTACAGGTCGGCTTGGTGATGCTGACTGCTGCTGGGCATCTGGTATGGTGGAATGAAGCAGCGGGCAAGCTGCTTGGCTTTAAGCCACAGCACAAAGGCAAAGCTATTTTAAAGTTGTTGAAAGGGGCGGGTATCCGCACACTGTTTTCTAACCATATCGAAACATTGGCGATCACGCGTATTTTAGGTCGAAAGACTTGGCATTTGTCTTTGGCATTGCGGCCTTATCGCGATGGTAATCAATTACTGATTGTGCGTGATACCACGGACTTAGAGCAGTTCATCAGTATGCGTAAAGATTTCATAGCCAATGTGTCGCACGAGTTGCGTACGCCATTGACTGTGTTTCGTGGTTATATTGAGCTCATGTCAGATCAGCATGACATCACCCGGGAAGAAAAGCACATGATGCTGCAGCAAATGGGTGATCAGTGTGAGCGCATGGAAGTATTGGTGCGTGACTTATTATTGCTCTCACGCCTTGAAGGGAATGTGGTGGACACGGATTCACATGTTGAGTTTGCAGTAGCACCACTATTGGAAGCTATTATTGCTGACGCGAAGCAACTCAGTGGTCACTGCCACACATTTGAAGTCAGTCTTGATGCAGCACTGATGTTGCGTGGTTCGGCGACAGAAATACGCAGTGCATTTTCAAATTTGATTTATAATGCAGTGCGCTACACGCCGGCAGGTGGTTTGATTCGTATTTCATGGCGTAAAGATGCGGGTTACGCTTGTTTTTCTGTTGTGGATACAGGTGTTGGTATCAGTGATAAGCACATTGATAAAATCACACAGCGTTTTTATCGGGTTGATCCAGCACGCACGCGTGTGCGTGGTGGCACAGGTTTAGGCTTGGCCATTGTGAAGCATGTATTAATGCGACATGATGCGACGCTACAAATTAAGAGTGCGCTTGGCCAGGGCAGTACTTTCAGCTGTTTGTTCCCTATATCACAAGCAATTGATTGAGCTTTTATGCGCCGGCAGCAGCAGATGAGGTTGTTTCTGGTTCGAGAATACTCTTTCGTATCGCTTCGACACTTGCCACCGTTGCACGTGCTGCAAACAAACCTTCTTGTAAAACAGTTGGACGATGTGAGTCACCTTTGTTTTCCTCTTCTTTGGAATGCCACTTTGGGGCATCCTTTCCTGTTTTTTCCGCAAGCTTCATCAGTCTCACCGGGCCGTGATGGCGATTGGTATTACTTTGTTGAAATGCGTACATGGGATCCAGGTGAGGACGATGCCATACCCCTTTGCTTTTGCCGCCAAGGCTGATACGCGTGTGGGTTTTCCCGACACCGACATGAATGCCACCAGGCTTGCCGAGAACGGCTTCAAAACCACCAAATCTCCAGGTGGTTTTTGGTTTTTGGTCTGGCATTTGTGGTGGAATGGATTGACCTGCCCAGCGTTGCTGATACATTGCAAGAAATTGCATAGACTTTTTTGCTTCGATCTGTCTATTAAAGAAGGCGTTTTTTTTGTCATCTTTAGCTTGTTCAAGAGTTTCTTTTGCTGTATCGCGCACTTTACGGGCATTCTCTAGCCTGTCTTTAGCAGTTCTTTTCTCTTGTGGTGTTCCTGGGCTTAAGATATTATGTGCCGTGTGATGCGCCTTTTTTGCCTTTTCGAGTTCAGTTTTTGCCGTGTCGTAAGCTTCCTGCTTTTCTTGTATGTCCTTCTCTTTCGGTACGCAATTGCGCTCAAGCAGTTTCTGTGTGGCATGGATGCTGTAGTTGGCCATCATTTTGTGTCTATTGTTGTCTGTTTCTCTTCGGCCATATCCCAATGCTTGGTTGTAGAAAATCTTTAATGCGTCCTGACCTTGTTTGTTCTGTGATTCTTCGGCTATAAATTTAGACAGAGACTCGAGTGCATGGTCACCATCATATGTATGTCCAATCTTTTTTTGGAGCTTACGAGCAAATTGTTGTAAGCACTGCCTATCTTTCAGCTTTGCGTTGCCACTATCTAGATATTTCTTGATATCAGAGAGCATATCATTGGCTACATTTTGTGAGGTGATTTCACGTCTACCGTGGGGTTTACCATATTTGAGCCAGGGAGATGCTGCTTTAGCGATACCAGGAATACCTGAAACAGTCCAGCTAATTAATCTACCGACACATGGTACGCCAAATGCCAGTAAACTTGGTATTCCTTTAACGAGTTTGCCTAGTACGCCACCGACTGGACCCAGTTTCTTGCCCACTGCTTTAAAAAATGCGGGTGGTGATGCTATTGGTTTGTTTAGCTTAGTTGCTTTGTTTGGCTTAGTTGCTTTGTTTGGATTAAGCTTTGATGGTCTCTTTTTAGGCATATGCACCTCAGTTTGTGTTATCAAGTAGCGATTGATGTGGGCCAGGTTTGGGCTGGGGTACATCAGTGTGGATCATGATGGCTACTCGAGTATATTATCTTCAATCTTTATTATAAACCAATAAGATTAAAATTTTATTAAGCAAAGCAGCTCATAGGGCAGAAAATTGACCACACTTATTGCCCTTGTAATGTGTTAAATGCTTGTTTGTACTCATTGTTTTGTGCATAAACTGCTGCAAGTGTTGACTTGGCCGCTGCGAGTGTTGATTCGTTTGTGTGTGCAGATGGCATTTTGAGTGTTTGTTGTAACATATCAATAGCCTGGTTCCTCCGGTGTGCCATGCCATAGAGCTTTCCTAGAAAAAGGCGACATTTAGCATCATTTGCATGACATTTGAGCCACTTTTCTCCCTGAACAATCGCTGCAGCGACTTGTTCTGAGGACAATGAGTCCAAGTAAGGCTGCAATAATTCACTGTTCCAGGACTGTTTGAGTGCGCGTAATACAACTTTTTGCACCACTGCTGCTTGCTGACAGCAGTTTGCCGCTTGTAAATATGCTTTGATGTGCTCAGGTTGCTTACATTCAATTTTTTGTTGCCAGCGCCATAGCGCTTCACATGCTGCCCAGTCGCCGGCCAGGCCATGGGCCTGCATGCTGGCAATGAGTGCACTTGAGCGCCAGGATTGCCATTGGTGCTGCGGGATATCCCCGGGTTTTTTGTCGCTTAATATTTGCAGCGCTAGCGGCCATTCTTGGCAGGCCAATGCTGCACGGACCAGCAATGACGTGTGCATTGGTGATTTATTTGGGTTCTGCAGGGCTGGTTTGAGTCGCTCTAGCACTGCCTCATATCGACCAAATTGAGCATCAATGATTGCCTGTACAATATCTGTATGTAATTGGTTTTGAGTGTCGGTATGGGGTTGCCTTTGGTCGTCAGTTTGCTTGGATGCGTGGCATTGTGCTTGGCACAGCTTACGCAAGAGCTGGTAATGTGGGTGCGTATTAGGTGCCCGGCAGCTGCGCTGCAGCGCTTTATTGGCAGCTTGCCAGCGCCCCTCAAGTGCAGCATTCAGGGCAATGTCTTGCCAGCGACGCGCTTTGCGTGCCCGTTGCATGCGTTGGTAGCGACGAATGTTGCGTGGTAACCCACCGAGCTGAGAGCAGGAGCGAAGACACACATATAAAGCAATAACCAGTAAAATCAGTGAAACCACAGCCGTTGACAGTGCGCACTGCAATTGCCAATGCTGTGTGCCGATGGTGACCATGCCTGGGTGATTGGCCAAAGTGATGCCGAGTGCGGTTGCGGCGATAAAGACCAGTAGTAGCTTAATGAGTTGCCGCATCATGACCCCTCCTGTTGCTTGCGAAAGGCCTTTGTCGGTGATTGTATTTGGCGCAGGTTGTTGGCTAAGGTCGCCAGCGTGTTATCAGTTGGCATGGCTTGTAAGATTTCAATGGCATGCTGGATGCCATACTCATAAGCAGCACGATCGTTATTCATCAGGGCCCATTGAGCCAGTGCCAAGGATTGCTGTGCATTCAGCAGCAGTTGTTTTTGTTGGCTGCTTGTTGCAAGCAGCGGGGATGATTTGTCAAGTTTGCGGATAGTAAAGAATTGGTGTAAGGATTGCCCCAGTGCGTGCCACTGACTAGTGCTGCTCTCGGATTGTGCATGTTTTTTGTGAGGGGCGGCTATTTCAGTAGCGGATGGTTTATAGGCAATGATGCGCTGTCGTAAGTCATCAAGTTGTCGATAGAGTGGTGTGATGGCGCGATGCTGTGGCTGTTGCTGCAGCACCAGTACTTTTTGCGTCAGTGTGCGAGTCAATTGTGCTTGTGTGCGCAGTGCACCATGCAAAGCTTGAATGCCGCCCTGATTGCGTTGCGTGGTTGTTTGCAGGGCATTGATAGTGGCTTGATTCAGCTGGGGTGCGTTTACTTGTCGGTGAAGTAATAATGTGGCGCCACTTGCTAATGCGGCAGCAACCATGGCATAAAATAATGGTTCAATACGCCGCCAATGGCTACGGGACTTTTTTGTCTGTTCAGTTGTCATGTTTTTTTCCAGGGTGATCAGCAAATCGAATGAGCGCATATTGTGATGCGTCCATTGAATACTTTAGCAAAATTCAGCCTGTGAAGATACGCTTAGACGCCGGATATATGGGGAGATGTTTACCACAACATGCATCAATCGATGGTTGATGCGGATACTTTATTGGCTGATGAAGATAATGCTGAGCATCTTGCTGTTATGCATCGAATAATGTTGTTTTGAAAAAAAGGTGGCCTTCGGTGAGGTGCTGCTTTTGTATCAAGGTGTCATTTGCAAGATCAGCAATACTGCGTGCAACGCGCAATATCCTCGTGACGCGCCGCGCCGAGAGCCGATTCTTTTGCATCAGCTGTTGCAGATACTGTTTTGCTTGAGGATGGAGCATGCTTGCATCGGTGAGTTGTTTGAATGACAGTGCGGCATTGAGCATAGATTGTCTTGTTTGCTGTTTGAGTCGCAGTTGTTTGATTGTATCGTGTAGCGCGTCGTCCGATGGTGCGGCGGTTTGATCATCTGCCCATAAATCAGAGGCGGTGACTGCCGCCACAGTGAGTATGATGTCAAATCGATCTAGCATGGGCCCCGAAAGCCGGCTTTGATAGCGTGAAATCATACCGGTATTACAGCGACAGCGTTGACTGCCATCACCATAATAACCGCATGGGCAAGGATTCATGGCGGCAATCAGCTGAAATTGTGCAGGATAGGTAACGTGTGCACCGACGCGTGAAATATTGATATAACCACGCTCAAGTGGTTCGCGTAGTGCTTCGATAACCGACGTTTGAAATTCAGGCAATTCATCGAGAAAGAGAACGCCACCATGTGCCAGGGAGATTTCTCCGGGGCTGGGGGGGCGTCCACCACCAATAATGGCATAAGCGGAGCTGGTATGGTGCGGTGAGCGAAAAGGGGCGTTTGTAGATGGTTGCACAATTTGCTGCTGGCTAGGCTGGCAATCATAAATCATGGCAACTTCCAGGGCTTGTTGTTTATTGAGTGCGGGCAGCAGCGTTGTCAGACGTGAAGCCAGCATGGTTTTGCCAGCCCCCGGCGGCCCAACCAGCAGCATATGATGACCACCAATTGCGGCTAATATCAGGGCGCGCTTAGCCAATGCTTGGCCTTTGATATCTGACAGTGATTCCGCTGCTAAGGGTGGCTTTGTGACGTCTCCTGGTTGCAGTGATGCACAGCTTTGGATGCCAGTGAGGTGCTGGCAGACCTCCAATAGGGTATTGGCTGTATGTATGCGGATGTCGGTATTGCTGTGGAGCTGGAAGAGAACACTGGCTCCCTCGGCATTGGCTTGTGGTATGATGAGGTGCTTTTGATCTCCTATGGCGTGATGTGCCCACGAGACAATGCCTTGGATGGGGCGCAGTGCACCTGACAATGCCAGCTCGCCAGCCAATTCCATGTGCTGTACGCACTCTATGGGCAGTTGTTGTGAAGCAATCAGAATGCCAATTGCAATGGCCAAGTCAAAGCGACCACCTTGTTTGGGTAAGTCGGCTGGGGCCAGGTTAACCGTGATGCGTTGGTTCGGAAAGCGAAATTGTGCATTGACGATGGCTGAGCGCACGCGCTCTTTACTTTCTTTGACCACCGTTTCAGGCAGTCCAACCAATGCAAATTTTGGCAGGCCAGCAGAAAGGTGGACTTCGACACAGACCGGTAGGGCAGATAAACCGTGATCGGCACGGCACAAAACTTTGGCATAACCCATGGGTGATTCCTGATGCTATGAATGGTATGCAGCAGCGTGTGCCACGCTTTCAATAGTATCGGTTTAAATCATTCGTCGGTACCGGGTTTTTCACAAAGCAGTGTGATGTAAAAAAAACGACTCCCTGGCCAGCCTCAAAGCTGAAGTGACCAGACAGTCGTGTCACACAGCTGAAATGCTGTGTCATGGTGGTGAAAGACTTACAGAATCCAGCGACTGAGATCTTCGTCTTCAACCAGCTTATTGAGCTGCTTGTTAACATAGGCTGCATCAACGTTAATGGTATCACCAGCGCGATCTGTGGCTTCGAATGATATTTCATCCAGTAGTCGCTCGATGACAGTGTGTAAGCGTCGAGCCCCAATGTTTTCAGAATTGTCATTCACATGGAACGAGATTTCAGCCAGGCGTTGTATGCCACAATCCTTGAAGGTTAGGGTCACATCTTCTGTGCCCATCAGTGCTGAATATTGCTCTGTCAGAGAAGCGTTGGGTTCAGTTAGAATGCGTTTAAAATCATCTGTCGTGAGTTCTTTGAGCTCTACACGGATCGGGAAACGACCTTGTAGTTCTGGGACCAAGTCAGATGGTTTTGATAAGTGAAACGCACCAGAGGCAATAAATAAGATATGATCTGTTTTGATCATGCCGTACTTTGTCGAAATGGTACAGCCTTCAACCAGCGGTAGAAGGTCACGCTGCACACCTTCACGAGACACATCGCCGCCACCCATATCAGCGCGTTTGGCAATTTTGTCGATTTCGTCAATAAAGACAATACCGTTTTGCTCAACACTTTCGATGGCATGTTGTCGAATTTCATCTTCATCAATGAGCTTCGCCGCTTCTTCTTCTTGAATCAGTTTTTTCGCTTCGCGTACGGTGAGTCGTCGCTGCTTACTGCGTTTATTGGACATGGATTCCATCATATTTTGCAGTTGTCCAACCATTTCCTCCATGCCAGGTGGGCCCATGATTTCAAATGCAGAAGGGTTGCTGCTGGCGATATCAATCTCAATCTCACGCTCATCCAAATCACCATCGCACAGTTTGCGTCGAAACAGTTTGCGTGTCGCGGATTCTTTTTCTTCCTCTTCTAGCGCATCATTTTGTGGCTCATCAATGAAGCCTGTATTGGTTGGCGTTGGGATGAGTGCATCAAGAATACGCTCTTCCGCTGCTTCTTCCGCAAAGGCGGTCATGAGCTCCATGGCTTGTTCACGTGTGCGCTTGATGGCTGTTTCCATTAAGTCACGAATAATGGATTCGACATCACGACCCACATAACCTACTTCAGTGAATTTAGTGGCCTCGACTTTAATGAATGGCGCATTGGCAAGACCAGATAGTCGACGTGCAATTTCAGTTTTACCCACACCTGTTGGTCCAATCATGAGAATGTTTTTGGGTGTGATCTCGCGGCGTAGGTCTTTTGCCAGCTGTCCACGGCGCCATCTATTTCGCAGGGCAATGGCAACAGCGCGCTTCGCATCGTGTTGTCCGATGATATAGCGATCAAGCTCAGTGACAATTTCTCGTGGGGTCATCGGCGTGCTGCTATGTAAGTTAGGCAGTGTGGCTTTTGGAGCCAATGCTTTGCTGGTGGATTCTTCTGTTATGGTTGTCATAATATACTCCTCGGTGAGCGACTGCTTTATTGTTCGCAGTCTAGGCTTTCAATAATAAAGTTGGCGTTTGTATAAACACAAATATCGGCAGCAATACCCAGTCCTTGTCTAACAATGTCTTCTGCTGGTAGTTCAGTAGCGTTCAGCAAGGCGCGTGCAGCAGCTTTCGCAAACTGACCACCAGAGCCAATCGCCATCAGATCATCTTCAGGCTCAATCACGTCACCGTTACCTGTGATGATCAGCGAGCTTTTGCTGTCGGCAACAGTCAGGAGTGCTTCTAATCGGCGCAAGATTTTATCTGTTCGCCAATCTTTGGCCAGCTCCACCGCAGAGCGCACCAGGTTGCCTTGGTGTTTTTCTAGTTTGGCTTCAAAGCGTTCGAAAAGGGTAAATGCATCTGCAGTGCCACCTGCAAAACCAGCAATGACTTTGTCACGATACAGGCGGCGTACTTTGTGTGCGTTGCCTTTCATGACAGTGTCACCCATAGAAACTTGTCCATCACCGCCAATGACCACTTTGCCCTGGCGTCGTACTGAAAGAATGGTAGTCACGATTATCTCCGTTGGTTACGTTGGTACAATTTAAACATGGGGTCACATCTGAGTTTTTCAAGTCACCGTCAGTGAATTCAGCCAGAATGAGTACCGTGTTCTTGCATTGCTAGTAGCGAAATTTTCGATTAATCTGGCGGAATCAATGCTCTATGTGGGGGTCAGTCATATGGTACAAAAAAAAGCAGTGGTGTTGCTGTCAGGTGGTTTGGATTCAGCAACATGTCTATATGTTGCACAATCAAAGGGTTTTTCCTGTCATGCATTGGTATTCGATTATGGGCAGCGTCATCGTGCTGAAATCGAAGCAGCGCAGGCTTTGGCGCGGTCTGTTGGTGCGCAGTATCATGTCTTACCCATTCCGGTCGATCATTTGCAATGTTCAGCCCTGACTGATCAGTCCAGTGATATACCGGCATTTGGTGAAACAAAAGGCATTCCCAGCACTTATGTGCCGGCGCGCAATACAATTTTTCTGAGTTTGGCGTTGGGCTTGGCGGAATCAGTGGCAGCACAGGATATCTTTATTGGTGTTTCTGCGATCGATTATTCTGGATACCCTGACTGTCGCCCTGAGTTTATTGCCGCATTCCAGGCATTAGCGGGTTTAGCGACAAAGGCGGCTGTTGAGGGGGCACCACCACAAATACATACGCCACTGCAACATTTATCGAAGGCTGAGACCATTCGCTTAGGTGATACATTGGGTTTAGATTATGCCATGACCGTTTCATGCTATGCGGCTGATGCAGAAGGGAGGGCATGTGGTCGTTGTGACAGCTGTGCTTATCGGCGACGTGGTTTTGAGGCAGCTGGCTTGGCGGATCCAACGCGTTATCAGCCAACAGCCAGTGACATTTAGCCGGCTTGTTTTTGAATTTTGGCCAGGTAGAAGCTGTCCCAAAATTGATCGGGTAAAATACGACAAGTGTGCTGTAGGCACCTGTCACCTGACCAGCTCTCCAGGTTATCGATGCCCTTTTGATGTGGGATATTGTGCAGTGTGATCGGGCAAATATGCGCTTTTTGTTCAGATTGCAGCAGGTGATTGACCACTTGCTCATTTTCAGTGTGTGAGACGGTACAGGTAGCATAGATCAGCGTACCGCCAGGGCGTAAGCAGCGAAAGGCTGACTGTAGCAGAAGTTTTTGTTGGCGTGCCATTTGCTTTGACTTCTTGGGCTGCCAATAGGCCACTGATTCTGTGTTGTGTAGGTGAAAGCGGCCCTGGCTACTGCAGGGTGCATCGATGAGTACCCGATCAAAGCGGTCGGTACAGTGTCGCCAAACATCGCGTCCATCTTTATTAAAGAGTCGCACCCAGGTATGGCCTTGTCGTTCTAGGTTGGCTTTCAGCTTGAAAAAACGGTTGCGGCTTTTTTCAACCGCAGCCAAATAACCGTCTCCGCGCATGCATTGTGCAATTTGACTGGTTTTACTGCCTGGTGCAGCTGCCAAATCTAAAATGGATTCACCTGGTTGGGGGTCAAGTAGCGTGACAGCAAGCGCACTGGCGGGATTTTGAATATACCACTCAGGGTGTTGCTCAAGTTGTTTTACAAGCCAGGGCCGCGCGGCTGCCGGTAAGCGGAAGTGGTTTGCTGCTGCTGCTGACTGTTCAGCTGTCCAGCCAGCCTGTTGTGCTGCTTGTAGAAACATTGCAGTGGCGCTGTCATTGTGCGGTATGCGGCAGCCAATGTCCTTCGCCTGTGTGTAGCTTGCGATGGTGGTGGGTAAGCGCGAGGTGGGCGTAAGTGACTGTAATTCAATCAGAAATTGTCTGGGTAGACTGGTTGTCATGACAGCTCCAAGCATGATATTGCAGCACCATGATAACGTAATTGCTGTATTTTGTCAGAATGAGCAGACGGTGTATTGCCCGAGCTTCGCAGTGGTCTGAAAATTTGCTAGAATAGGAGTATAGGCATTGCATTGGTTCATTTCAGAAATGAGGTTGTGCTAGCAAAAAAGTAAATGAAAACAATGGCTTGGAGAAGTATTATGCTGGTAGTGCATAACATCGGATCAGTTTCAGCACAGTTACAGGTGGCTGCCATTGCCAGCTTGGGTGGCAATATCATTCGGCAGGGACTGCGTTGGTGTGTACATGCCAAGGATGATGATGCTGTGATAGCAGAGGAATCATTTGATGCGCGTGCGCACATGCACTTACAGCCAGGGCAATATGAATTGCGTGTGCATTACTTAGATGAAGAGCAAGTCGTGGCAGAGCTGAATCTAGAGCAGAACACCCTCACCGATATCTTGTACATCATGAAAACAGGTGATGTCTACAATGAGCAGGATGAATATTTTGCAGAGAGTGACCCACTGATTGAGCATGCGCGTCGCATTGAAGACCGTGATGTAGAAATGCGCTTGGGTGGTATTGCCACGTCCCTCAAAAATCCTTACAAAGAGCAAGGGCAAGAGATGGGTTTTCAGGCACATCCGTTGCTTGCCAACAAAGCGCAATTTGATGGCATGCCGCCAGAAATTAATAATGATCCACAGAAAAACGATGCGGCAATGGAAAAGCAGCTGCAACTACAGTTGCAACTGCAGCAGCAGAATCAACATCAGGCCGCGCCAGGCACCACACCGCAGGGAATGTAATAGGGAGTTCATATGAGTTTAGCGAATGCAATTATCCAGGGTAATCAGGAATACGTGCAGTATTTCTTAAGTCAGGGTGTTGATATCAATGAGTTTGATGAATACGGATTCACCCCCCTCATCGAAGCGGCTATTGCCAATCACACGAATATTGCCAAATACCTCATTGATCAAGGAGCAGATGTTAATAAAAAAGATGCAGTGGGTAGTACGGCAATGCATTGGGCCATCGAAAACAATAACATTGCTTTGGCGGAGTGCTTACTGTCAGCAGGTGCTGACCCCAATGCCCACAACTTATCGGCAGAGCCGGTGTTGATTCGGCCGATTTTGCGGGAACAGCATGAAATGAAGAACCTGCTTTTTAAGTATGGTGCAAAAAGTCGTTTTGCAAATGATTATATTCACTTGAAACTGCTTGGTCATCGTTGGGATTTGACTGGCGAGATTGATATTGTCACGACTGAGACCGAGTTTGCAGAGCTGAGTTTTGAGGGTTTCTTTTTAGAGTCTAGTATCCACATTATGCGCCAGTCATTGCATCAATTTATCAATAACTTTGGGTCAAAGGATCATACGCAGTATTTCGATATCTACAAGCAAGTGATATCGGCAATGCATAATGCGGCAGAGCTGATCAAGTATCAGCAGTATCAAACCAATCTGGGGCAGCATCAGAATCGCATTCAAAAGTTATTGTCTGAGCGGCTATTAATACTACCAGTCAATTACGATGGACATGCAATTTCTTTTGTGCGTTACGGAAAATATTGGGTGCGCTGTGATCGTCGTCGTGAGGACGAAGGCATGGTGAATGGTATATTGATTTTTGAAATGGATCAGCCGCATGCATTGACCACACAGCTTTTACAGTTCTTGATTTACGAGAAAAAAGATAAAGATTTTATCGATAACACGCTTGCCAAGCAATTGGGTTTGAAATTGCGTGGCCGCATCATGATTGAGCCGCAAGTGACTGGTAATTGTTCTTGGGCCAGTATTGCTGCTTGTGTGCCGGTGATTTTTTTCTTACTGACGGATCATTTGGAGGCCTATCCTGGTGGCATGATTGATAGCAATCATTTAGCTATCACACAATACCATGCTTGGCGTGATTGGGACAAATCGAATGCGTTGACTTATTGTATACAGAATTTTCAGTCTGCAGAACCTGCACGCAAAGCATCATTGGGTGCGGCGTTGGCGGCGGTATTTTTTCAGCGCTTTGATTACCGACAAACACAAAAGCTGCCGCTGGCAAGACGAATTCTGCGATTACTGCGATCACCTGGGCATGAGTACCATCTCAAGCACTACTTGAACCAGTATACCGTGCGCAATAGAACTGAGGCGGGGGGCAATCTGAAAAAATTAATTGCCGCCTGTGACTCGTACATTTAAGTGATAAGATGTACCAGTGATCGGTCGTGCCCACAATCTTCGAAAAAGCTCTCTTCAGCTATCTGTATAGGTTCACTCGGTTAAACAAATTTTGCATTCAGGCACAGCCTAGCAATCGCAACACTGTTTGCTCTTTGAGTGCGCAGGATGACTGAAAATAGGCAAGCAGGTGATCTTGCATCTTAAATGCGACGCTGATAGCCAGGACATCTGCAGCAATGAGCCGCTATGTTTGTTTTTCAGTGTCCGGTTGTTCACTGTTTTCTGATTGTATGCGCTCGAAAATTTCTTCACGGTGCACAGCGATATGTCTAGGTGCAGTCACACCCAGACGCACTTGCCCACCGCGTACTTCGAGTACAGATAAAACGATTTCGCCGTCGCCAATGATTAATCGCTGGCCGGCAGTTCTTGTCAACACTAACATGGCTACTTCCTTTACACCATTGTTAATTGCATGCCAGCGAACTGATGCTGTAGCACGCACTCAAGACATAACATACCGAATAAAAGACCAATGTTTGATGAAAAAGCACTCATTCACCTTGTTTTGACCGGTACAGGTCGTAAAACACCATTGACTGATAAGTTATGTCAATATCCGATATACTATAGATTAAATGCATCAGTAGCGACTTTAGTGTGCCGAAAGGCTTGCTCAAGTCAGAAGAGCTTAAAATACACAAATATTCTTGCACTTCTGCCAATACTTAAGCTCAACCAGCAAACAATGTATGCCAATGACTTCACTTTTCATAATACGTCAGATATATACCTCATACTTGCTATTATAAAACGCTCACTAGGAAGCACAAGCATAGTTGGCAAGGAAATGCTTAAGTAAGCATTAAGCTGAATCGAAGTGCTAAGTGATTTTTTGTCGCTAGCAACAAGTTGCCGCTTCCTGAGTGATATTCAGAAACGATTCCTCTGGTAATGCATGTGAATTATACTGCGATGCCATACAGGCACCGTAAGCGCCTGTGTTGGCGATGAGAATAATATCACCCACTTCCGTCTTAGGCATCCAGCGGGCGTACCCCAGTACATCGCCTGTTTCACATATTGGGCCCACAATGTGTGCCAGTATTTCCTCAGGTTCTTCCTGGCGACTCAGGTTTGTGATGAGGTGGTAAGCACCGTACAGTGCTGGCCTAATCAATGTATGCATACCTGCGTCAACACCGATGTAATGTATGGCGCCCTTTTTTTTCAGTTGTGTTACAGTCGCGCAGATGATTCCGGATTGAGCCACCAGGAAGCGCCCAGGCTCAAGCCAGAGCTGTATGTCATGGTGTTGTTGTTTGATTTGGGCCAGTGACGCGTCTAGCTCTGCCAAGTTCAATGCTTGTTGTGCTGGCTTTTCTGGTATTCCTAGACCACCACCCAGGTTAAAGATAGTCGCTGTTGGGAAATGTTCACGCAGTGCTGACAGCTGTGTGGCTACCCGTGCCCAGTTATCTGCACGTAGAATGCCGCTGCCTGTATGTGCATGCAGCCCGATGACCTGCGCGCCACATTGCGCAATGGCTTGTTTAACAGCCGGCACATCGTCAATTGGAATACCAAATTTCGATTGCGTGCCACCCGTCTCCACAAAACGATGGTGGCCATCTGCAAATCCTGGGTCGATGCGCAGTAATATATCAGCACCTTGAAAGCAGTCTTGCCAGTGTTGTAGTGGATAAGCATTATCGACATTCAGGTTCACGCCCAGCGCGCGAGCTTGTCGGTAATCTTGTTCACTGGCAAAGTTAGGGGTAAATAAGATACGTTTGGCTGACAAGTTGGGGCAGCTGGCAAGTACATGTTGAATTTCAGCAATACTGACACACTCAAAATCGAGGCCCAAGCGTTCAAACAGTTGTAAAATATGCGGCTGTGGATTGGCTTTCATGGCATAGAATATGCGAGAGCAATGTTGTAGGCCCAGCAAGCCCGCTGCTTGCGTGCGTAAGGTTTGTTCGTCATACAGGTAACAGGGTGTTCGTTGTTGCGCGTGCTGTATGATTGCCTGACGATCACGCTGCCACCAGCTTTGCTGTGTTTTTTGTGTCGTCGGCGCCGCATAACGCTGCCCAAAGCAAGGGTGATTAATGCTTTGCTCAATAATATGATCATGAATCAGTTGAACGATGCGTTGCGCTTGTGATTGTGCAACCACGACGGCGAGGTTCAAGTTATTGGCGGACTGTGACAGTAAGTGAATAGACTGAGAGCGAAAAACATCGAAGAGTGGGCCAAGCTTATGTAGGATCTGCCGAATGTGGTTACCAACAATGCTGATGGTAGCGCAAGGTTGAATAATACGCACACTGGCGTGTTTTTCCAGGTCCTGCTGCAATGCATGGATTTGCTGTTGGCTGACTTTGTCTGTATTGCTGTCCAAGCTCACAGTGACGTTGCTTTGTGATGTGGAAATCAAATCCACGGATAGATGGTGTTGTTTGAAAATTTCAAAAATGGTGGCCAGGAAACCGTATTGCTGCCACATACCCAGACCTTCAATGGCAACAACAATGACGTTATTTTTGCAGTTGACGGCTTTGATGGCCGCAGCATTATCACTTTCGCTGATGGTTGTGCCACTGGCTGTTGGATGCTTGCTGCATTTAATACTGAGTGGAATATGGTGTGCAGCAACAGGTGGAATGGTATTGGGATGCAGTACAGATGCGCCCATCATGCCCATTTCCATGGCTTCAGCATAGCTGAGGTGTGTGAGTTGGCGTGCATTTGGAAATTGCTGCGGGTTGGCAGTAAAAATGCCTGGCACATCAGTCCAAATTTCACAGCAAGTTGCATCAGCGGCCACGCCCATGAGTGCCACTGAGGTATCTGAGCCGCCGCGGCCAAGACAGACTGTGCGGTTGTAGCGCGCATGTTTCGCAATAAAGCCTTGGGTGATGCTACAAGCGGAATCACTGTTTTGAAGTTGTGCGATCAATGTGTCGTTGCGTTGTGCTTTGACATTGGCAGATAATGCTTGAGTTTTTTCATCGCCTTGGCCAATACTGCGTAAAATATCACGTGCATCTATCCAGTCGCAGGAAAGGCCATGTTGCGTCAGGTGTATTGCAGCCAATTGAGTCAGTAGGCGTTCGCCGAATGACAGCAACTCTGCGACAAGGAACGCATCTGCTGGTGATGTTGCAAGCTGTTGTGCAGTTGCCTGCATTGCTGCATCTAGGTCGGCGCATGTTGTTTGCCAATCAACTTGACAGTCAGTTGCCAAAGCACGCATTTGCTGACTCACAGGTTCTAGCAGTGTCTGCCAGTCTTGGCCAGCTCTACAGGCATCGGCAACGGCAGTCAGTTGGTTAGAGACACCAGCGACAGCTGAGCAGACTAGGAGTGGTCGTTTGCCAGCTTGAATATGAGCGGTGACGATTGCAATGATATTGTCCCAGCAAGCTTTACTTGCAACGCTGGTACCGCCAAATTTGAGGACGACAGTGTCTCGATTCATGGTGATCTCCTGATTAATGTGCCGCATCCCAATGCGGGCCGTGACCGATGTCAACCAATAGTGGCACAGACAGAGGTGATGCGTCTGTCATGCAGTGGCGAATAGCTGTGGTTGCAGTTTCAATAGCAGCGTCAGCGACTTCGAACACCAACTCATCATGTACTTGCATGATCATTCGCACTGAAAGATCCGATTCATTGATCCAGTCTTGGACTTTGAGCATCGCTACTTTAATGATGTCGGCAGCACTGCCTTGCATGGGTGCATTGATGGCAGCACGTTCAGCGGCTTTGCGTTGCATGGCATTTCGGCTTTGAATACCTGGCAAGTAAACGCGCCGTCCGAAGCATGTTTCAATATAGCCTTGCGCTTTGGCTTGTTCGCGCACAGCATCAAGATAGGTTGACACTTTTGGATAACGCTCAAAATAAGTTTCGAGAATGTGTTTGGCTGTCCCTGGATCAATATCAAGTTGCTTGGCAAGGCCAAAAGCAGACATACCATATAGCAATCCAAAGTTCACAGTTTTTGCTTGTCGTCGCTGTTGTGCTGATACCTCAGCTAAGGGGGTGTTGAAAATGTCACTGGCTGTTGCGGCGTGGATGTCTTCACCATGAGAGAAAGCACGCAGTAAGTTAGGGTCTTGGCAAAGGTGTGCCATGATGCGCAGCTCTACTTGTGAGTAATCAGCAGCCATGATGACGTGGTTTTTCGGCGCGACAAACGCTTGTCGTACAGCACGTCCGGCGGCTGTTTTGACGGGGATGTTTTGTAAGTTCGGTTCATTCGATGACAATCTACCCGTGCTGGTGCCAGTCATGTTGTAGGTTGTGTGTAGTCGCTGATTTGCATCCGCTAGCTTGGGGAGTTTTTCAGTATAAGTTGACAGTAGTTTACTGAGGCTGCGCCATTCTAAAATAATTTTAGGCAAAGGGAAGTCAAGTGCAAGCTGACGCAATACTTCCTCGGCTGTTGAAGGTTGGCCTTTCGCTGTTTTCTTTGAAATAGGCAAGGCCAGTTTGTCGTATAGTATGCTTTGCAGTTGTTTCGGTGAGCCCAGGTTGAAATTTTCACCGGCCAGGCTGTGTGCTTTTTCTTCTAATGTTTGTAAGCGTTGGCGATGTGTTTCGCTTTGCGCATGTAGAATGTCAGGGTCGATTAGAACGCCGAGTTTTTCCATGCTGAAAAGTACATGTTGCAATGGCGCATCAATGTCATCCAGCAGTGACTGGAGTGTTGCTTCATTGTTTAAGCTTGCTTGAACTGAACTTTCGAGTTGCCAGAGTTGCAGGCTTTGTTGACCCACATAGGCATTCAGTTGCTTCTCATCGACTTCAGAAAAAGTTTGCTTCTTACGGCCACTGCCTAAGCAGTCGCTGAGGCTTACATGGTTATCAATGCCAGCGTTGTCTGCCAGTGCTGACAGGTCAAGTTTCGTGCCTTGTTGGTTGAGTAGATAAGCCATGAGTTGGCTATCGCGTTTTTGTCCAGCGAGGCTGAAGTTTTGTGTCGCCAGCAGATGTTGCTCACGTTTCAAGTCATGGCCAATCCAAGTCATGTGTTCATTGCTTAACAAAGTTTGACAGGCTGCCTGATGATGTGTTGATGCGCAGCAAATAATATCACATTGCCCACACTCACTCGATAGGGCAATGGCAAGCAACGACTCATGGTCATTATCAGCTTGTTCGCCATAGCAGCGCAGTGTCAATGCTGCTGCTTGCGTCAAACGTGTGACACAGGCTTCTACTGCTTCAGGCGTTCGATGCCATTGAACGTTGATATCGATTTTGGCTTTTGTGTTTGGCTGCTCTGTCGTATTGTCATCAGTGGTTTGATTGAGGGCTTGTCGCCAGCGATTGAATTTCATGGTGTCATAAAGTGAAGCGAGCGTGTCATGGTCAGCTGCATTCACGTGTAGTTCGTTGATGCTGGCCGGTAATTCAAGATCGCATTTTATAGTCACCATGAATTGGTTGTCGGGTAGGCGTTCTTGAAATTCACGTAATCGTTCACCCACTTTGCCTTTGATTTCGCTACTGTGAGCGATGAGGTTTTCAAGGCTATCATATTGCATTAGCCATTTTGCAGCTGTCTTCGGGCCTACACCAGGGACACCGTCAATGTTATCAACCTTGTCGCCCATTAAAGCTAAGTAGTCTATGATCTGCTCGGCTTTGACCCCGAATTTTTCGATGACTGACTCTGGCGTAGAGACGCGATTATTCATGGTATTGATGAGTGACACTTGTGGACAAACCAACTGTGCCATGTCTTTATCGCCAGTTGAAATCAGGACTTGCCAGCCAGCTTCACGTGCTTGTGTCGCATAGGTGCCAATGAC
Organism: Coxiellaceae bacterium; assembly: GCA_047404195.1. Taxonomy (GTDB): domain Bacteria; phylum Pseudomonadota; class Gammaproteobacteria; order JAJRRL01; family JAJRRL01; genus JAJRRL01. Next base: position 111,283 of record JBDOIU010000002.1, read on the forward strand.
ATCATCTGCTTCCACACCGGCTTCGATGATCAGTGGAATGCCCATGGCTTTGATAATGTCATGCACATAAGGTATTTGTTGTGCTAGCTCGTCGGGCATGCTGGGACGGTTGGCTTTGTAGTTAGGGTCAAAGTCATGGCGAAATGTTTTGCCTTTGTGGTCAAAGATCACGGCGAGGTATTCTGGTGACTCTGTTTCAATGAGTTTTTTCAGCATGTTGATCACACCATAAACAGCACCCGTTGGAATACCCTCGGGTGTTGTGAGAGGTGGCAGTGCATGGTAGGCGCGAAATAGGTAGGAAGAGCCGTCAACCAGTAGCAAGCGAGGGGCCGTCATGTGCATCTCCAAGTTGGCATTGTCAGGCGCTAGCGTAACATGATCCTGCGCTGTTCGTCACCTGGCAAGGATTGGAAACAGACTTTCGATGATATGAGCAATCCGCCTGTGGATAAAGTATGCACTGCCGCATTGGTCTCAGCGCTGTTTTGTGCATATTATGCTATGAATTTGTGTCAAAAATAGGCGGACAGTGGTGTTCAGGAGCCATCTGCGTTAATATGATTGCCTGCGCAAAAAGATTGGTTTTTGTTCGCATTTTTTTCTCCATATTTGGTAAGGTTGTCTCATGAAACGCAGTATCTCCACGTTTGCTTTGTTAATGGCTTCTGTGAGTGCCGTGTTGGGTTCTGGCTGGTTATTTGCCACCTTGTATGCCGCGCAATTAGCGGGTCCTGCGTCTATTCTATCTTGGATCATAGGTGGTTTATTGGCCATTTTTGTGGCATTTGTTTTTGCCGAGATCTGCGCGATGCTGCCGATTACTGGCTCTAGTACGCGTATTCCCTTATTCACACATGGACGGTTAACCAGTTTCATGTTTTCTTGGGGTATCTGGCTGTCATATATGGCTTTCGTACCGGCTGAAGTACAAGCGGTATTGCAATACGTCAGCTATTATTGGCCAAATTTGGTGCAGCATAGTGGTGGTTTGACCGGTCAGGGATATATTGCTGCTAGTATTTTGATGGTGTTGATGAGCTTTCTCAACGTCTATTCTTTGCGCCTGTTGATGCGTTGTAACAGTGCCCTGACATTATTGAAAACACTTTTGCCTATTTTGGTGGTTGGTTTGATCTTCTATCAGGTGGGTACCAGCCACCAAACGCACATTTCGTTGACAGAGCACTTTATGCCACATGGCTGGCGTGGTGTGTTATCGGCCATTGTGACTGGTGGTATTTTGTTCGCATTTAATGGTTTTAAGCAGGCCTGCGAAATGGCCGGTGAGGCTAAAAATCCAGCGCGTGCACTGCCAATAGCGGTGGTGGGTTCAGTGGTTGTCTGTCTGCTGGTATATGTGTTGCTACAAGTGGCTTTTCTGATTTCTATGACGCCAGCCAATATCGCGCAAGGTTGGTATCATATTTTGATTCCAACGGAGAACAGCCCCTTTGTTTCAGTTGTGTTGCAAGATAACTTACCTAAGTTAGTACCTCTACTGTATGCAGGTGCTATTTTAAGCCCCTTGGCAGCAGCGTTAATGTATGTGGGTAGCTCAGCACGCTCCTTGTATGCGATGAGTGAAAATAAGCAATTTCCAGGTTTATTTTTGAAGGTCACAACGCAGGGGAATCCAATATATGCAGTTATTTTGAACACAGTTTTGGGTTGTTTGATGTTCGCACCGTTACCAGGTTGGAATAAAATGATCGCCTTTCTCACTGCATTAATGATGCTGACTTATGCACTTGGGCCCATTTGTATGTCTGCCCTGCGCCGACAGGTGCCTAACCAAGCACGCCCGTTTCGCTTACCTTTTGGTGGTTTATGGAGTTATTTGGCTTTTACTGTGTGTACGGTAATGACCTATCTTTCCGGATGGGAAATCATTTACAAATTGTGTATCGCGATGGCAATGGGTTTAGCTGTTTTCTTGGTATATCATTTCACTCGTTCGGCAGAAGACAGGGCGGCATTGCCTATGGACGCGCGTGAATCCATGTGGGTATGGCCATATTTAGCGGGACTTGCACTGATTTCCTACCTTGGCACATTTGGACACGGTATCGGTATACTCACATTTGGCTGGGATATTCTAGCCATGGCAGCATTGTGTATTGTGACTTTGTGGTTAGCAGTGCGTTTTTGTTTGCCGCGAGAGCGTACACAAGCCTATATTGATGATTGTCAGCTGGAAAGCGACGCATAGTCATCAACAATGTAGGGGGCAGGATGTCCAAACCAATCAAAGCGCGGCATCAAATGGTGATGTCAGAGGTCATGACGCCTGAAAAAGCTAATTTTTCTGGCAAAGTGCACGGTGGGCATATTCTTAATTTTTTAGATAAAGTGGCTTATGCTTGTGCAGCACGCTACGCTGGTTGTTATGTGGTGACATTGTCGGTGGATCAGGTGTGTTTTCGTGAGCCAGTCTATGTGGGTGAGTTACTGCGTTGTTTGGCATCTGTGAATCGCACAGGGCGTACGTCGATGGAAATTGGTATTCGGGTAGAAGCAGAAAATTTGATGACCGGTAAATGCCGACATACGAATTCGTGTTATTTTACCATGGTAGCCGTCGATGAGCAGGGAAAACCAAGCCCTGTACCAGTGTGGCAACCAGAGTCAGCGGTTGAGCAACGTCGACAACAGCATGCGCAGCTGCGTGTGGATTTGCGGCAGCAATTTCAACGGGCGCATGCAGATATGAAAAAACAGGTACAAGCAGAGGGGTAAAGCGTGCAATCAGTGGGACGTATATGTGGTGGTGTGTTATTGATCGTGGGCACGGCTTTGGGTGGTGGTATGTTGGCATTGCCGATGGCGACTGCAGCAGCTGGCTATTTGCCAGCCTTCGGGTTATTTGTCGCAATATGGCTGCTGACGTTAATCGCTTCTTTTTATATCCTAGAAGCAAACTGTTATTTACCGGCTGGCGCGCACTTTATTTCGATGGCACGTCAGACATTGGGACGCCTCGGCGCAATCGTGACCACTGCCTTGATTTTTATCTTTCTATACACGCTACTATCGGGTTATACGGCTGGAGGCAGTGATTTAGCGAATACCTTATTGCACTGGTTGCATTTTTCATGGGCACCACAGCTGGGCACGGTTTTATTTGTTTTGGTCTTTGCAGTCGTACTGTATTTGGGTGTGTTGACGGTTGATTGGGTTAATCGTGGATTGATGTTCGTTAAATTTGGCGCTTACTTTTTGTTGATCGTGTTAATGTTGCCTCATGTGCATGCGATTGTGCATGCCAGACAGAGTGTGATGCACATCCCAGCAGCAATTTTGATTGTGCTGACTGCTTTTGGTTTTGGTGGCATTATTCCGAGTATACGCCAGTACTTTCAGACGGATATTCCGGCGTTGCGCGTGACCATTGTGATCGGCAGTCTGGTGCCACTGATCTGCTATTTACTTTGGGATTTGTGCGTGCAAGGCAGTATTCAAGCGCAGGGGACTACTGGGCTCATTGCTATGGCGCACGCCCCCAATGCTGTATCACAGCTGACGGAGCAATTGGCACAACGCTATCAAGGTTCACCAGTTGCCAGTATTGTTGACTGGTTTACATCTATCTGCGTGACGACCTCCTTTCTGGGTGTGAGCCTGGGTTTGTTTGATCTTGTTGCTGATACCTGTGGTTTAGCTAAGCGCGGCTTGGATGGGGTGAAGGTGTTATTACTGACCTTGCTGCCACCCATGTTAATTGTGATACTGGCGCCAGGTATTTTCATGCAGGCACTGGCGTATGCGGGTGCGTTGTGTGTGATTCTGTTGATTTTGCTGCCTACATTGATGGTGTGGCGAGGTCGTCAGCAGTCGGTGCGACAGGCGCAAGCGGGGGAATACCGCGTTTGGGGTGGGCAATATTTACTGTTTGCAACCATGTTAGCAGGCGGTTTATTGGCGGTCTTCTCGCTCTGGCGCTTGTGTTGTGATTAACCTATTCAGGCATGGTCAAATAACATTGCTACAAATGAATACAGAAAGTGGTTTTTTTGCACTCGACTGTGCCATGATTATGAGACACTGCACGACACATGAGTGGCTGAATGCAACACTGTCGACATTTTCATGCGCGTCTTATGGCACTGCTATTATTAATGGCATGCTTATCAGCCGTAATGTTGCGTCATCTGCTGGCGCTGCTGACCCAGTTTTCCCATCCACTGTTGTTGCCTATTTTGGTTTTGGTCTCTGTATTGGCTTTATGTGGTTCTGCAGTTGCGGCACATTTTCTTGGGCGGCGTTATGTGATGATCTATGCCGTACTGTTGCAGTGTCTGGTGGTATTTGCGGCAGGGCCTGCTTTGCCATCATTCGCCACTTGGATGTTGTTGTGCTTGCTGCTCATGGCTTTGGCCTGTCAAATGGTGATGTGCCCAATTTGGTTGAGTGAAATGGTGGTTGCCAAGCAGCGCGGGCGTTGGATGGTCATATATCCACTGACCTTGGGCATGGTCAGTTCGGTATTGGCTATGAATCATTGGCATCTGCAGCAGGTAGGTAGCTGGTTCTATGTGGGCATGTGTTTATTGGCGCTGCTCTGTTTGATTTTATTGGCGTTCACTTGTCCGGAATCACCGCGCTGGTTGATGATGCGCGGGCGTAATGGTCAGGCAGTGCAGAGTTTACTGCTGACACGGGCTTTGCCCAGAGCACGGCGAGATTATCAACGTCTGCGTGAAGCTTATGAGCGTGATCTTTGGCCACATTGCTGTGATGATAAAATATCTTGGTGGCGGTATACGCTATTGAGCGTTGATCGTTTTCGGCAGTCCATCCTGCTGGTTTGCTTACTGCTAGTGTTACAGGCTTTACTGAGTGTGAATAGCTTGGCTTTGCATGATTGGCAGCTAACGTTTGCTGTCACGACCTTACCCGTACAAACCCATTTTATTTGGCAACCTGTGGTTGGGTTCATCACCATTATATTGTGTTTGTTTTGCGATGTGTGGGGGCGTCGCCCCTTGTTACAACTGGGGATGCTGTTATTGATACTGGGAACAGCATGTCTGGCTATTGCATCCTATCTGTCCTTACCGGTATGGTTTTCGACACTGGCTGTCAGTGCTCAGTTAATGGGTGCCATGATTGCACCAACGACCATGATGACGGTGATTTTACCGGAATGTCTACCCGACCGATTACGCGCTTGGGTATTACCGATTGGCCAGGCGGTGGTGTTGATGCTGATTGCTGTCGTGGTGTTATTGTGTCATGGCAGGCATTGGGTATGGAGTCAGCGGCAACTGCTCTGGTGCTTACTGCCAATACAAGCATTGTTGTGGTTTTTAATTTGGCGTTATGTGCCTGAGGGTCGTGGTCAACGACTAGAAGATGTGTGCGCTGAAGTGGATTAGCGCTTGTTAGGCATTGCTTGTAGCCAACTTTTTCAGTATGCTGGAAAAGTATCACTCGCAAAAACCCACTTTCAGTGCTGATCTGAATCATGGTGGGTTGAGTACCAAGGAGGGAGAAAGATGATGTTTGTTGGAATGCATGCCATGGCATTGATGGTGACGGTGATGTTGTTGATTTTACTATTCGGTACGAAGCGCCTACGCGATTGGGGGCAGTCAGTACTGGCCTTATTTGCACAAATACGTCGTGAGCAACCTGCTGATGCGGAAAGCACTTAGCGCCATCTACTGCCAAAAAACACAGAAATCATGCCAGAATCCACTGGCATACTGGCTGCTGCCACATTGTTTTGTTGGCTCAGCTGATCGTCTGCTAGCACGACCAAAATGAGCGCTCAGTGACCAAAACAATGACTTAGCGTCATTTCACGCTTTTTAATCCTATAATTACACTATTTAGCACCATTTTTTAAGTATTCTTTAATACGTTTGCGCTATAATGAAATATGAATACAGTGATAAAGAGGTGGTTATGCCAGATTTTAGTAGCGTACAACAAGATTTCGATAGAGCGAAAAATTTCCCAAAGCAAGGGAACTTGTATGATGTAATGGCATGGTTGTATCAACATGACAAACCCAATGTCGAGAAATGGTTTAAACCAGCTGAAAAGGAGAAACCGGCAGAGCTTGTTCTAGATGAGCTCAAAAAAGACAAAAAATACAGTAGATTCTTCAAGCATTATGTTCAGGGGCATTTTCGTTGTTTTGGGTTGCTGTGTTCGCACATTATAAAGATGTTACCCGATTGGGGAAAGAAGCACGCAAGCGGTGTTGATGAGAATAATTTTGCGGTTTCTGCTAATCCTAAACATTTAATACAAGGGTATGTGGATATTATCGAGCTTGTCGGCGATGATTGCCTGACAATAACATATGATAACGGCTTAGTAATACAACATATTGCGACAGATGATGGTTTAAGGATGGTGTATCCACCATTCGATGAATTCTGTGATAAACTACTAGAGGCTCTTCCAGAAAGCATTCGTCATGTTGATGGAAAGCCTAAAGACCATATATCAGCTTTTTTAAACACGGACGGTGTCAAAGAAGAGCTCAAGTCGTCAGTGCTAAGCTTGATGGGTAAGAATGGCTTGGCGGCTGGCTTCCACATCGATGCGGGTGATGCTGCTGCTGCAACAATCAAAAAGAACTTATTGGTTGGGTTTTATCGTCCTCGTCTGGAAGCGGCTGCGATTGGAGCACTAGTATTAGGTTCTAAAGTTGTGCGAGTAGGGGGAACTCCCAGTGGGATTCCAAATGACTACTTTGATACGCAGCGGGATAAGCTTATTGAAGATTATGATGCTGTCAACCAGCATATAGAAAGACTTTTGCAAGGTAGTGATCCTGAAGAGGTTCACACATCATTACTCGAACTTATCCGTCATCCTAGTAAGGAATTCAGTCCTGATCAAAAAGGATCGGTTACGAGATTGGAAGCATTCTCTGGTCTAAAAGATTACATACAGCGCTTTTCTAATCACCCTACATTAGCACTTGAGTTAGCTAACGCTAGGGGCGATGTGACAGCGGGTCGGCCATTACCCACATTTGAAAAAGTAGAAATTAATACAGAACAACAGCTGGTTTTAGAGCTTAAGAACAGCAAAGGTCAGCGTATCAAGGCTGTGCTGGATGCCAAAGAAAATACATATACCATCATTGCAAGACCTGAAATGCGTGGTTTACTCATCGCTGGCTTTGTGTTGCTGGCTTTGGCTGTGGTGGCGGCTGTCGTGGCGGCAGTGTTAATGCCTCCAGTTTTGGCAGCGATTGCACCCGCTGTGGGCATTGTGGCTGCCAGCCTCCCAGCAGCCGTCACCTCAGGCGTTGTCGCCGGAACTGTCGGTGCTGCCGCTATTGGTATAACAGGTAGCGGACTGGCTATTGCTGGATTATTCAGTGATAAACAAACTGGTTTGCTTAGTGCACCAAAGAATGTGAACGCAGAAACCATAGACCCAGAGGCACCCACAAACTAAAATGGGTAAACAGACTAAGCATCAACCATCGAGCGTGCTGTCGTCATACTAATAAAAAAATCGGCACCCTGAGGTGCCGACAATGAGGTAGTGCTTTACCGAGGGGAGTGGTCAAGGTATAACGCTGTTAACCTTGTTGGCGATCCTGCCATGAAATTCTGTCCCTAGAAATCTCAATCCTTTGAGTGCCTTCCCTAGATATGGTCCCTTATGTACCTCCGCCATATCTTCTTTTACTTTATCATGACACCGTATTCTGGCAAGTTTACGCTGAGGTAAAAAATGATATCCCATGGTATAAAAAACAAATAAAACAATACAAAAACAATGAATTAGTCTGAATTTGGGGCTGAGGGGGTGGTACTGGCTTATAGTACGACGCTCACATGTCCTACACCATTGTGAGAGATATCTCACAAAGTATCCTGGCTCATTTGCTGCCACACCTGATTATAGAAGATTTATTCATTGCCGGCAGTGCTATCAGCGATGTCGCACAGATGTTAACTGATTACCCTCAAAGCTGAAAACACCACTGCAGCAGATGGTAGTAAGCGATTGCGAAAATAGCACCAGCAGGCACGGTAATGACCCATGACACCACGATGTTTGCAATCACACCGAGGTTAAGAGCGCCCATACCCCGCGCCAAACCAACGCCTAGAATCGCGCCGACCAATGTTTGAGTGGTTGAGATGGGTAAGCCGATACCAGATGCCAGAACCACAGTGCCAGCCGTTGCCAGCTGTGCTGCGAATCCACGACTGGGCGTCAGTTGTGTAATGTTATCTCCGATGGTTGCGATAACGCGGTGCCCATAGCTGGCCAACCCAATGACGATACCAGCGGCGCCCAGTCCCATCACCCAGAGTGGGATTGGGGAGTGTGCTGTGAGTGAGGCACCTGATTGTACGATGGCGACGACCGCTGAGAGCGGCCCAATGGCATTTGCCACATCATTTGAGCCGTGTGCGAAAGCCATGGCACAGGCAGTGAAAATCATCAAGATTGAGAAGATCCGTTCCAGGCGTTGAAAATTAGGTTGTTCATCTTCATCGCCATTGGTATTGATATTCAGACGTCGCAGCGCGATGTAGCCTATCAATGCTGCTAAGAGGCTAATAGCAATAGACAGCCCCACGTTTTCCAGCATAGTGAGCTGAATGTGTAAATGTTGCATGCCGTTGAGTAATGTGACCAGAGACAAAACCAATGCAACAAGAAAAGTGTAGATAGGCACTGTACGCAAAGCACTTCGTGTTGGCTGTGCACTTTCAAAGATAAAGCGCTGCACACTGCGAAACAGTGCGTATGCGATCACACCTGAAATAAGGGGTGTGACAAACCAGCTGAGCACGATATCAATGAGTTTTTCCCAGTGAATGGCTTGTGATCCAGCAGAAACCCAGCCAAAACCCACAACAGCGCCCACAACCGTGTGTGTGGTCGATACAGGCCATGCAAAATAGGTCGCGATGATGAGCCAGGTGCCCGCCGCTAACAAGGCAGCCAGCATGCCGTAGACAAATAATTCCGGGTGGGCTGTGAAATGAGATACATCAATGATTTTTGAACGAATCGTATCGGTAACTTGTCCGCCAGCCAGCAGTGCGCCCAGCGCTTCAAACACCACAGCGATGATAATAGCTTGTTTGATGGTGATGGCTTTTGAGCCAACAGAGGTACCCATGGCATTGGCGACGTCGTTCGCACCCACACCCCAGGCCATGATAAAGCCAAACAGCGATGCCAAAATAATATAAGTATCAGCAAAATGCATACGGTGGTCCTTGAGGACAAGCAAAGACCTAAGATATCATGACTGGCAACACGCTCACAAGCATCAATTACATCATTTGAGTTAAAAGCGCGCTCTAGCTGTCCTTATTCTGATCTAATTGTGGTATTCGTCGGCACAGCTCACAAAATAACGCCGCTGTTTGCTGCGTGTCATAGAGAGCAGAGTGTGCTTCATCCTTATCATGACTGAGGCCTGCAGCCAGTAATGCTTTGGCGAGCACTGTTTTGCCCAGCACAGCCCCTGACAATGTGGCAGTATCAAAGCAAGTAAAGGCATGAAAAGGATTATTTTTCAGTTGGCAGCGTTTGCGTGCGGCGTTTAAAAATGCCAAGTCAAAATGGGCATTGTGGCCAACCAGCAGTGCACGTCGACAGTGGTAGCGGGCGAGAGCTTGTCGTGCGAACAAGTCCAAACCTTTCAATGCTTCCTCTTCACTGATGGCGAAGCGAAATGGGTGGTCAACGTCTATGCCATTGATTTGCATGGCTTTTTCATGCATTTTGCCGCCCTCGAAGGGGGTAATGTGACAGCTATAATGCTCTGTCTCAGATGTGATGATATTATTTTCATCACAATAAACAACGATGGCAGCCACTTCCAGCAGGGCATCTGTTTCAGAATTCACGCCGCCTGTTTCCACATCAATGACGATGGGCAAATAACCATCAAAGCGAGCTTTGGTGAGCAGGGCGCGTTGTTTATCAGTGGGTGTGGTTTCAGGCGTACTCATGGGCTGATCATCTAGCAATGTTAATGAGACATTAGTGTGGCATTTTTTGCAGCGATTTGTAAAGGTTTCTCACGCACTGAATTGGCGATTGTGTTCCAGTCATAAAACATTGATGCCAGCAGATTGCGTGAGTCAAAGTGCATAGTTTGGTATCATTTTTGTACAGAAAGGTTCTGGATTGCACCATGTCACTTGTCAATGCATTTTGGTTTGGCTGAAATAGCGTTATAATTTGTGCATCATCGCGCACCACGCCTTGAGTTTTGTCACCATAACAGTAGGAGATTTCGATGTACCGCCATTATTTACCTGTGCCGCTGTTGTTGGGAGACACATTGTCGCTGGATGCGGCCGCACGGCATCATTTCTGTCATGTATTGCGTTTGCGGATTGGTGAGGTCGTGGAGATCTTCAATGACCAGCAAGTGTGTGTGTTGGCTGAGGTTTTGCAGCTGAATCGCAAGCAAGGGCAATTAAAAATCATTGCGCAGGCTCCAACACTTGCACCATCGCCGTTGGCCATTGAGTTGGCAGTCGGTGTGTCGGCGAGCAAAGCCTTTTCATGGGTGTTGCAAAAATCAGTTGAGTTGGGTGTGCAGACCATTTCACCCCTGGTGACGGATAAAAGTTTGGCGCAAAAGCAAATGGCTAAGCACGATCATTGGATGAAAATCATCATCGCAGCATGTGAGCAATCTGGTCGATGTGACATTCCGTTATTGCAACCGAGCCGAAGTTTGGCTGAGTGGCTGCGGGACTGTCAAACTGAATGTCGTCTGGTGGGTAGTTTACAGCGAACTGCGCGTCCATTGTCTTCTTTACCAGCTGTCACAGCCTGCGCGGTCTTGATGGGCCCCGCAGGTGGGTTTTCTGCGGCTGAAGAACAGATGATTGCAGATGCAAACCTGACAGCGATGTGCTTGGGACCGCGTACATTGCGCAGTGAGACGGCGTGTGTGACTGCGATTACATTGTGTCAGGCGCAGTGGGGTGATCTGGTAGAGTCAGCTGCGTGCCCACCTGAAAGCGATTAGCGGCAGACGGTGCAATGTCAGCGACACGTTGGCGACGCTTGCCCGGTGCTTGCATTTCAGTGATGCGCAGCGAACCGTCACCGCAAGCGATGTGTAAGCCATTTTTATCCCAAGCCAAAATAGTACCTGCAGCGGCATCGCAGGTTTGCGTACAAACGTCAGCTTTGAAAATACGATAACGTGTTTCTTGATAGTCGAGCGTGGCAACAGGCCATGGTTGAAAAGCCCTGATTTCCCGCTCTAGTTGAATTGCAGATTTTTGCCAGTCACAGATGGCATCGGCTTTTTTAATTTTATGTGCATATGTCACTTGTGACTCATCTTGTACTTGGCCTGCCATGGGGAGTTGCTCGATGACATCGCATAAGGCTTTCGTGCCCAAGTGTGCAAGCCGATCATGTAGCGAGGCGCTGGTATCATCCTGATGAATTGGACAACGTACTTGTTGATAGCCATCACCGGCATCGAGTGCCAATACCATTTGCATGATGGTAATGCCAGTTTCAATATCGCCGGCTAAAATAGCTTGTTGGATAGGTGATGCACCTCGCCAACGCGGCAGTAACGAGGCGTGTACATTGATGCAACCCAGCTTGGGAGCATCCAAAACAACTTGTGGGAGCAGTTGCCCGTAAGCAGCCACCACCATCACGTCAGCAGACAATGCGAAGAGGTCCTGTTGTGTATCGGTATCACGTAAACTATTGGGTTGCCTGACTAACAAACCATGTTGTTCCGCCAACACTTTCACAGCTGGCGGCGTGAGTTGTCGTTGTCGGCCGGCCGGCCGGTCTGGTTGTGTGTAAACAGCCACAATATCGTAGTCAGCATCAATAAGGGCTTGCAAGCTTGGACAGGCAAACTCTGGTGTGCCCGCAAAAATAATGCGCTTACGGCTCATAATCAATCACCTCATTCTTTTGGCATGTGAATGATGCTGGCTGCATTCACCGCTTTCCAGCCTTCGCGTGGTATAGCATTGTCACCGGTACGCAATAAGTAGTATCGTTGCATCACAGATAAAAATTGTTGACGTGGAATGCTATCCAAGCAGGCTCTGAGAGAGGCATGTGCACAATCATTGGTGAAGGTGTTACGCATGGATTGCATTCGATACCAGCGTTGTGTGCCTGGGCGGTAAGCATGTACGGTCACATCGTACAATGTGATGTGCTGATTGTGCTGGCGGAAGGACAATACGTCCAACCCTGGGTTATTTTGATGTAGTGGTGTGATGCCAGGCGCTGTGATTGCCAGTACATCTGTGTGATTATCTGATGACAGTCGCAGCTCCCGGATTGCATTGAAATGGGTATGTCCATTCAGCATTGCAACAATGTTCTGATGATATCGCTTGAGTAGTGATAAGATCACTCTGCTAGGCCGTGGTAACCAAAATGCGCGGTGTTCCATACTATTCATGCCAGGTGGAATGTGTACGGCTAGCAGCACTGATTCATGATGGCGATGTGCATCAGCCAATTGCTTTGCAAACCAGGACAGTGTGTGTTGAATGGCTTGTTGTTGAGAAAATCCATCATCACTGCGGTAGTGTGCGCCCCACGGCCAACGGCTTGGACTTAGAAAGATGACGGAATTGAGAACGATGAGGCGCATGTGATGTGATCGCAGTGGGTATGCACTGTAGTTGCCAAAGAAGTAAGGTATGTTTTTGACGCTATCACGATTGATGATACAGGGCTTATTTGCACTACAGGTAGCTGCTACATGTCCGCCAGGTATGGACATTCCATTGACGGTTAGGATATTGGCATACTGACCGGATTGTTTGTTGAGATGCGTAAAGCTATGGTAGTCACCTCGCGGTGAGTCGTTGTTACCAACCAGGTAGAACCAGGGTGTTTGCAGTCGATGCGTGATTTTACGCATGCCTTTAAAAGCCACCCGACTCGCATGTAGAATGTCTGTTGCATTGCTATGGTGGGCTGGTAAGTCCCCCAGTAAGAGAGCAAATTTGATGTGTTCCTGCTGGGCTAGGTGTTTGGCATAGTGTACAGTTTGAGGCCAGAGATGTTGTCTGCCAGTATCGCTTCGGTAAAAGCGGGTTTTGCTGTCGTGGTGTGCTTGTATGTGTACATCAGACAGTACCAGTGCCTGCCATGTTTGCTCAGCGCAGGCGATGCTGCTCAAAAAAATCGCAAAAATAGCTGTATACAATTTAGTCATAATGTGCTCTCCAGATGCTGCGCAAAACAAGGTGGCATTATACATGAACTGGCCATAATCTCCATATCATCGGTTTGACTGGATTTTTATGGTGAATAATTGCATAATGAGTGGATCTCATCACATGGCCAAATTATATCCATGAATAAACAAAAAACAGCGCTGTTAACCACATTGCCATTAGCCCTTTGGATAACCGGTAGTATTGATAGTATTCGCAACCTACCTGGAACGGCATTGTTCGGTAGCACATTGATTTTTTTCGCTTTATTGGCCGCCTTGTTCTTTTTATTGCCAACTGGTTTTGTGTCAGCAACGCTCACGCACATTGATCCACGCCGAGGTGGTATTTATCAATGGAGTCGCCGCGCCTTGGGTAGTCGTGCTGCTGCGTTTGCAATTTGGTTGCAATGGATCAATACCATGGTTTGGTTTCCGAGCATATTATCTTTCATAGCTGGCACAGCTGCCTACTTGGTTGACCCCAATTTGGCCAATAATAAGCTGTATTTGGTGGCTGTGATTTTGGGTGTTTTTTGGTTTTTGACCTTCGTGAATATGCGCGGTTTAAAAACAGCCGCTTACTTTGCGTCCTGGTGTACGTTATTTGGTATGGTGATCCCAATGGTGGGTATCATTGCTTTGGCTGTGGTTTGGATGGTGAAAGGTGCACCAACTCAAATTGATTTTCATGTGCGTCATTTGTTTCCATCACTGCAAAATCGAAGTAACTGGGTGTCATTGACCGCGATCATGGCGGCATTTTTAGGTATGGAGCTGGCAACTGTGCATGTTACGCAAACCAAAAATCCGCGTAAAACATTTCCTCGTGCACTGATGATATCCATCTTAATTATTTTGGTGACAATGATTTTAGGTTCATTGGCCATCGCGATTGTCATTCCACCACATCAGATGAACTTGGTAGCGGGCATGATGCAGACGTTTCATTATTATTTGGCGCAGTACCATCTGCTGGTTTTAGAAAAGCTATTGGTGATTTTAATTCTGTTTGGCAGCGTTGGTGGTATGGTGAACTGGTTAATTTCACCTGCCAAAGGCTTGATGCAGGCAGCTCAGGATCAATATTTACCAACCTATTTTTGTCAATTGAACCAACACAGTGTGCCTAGCCGCTTATTGGTCGTGCAGGGGGTGTTGGTGAGTTTAATTACCAGCGCATTTGTACTCATGCCCAGTATTAACGCCTCATATTGGTGGTTGACCGATTTGAGTACCCAGTTATATATGATGATGTACATTATCCTCTTCATCAGCGCCATTATCTTATACTGGCGTCATACGGCAAGGCCAGGTGCAACCAGTATCTTTCCAGGTGGGCGTGGTGCTTTTGCGGTGTGTTGTGTTATGGGTATTGTTGGTTGTGTTGCCAGTATTATTGTCGGTTTCTTTCCGCCAAAAAACATCGATGAAGGTGGCGCACTACATTACTTTACCTTGATGGCTTCTGGGTTGGTAGCCTTATCAATACCAGGATGCTTGCTATGGTGGTATCAAAGGTATTGCCGTCGAGGTTGAGAGATAAATATTCCATCACAGTTGCATGTTTAATGACCTAACGGATCGTGGTGAATTTACACTGTTTTTTTACATTGCTATGATGGTATGTAATCATTAGACCTACGGCGGGGAGCTGCTCATGTTTAAGCAATTGCGATTGTATTCGATTGCTATGGTATTGCCCATGTTGTGTTTATTGGCACCAGTTAAAATAGTTGCTGCCAATCGACATGTTGACCTCACAATAGCAAATAAAATGGTCACTATTGATGGTCATCAATTACGCTCCATTGCTGTGAATGGACAAATACCCGGTCCGACACTGCATTTTCGCGAGGGTGATCATGTCACTATTTCTGTGCACAATCACCTTAGGCAAAATACAACACTGCATTGGCATGGATTATTGGTTCCTTGGCAAATGGATGGCGTGGCGAATGTTAGTCAGCGGCCAATTCCCCCAGGGCAGACATTTCAATATCGCTACACCTTGCATCAATCTGGGACCTATTGGTACCACAGCCATACTGGTTTGCAGGAGCAGGATGGTGTCTATGGTGGTCTCATTATAGCGCCACGACATAAAAAGTGGTCTAGTAACAAGGATTTTATGCTGGTTTTGTCTGATTGGATAAATTCTGGTGGTGATCAGGTATTCGCGAATTTGAAGAAGACGGGTGATTTTTATAGTGTGCGTTTTCCACTGCAGTCCTCATTGGTTCAGTTTTATCAAGATATGCATGCTGCAGGCTCTCAAAAAGAAAAAAGTAAGGTTTACATGGCTTACATGGCTATGCAAAAGAGTCGTATGGGGGTATATGACATCAGCGATGTGGCATATAATGCTTTTTTACTCAATGGTCGTACCAAGCAATCACCCTGGAAGAGAAAAGTTAATGTTGGTGATATCGTTCGTTTGAGACTCGTTGGCGCTGGCTCCAGTACTATTTTCAAGGTACAAATGTCAAGAAAGACGATGATGACTGTCATTCAAGTTGACGGCAGAAATGTTAAGCCACATAAAGTCAAGTCATTGCTCATTGCACCGGGTGAAACAGTCGATGTTTTGGTTAAAATTCGCCAGCATCGGCCGTATGTCGTGAATGCACTGTCGATTGATGGCATAGGTAGCGCAATTGGTGTCCTGCAGACAGATGAGCAACAGTCAATTTCTGCTGTTGATATGGTTGCCTACAAGAAGCCGAAACCGCGTAACCCTATGCGAGCAATGATGGTTCATCCCCCGAAGAAAGCCGTTGTGTCAACACATTCACAATATGATGTGCTAGAGGCGACTTTTAAAAGTAATGATCCAACCATACAGCCAAGCAAAACCATCCATGTGACCTTATCGGGATTCATGGATCGTTATATGTGGTTTATCAATGGCGTACCTTATTACAAAGCCAAACCAATCATGGTTAAGCATGGGAAACGGTATCGTATTATTTTTACAAATAAAACATCCATGTATCATCCTATGCATATTCACGGGCATTGGTTCATTTTGCGAAATGGTCATGGCCGTTATGATCCTTTATTGCATACAATTAACCTACCCCCAGGTGCTGTTATTGTGGCTGACCTTGATGCAAACACCTTAGGGCAGTGGTTTATGCACTGTCATAACCTCTATCACCTATCAGCAGGTATGGCTAACATTGTTCGATATGAGGATACACCCAGTTCTCATTTTGCCGGCTTGAATGGTGATCGAAGTGATGGTCCGTATATGTCCACATCATTAGATGTGAATACTAATTTGTACGAGGGCCAGTATCAGGTCAGTTTCAAAACGCAGATTGGCTCGAGTAAGCACGTGTTACAGATCTATGCAGATGAAGCGGAGATAACCGATAACAAAGTCACTGATGCCAATTTAGATGTTTTCTATTTGCGTTGGTTAAATCAATTTTGGGCCGTTAAGGCGGGTATTAATTCAGTTTATCGACCAGCTGCTGCGGCTTACATACAGCCTGGTTTTGGTTTGGAGGGTACCTTACCGTACTCATTCGAAGTTGATCTTCGAACTTATTTGCGTGGCAATAGTGTTAAGTTAGACGCTGAAATCGATAGAGATATCCAGCTTTCTAGGAAAGTGCATTTATCTCTTGGTGTTGAGGGTATTGCTGCCACAGCCACCTTAAAACAGGATGAGATTGGTAGCGGTTTGAACTCAGTTGAGTGGACTGTGCGCCCATACTACCAGCTGAGCCCCAATATCCAGCTATATGTACAGTATCAACATACAAACTACTACGGCCCATTAAAAAATATTCTGATATCGCAGGGTGAAGAGACTTCAGAGAACCGCTATGCTCTCGGATTTGCATACCTACTCTAGCGTTTCTTTCAGCACGGTTGCGCTAAAGCGCAGCCGGTGTTGCGATTCTTGTCTATTATCACTAGAATATAGTGAGTATTCATTGATTGGGGGCGGATATGTTTAAGCGCATTTTACTATTTCTATTAACTAATATATTGGTTGTGGCAACTGTTTCTATCATGTTATCAATACTTGGTGTACATGGTTATCTGACACAGCATGGTATTGATTATGCCAGTTTGATGGTTTTTTGCCTGGTCTGGGGTATGGCCGGTGCTTTTATTTCCCTGATGATGTCACGCTGGATGGCGAAGCGTTTAATGGGGGTTAAAGTGATTGACCCACAGCGCGCCTCTGCTGAAGAGCGTCGCTTGGTTGAAATGGTGCATGGTTTGGCACGGCGTGCTGGTCTCACCACCATGCCTGAAGTCGGTATTTATCCAGCAGAGCAACACAATGCATTTGCCACCGGCGCCACTAAAAACCGTTCATTAGTGGCGGTGTCAGCTGGTTTATTGCGTGATTTTCCTGAGAATGAGCTGCTTGCTATTTTGGGGCATGAAATCACACACATTACCAATGGTGACATGGTCACGTTGACGCTGATTCAGGGTGTTGTGAACGCCTTTGCTATGTTCTTATCGCGTATTGTTGCTTACGCGGTGGCGCAGGCTATGCGTGGTAATAATGATCGTGAGGGTGGCATGTCCACGTTGACTTACTATGTATGTGTGTTTATTTTCGATATCATTTTTACCATTCTAGGCTCCGTTGTGACAGCAGCATTTTCACGTTGGCGAGAGTTTCGGGCGGACCAGGGTGGCGCTCAGTTAAGCAGTCGTGATCATATGATTGCAGCCTTGCGTCGTTTGGATCAAGTTGTGACTGAGGCATCGTCATCGCGCCGTCGCAGTCCATTCCGTCGTCGACGCAGTCGCGCGCTGGATGTATTGCAAATATCGATGCCAGGTAAACGTGGTGGCATTCGCCGTTACTTTGCTTCTCACCCGCCGATTGAAGAGCGCATTAAGCGGCTACAAACATCAGCCTAAAAAAAACCACCGCATTGCGGTGGTTTTTCTTTTGACATGCCAGTCATCAGTTGGCATCAATTTCTGCGCGTGACAGTGTGCGGTTCAGTCGGCTACGCTCATCTTGTAAGCGAGACCGCTCAGCAGACAGCTGCTCTATACGAATAAAGCGCATACCGGGGCCCATGTGTTGATGTTTATGATGGCGTGACAGATAGTCAATCTGTCCATCAATAGCGCTGATGCGATCATCGAGACTGCGTAATTGGTCTTTAGTTGACTGAATGCTGCTGAATTGTCGTTTGCCGCGGGCATAGGCATTGCGGAATTTCACGAACTGATCTGAGGCGCAGTATGTAGGTAGTGGTGCGCCTGAACGCCCTAGGCGGTAGCCAGAAGAGGGAATGCAGAACAGGCGAAGACCACGGTGCCATGAGCTTGCGAAGCGTTTGGCCATATTTGCTGGGCAGACGGGCGCGTAATTTTTACCTAAAACACCGAGCTGATAGGCGTTTTTGGGGGTACAGAATAGCTTTGTGCCTGCTACCCAGCCTTGGTGGTAACGTTTGAAGTTCACATCGATGCCAAAGCGCTTACAGTCAGCAGATTCTTGCTCTAGGCCGCTGGCCATTTGTCCGGCAGCACCGGTTTGTAGTCCACGTTGGTACCAGTTAGCAGTTTGGCATTGCTGTTGGTTCATGTGGGTTGCGCAAGCGCTGAGTAGTATGGCGCCTGATGTGATCATCAAGCCTTTGAATAATGAGCTCATGGCATATCCTCGTTAAAATGCATGGTTGCAGCCACTGTTAGGCGACCAGTGTTCTATTTTAACAGGAAATGACGCAAAGCACAGCCATTGAGTTGTAAAATTTGACACCATGAGTTGCTATCAATACGCATTGAACTGATGGGTAGGGGTGTTTTATGATGGAAGGGTTTTACCATCAGTCATTCACAGCAATGAGGAGAACACATTTGAAAAATAGCGTTATTCAGCGAGACGGTTTCCAGCTCGTCGGTATGACGGTACGTACCAATAATCGCATCGAGGTGATACCAGAGCAATCTAAGATTGCGCAGTGTGCGGGATATTATTGGTCGCAGCAGGTTGCCAATGCCATACAGCATCGCGTCACACCAGGCTTGACCTTCGTTGTTTACACTGACTATGAGAGTGATGAACATGGCGACTATACTTATTTTATCGGTGAAGCAGTGAGCTCATTAGACGATCAGGATCTAGAGCAATTTCAGGCAACAATGTTGCCTGCTGGTGACTATCAGCGATTTACAACGGCGCAAGGTGCATTGCCTGACATTGTGATTGCCGCTTGGCGAGAAATATGGCAACTACAACCGCAAGATTTTGCTGGTAAGCGTCGTTACCTTGCTGATTATGAAATCTATGATCAACGCGCAATTGACCCTACGCAGGCAGAGGTTGACATATACATTGGTATTGACAGTCATTCTGTGTGACTGCGTCATTGTTTGAGTGTGGCGTTGTTGGCCTGTAAAGCATGTTGATGTTGGTGGTTTCGGTACCAAAAACCTGCGCATATCACTGACCCAATACCTGCCATGGTTGCGCTGATTGCACAGATAGCAATTGCAATGATTCCACATGAGCGGGTGAGTTCAGTAGTCAATGCAATACCACTATCGCCTGCGCCAGCACACGCTGTTATAGAAGCCAGTATAATGCATGCTATTCGGGGTGCATTGATAGAATATTGTTTTGCTGATGTTGCTGACTGTTTTGGGTCAGTGATTCGTTTGAGGGCTTGTGCTGTTGCTGTCGATGCATCAGTTGCCGTTCTTGGAAGTGGGCGTGATAGTTTTTCGCCTAGCGCAGCCATCACAAGGCAGTCCAGAGCAAGATAATGTGCCTGCATAGGGGTGATGGTTTCTTGGCGCTTATGAAAGTGCGCATTAATGACGGCCGCTATGGTGACCCCCACTTCATGGAAGCTATGGAATCCACCCCGCCAATGTTCCGTAATCAGGAGTACACCACAAAGTATTTTCAGCCGTTTAATGTCTTTTTTCGCCTTCAAATCCAGTAGCTTGATGAGTAAACGCAGTTGATAGTAAGTTGTTTTGGATGCTTCGTTAACAATTTCAAGTCCGTGCTTTGATGACAAGTTAAATTTAATGTCTGTACCAATAAAAGATAGTCGTCTTTTGTGTTTTGTTGGTAGGGCAGTGACTTGTTTGTTATATTTCTGATGGATGTCAGATAAATTCATATCAAAAGTAGGTAAATCGCTTGTAATGTTGTTGTTGAGTTGTGATTTCAAGACTCGTGAGATGCTTTTTTCGATTGAGATATTTGGACCGCAGTATGCGAGTACAGTCAATATACCTGTGATTTCTCTGATTTTTTTGCAGGTGCTTGAGTAATGCTTTCAGTCGTCGAATGTAAGCACTGCTCAACGCCATCAGGTGTTTTTGCACCCCGATAGTTTTTAAGTGTTTCATTGCCAGCCCAGTCATCAAAAGTATGGCTCGTTGCTAATAGTTCATAAATACCATCGGGACCCTTCAATGATTCTTCCAATATTTGAGCGAGTTGAAAAACCGCATCGATACTATCAGCGTGTGGATTGCTTTGAACAGTTTCAACAAGCTGGTGCTGCAGGCTTTTCCGACAGAGTGATTCTTGTGCCTTATGTGTGTGACTACTCATGGATACTTTTCTTTTTCTTGTGTGTACATTTATTATCGCATAGATTAATGGCGAATGTCAATTCAATTTTTTTTGTGTTTAAACTCAGAAACTTAGGTATATTGCATGTGTTTTTGCTGTGTTTGTCGCTGCTATCACGCTATGCTTGGGGCCAATTTTGAAGTGCTATCGCAATGAGCTCACGGCGTTTATCAGCCAAGCGTTGTGCGAATTCGTGGCCAGGTAGATTGGCATCTTGCCAGGCTTGCGTATCGATTTCTAATATATCTTCTACCAATGCCAGCATGGCACGATCATGCACCAGTTTGTGTTCATGACAGCAGAGGCGGGCAAGCAGTTGAAACGATGCAAAGCGTCCGGGTCGTCGCCAGACATCGAGTGCGGATAAGCATTGATAAACTGAATCAACATTTTGGTGCCGCCAACAATCCAAGTAAGAGGGAAGTAGTAAGCCAAGCTCAGCCATTTCAGCGCAGGCTTTGGGTACACGATAACGTTTGCAAACTTGTCGAATGTCTTTCTTGCTCAAGCCTTGGCAGCAAATGGCAAAGCGAATGGGTAAGCTGGCATCGATGGCTGCAGCATGTCGTAGTGCAAAGCGATTTGGCAGTGTTGTCCATTCTGGAAAGCAGACTGACAGGGCACCGATGGATTTAAGCACTTCAAAGAATCGCCACGGTGCGATTTCTAACAATGCTTTTGACCACTCTTTCCAAACCCGCTCAGCTACCAGCGTTGCGACTTCGCCTTCGTTCACCATACGGCGCATGAGTGACAGTGTGTCTGCATGAATACTGAAGTCATGAAAGCGAGCTGCGAAACGAGCTAAGCGCAGTATGCGCACGGGATCTTCGCTAAAAGCCGCAGAGACATGTCGAAAGCAGCGTTCATTCAGATCCTTGCGTCCGTTGAAAGGGTCAACGAGGTTGTGGTCTGCATCCATGGCGATGGCATTAATGGTCAGATCACGGCGCTTTAAGTCCTCTTCAAGACTGACATCAGGACTGGCATGAAATACAAAGCCATGGTAGCCCGGCGCCACCTTACGTTCGGTGCGTGCGAGTGCGTATTCTTCATGTGTTTCAGGATGCAGAAAAACTGGAAAATCTTTGCCTACTGGTTTATAGCCTTGTGCCAGCATATGTTCGGCAGTACAGCCAACTACCACCCAGTCGCGTTCTTTTACTGGCAAGCGCAATAAGCGGTCTCTGACGGCGCCACCGACCAAATAAATCTGCAAATGTGGTATCCTCTTGGTAAGCGCACCATGCAAGTGGTGTATGATTCCTAAAACCCCATCAATTTAGCAGAAATAACATGAGATTACAGCAGTATTTGTCCCGCTGCGCCGGGCGATTGAGCCAGTGCCGCATAAAGTGGCTTAAAAACATCTTTATTCGTTCATTTTGCAAGCATTATGCTGTCGATCTAGCCGATTTTGAGCATGATACGGCCGACGGCTACGCATGTTTTCGTGATTTTTTTATCAGACGACTGCGTCCAGGGGCGCGCCCAGCTGTGCCAGCAGAACCGGTGATTGTATCTCCTGTTGACGGGCAAGTCGCCCAATGTGGCTTATTAGAGGCTGGACAGATGTTACAAGCCAAGGGTATTCACTACGATGTGGCTGCTTTGCTAGCAAGCGATGACTTGGCGCGTCATTTTGAATCGGCTTATTATGCCACTTTGTATCTATCACCACGCGATTACCATCGTGTGCATATGCCTTTTGATGGTCATTTACAAGCCATGACCTATGTCCCGGGCACACTCTATCCTGTGAATGAATCAGCCGTGGTTTCTGTGCCCGACTTATTCAGTAAAAATGAGCGTTTAATTTGTCACTTTGAGACGCGCCTTGGTCCGATGGTGCTGGTGTTTGTTGGTGCTTTGATTGTTGGTCATATCAGCTGTGTTTGGCATGGTTCAGTCAATAGTGAGCATGGCATGGCTGCTCAAACTTGGTCTTATGCCGATGCACCAAAGTTTTTCGCCGCTGGTGCCGAGCTGGGTCATTTTACTTTAGGCTCGACAGTCATTTGTTTGCTGCCCGCATCATGCTGGCAGGCCATGCAATGTCAGGCTGGAGACGCCATACAGATGGGACAAGTATTGTCCTCAACGTTATCGATCGAGGGAGGTGATTAGATGTATCAGTGTAGCCGATTGTTTACAACAGGTGTGTTAGTCATTGCCTGTGCTGCAGCAAGTGCCAGTACCATCAGCGTGACGGTTAACCGCCTGAGTGATGGCGTTTCATTGGGTGAGATCACTTTGAAAGACAGTGCCTATGGCATGTTGATTCAGCCTCATCTCAGCGGTGTGTCCCCCGGTGCGCACGGTGTACATGTGCATGAGAACCCCAGTTGCGCGAAGCACGGTAAAGCAGCGAGTAGTCATTTTGATCCAACAAAGACTGGTCAGCATCGAGGCCCGTACAGTGATAAGGGTCATGCTGGTGATTTACCATTGCTCGTCGCAGATGCGCAAGGCAAGGTGAGCACGCCAGTGCTTGCACCGCGTTTGCGGGTAGCTGATATCATCGGGCGCAGTATCATCGTACACGCTGGTGGAGACAATTATGCCGATAAGCCTCAGTCGCTTGGGGGTGGTGGTGCGCGCTTGGCTTGTGCTGTAGTGAGTTTAGAGCAGCCCGTTCGACCCTGATCGACATCGTTTTTGAGCTGAGCCTATCCATTACCGGGATATTGCTTTGTTTTTGAGCTGGCCTTCGTTAGATATGGTCATCTTGTTGGGTCGGTGAAAAGTATTGCAATATCATGGTCTTCTAGTCTGATGTGGACGGGTAAGTAAGCACGAATGTGGCTTAAGGTGTGTTTCGAGTCGCATTTTATGCAGTGTCTTGCTTATAATGAGTAGACAACGCATTGCAAGGAGCACCGCTATGTCGCTTGGCAAAATCAGTTTTTGGGCAAAATTAGGCACCATATCCGCATTGACAGTCGGTTTACTGTCAGCTTGTGTGGTTGTGCATAGACCGTATAGACCACATTACGGCGGATATCACAGGGCGCCGCACTGTCGACGTGTATGGCGTACGAGACGTATCTGCCGCCGTCGCTGGCATGGGCATGGTCGCCGTTGTCGCATGATGCGTCGTTCGCATTGGGTGTGTTAAGTAGCAAAGACCGGATCTAGTTCGCCGAGGTCGGACCTAGGTTGCCATTCCACGTACTCTCTTCGGGAGGTTTTGCGTCATCTGGCGGCAAGAAATGATCCAAATGATGTCGTGCAATTGCTGCTGAACTTGCTTTCGCAGTGGCAGTCACGGCTGCACAGATTAAACTGACTAGGCCAATGACCACTGCAACGGAAACTGCCAGTGCGGCAACAGTGGGTTGCTGATGTATCAGCTGCATGAGTTTAGGAAGGGTATAAGCAGCAAGTGCGGCCACTTTGCTTGCAGTACCAGCATATGCTGCGGTGAGTACACCTGCAATCACCGCGCCACCAAGAGCTGCATAAGCAGAGTGGGCAAGTAACCCATTTTTACCGTGTGCATGGCTATGTAGAACTCGCAGGAACGATTTGGCAGCGCTAAGCTGCTTTGAAGAATCAAGCTCAAGCTCAAGGTCAGTGTAATCTTGGCTATAATTACCATCTTCTGAATCCACCGCACGCAGTGTAATGTCACACTGCTTTATAGCCTTGTTCTCATTGCTGGACAGCATTTGACCAACAAGTACTTCCGCACTGATATGAGATGGGTTTTTTTTCTGAAATGTTCCGTCATCTTCTGGTATTTTTTCATACGCTCGGCACTTAAGATTGGGAGTCCAGTTCACACCTTTGAGAATACTTGCTATGGAATCGTGTATTTTTGTTTGGACAGAACTGAGTTTGCCCGAAAGCGCATCATCATTTATTACTGGCATTTTGCCCCCATATTTGTAGTTGTTAACAGTTTTAGGTTAACATGCGCGGTTATGATGCACAAGCAACGGTAAAGCTGATGACATGCTTAAATGTATTACTGTGTGCTGGTGGTGGTTTTTTGACTGATTGAGTAGTGTTTTTTTGTAGACGACTCAGGTGGGAATAATGTGAATTCTTTTCTTGTCTCTTTAGGCGTGTTCAGAGCTGCAAGTTTAAATTTCTCGATGTCATCATTTGTAAAAAAACTCGTTGGCAGCTTTTCTTGATCAAGTTTTTTGTGAAGCAGCGGTCTGACTGCGGTGTTGTCATGAAGTAATGCCTCTTTGGCAGATGCATAGCAATGGTACTTCCACAAAGTACTGGTTATGGCCATTGAAATACAGCCGATTACGAATGTGATGGCAGCAAAAGCAATGGGTGATAGCCCAGGGATGAGGGTATGGCCATGCAGCATAAACAGGTTGAAGGACTTGTCGGCAATGAGTGCCATGACGCCAGGGCCAATCAGGGACGAAGCAATACGAATCGGTGCCATGACAGAGCCTTGACCAACTAGGAGCAGTGCAAGACGTTTTTTATGCTGCCAGTTAAAAATTTGCCACAAACGTTTACAGGCTATGTATATTGTTTGTAATTGTTCTGGGGTAAGTTTCCTGTCAGAGTCACTTGGCGAAGCAGATTCTATGAGAGAGGCGCCCTCGGATTCAGGATCAGCATTTGTTTTTGCTATTTTGCCATTAAATGGCACACAGGCATTGAGGATCATGGCAATGGTCCACAATTGCTTTGCTTTGTTATCGGAAATGCCTTTATCAATTATGTAATTGTCCAGCCAGGTCAGAAAAGCATGCTGTGAGATGCCTTTTGAGGATAGTTTGTCACCATGCTGAGTGAAAATACTACATAGGTTTATGATCGTTTGTTTTGGCTTACTGGTGCCCTCTTTGGCGTTGCTGCGGTGGCTCCTTGAATGGCCACGGTAGCTTTTTTGCAGCCTTTTGATATGGTTTTCTAAGGTAGTAATTTGTTTGTCAGAGAGTGGTTTTAGCATATTTAAGATCCCTTCACGGTTGCGGCTGAACTGACTAAATGTAGCTGAATCTCACTCCGAAGCATTGATACTGTTGATTGGCGCTTGCAGCTGAGGACGGTGCTGTTCACAATGAATGTGATTGCCAGTGTGGCCAGAGCTGCACCAGCCATAATCAATACCAGGGGTGGGATTTGGGTGGTACCCATAGCTATATTATTAAACAAAAAATGAGTGATACTTTGCATCGCAGTATTTGAGATCAAATCAGGGGCTACGTGGTTCAGTGTTGGGATAGCCAATGCCACCAGACCAGCAAGCATACCAGCAGCAGTGCCAGCTAGCCCTGATTTGCCTAGGCCATCAACCAGCATGGGTCCAGCATCGGCCTTTCTGATGCGGTAAATGGCTTTGGCGTATTCAAATTGATCACTAGTCCATTTGGGGTAGGACGCAGTTGTATCCGATGCTGCTGATTCCTTGTCTAGTGGGAAAAGTATTTTGAGAAGAGATAGAAACGCTTTTTGAGTTTGATGATTTGGGTCAGCTTGAGTACCAAACACACGCTTGAAGTAAGATTCAGGCGTTGCCTTTTCAAGGCAGTTTGCTTTAAGTCCACGTAATCGTTCATGCAGTTTGAAGTGTTTGTAATGAGCGGTATCGCTTTTCATAATTGTTTATCCTGTGAAGTAACTTTTTCTATTTTAACAAATTTTGCGCACATCAGCAAGCGGTGGCATTTTTGTAGATAACAGGTGTAAATTCAGTGAGTTGCAAAACTCATCACGTCAGCAATGGTATCTTTCTGCATTAATATTGCCAGTAATCGTTCGATACCAATCGCCATGCCAGCGCATACGGGCAAGCCTGCTTGTAATGATGCAATGAAATTTGGATCGATATCATGTACAGCCAGACCAAGTGCTTCCCGGTGTTGTTGGTCCTGTTTAAAGCGTTGTGTTTGGCAGTCAGGGTCGCATAACTCGTCAAAGCCATTGCCAATTTCTTGGTCGCCCCAGTAGAGTTCAAAACGCTTTGCGAGCAGTGGATTGTGTGGATGAATGCGTGCCAGGGCTGCCTGGCTGGCTGGAAAATCAATGACAAATGTCGGTGTTTTCGGGTTTAGCTTGGGTTCGATGACATGGGTAAAGCACAGCTGTAATAAAGTATCACGCGGCGAGTCCAGTACGGCATGCGAGACAGTCAGTTCAGTTTCAACCCATTGTCGGATCAGCTTGTCGTCGGCAGTGGTGGGATCGAAGTGGCAGTACTTTTGAAAAAGCGCGCAATATGAGTGGCTGACACAGGGTGTTTCCACGCCACAATATGCCAGTAAGGCAGCGATATCAGCACGCAGCTCTGCGTCGTTATAGCCGACGCGATACCATTCGAGCATGGTGAATTCGCATTGATGCCAGGGGCTGTGGATATCATCACGAAAAACGGGGCCGATTTGATAGATACTTGGCATGCCCGCTGCCAGCAGACGTTTCATGGCATATTCAGGAGAGGTTTGTAGGAAATATTTTTGTGGCGCGTGTTCGCGTTGTGCGCTCATGCTGTGTGTCTGAGGGTCGGTGACTGTATGCGATCCTAAACAGGGTGTTGTTACCTCTATGACGCCACTTTCGGCGAAGTAACCCCGTATTTTGCTGATTATAGCAGCACGTTTGATGAGGTTTTCGCAAGTGGCGCTGGGCTGCCAAGCTTGTTTAGGACTTGACACGAGATACGTATTCCGCAGTTCGTGTATCTACTTTGATTACTTCATCCTGGTTGACAAACAGTGGTACACGCACCGTTGCGCCTGTTTCCAGTTTGGCTGGTTTACTACCACCACTGGCCGTATCGCCACGTAGGCCAGGATCCGTTTCTACGATTTTGAGTGAAACAAAAGTGGGCGCTGTGACACTGATAGCAGCACCGTTGTACAATGTGACTTGACACTGGTCTTCTTCAGTCAGCCATTGCGCGGCATCGGCCATCACGTCTTTGTTCATTTGGTGCTGCTCGAAGCTATTTGGATCCATGAAGTGCCAAAACTCGCCATCACTGTACAAGTAGGTCATTTCTGTTTCAAGGACATCGGCTGTGGGTACGCTCTCGCCAGACTTAAACGTCCTTTCAATGACACGTCCAGTGAGCAAGTTACGTAGCTTGACGCGGTTAAAGGCTTGGCCTTTGCCTGGTTTGACAATAATATTCTCAATGATGCTGCAAGGAGCGTTATCAATGATGATTTTTAGACCATTTTTGAACAAGTTAGTGCTGACGTTACTCATGAACCGTGCTCCATTGTGGTAGGTAAAACATATACGCATCATACCAGACTGAGCGTTGATGTACATGCTGCGTTGATACGGTAGTTTTGAGTTATTATCTGTGTTATGGTTCAACACTATTGCTATATAGCATATTCAAAAACGGTCAATTACAGTAAAACAAGAGGCGTGTCATGAAAGCAACAAAAGAACAACGTGAGATTGAACTCGTAGCCTTGCCTAAGGCATTGCCTGCAATACTGCAATCACAACCAGTGGTATTCCTGGATTTATCAGATCTTAAAATAGATTTGGTCAGATCGCCCATCACGATATCACACAAGTTTGGCATACCGGGGAATTTGGATAAAATTGTAGATCAGATTGGTGTCAATCCCTCGAATAGTTTATTGCATCTTCTAAAGTTGCCCACACATGCACAGCGCCCACTGCCGCAGAAGCCACCTCACAGTGTGATTGTGTGGATGATTTGGTTGGGTGAGATGCAAAAACCGTTGGCAGAACACATTCGTCAATTTGCAGCTGCAGTGCTGGTGCATGGAGGTCATTTTTCACTATGCCACAATGGGCCAGCGGCGAAGCAGCTCGCGGATGTGCATTGCGTACATTACCGTGATATCGATTTTCAAGCGTACACAGACATGGTGCGTCCTGTTATTGCTGCACTGTGTCAAAAACAGTGCTTCCATGCAGCCAGTGATGTGTTGCGATTTGCTTTATTTTTGAATAAGCCAAGGCAGTTGCCACAAATTTATACGGATTGCAGTACAGCGGTGTCTGAGGTTGCTGCTTTATTATCAACTGCAAAGGCAAAAAGTGATCAAGTATTACGGGTACGAGATGGTTACCAGCTATGGGCAACACGGTCGCAAACGGGTTTTTTCAGAGTAGTGACGGTTGCGATGTTGTGTTATGTCATGCGCCACCCACCCGCTGAGGGGCAGCGTGCATATGATTATGCATTGCGCTCAACCGCTCAGGTTGTTGGTTATTTATTCCATCAGCATGGCGCGGAAAGCACGGTCGACTTCGCATTTTTTGATGGTTGTCACAAGCCAGGCATCGATGATTTGCCGTTGGAGCAGCAAGCGACGGCAGTGCAAAAGTGTTTGTTGAAAAAATGTGTAGATCAGTCAACAATTGAACACCCTAAGTTCAGTTGTCTATTGGCTGATCTGTTTCCAGAAAAGCAAGCACCGATAGATTTTCACTTGTTTTTAGCGCAGGAACGTGAGCGTTCAACACTGTTTGATTAAGGTGCTTTGTTTCCTGATGTCCGCTATGATGAGACCATGAATACGTCATCCACTATTTGGCAGGTGGCTGTGCCATGCCCGCTGCCTTGCACACTTGATTATCTGAGCCCATCAGCTGAGGCGGCTACTCTATGTCAGCCAGGTTGCCGCGTGTGGGTACCGCTGGGTCGCCGGCGTGTGGTTGGTGTCGTCCTGGCCATTGTGACCGAGAGTGATTGTCCAGCACAGAAGCTCCGTCAAGCTTTTGAGCTCATTGATACAACAGCCATTTTTAGTGTTGCGCAGTGTGCGGAATTGCAGTGGATGAGTCGTTATTATCATATGCCAATTGGACAAGTATTCGCCGAGGCCATGCCGAAAGCGTTACGCCTCGGTAAACCGTCAACGTGTCCCCATGATGAATTCGTTGCGCTGACGCTTGATGGGCGGTGTGCATTACAGCAACAGCGCGTGAAAGGACAACGTCAGCTGAGTTTGTTGACACAATTGCAGGCGCATGCGCAGGGACTGACCCGCGAAGCATGTCGTGCACTGGGTGTGAGCAGTGCGGTCTTGCGCAGCTGTGAAGAACGTGGCTGGATCGCATGCACACAGTCAGAGCGGTCACCTTGGCAGGTTGGTTCAATCGCAGAAAAAGGCACGCTGACTTTAAATGAGGAGCAACAGGCGGCAGTCGATGCCATTCAAGCTTGTGAATCATTCAATGTCATGGTGCTACAGGGCATTACCGGCAGTGGCAAAACGGAAGTTTATTTTAAGGCAATGCAATCAGTGCTGCAGCGTGGTCAAACAGTTCTGCTACTCATTCCAGAAATTTCACTGACGCCGCAAACGCTGGCGCGTATCACAGCACGTTTTGATGTGCCTGTTGTCAGTTATCATTCACGTGCAACGGATAAGGCGCGGTATGCGGCATGGTTACAATGCTATCATCAGCAAGCGGCCATTGTCGTGGGTACTCGCTCAGCCATTTTTTTACCGGCACCACGTTGTGGGTTAATCATCATTGACGAGTCACATGATAATGCCTACAAGCAGCAAAGTGGTCTGCGATATAATGCGCAGCACATGGCGATACGTCGTGCGCAATGGTTGGATATCCCAATTGTGCTGGGAAGCGCCACACCCAGTTTGGCGACTTTGTACAACATCGAGCGTGAGCGTTATCAAGTACTGCGCTTAACGCAACAGGCAACGGGTATAGCCCGACCTGATATCGAAGCCATTGCTTTGGATCCAGCAACTGCCGTTGGTGGATTAAGTCCGGCTTTATTGCAGGCGATTGCTGATTGTTTACAGCGTTCGCAGCAGGTGTTGTTGTTTTTGAATCGTCGCGGCTTTTCTCCGTTGTATTTATGTCATCATTGTCGTTTTATTTGTGAATGTCCTCGTTGCGATGTGCCGCTGACCTTTCATCAAAATAAAAGTCATTTACGTTGCCATCATTGTGGCTGGCAACAAACGCCACCACGTTATTGTCCGCAGTGCAAGCAAGCCAACTGTATTCCGGCTGGTGTGGGCACAGAGCAGGTGGAGACTGTTATTAAAGAGCAATTTCCACAAGCGCGTTGCCTGCGTATAGACCGTGATACCACACGTAAGGTTGGCAGCTTACAGGCTTCACTAGAGCAAGCAGCAGCCCACGAGGCGGATGTGTTGATAGGGACGCAGATGTTAGCCAAGGGACATCATTTTAAATCATTGGCATTGGTAGCCATTTTAAATGCGGACCAAGGATTCTATTGCAGTGATTTTACAGCGCTCGAAAAAACAGCGCAGCTGATCGTACAAGTAGCAGGGCGTGCTGGTCGCGAAGTGAAGGGTGCGCGTGTGATGTTGCAGTCGACACTGTTAGAGCATCCATTGTTGCAAGTGTTGTTGCGAGAAGGGTATGATGCTTTTGCGCAGGCGCTGTTGCAGGAGCGTCACCAGTCTGGTTTGCCACCGCAGGCAGCATTTGCCATTGTGGGTGTGAGCGGTCGATATGAAGCATCTGCACAGCAATGTTTGCAGGATCTCAGGACAGTCTGTCAACAAAAGCATGCGCATTGTCAACTATTAGGTCCTATGCCAGCATTGTTGCAAAAAAAAGCTGGACAGTTTCGCTTTCAATTGGGCGTGTTGGCCAGTGACCGTCAAGCCATTCAACAGGCATGTGTTACTATTCGGCAGTTTTTATCGGGTGATGACTTTAAACAATTACAATACTTTTTAGATATTGATCCCATCTCATTGTATTGATTCCTCAGCGGCGCCAGTAGCTTGGGATAAATAATACCATCAGCGTGAATATTTCCAGACGGCCAGCCAGCATTGATAGAATCAGAATCCATTTACTGCCTGCTGTCAGTGCGTGATAGTTACTGGCAACACCGGCAATGCCCGCGCCTGTATTGGAGATGCAAGCGACTAATGCAGAAAATGCAGTGAGAAATGGTAGGCCTGTTGCTAACAAAGCGAGTAATAGAATGGCAAATAGCATAATGAATAGAATTAAAAAACCCCACATACTGCGAATGACTTTGTCAGGTAGCGGTGACTGTCCAAACTTAATAACGCGTATAGATTTAGGGTGGATGAGGCTATGTAGTTCACTCACAGCTTGCTGCTTTAAGATCATACCGCGCATCACTTTAATACCCCCTGCCGTTGAGCCTGCGCAGCCGCCCAGCAAGGAGAGGAATACAAGAACATACGGACAAATAGATGGCCAGATGCTAAAGTCAGTCGTGACCAGGCCAGTCGTGCTGGTAATCGATACCACTGTGAACAGTGCATGGATCCCATTGTCAAGCATCGTATAGTGATGATGGATCATGAGAATGCAGGCAATGAGTATAGCGCTGATCAGTATGATGCGTAGATAACTACGGCATTCTGGGTCTCGCCAATAACTTTGCCATTGCGCATGGCGCAATAATTGGAAGTGTAATGAAAAGCTGATAGCGCCCAGCGCCATAAAGGCTGTTGCAATGAGCTCAATACTGCGACTGTGATAAAACCCCAGACTGGTGTCATGAATGGAAAATCCGCCAGTTGAAATGGTGCTGAAACTTTCACAAATGGCGGCAAAAGGTGACATACCAGCCACATAGTAGCTTAAACCACATAATATAATCAAGCCAGTGTAGATGAGCCACAGCGCCTTGGCAGTTTGTGCGATGCGTGGTGTTAATTTAGATTGCTTCATGGGCCCAGTGATTTCAGCCTGATAAAGTTGCATACCACCCACACCCAGCATTGGTAAAACAGCAACAGCCAACACAACAATGCCGATTCCGCCGAGTAAGTGTAGTTGTTGTCGATAAAACAGCAGGGAGTGTGGTAAGGAGTCAACATGATTAAAAATAGTGGCTCCTGTCGTGCTCAGTCCAGACATGGACTCAAAAAAAGCATTGGTAAAACTCAGTGTGTGATGCAGTTGAAGAAAGAGTGGCAGTGCCGCAAAGAGTGACAGTGTTAACCAAAACAATGTGACAATGATGAAGCCATCACCTGTGCGTAGATCTTGTTGGTAGCGCAATTGAGGTAGCCAGAGTAAGACGCCGACAAGCAGTGTCAGTATGAATGTAACAAGATACGGTGTCAGTTGTTGTTCGTGATAGAGTAATGCCACGATTAATGGAGACAGCATTGTGAAGCTGAAGCACGACAGTAAAATTCCCAATGTTTTGCAGATGGCACGCATAATCGTCTCGTTTAAAAAAAGCTGGCGCTGACGCGAAAGAGTCTTTCTATCTCGCGGACATAATCTTTATCGAGTACCAGTAATAAAATATGGTCCTCGGGCTCAATGATGAGGTCAGTGTTTGGGAGATGAGGTTTACCAGCACGAATCACGCCACAAATATGTGTCTTAGGTGGTAGTTTGATTTGCGACAGTGATCGTCCTGTGACCCTAGATGTTTTGCGATCACCATGGGCGACAGCCTCAATGACTTCTGCAGCGCCACGGCGCAATGATTGCACCTGCACCACATCACCTTGTCTGACATGCGTAATGATTGATCCAATAGAGGCATTTTGTGGTGAGATTACATGATCAATTTCACCCCCCTCTATGATATCAACATAGGCGCGGCGATTGATCAGTGACATCACGCTGCGACAACCAAGGCGTTTTGCATGGATAGCAGATAAAATGTTGGTTTCGTCGTCATTGGTCACCGCTATGAAAAGGTCGGTTTTATCAATATTCTCGCTGGTCAGCAGGCACTCATCACTGGCTTCAGCACACAGTACAGTGACACCTTGCAGGCTTTCAGCCAACAATTTGCATTGTTCGCGATTGTGATCAATGAGCTTAATGGCATACTGTTGTTGTTTTAATTGCTTGGCCAGCGTTGCACCGAGATTGCCGCCACCAGCAATCATGATGTTTTTGTAGGCTGGCTCTTTGCTGCGTAGCTGCACAATCACAGTATCAATAGAGTCTGGCTTGGCAACACAATAAATTTCATCATCGGGATAAATCACCAGGTCATCAGTGAGCTCAACATTTTTGCCGCGCCGAAAAATGGCTATGATGTTTGTTTTGCTGGCATCGATGGTTTCATTGAGTTGGCGTAGCGATTGATGCACACAGCGTCCGCCTGTGTTCGCCCGAATAACAATTAACTTTAAGCAGTCATTACTGAAGCCAATCGCTTCCAATGTACCAGGATGCGCCAGCTGTTGACGAATATTTTCAGTGATGAGATTTTCAGGGCTGATGAAGACGTCGATGGGTAAATTGTCTTGCCCAAACAGTTCTTTGCGAATGAAGTAGTGGCCAGAGCGTATGCGCGCTATTTTGGTTGGGATATGAAAAAGAGAATAGGCGACTTGGCAAGCAACCATATTGACTTCATCACTGTCGGTGACAGCGATGATCATATCAGCTTCATCCGCACCCGCTTGCCGAAGCACCCCAGGGTATGAGCAGCGACCTTGTACTGTGCGAATATCAAGGCGATCAGCATATTCCTGCAACTGATCTGCACAAATATCAACCAGCACAATATCATGGCCTTCATTGACCAGTGTTGCAGCCAGGGAGCTACCCACTTGGCCAGCACCGAGAATAATGATTTTCAACGGTTACCTCTTCGTCTGACAGAGCGATACTGTTAGTATAAGTGACTGTGTTATGAATAGAAACCAAAGCAGTCCATCATTTGTACATGGCTGTGTTGGTTGCTGCGAGGAGTGGCGTTATGGTGAGGTTATTGGCGGATGTGGCCATCCCATATTTGGATGAAATGGTGTCATCTTGGGCAAAAGTGACTCGTTTTGGTGATGGCAGGCCAACTTATGATCAATTATTGAGCGCAGATGCGCTGTTGGTGCGTTCCGTCACGCCGGTATCTGCAAATTTGCTAAAAGCGTCACCCATTCGCTTTGTGGGCAGTGTCACAGCGGGTGTGGATCATATTGACTGTGCATATTTGGCACAAGCTGGCATTGCATTCGCTCATTCTCCGGGTGCCAATGCGAATGCAGTTGCGGAGTATGTGGCATCCATTTGGGCTGTGATGCAGGCGCGTGGTCAGCTGCACGCTGGTGATCAGGTTGCAGTGATTGGTGTTGGTCAGGTTGGTCGTCGGGTTGTGGCTTTGGGCGAACAGCTGGGTTTACAAATGCTGTCTTACGACCCACCACGTGCTGAGCGAGAAGCAGGCTTTGACACAATTTCCTGGGAGAGATGTCGACAAGTACAGCATATTTGCGTGTGTTGCCCACTGACTTGTGATTGCTCCTGGCCAACACGACGATTGTTAGCAGAAGACACCTTATCTGGATCAGCATGTCGTTGGCTCATCAATGTGGGTCGCGGTGGTGTGTTAGATGAAGCATGGTTTTTGGCGCAGGATGAGATTGGCCTGTATGCTGACGTTTGGCAAGATGAGCCAGATATTAATCTTGCTGTTGTACGACAAGCGGCATTGGCGACACCGCATATTGCCGGCTATAGTCGCGCAGCAAAGAGAGCATTGACACAGCAAGCTGTGACGGCGATGCACGGGTTCTTCACACAACAGATGCCACTGGTAGCGGCAAGTACGGCGCGTCGTATTGCGTTACCAGAAGTATGGACATCGCAACCTTACAAGCATATTTTGTCGCACTTTGACCCACGTGGTCCGGATAAAGTATTTCGTGCCAGTATCACGCCAGTGCAGCAAGCAGTAGTAGCAACAGTATTTCGTCAATGTCGGTTGGGGGTGAGCTTACGAGACTCATGGCCTGAGTAAAAAGTTATTTTTATTAGGGGGTTATGTACTGCTTCGATAGGTTGTGGTTATTTTAGATGGGTGAAATGCTGCTATTAAACTACGAAGCAATTTTGATTGCGTTGCGACGTAAGCTGGTTTTTTTCAGGGTTGATTTATTTCGGCAACAGAATGATGCGTATTCATTGCTTGACTGGCCATCATAATGTGTTAATGTTGACAACATTAGTAAATATGACCATGTCAGCTATGCACATGAGTCTTGTCGAGTTATTTGGAGTGAAGTATGAGGCGTAATCAAAAAAGAGTACAAAAAGTACAAGAACAACATGCAAGAAAAGCAGTTGAGGCACAAAAAAGATTAGAAAAATTAGAAAAACAAGCATGTTCCTTTAAAGTGGGTCAAGTGATTGATGGATACGGTGAAATAGTGAGAGTTAAGTGTATGAAAAAAAAGGGAAGGAAAAAAGGTCCACGAGACTATAAAGTCTCTTTTAAAAACGGGCGGTTCAAAATAGCATCAAGGCTCATAGAGGAGTTGTCTAATGACAAACCGGCTTTGATCATGGGCGGATACGATCTGACAAAAGGTTTGCATGGTCAAGCTTGTGACGATCTCATTGAAGCCTGGCGGCATGTTGAGCGCCATCAAGCTAAGTTTGTTAAAATCATCAGGGTGAATGGTCAGTTGGATAAATATATAAGCTGGGTAAAGTGCAAGCATGATTCACGTGCCAATAAAGAGCTGGTACAAGCTGCGCAACAATTTCTAGATATGAGTAAATTGATGCCGCAGGAGCGAACGGATTATGATAAGTTCATCCGAGCACAAATGAGTCTTAGCAAGCGTCTATCAATTGTTGTTACAAATGCTAAGCGAGATGCGAGAAGCAAAGCTGCTAGTCAAGCGTTTCGCCCTTATGAGAGGGCATGCATTGAGTTTATCAAGAAATATAATGAGACGCCATCATCACTGCCATTATCTGATATGAAGAAAATGCCGAAAATAAGGGCGCATATCGCTTACTACGCATTTTGTTTAAGACAAATATTTCAACATGAAACACATGCTCTGGAGCTTGGTGAGGATTATAAGCTAGCCCAACATAATTCTTCATGGCTTATTGAGAGAGATGCAATAATCAGTCATAGAACTTATTTTTCTCGCTTGCCATTGCCAGGTTATCCGTTAAACGAATTTGTTTTTAAAGGCTTACCTTTTCCAGAAGGGGGGTATACTATGTTGATGATTGCCCCACTGAAGTCTTTACTGAAGCTACTTGCTACTTTTTCACACACTGAGTTTGCGCGTGAATTTAGGTTGGGTTGTGATGATTTGAATAAACAATTTCCACAGAAGCATCGGTCTGAAAAAGGTTATTTTCATATGATTGAGCCTTTGCGTGATAGACGTAGCGTAGAGTCAATCCCAGACACCGGCTGGCACATGACAGATCCAAAGGGTAGGTTTATTTGTATGATGCGCATATGCTATGCACATGATCTTGCAGAAAAATATGTTATGCAACCATATAGGTGTGAGCAAGATATGGTAAAAAAGAAAAGCTTAGGGCAACGTTTAGTGAAAGCCATGCATGAAATGGGTGCTGATGGAGCAGAGCCAGGTGTTCTCATTAAAAAGTTTTCAGAGATAATGAATGGCCTTAAAAGTATAGTTAAGGCTAGAAACTTACTGCCGCAGGATATTGCGAAAACAGTTGCAAATACTGCGTTATGCTACTATAAGATTTTTATGCTTCAGAGGGGTAGCAATAAAGAAGCATCTCAGCGTGCTTTGGTATCAGCAATTGATACCCAGAAAAAAGGTTTGGTCATGGCAAGTCAGCATGAAAGTATTTTGCGTACCAGTATTCCTAAATGGGAGAAGAGACTTGGCAGCTGGAGCAAGGCGCGTGCTGACCTGACCCGCTAAGTTAAGCACAGCAATACCCGTCTCATAACGGTATGTGTCGGGTATTGCGGTATAGTCTCAAATAGATCTCATTCTAAAGATTAACTCAGTGTATTGACAGGTGAGTTGATTAAAAGAGATAAACTGTCTTAATGCCACCACTACCGACGGACCAGCTGTGGTCTTTATTCCCGGAATTTTTTGTTTCATGCCAGCTGACTGGATTGATCCAAAATCCAAGCAATAGGCGTGAGGCGCCAGTTTTGCCGAAAGTAATATCACAGCCGACATATGGAGAAACTTTTTTGTTTGTTAATGTGCCTTCGGTGAACGTACCAAAAACCGATGTGCCGAGGCTCCAGTTAATTTTTTTTGTGAGATTTTTTCTGAATCCTGCCCAGATGGAGAGGTTTGTTTTACCGTCACCACTGCTGTCACTGTAGCTAATGTCTAGTCCGGTTTCAGAGTATTTTCCATAATAAGCCACTCCTGGGGTGACAGATCCTCCGCTTGCAGCAGAAACGCCGACGCCGAGGCTGCCTGCGCTTGCTTGCATAAAAAGGCAGCTTAAGGATAGAGAAATGCAGATACGTGCATGTCGATGAAATTTCACAGAGTCACTCCTTGATAAAATAGTGAAGACTGAGGTTAACTAAAGTCCTCTTATGCGTCAAGCTTGGTATTTCTACGGTGTCACAATGTGTTGATTTATTGATGTGGTTG
Organism: Coxiellaceae bacterium; assembly: GCA_047404195.1. Taxonomy (GTDB): domain Bacteria; phylum Pseudomonadota; class Gammaproteobacteria; order JAJRRL01; family JAJRRL01; genus JAJRRL01. The sequence continues at coordinate 149,339 of JBDOIU010000002.1, forward strand.
GTTGGTATTGTGACGATTGAGTGATGATGTGTCTTCAATCGCAACCTGCTCAACGATATCTGTGCTGCGAGTGAGTATCTTGGTGAGTAGCCCTAGAGTGCCGTTGCGGTTGCATATATTACGTCGAATGTTGGTGTTATGGAGTCTCTGAGCTAGTATGTCCACAGCAGCCTGAATCTTGTTAGCCTTATTTCTTTGCACGGTATGAAAGTGATAGAAATCATTACCTCGTGAACGCATCACAATATACGCCTCGACAAAAATGGTTGCAATCGCTGCACGACGAGCTCTGTGCGAGCGGAGCCCAAATCCAATCTGGCTCATATGGTGAGCAGCGCGTGTAAACTCATACTGGTTGAGTGTTGATAGGGCATTAAATAGCGTCTGCCTATTTTTATTCGTGATGCCAGATGTCAGTACCTGTCTGACCAGTTTCTTCACATTACATTCGACTCTCTTAGTGAGGTTTGCTTCGATGATCGCTGTGGTTGCATAGCTGTTGGATAGTAACTCACTGACGGTGAAATCTTCTTTTAGTAGTTCGCTAGCACTGACCCCATCCACTCCTAGGTGGGTAATATCTTTTTTGGATTTGAGTACAATTTCTCTGTAGCTAATGCCTGCGTGATGCAATTTTGCAGTTGGAATCTTGGCATCGACCATGTCCGCGATCGACATATTTGCGGCTTGTAATTGTCGCACACTGGCACCTGCCTTAATGAGATCCTGATGATTGAAGCCAGCATTCACTAATGTTTTTCCACTGACAACACAAGCAACGAGTTCGGTCAGGGGTTGATTTTTGCAAAGTTCAGGTTGTTTATCTAATAATGTTATTATCGGAAAGCCTGCTGCGAGGAGATCAGTCAGTGGAATTTGAGTTTTCAGTAGTGCTTGCGGATCAGTGTCAGCGTCATAGAATTGCTGTGGTGTAACGCCAGCAGTAGCTAAATCGGCGACACTTAACTGAGCATCTAATGCTGATTGGATATTCACACCAGCATCAACTAATTGTTTACAAGATATACCAGCCGCCTGTAATTCAGCAATACTCAGCCCAGCCGATAGCGCATCACTAAGGTCTACGTCAGCATCTACTAATTGTTGATAGCTAATGCCTTCATTGAGTAATTCGGTTAGATCCGGTTTGGCTTTGAGAATATTCTCAAGCGAATAGTGTTTACGGCAATCTGATAAAGAGATATTCGCCTGTAAAAGATGAGCTACTGCAACACCCTCCCTGTGAAGCAGCGCCAAGTCAACGCCTGGGGTTTGTAATAGTGCTTCTACTGCGATGCCATCATATATTAGCTTCAAGGTAGTCGCACCATTTACGATCATCTCCTGAATTGTTATTGATTCTTCTTGCATTTTGACTGAGCTCGTACCTGCATGGATGAGTTCCTCGACACTCTTGCCAGCTGCTAGAAGATTGCTGATGCTGGCATCACCCTGTAATAACTCTTTAATGGAGTAGTCATTAATTAAATCACTCTCGGTCAGTGAGGTATCAAATAATAGATCTCCTGCTGTGATGCCACACGCTTTGAGCTCTTGTACTGAAAAAGATCGAGTCTGTACAATATCATTAATGAATAATTCTGCCTCGATGAGCAACTTAAGAGAGGCGCCTGCTGTTACTAAATCCTGGACGGTGAAATGCTGTGATAACTGTTTTATCGGCACATTTTCTTCTAGCATCTGTTGTAGGCTGTAGAGGGGTTTTAGTTCTGATATTGGTATGCATTCTAGCAGCTCTCTGATGCTGAAATTGAGTTCTTTAAGCCGTTTAGCTGGCACACCAATTGAGTAAAATTCCTTAGCCAAGATGCCCTCAGACTTCAGCGCGGTGTGTAATTCATCTTTGCATGTATGCTGATAATGCTTAAGTACTGCGACTAAGGATAATGAGATGATACTTGCTTGTGGACGAGGTTTAACCCGTGCTTCAAGTGCGAGATTACGGAACTTCGTGTTTTTAACCTGAAGATTCAGCATGTTTCTGATATAAAGTATGCGTGCATAATTTTGCTGTCCAGCTGATGGCTGTGCGTCACGTATGGGCTTGAAACCTAGGCATTTGTATGCATGTCTGAAAGACTTTAGATGAACAATCTCAGGTGTTGATAAATCATCCTGATTGGATACTAAACACCTTTCATATTCCGCCATGATGATGGCAAGAAACATGGTTTTTTTTCCAGTGTTATAGACACCCACATTGAATCGCATATCTCGGCGTATATTGGCTAAGATTTCAGCCCTAGGTTGATTGACGAAATTATGATTTATGATGTCTTGAAGAGATGTGAATAGTATGCCCCTTTGGAGAAGGTAAAGATATTGAGCACGAGCAGATGCATGCTTTAGGAGCTTATATTCTAAAGGTCTTTTATGGCTTACAGCAGCATAACCATTACATGCATTGTAGTCAGTGATTCGCTTGATTTTAAATACATCATTTGCAGGTGCAAAAAGATATGGTAGTTTAGTTTTAAGTTTGTATGGTGCCACATTGTGATTTCCCCAGAGGCCAAATGGTGTTGCTCTCATAATATGTTGAGGACGTTTTTTCCTCGTTTGTGGTTGATTAAAACGCGTTTGACCATGCTTTGTTAAATGTGCACCATCTGAATAAATTGTGTGCGTTGTAGACGATTTTCTAGGCGCTCTGAATTCTCGATTTTGTCCTTCGCGACTTTCCATCCAGACGCCTAAGTATGTGTCAAAGTTTTTAAATCCTTTTGTAATACTACCAAACTTGAGTGCTGGTGTGCCCGTATCTAATGTATTTCTGAGCCTCTCGAGGTGTCGTTCATATCGGCGCTGAGCGTCTTCATTGAGTTTGATTTCACACCGTCTATTCGTTTCACCAGATATGTTACATCCTGCTTTTTGCATTTTTTTACTAATCAAAGACGCAATCATATTACTTGCATGAGTGCATTGTAGTAAAATGATATCACGTTGTTGTTGAGGTATAATTTTCCCCCCATGTAGTTTAAAAATCAACAGGTCAAGATAAGCAATCCCCATGACATTGAGTTTATTAAACAGCTCAGTTTCGTAGTGGGGGTCTGGGTGGGTCTCAGAAAGTAGGTCAACTTCATTGGTTTGGACTGCTGGAGGTGGTGTCATGGTATCACCCTCGAAATGCTTGCAGATTGCATTGATATTTGCAGGCTGCGCTAAGTCATTTATCCAAAAACCAAATTTTTTTGCTGCTGCATCAGGTTTTAAGATGCAGATTGTTTCTACTTCGGTGAGAAATGTTACTGTGTTGTATCCCTGGTACGTGGGTGTTGATGCATCGAATTTGAGGCCAGATGGAAAAACCCTTTCCATGTGATCTATCAGCGTTTGTGTATTCTGTGTTTGAATGCTCACATTTAAGACATAGCCTGCGCGGTTCGGACGAAATTTTGCTACTACGCGGGTTATCCCAGGCACCTTGAGCGCTCTCAGCATATTTAAAATCACCCGGTTTGTCTTCTCTAATTTTTGATTTTTGCTCATAACGTCTACTCGCCTAGTTTAATGATTGTGCTCACATCACTCATTCTAACATAAGCCAGTGTACTTGTTGTCCACCTTTTGGCAAAGTTTTGTTTCTTAAAGAGATACAAAACGTGTGCAGGCTGTAATTAATGGACTGTATCACCATTTTTTTTTGGTTAAATTCTGATAGTGTGGTCGGTCTATACAGTTTTGTAGAATTATGGCATATTGCAAGGTCTGCGCTTACAATGGTGGTAACAAATGATTGTTATTGAGCTAGATGTGATGCTGGCACGCCGCAAGGTCCGCTCCGGAGAGCTGGCGGCTGCGGTGGGCATTAGTCCTCAAAATATGTCTATTCTGAAGACAGGCAAGGCTAAGGCTATTCGCTTCAATACATTGGCAAAGATTTGTGAGTTTTTAGCCTGTTCGCCAGGTGATATTCTAGTTTACCGGCCAGATCAGTAAACCTAATACGCGGTCGAGCGTGATACTACTCGAGGAAATAATGGTAGAAATGAGTCATAAAAAACACTTTTGGGTGGGTCTATTTAGTTATTTGATTGCTGCTCTATTCTTATTATACGAAATGGGTGTGCAAGTTTCACCCAGCGTCATGGTTCACCCAATGATGCGCGATTTGGGTATTGATGCTGCTATTGTGGGTATGTTGTCGAGTACTTACTTCTACAGCTACACGCTGATGCAGATTCCTGCAGGCTTGCTATTTGATCGTGTGCCCGCGAAATATATTTTATTGTGTGCCATATCCAGCTGCGCATTGGGTATTTTCATGTTCTCAGTAGTGCAGTCAGTATTGTTGTTGGCAGTAGCACGTTTTCTGACCGGTTTGGGCTCATCATGCGCATTCGTAGGCGTTTTAGTGGTAGCGGCACGCTGGTTTCCACGTCGTTATTTTGCTTTTTTGGTTGGTGTAGCACAATTCTTGGCAGCTGTTGGTGCTTTGGGTGGTGAGTTGCCATTGTCAGTACTAGTGAATGACGTTGGTTGGCGCCAAGCTGCGGTTTATCTTTCTGTATTGGGTGTCGCATTGTTCTTGCTGGTCTGGTTGGTGATGCGCCGACATGACAGTGAAAAAGTTTCTGAGTCTTTTGCTTGGGATCGCTTATTCACATCAGTGAAGCGTGTTGTACGTAACCAGCGTCTTTGGTGGATTGCGCTTTATGCCTTTTGTTCTTGGACGGCGATGGCGGTTTTTGCATCTTTATGGGGTGTGCCTTATTTGATGCAACGCTTCGCGGTCGGTAGTACCAGTGCATCCTACATCGCTGGTGTGATTTGGATTGCCTTAGCCATTGTCAGCCCGTGTCTCGGTTGGGCAGTGCAGCGTGTGTGTATCCATCGATTATTAAGATGGACTGCGGCTATAGGCTGTGTGAGCATGACGGCCATGTTGTATTGGCCGAACTTATCATATGCTGGTGCTGTGGTGGCAGCAGTGGGTGTGGGTGCGGCGGCTGGCGGACAGATATTAACATTTGATCTGCTACGTGAAGTGCAAGGTCAAGATGACTTAGGAATCGCAGTGGGTTTCAATAACATGGCTCTCGTTGCCAGTGGTGCGCTGTTGCAGCCGATATCTGGCTGGGTGCTGCGTTGGCAGGCGTCTGGTGCCATGCAGCATGGCATCCCTGTTTACAGCACCGCAAACTACCAAATGGCTTTACTATTGGTGCCACTGACGTTTCTAGTGGCTTGGTTAGTGAGCTTGTTTAAGCTCAAATCTCCAAGTGTATGATTAGCCTTCTTCCAGCAGATAGCGTTGATAGTCGCTGGCTATGCTGTGATAGAAGTGATGGTTCACAGGCATGCACCCGAGCAGTGACGAGGTCTCATTTTGTGTGGTGCAACGATGTTGCTGCATATTTTTAGTGAGGCATTCTTGTAGCAGTTTTTGTTGCGTTTCAGTGCCATAGCTCGCTACAACGTGAACACACTTGCGTATTTCACTCACGATATCCAATGCTATATGGCGTTCGCCATTTGTGGACAGAAGCTGAATGGCTTTCAGTAGCGATTGTGCCGCGACTTGTGATTTATGAATAACCATTTGATCACGACGATCAAACTGGTCGAGATAATTCTCTAGGTGATCGGCAAATTCTTTTAAGCCGTCATAACGATAGTATGAACCGTGTTCTTCACTGACAAAGTTATCTCTGATGTCTAGAATAATGCGTTTGCCAGCATCGTATAACAAAGTATCGGATGTGTAGAGCTTACTATTACGTAATCCTAGATACTGTAATTTTTTCATGCGTTCATCTTGCCTCAATAAAACGCGCAGTGTTTTTCGAAAGCGATTGATGAGTCCAGACATGGTTTGAATAAATGTAACGTCTATCATGATTGTCGTCCTTTTACAGCATCATTGTGAGATATGTGACACCCAGCATTGCTGACATCACCCTTTACATTATACGGATTTTTTCTTAATTTAAAATTAAAGTTTAAATAATTTTGTGTGTAATCATGTGCTTGCCGTATTCTCGGGCTTTTCAGTGGTTCATGACACTTAGAAAACCACCCGACATTTTATCATGACAGCACATCACTGTCCTTGGTAGCATGATTTTTTCGACCTCTTGTATAGAGCGGCACGATCGTGCCAGTTTGATCTAAAATAAGAGACAAGCACATTTGTGTGCAGGGCTCAGCAGAGGAGAGCGGTATGACGATTAAAAAAAGTTTGGTATTGGGTGCCGCAGGGCTTTTTGCATTGAATGCACAAGCTGCTTATTACGGTGGCGAGCTGTGTGCGTATAAATCACACTTCAAATGTGTTGGCGTTAAGCGCGGTCAAACGTGGGCTTCATTATTTCCAGATGAAAGGCAGCGTCAGATAGTGCAGCGCCTAAACCGCACGAATATGCGCTTACGGGCACGACCTTGGATTGTTGTGCCGTTGAATTTAGATAAAATTGCCTATAAAGATTTATCACCCTTTGCCGATCGTGAACCGCTCAAAAGCAAGCAACCATTTCTCGTGGTCAGTTTGAAACAGCAAGCCTTCGGTGCTTTTACAGCGCAGGGCAAGCTGATTCACTGGGGGCCAATCTCAGGAGGAAAGGGTTTTTGTACCGATACGATGGAATATTGTCGCACTGTGGCAGGGCAATTTAAAATCACTCGCAAGCAAGGCATCGGTTGTACATCGTCTCGTTTCCCGTTGGAAACGGAGGGTGGTGCGCCGATGCCGTATTGTATGCACTTTTTCCGTGGTTTTGCCATGCATGGCGCAAAGTTGCCTGGTCGCCACGCCAGTCATGGCTGCGTTAGGTTATTCACCGCTGATGCGCGCTGGTTAAATGAGCATTTTGGCAAAATTGGTACGCCAGTGATCGTAAAGCCGTATTAAGCCCATACTGGTTATTGCTGCATTGAGGCGACTTCGGTAAACTGTTGCTTGCGGCAGACCCAAAAGAGCACATTTATGCACCAAACTATTGAGCAACTTCTGACATCTGAGGCCATTGCGCCATCGGTTGCTGGTTTGTGGCGGCAGCATGCTGACTGGTTGTCGGCTCCGGGTTCACTCACACGTTACATGCGGGATCATACCAATACCGTATTTCATTTGTTGAGCGCCGGTAAGCAGCGCGTTTCTGAACAACAGGCCATTTGCTTGCAGTGCGATCAGTCTGCGTGGGTATGGCAACGGGAGGTTGCCTGGTTGCAGGATTCGGTTGCCATTGTGACTGCCCAATCAGTCACGCCGCTTGCAGTTGCTGAGCAGCTTGCATTGGCAACGATGGGTGCACAGCCTCTAGGAGAGGTTATTTTCAAGCAGCAAATCAGCAGCGGTCCTTTTCATTTCAACTATACTCGGCAAAATCAGCAGTTGACCCTACTGCGACAACGTGTGTTACATACTTCGCATGGCCCTATTTGGGTACAGGAGTGTTTCTCTGACTGTTTTCTTCGTGGGCTGCGTACATGCTAAAACTTTGGTTAAAAAATTCTCTACCATACCTGCGTTTGATGCGCTTCCATAAGCCCGTGGGCATTTTATTGCTACTGTGGCCAACGGTTTGGGCATTATTTTTATTGTCTGCTGGTGGTCAACCAACGCTAACGCATCTGTGGGTATTCATTGCCGGCGTGGTTTTAATACGGGCAGCAGGCTGTATCATGAATGATTTAGCTGATCGGCCTTTTGATGGGCATGTTGAGCGCACACGACACAGGCCATTGGTGACAGCTGCGGTGTCGGTACGTGGTGCAGTTGGGCTGTGTCTGTTTCTATTGCTTTTGGCAGCGACAATGACATGGTGTTATTTACCCTTGGTTTGTTTTTATTGGGCAATTGGTGCTGTTATCTGTGCGGCCGTCTATCCATTGATGAAGCGGATTACCCATTGGCCTCAGCTGGTGCTTGGCGTTGCTTTTTCATGGTCAGTACCTATGGTGGCTGCGGCCACTGGGCATGTATTCAATATCAATGTTTGGTTGTTATGGGGCATTGCAGCATGCTGGCCGGTAGCCTATGACACGCAATATGCGCTGATGGATCGTGAAGATGATTGTCGCATTGGCGTGCGCTCTTCTGCGATTGCGCTGGGTGAATATGCCATTCCATTTGTGATGCTCTTACAAGCTTTGATTGCCGTATTGTGGTTATTTCTGGCATGGATACAAGGCTGGACAGCTTGGATATTGATCCCTTGGTTATTAGCGATATTCACATTGGTTCACCAGCATGGCTATCATCGTCAGCGGCACTCACCTGCCATGTTGCGTGCTTTCTTGGTGAATCAATACACAGGGCTCTGCTATTTTTTGCTTGTTTTGGTTGGCATTTGTACATCTTGACCCGATGCGGTTGAGTGCTAGGCCTCATTTCAGCTATGATTGGTGCACTTCAGTTATTTGCTTTGCAGCTTGATGAGAGGTTTCTTGGTGTTTCAGCGTTATTCAGTATTATGTGCTTGCTTGCTTAGTTTGGCTGTGAATGCGCACGCCGATGATTTGGTGCAAATATATCAACGTGCATTGCAGCAGGACACAACATATCAACGTGCACGTGCCACTTGGTTGGTTGCTAAAGAGCAGCACGCTTTATCTTACTTGGGGAATGGCTCTGCCGGGTCTGGATTAGCACCTAATATCAGCTTTGGTGGCACGTTGAAACGAGAGTATTCTACCATCACTGACTCAATGCCAACTGTGAATGGCAGCAATTACTACAATAGTGTGGACTACAGCTTGCAATTGACGCAGCCGATATTTCATGTGGATACATGGTCCAAGATTGCGGGTGCTGGTTATGATTTGCGTGCTGCAACGGCAACTTATTTATATGCTGGTCAGCAGTTGATGATGCGGACTGCACAGGCATATTTTAAAGTACTGCGTCAATTAGACGCACTACAATATGCCATGGCAAATCGCATTGTTTTGCAATCCGCTTTGGATACGGCCAATGTTGCTTACAAAAAAGGATTGGTCGCCAAGACGGATGTATTGAATGCCCGAGCATCTTATGAACTGGCCAAGGCCGGCGTTATTGAGCAAAGAATACATTTGAAAGACGATCGTGAAGCGCTGGCAGCCATCATTAACCAGCGGCCAACACGCTTGAAGGGGCTACCTTTGCATCTGCCAGTCATTTCGCCGGCTCCGAAAGTGGCATCGGCGTGGGTAAAGCGAGCTGCAAAACAAAACTATATGCTCAAAGCAGAAAGAATGCGCGTACTTTCGGCACGCAACAGCATACGCACAAAGAAAACAGCTTTCTTGCCAACAGTGGATGCGACGGCAGGTTACACTTACGAGACATCTAACCAAAGCCTGGGTACTGGCTCAAAGATGAAGCATGCTGCTGTTGGTTTAAGCGTCAGTCTGCCGATTTTTGAGGGTGGTTTTCGATTTGCTGACACGCAAAAGGCACGATACGAGTATCTTGCTGCCAGTGATCAGCAACGCACTGCCTTTCGCCAACTGACGCAGATAACCCGCAACCACTATTTTCATGTGCTGAATGCTAAGTCACTGATTGAGGCTGCACATGAAAGCGTACGGGCAGCACAAGCTCAATTGTTAGCGACTCAGGTTGCTTACCGTGCGGGATCAAAAACAATGGTAGACTTATTGTCTGCTATTTCTAATGTTTTTGATGCAATCACGCAGTGGTCACAGTATCGATATGACTACATAGATGATTTTCTGGCACTGAAGTTGAATGTTGGCACATTGTCGCCGGCTGATTTACAGCAAGTGAACACCTGGTTGGGTCAGCCAGTGGATTGCGTATCGCCAGACTTAACACGTTGGGCCGAACACCTGGGTGTGCCACAAGCGTTGATTCGTGAGTATTTATCAGCATATGAACCGGCATCACATACTCAACCCACGCATGTGGCTTTACGTAAGCGCCGCATGTCTGAGCAGCACAGCGCACGGCAGCGACAACCACATAGCAAGCCCAGTATTCCAGTCTATCATCAGCCTAAAGTAGTGGCTTTGCCACAGCCAGTCGTGTCAGCTGGGCGCGCAGACATTGATTTACCACTTCCGCCAGCATGAAAGGTTGATTGAGGAGCCGTTCATGTTTTGTGCTGCCCTCTCGTGACAATGTTTAATACACAAAAATGCGCCGATAAATTTGCTGGTCGCAGTCTTTGCTGCTTCTGGTAAAACTGACACCAAAATGCTAAGCTGCATAGGCGTAATACCAGCGCGACGTACTTAATATTCAGGAGAAAAGCATGCAGCTTTCGTCTTTGGCCGCCTCAGTGGGTTTGCAATGGCAGGGTCAGGATTTTGACATTCAAGACATTTGTATTGATTCGAGAGCCGCCACGCCCGGCTGTTTATTTGTGGCTTTGCCAGGCGAGTCATCTGACGGGCATGACTTTGTGCAAGATTGTGAAGGCTTAGCTGCGGCAGCTGTGGTGTCACGTGATGTTGAAACAACATTGCCGTGTTTAAAGGTGCAGGATTGTTTGCTTTTTTTGCAGTCCTTGGCAGCTTTCTGGCGGCGCCAACATGTTTTACCTGTGGTTGCAGTCACGGGTAGTTGTGGTAAGACCACGACACGCGCATTGCTTGAATCGATTTTGGGCCATGTGGGTTTAACACACGCCAGTATCAAAAGTTATAATAACCATGTGGGGGTACCACTCACTTTGTTGGGTTTGCGTGCTAACCATGAGTTCTGTGTTGCAGAAGTGGGCACCAGTGGTCCGGGTGAGATTTCACATTTGTCCGGTATCGTATCACCGACGGTAGCAGTCGTGACCATGGCAGCACCAGTGCATTTACAGGGCTTGAACTCTGTTTTTGATATCGTGCGTGAAAAAGGTGCGATATATGAGTCACTGCCCGTTGGTGGTAAAGCCATTATCAACGCAGATGACCCATATGCCTGGCAATGGTTATCTATGGTGCCAAAAGGGGTTGCCATACTTCAATTTTCACGACAGCAGCAAGTTGATATTACTGCAACTGAAGTGCGTGTTGCCAGTGATGGGCACTTACAATTTTTGCTCACCGTGGCTGGTCATACTGCTGCGGTGAATTGCCCGTTATTGGGTGAGCACAATGTGACGAATGTGTTGGCAGCAGCAGCTGTTGCCAGTGCCTTGGGTATTTCATTGGATGATATCATTCGTGGTGTGAATCATGTACCTGTACCAGAAAGGCGTTTGCAAGCATTGCCAGGAAGAAATGGCAGCTTGATCATTGATGATACCTACAATGCCAACCCCACAGCCGTCACTGCAGCGATGAATGTGTTGATGTCCATGCCAAGACAGCAGCATTACATGGTGTTGGGTGATATGTTTGAGTTGGGTGATGAGGCGGCGTTATATCATGAAAATATGGTGCGACGTGCGCGCGAATGCGGCATCGATCGATTGTATGCCATCGGAGAGCACATGCAGTCAGCTGTGCAAGCCTTTGGTGAAGGTGGACAGTATTTTGCGACACAAGAGGCTTTGATTGCTGAGCTGCTGCCAGCTTTGCACGCTGATGTGGCCATTTGTGTCAAAGGCTCTAATGGGATGAATTTAAACCTGGTCACCGCAGCATTGCAGGAGGTGATGTGATGATCAATGCTTGGTTAATGCATTTGTCATGGACTTGGTGTTGCTTATTGGCTGCATTGACTGCAGGCGCATGGGTATTTTTATTTGCAAAGCCATTTATTGCAGCGTTACAAAAACGTCGTATTGGTCAAGTCATTCGTGAGCTAGGACCGGAGTCACATCAAAAGAAGGCTGGCGTACCGACAATGGGGGGTGCGCTCATTGTGTCAGGCATTTTGGTTGCAATGTGTTTGTGGGCGCCGATACATAACCATCTTTTTTGGTTGTTGTGTGGTGTCTTGTTGCTCACCGCTTTGTTGGGTGCGCAGGATGATTGGCAAAAGATTCGTGCTTCATCCAGCGCTGGTATGCTGGCACGTTATAAATTTTTGGGACAGTGCTGCATAGCAGTCATTGCATGCGCCTTATTATACTATTGGACCCCCAGTACAGCACAGATTTTAATACCAGGGTGCAAGGTTTGGGTACCGAATTTATCCTGGGGAGTCGTTGTGCTTGGCGCCATTGTCATGGTTGCAAGTAGTAATGCGGTGAACTTGACGGATGGGTTGGATGGCTTGGTCAGTATGCCCTTAATTTTCTTATCGCTCGGTTTTATAGTAATGGCCGTTGTGTTAGGTCATGCTTCATTGGCAGCCAGCTTGCGTCTACCTATCGTGGCTGATACAGCAGTTGCTGCCATCATGCTATCAGCGATGGTTGGGGCATTGTTGGCGTTTTTATGGTTTAATGCGCATCCGGCCAGCATCATGATGGGTGATACGGGTTCACTGAGTTTGGGTGCGCTGGTTGGGCTGATTGCCGTGGTATTGCGTGCTGAGCTGTATTTGGTATTAATGGGTGGTATTTTTGTGTTGGAAACTTTGTCGGTGATTTTACAGGTGGTGAGTTTTCGCTATCGTGGAAAGCGTATTTTTAAAATGGCGCCGATACATCATCACTTCGAATTATCAGGCTGGCCGGAAATATTGGTAACAGTGCGTTTTTGGATATTATCTTTACTATTATTGTTATTGGGATTGGCGTTGTTTTTGCTGTAGGAGCATAGAAAATGGTTGTACCGGGTTTTACCGCCCAGGATCGATTTTGCGTGGTGGGTTGTGGCTTAACGGGTTGGTCAGTGGTGCGCTACTTGCGGCAGTTTACGTCGCATGTTGCTGTGACTGATTCGCGTGAATGCCCACCTAAGCAGGCGGACTGTCAGACTGAGTTTGCTGATCTCAAGTGTGTATTTGGAGAAGTTTGTCGCACGCTATGCTGTGATGCCACCGTGTTGGTCGTCAGTCCAGGTGTGCCACCTACAACCCCAGCTATTGTGGCAGCAAGGGCGCGTGGTGTGCGTATTGTATGCGATGTCGCTCTCTTTGCAGCTGCACGGCAGCGCCCGTTGATTGCCATCACTGGTTCGAATGGCAAAACCACGGTGACTACCTTGCTGGGGCAGGCATTACAGGCGGCCGGCAAATCAGTGATCGTTTGTGGCAATATTGGTTTACCGGTATTGGAGGCATTGCAGCAAGCGCCCCCCGACTTTTATGTGTGTGAATTGTCCAGTTTCCAGCTTTATTACACGGATCATTTAGCAGCTGACGTGGCTGTATTATTGAATATCAGTCCGGATCATATTGACTGGCATGGGGATTTTAAGGCGTATGAACAAGCGAAGTTGAAGATCAGTCACGGTTGTCAAAAAATGATTATTGAGCAGGCATTACGTCATTTATTGCCATCAGCAACCACCACATTTTCCGTTACAGAGCCAGCTGATATGTCGTGTATAGAGACTGACGTTGGTCGACAATTGGCCTGGCAAGGCCAGCCTCTGTTGCCGGTATCGCATTGTCAGCAAACATTGCCGCACCAGATCAGTAATGTATTGGCAGTGGCTGCGGTGATCACAGCGTTGGATTTGCCATTAACACAGCCGTTGGCTGCTTGTGTGGCATTCAAGGGATTACCACATCGTTGTCAGTGGGTGCGAAGTGTTGCGGGTGTTGACTGGTATAACGACTCGAAAGCAACCAATGTGGCCTCTGCTTGTGCCAGCGTGGCTGCGCTATCAGCATCGGGACGTTCGTTGGTCCTGATAGTGGGGGGACAATCCAAAGCAGCGGAACTCAGTGCATTGATGCAATATGCACCATCTTTGCGTGCTGTGCTGGCTTTGGGGGAAGATCGCACACTGTTTGCCGCGCTTTTTGGGCGACAAGTGCCGGTGTCCCTGGTAGAGTCAATGCAAGAAGCGGTACACACTGCACAACAATTGGCTCAGCCAGGTGATGCGGTGTTATTGGCGCCAGCCTGTGCCAGCTTTGATATGTTCAGTGGTTATGCTGCGCGTGGTGACTGCTTTATGCAGCATGTGTCAGCATTAGCAGATGCGGGAGAGGCGAGTTGAAACAAGCAGCAAGGCGATCACTCGACAATGAGCGTGGCTCAGGTGTTGACCAATGGTTGTGTTTGGCATTGATTTTTTTTGCTATTGATTGGCTTCGTGATGGTGGCTTCCACGTCAATGGTCATTTCTGATCATCAATTCCATACCCCTTTTCATTTCGTATCACGAGAAGTCATCTACTTATGTTTGGGTATTGTGGCCATGGTACTCACCGTGTTAGTGCCTATGGTGCGTTGGCAGGCGATGGCGCCGTGGGCCTTGTTGTTGGGACTGGCATGTTTGGTGGTTGTGTTACTGCCAGGTTTGGCGCATACGGTGAATGGTAGCCGGCGTTGGTTGGCCTTGCCTTTTTTCACCATTCAGGCGTCTGAGATCATGATGTTGTCTTTGGTGTTGTTCTTGGCCAGTTACGCGACTAAACATGCAGAGCGTTTGCGTACACAGTCGTTGGCGTTGCTACCCCCGTTGGCTGTCTGTGGCTTAACAACGCTGTTGCTACTACTTGAGCCAAATTTTGGTTCTGCCGCCATTGCCATGTTAATGACATTGAGTGTGTTGTTTTTAGCACAAGCACCGCGGCGTGCGTTCATACTATTATCGCTTGCTGTTGCGTGTCTGGTTGTTGCGTTGGTACTGTGGTCACCCTATCGCCTAACGCGTTTGATGGCATTCATGCATCCTTGGCGCGATGCCTTTGGCTCTGGCTACCAGTTGACACAATCCTTAATTGCTTTTGGGCGTGGTGGTTTGTTTGGGGTAGGGCTGGGTAATGGTTTACAAAAATTATATTATTTGCCAGAAGCACATACCGACTTCATTTACGCGGTGATTGCAGAAGAGTTTGGTTTATTTGGTGCGGTGGTTGTTTTATTTTTATTGGCGCTGTTCATCGTGCGTGCCTTGCATTTGGGTGATCGTTGTCGGCAGCAAGGGGCTTTATTTTCAGCTTACATATGCTTCGCCATCGGCACATGGTTTGCTTACCAAGTCACGATCAACCTGGGAGTGAATATGGGTTTACTGCCGACTAAGGGATTGACCTTGCCATTTGTCAGTTATGGTGGCAGTAGCTTACTGGTATCTTGTATAGCAGCAGGTTTGCTTATGCGAGTGGCTTATGAGCTCAGTCAGCGACCCATAAAGAGGTGCTCATGAGCAAGAAACAAGCGCAGTGTATTGTCATTGCAGCAGGTGGCAGTGGTGGTCATATCTTTCCAGGCGTCGCCGTTGGGCGGGCATTACAAAAAGATGGTTGTCGGGTCGTTTGGTTTGGTACCACGGATGCCAAGACGCGGGCTTGGGTGCCAGCGGATTTTACTTACCAGCCTATTCCAATGCGACCTTGGCGTGGTGGTGGGCTTTGGCGCAAATTAACAGGTTGTGTTGCATTGTTGCGTTCATCTGTGCGGTCTTTGTGGCATCTATGGCGGTATCGTCCAGCAATGGTGATCACTTTTGGGGGTTATGTGACAGTACCGGTTGGCTGTGCTGCTTGGCTATGTCGCATTCCATTGGTAACGCATGAGCAGAATAGCCGAGCGGGTTTGGCTAACCGTGTTTTATCCCGCTTTGCGCGCTGTCTTTTGACAGCTGACCCAGCAGCTTATGCCAAACAGTTGGCTGCCATTACCTGTGGTAATCCTGTGCGTGAGGATTGCCAGCAAGTCATGCCAGATTTCACACAAGCGATTGAGACAGAGCGACCATTGCGTTTGTTGGTTTTGGGAGGCAGTCAGGGAGCACAGGCCATTAATACTCGGGTCGAAGCGTTACTGGCACATTGCCGAGCAGTTGGGTTTGCGATCAGTTGTCGGCATCAGTGTGGGCAAGCAGATTATGCGCATTTGCGAGCAGTTTATGCTGATGCTGCTGGGGTTGAGGCGATTGCCTTTATTCAGGATATGCGAGCTGCTTATGAATGGGCGGATCTGGTTTTATGTCGTGCTGGCGCCATGACATTGGCTGAATGTGCTGCCATGGCCGTGCCCAGTATCTTGCTGCCATTGCCGACAGCCGTTGACAATCATCAGCAGCATAATGCAGAGACTTACGCCCAGAATGCAGCAGCATGGGTCATTGCGCAGGATGACTTTGAGGTGGCAACAGTATTGAGTTGGCTGCAGACATTTCAGCAGGATCCAGTGCAACGCCGACAGATGGCGCAGGCGGCATATGCTCAGCACCGCGCGGGTGTGACCACCCATATCTTGAGTGTTTGCTATCGGCAATTGCGTACTGCAGCGACTGTCTCACGCTACCGTACTGCACTCAGGCGATTAGTGGCGGAAGAGTCTGCCTATTGTCAGGCTCAATGTGCTGGTGTGCGGCGTATTCATTGTGTTGGTATTGGCGGTATGGGGATGTCCGGTTTGGCAGAGTGGTTGTTAGCGAAAGGCTATCAAATCACGGGTTCAGACACTTCCGATAGTGAGCGTTGCGCACATTTGCGTTCATTGGGTGTACAGATCCATCGTGGACATGCCGCGGCACATGTTGCCAATGCGCAGTTGTGTGTGTATACCAGCGCTGTGACAGCGGATCATGTTGAGTTACGGGCGGCTAGAGCAGCTGGTATTCCTTGTTTTCGCCGTGGTGAGGTTTTGGCTGCGCTAGCCAATGAACAGCCCAACCTGGTCGTGTCTGGTACACATGGTAAAACCACAACAACGGCCATGTTATGTCATTTGTTGCAGCAGCAAGGGCCAACCAGCTACTACGTTGGTGCTGAGTTGGCCGGGGCAGCAAGTACAGCAGCGTTATATGATGGTGAAATTTGCGTCTTAGAGTCCGATGAAAGTGATGGTTCATTCATGTGTTTATTGCCGCAATGTTTGATTGTTACGAACATTGATGTGGATCATTTAGCGGCATATGATGGGTGTTTTGAAGTGCTGAAGCGCAGCTTTATTGCTCTGATAGAGCGTTTACCCAGCGATGGTTTGGCGATTCTATGTGCTGATGACCCCGGTGTACAGGCAATTTTGCCATCAGTGACATCGCCATGCCTCACCTACGGTTTCTCTGCGCATGCTGACGTGGTTTTGTCTGATTATGGTGTGGTTAATGGTCATGCAAAGGCACAATGCTGCTTGCCAGATGGTGAGTCAGTGTCTGTGCAAATACCATTGCCTGGGCAACACAATATTTTAAATGCCACCGCAGCGATTTGTGCGCAGCATTGGGCGGCCAAGCAGCATGGTTTTCAACGCAATATCAATTTCAGTGGTTTTCAAGGCGTCAAGCGACGTTTGACACTGCATGGTGATACTGATATAGCCGGTCGAACGGCATTGTTGTTAGAAGATTATGGGCATCACCCACGTGAAATAGCGGTGACCATTGATGCTGTTCGATCTGCTTGGCCAGAGCGACGTATTTGTATGGTGTTTCAGCCACACCGCTACTCAAGAACAGCATCACTCTGGAATGAGTTTGTGCAGGTTTTAGCGCAGGTGGATTGTTTGATTTTGTTACCGATTTATGCGGCATCAGAAGCACCCGTTGATGGGGTTACCAGTGTGAGGCTGGCAAAAGAGATCGCAGAGCAGGCAGCAACACCACCATTGTTGACTGGTGAAACAGAGATCATGGGATGTTTAGCAACTCATATGCGGGACAATGATATCCTGCTACTGCAAGGTGCTGGCAGTGTCGGGTCACTGGCTGGCACATTACAAACCAGCCAGATTGCCGCCACAGTAGAAGCCGGTTAGCATGGTTTAAAGTGTCATTCACGGGAGAGGCCGATGGCTTGGCAGCAGCAACAAGCAACCAGACACACTGATGGAGCGCAGCAAGCATCAGTCGTGCAGGTGCGCCGACATTATTGCTTCCTCATTATTGGGGTCTTGGCCGCATTTGTGGCTGCATTTATCTGTGGCTGGCTGCTTTTGACAAGTCCACGTTTCGCTTTTCGGCAAGTGCATTTGTATCGTCAGGGGCATCACACCACCATCGCCGAGATTACTTACCTTTTGGCGCAACAGCAGCAGCAAAACTTTTTTGCCATGAATACGCACCGTTTACATCAGCAACTCATGTTGCTACCATGGGTGAAGCAAGTGGCTGTGCGACGTGTTTGGCCAGACCGCTTAGACATTGTATTAAAAGAAAAGCGTGCCATCGCTGTTTGGAATGAGGAGTGGTTGTTAGATGAACAGAAAAAGCCATTTCACCCGCCCATGTCAAGCTTTCCACAAAAGTTGCCGATATTGTCTGCTGAGTCATTGTCACCTGAACAAGTTTGGGGCACCTATCAGAATATCAGCCAGCTATTGGGGCAGCATCAGTTGGTGTGTCACAGTATCAGTGAAGAGTCGCCTTCTTCTTGGCGTATTGATTTGCAGCAGCAGACACAAATTCATGTCGCACAAAAGCATGCGCGGCATATTTTGGCGCGTTGGCTTGCGCGCACAGGTAAAAAATTGTTACCACGCATGCAGCAAATTGCGCGAATTGATCTACGTTACAACAATGGAATGGCCATTCAATGGCGTCACCCAAGCAGTCATCAGCACGATGTCGGCAGATTTTAGTACATAAAAAAAACAATCAGAGCAAAAATGCACAAAAACAACCATAAAATGTGGCTTAAAGTGTTCTTTTGTAAGCATTTTCTCTAGTGTATTGGTACCTAATTAACTATACTAACAACATTATGCGTGCGGGCAGTGGTGCCTGTGACGTCTGTGTATGATGGAGAGCGTTGAATAATGGCAAGCAAAGATGATGGTTTGATTGTTGCCCTAGATATTGGCACCAGTAAGGTAGCGGCATTTGTAGGTGAAGTGAATGCGCAGGGCGGCATTGATGTGATTGGTTTTGGTTCACACCCTTCCCGTGGTTTGAAACGTGGGGTAGTGGTCAATATTGAAGCGACTGTGACAGCGATCAAGCGGGCAGTAGAAGAGGCAGAGCTGATGGCTGGTTGTCATATCCATTCTTGCTTCACTGGCATCTCAGGCAGTCATATACAGAGTTTGAATTCACATGGTATCGTAGCCATTCGTGATAGAGAGGTTCAGTCCACTGATGTCGATAGGGTCATTGATGCTGCCAAGGCGGTTGCCATTCCGACTAACCAGAAAATTTTGCATGTTTTACCGCAGGCATTTACCGTTGATAATGAAGACGGTGTGCGAGAGCCAGTCGGCATGTCTGGTGTGCGTCTAGAATCACGTGTACATATTGTAACAGGTGCAGTCAGTGCTGCGCAGAATATTGCTAAATGTGTTTCACGCTGCGGTTTGGCCGTGGGCGATATCGTATTAGAGCAGTTGGCATCCAGCTATGCTGTGCTCAGCGATGATGAAAAAGAGTTGGGTGTTTGTTTGATCGATATCGGTGGAGGCACCACTGACATCGCCATATTCACAGAAGGTGCCATTCGTCACACAGCAGTGATTCCCATTGCGGGCGATCATGTGACCAACGATATTGCCATGGCAATTCGTACGCCCACGTCACACGCAGAGCAGTTGAAGTGCTTACATGGGTGCGCTATGTCAACACATGTAGCAGCTGATGCGGAGATCGAAGTGCCAACAGTGTCTGCGCGTTCTATGCGGCGTGTGTCGAAGCGTGCACTATCACAAATCATCGAGGCACGTTATGAAGAGTTATTTTCAATTATTTCTGCCGAGTTACGCCGCAGTGGCTTCTCAGAAAGCCTGGCAGGTGGTATCGTATTGACTGGTGGTGCCGCTCAAATGCCGCGTTTACTGGCGTTGGCAGAGCAAACCTTGCAATCTTCTGTCCGTTTGGGTAAACCTGTGCATATTGGTGGACTGCCAAGTGTGATGGAGAATCCGAGCTACGCCACGGGTGCGGGTTTATTGTTGCATGGCTATCGCAGTCATCAGCAGACACAGAATTATTTGGACCTTGAAAGTAGCGCTGGTCTTTGGGCACGTATGCGCAGCTGGTTTCAAGGTAATTTTTAAACTTTATTTAGAGGGAGACAGAATTATGTTTCAAGTAGAAGATGTTGCATCACAAGAGGCGAAAATCACGGTTATAGGCCTGGGTGGCGGTGGTAGTAATGCCGTTGAGCACATGGTTGCGCAAGGCATTGACGGTGTAGAGTTCATTTGTTGTAACACAGATGTACAGGCGCTCGGACGCTCTAATGCCAATAAAGTGATTCAGATTGGTGAAGAGTTGACACGTGGACTGGGTGCTGGTGCAAATCCTGAAGTGGGTCGGCAGGCTGCTGAAGAGAATCGAGAGCGTTTGCGTGAAGTATTGCAAGGCAGTGATATGATATTTTTAACTGCCGGTATGGGTGGTGGAACAGGTACCGGTTCTGCACCAATTGTCGCAGAAATAGCGAAAGAAATGGGCATATTGACGGTGGCTGTGGTCACAAAACCATTTGCGTTCGAGGGCCGTAAACGCATGGAAATTGCCAATAAAGGCGTGAATGCTTTAGCCAGTTATGTGGATTCCTTGATCACCATTCCAAATAATAAATTATTGAATGTGCTCGGTAAGAATATTTCATTATTAGATGCATTCAAAGCAGCAAACAATGTGTTATATGGTGCAGTGCAAGGTATCGCTGACTTGATCACACGTCCAGGTTTGATCAACGTTGACTTTGCTGACGTGCGCACGGTGATGTCTGAAATGGGCATGGCCATGATGGGGACAGGTGTCAGCCGAGGTGAGAATCGCGCTTTAGAAGCGGCCGAGTCAGCTATTGCCAGTCCGTTATTGGAAGACATCAACTTCAGTGGTGCGCAAGGCGTATTGGTCAATATCACTGCCGGAATGGATATGTCCATTGGTGAGTTTGAAGTAGTTGGTGAAGCCATTAAATCATTTGCATCTGATACAGCCACTGTTGTTGTGGGAACAGTCATTGACTCTGAAATGCCTGAAGGTGAGTTGCGTGTCACCGTTGTAGTGACAGGTTTAGGCCAAAAAGGCAAGCAAGCCACTGAAGTCGGTCTGAAAAAAGCCATTCATGCTGTGCGTGCAGATGGTCAAGTCGATTATCGCCAACTAGATCGTCCAGCTATTGTGCGTAACCAAGAAGCAGCGCAACTTGTTGGTGCCGGTGTTGAAGACGAAGATGAATATCTCAGTATTCCAGCATTCTTACGTCGCGAAGACAGTTAGTCTTTAGGCTAAAGATTGACTGAAGGTTGGGGCCACTCAACGTGGCCCTATTGCGTATCGTTTTGTATGATGACTATAGGGGGAATCCTGAATGAATGGTGTTATTGAATCTATCGTGACATGGTTAATTGCGAATGTATTTACATGGATGGCTATTTTGGCAATTGCACTGGGTTGTCTGAAAAAGCCAGTGGGTATGAATCGTTACGAGAATACCTTACGTTATTTGCTTTTGTGGTTTTGTGGCATAGCATTCACTTGGTCTGGGATAATGCATTTGTGTCTCCCAAACTTGACTGCAGCCAAAATAGGTTGGGCACCATCACCGTTTCAATTTGAGGTAGGGCTTGCAAACTTAAGTGTAGCGGTATTGGGTTTTATGGCTTATGCAAAGCCAGAGCGCTTTTTTGCATTGACTGTTATATTGGCAACTGCAGTATTTACTGTTGGCGCTGGCGCTGGGCATATTTACCAGATAGTTACTGCACATAATCATGCTGAATCAAATGCGGGTGCGATTCTCTACACTGATATATTAGTGCCATTGATCATGCTGGTTTACTGGATGTTGTCTAAGCCAGCGGCAGATACGCGCTAAATGACACGTTATGCTGTTTGATAATAGCTATCTTGTCGATGGCGCCTAGTTTTGTTTTAACGCATTACTCAGGGGAAAAAAATGATAGCAATTACACAGTGTAAAATCCATTTAGACAAAGCAATTATTCTGCTAAGTACCAAAAAAAGCTATAAGATCGACTTTCACGATGGCCACTTAGATCTTTCTTGTTTGAGAGATGTCACTCAAATAGGGCCAAGAGCTTTCTTGGGTTTGAGCGAAATAAAGACAATGACTTTACCAGCAGGTGTGACGCGTATTGGGGAACTTGAGTTCCATGATTGTACTTTATTAGTACTGACGGCGTTACCAGCAGGAGTGACGCATATTGGGGACGGTGCGTTTGCTGGTTGTACTTCATTAGCACTGACGGCGTTGCCAGAGGGGGTGACGCATATTGGGGAATTTGCGTTTGCTGGTTGTACTTCATTAGCACTGACGGCGTTGCCAGCAGGGGTGACGCGTATTTTGACATGTGTGTTTGGAGATTGTGCTTCATTAGCACTGACGGCGTTGCCGGCAGGGGTGACGTCTATTGGATGTGGTGCGTTTTATGGTTGTACTTCATTAGCACTGAAAGAAGTACCATTAGGGCTACAAAAAATTACGAGTGGTACATTTGAAGGTTGTAGCAAAATAACGAGAATAACGGTTGCGCATGATTGTGACGTTGCTGGCGATGCTTTTCCAATAGGTTGTGAAATCACTAGGGTTGCAGCTAAGGAATGGAAAATTATTAGCTATGAACACAGAGATAATCAGAGGGTTGTTGTTACTCTGCAAAGTGTAGATAGTGCCCCTGAGCATATAAAAGAATTTGTTGAGTGGCAACCGTTTAGACATTCCACACCCATTTATCAGGATGGTGTACTTGACTTGAGTCGATTAAGTTTGTTTGCTCATGGTGCTGTGACTAAGATTGGTTGTTATGCATTCAGTGGATTTAAAGAATTAAAGTCAATAACCTTGCCAGGCACAGTGACTCATATCGAGGAAGGTGCATTTTCAAGCTGTGAACAGTTAACATCAATTGAATTGCCATTAGCACTGAATAGTATTCATGATACAGCGTTTTCTGATTGTAAAGGGATCGATTGGATCGTGTTGCCGAGAAACAACACTCAGTTTAGTTGTGAGGTATTTAAGAAGTGTAGTCGCATAAAAGTGATTTATTATTACCCAGGATGCAAGCCAGATGAACAATTCATGCAAGGTTTGCCAGCCAATATCCAGATCATTGAAACATGTGATCATGAGCAATATTTTCAAATATTGCAGCCTAAATTGCAGCATTTTTCAGAAAATGGTGCGTCACAGCTCTCTGATGTGCCTGATGGTGATGGTGAGTTGGTTGTTGATGGCGCACGATTACGGTGGCGACAATATGATGGTGAAAAGCAAACAAAAAAAACAATTGTTTTGAGGTGGAAAGACACCTTGTTTCTGAAGGCCCATCGTTTCAAGGAATATCTTGCGTTACTGAGCAAGCTTTTGCGCGAAGGCCATGCACTGTATTGTTATTTTGATGGCACGTGTATTCGTGTGACTGACCCTGATAAATTACAATGGACTCCTTGGTATTACAGTCCCGCTTCTGACAAGGAAATTTATGATGCATTTCATGCCCAAGTGGGCATTCCAGCTGATCAGCTGTACATGACAGATGATTTTTTGCATCCTGGTGGTGGTGAGCATGAGACAATATTAAACTTGTTCAAAGAGGTTGACCCACAAGATAGGTGCTTCATCTGTACTGCAGTACATCACTGGATAACTATGGGAAAGTCTGTGAATTTATGCGATGATCCACTTAATATTATGTGGGATTTACATCATTACTCCAAAGAAGTTCATGCTGTATATAACACTGTTTTTGAGACGGATCTAGTTGGCGTTTGCATGATGACCGTGAATGCAATATCTAATCAGTTTGATGGCTTTGACTATAGTTTTTTTAGTGCAAATGATTTAGGTATAGTTGCTGACTCTAAACGGACTGGTTTGTATTCTTATATAAAGGTCACGATCAATTTTGATCATACAGTAAGGACACATGAAGATCTTGACAAGCTATTCGCATCGCGTTCTAAAACGTCACATAAAGTGCTTTATATCGATTTAATTAACACTGTGCCACAGGATATTTTGGATAAATATACTTGTGTAAGCGTCATGCCTGAAAAAGATATTCGCAAACTTGAGGCTGAATTAAAAAAAAGTTACTGCTCATTGTTCGATAGAGAAAAAATAGCGGGTATAGATAATGAGGTCATCGCGCAGTCCAATGCGTCAGGCAGCAGAAAGTCAGGTGGCAGACAATCTATCAGTAGCAAGAATGGCGGTCATGATCCAAATGTACCATCCATATGTGATACATTCATGGGGCACGACCCTGACTCACATTTTCAGGTGATTGATTATTGTCAGCCATTGGGTTGTGCGCCGGAAATCAGACCAGGGGTTATTCGCACAAAAGTATTTACATCGTTGAAGTTTTTCGAAGAGAACTCGGAGCGTTCTTTTCAATTAATGCGTGGCTCATTTGATTTACGTGATGTGACTGAGGGCAATCAAGTTACGGATGACTATCATGAGTATGTATTTGATGTGCCACTGATGGGAGGTAAACATTGGCAAATGCTCCCTGACTATACCACATTAAATCAGGTCAGAGATGTGATATGTCAAGAAGGTTATCAGTTTGAGCTTATGTTTGATAAACATGCTCAGTCATATGTCATCCGTTTTCCTGAATTTGTGACAACATTGCCAATTAATATGCGATACCGTTTACGTGTTCCGATAAGTTGCTTTGGGTCAGAAAATTTGACGGAAAAGCAACGTCAGTTGCAAGCCGAACATAAAAAGTGGACGTCGCCTACTGTGTATCGATTTGAGTTGAGGCATACATCGGCAAAAAAACGCTTGAAAGAGATGCGTAACAAATCAGTCGGGGTATGTCGCCATAGGATGGTCTCATTTTACCATGCCTATCGTCAGAAGCGTAGCCGTCCAGTTCAGATGGTATATTCTCAAGTATATGCGTGGATTATTGACGTCAAGACTGGCACCCACATTGATCTAGGTGGTGGTCCTGCGAAGACAACCGTGACACGTCCAAAGTATGCTGAAAGCAAGCAAGAATGGGTAGCATGCAATTCGTTGACTGGTGAAAGTGTGGTGACGAGCTACCCTGATGCCGACATGGATGATGATGACGATCTTGCTAATCAGGTGGGTATGCAAGATGAATACCGTAGAGTGACATTGTATAATCTACTCACAAATTCAGCATCATTCATTAAGCATGCATTTTCCCAAATTTTTTTGAATCAAACTACAGCATCGAGCATCAAAGATCCTGAGACACTGTCTGCAGTGGCTGGTGAAGATGAAGAGACAGATCAGCGTGTTGCAGAGTTCGTCTCTGACGCTGATGGTGCATATCTAGCCAAAAACCAAGGCAAACCATACAGAGTTAATACGCATTCATTGTGCGATCATGGGTCACAGTTACAAGCATTTATAACGCAAGATATTGCACAAGGATATTTCAATAAAGCTCTAATGCCAAACGTTTCTATCAGCTATGAGGAAAGGTTAATAGGTGCACTCCTTAATCAATATCCTTCTTTGCTTGTTTTTGCAGCATCAGGACAGGCGTGTGCTCATGAGACAGGGCGCATCATACAGAGAAAAGATGTTTCTGCTATCGCGTTGAATGATCCTGATTCGCTGGCTCTAACAGACTTCTATCGCTCTGAAGACGGTGAGTCAATGCAGCAATATGATCTGAATGAGCGCGACCTTTATCGGCACATTACTCAGGGTGAAGATGGCAGTACCAAGAAGCGAGTACTCATTATCGATGCGAGCTCATGGACAGATAAAGATCTCACCAGGTTAAACCCAGTATTGGATGATATGCGGCAGTTATCTGGTGTGCGAGTGCATGATGACGTGATGGTGATTGTATTGCTACCCGTATCACGCGCAGACTCATTGGGCGTTGACTTTACATCCCGTTTTTTAAAAACGATGTCTCATTCACAGTCCACAGTACATTCTGATACCATCATAACACCAGGTCACGCAACTGTCTATCAGGTGCCTTGCTATGGTCGTTACTGGCGTAAAACGTTGTTGGCAAAGTATGTTTATCATGCGGGTAAATTAACTTGTTTTCCGGGTAAGTTGCATAGACTTATTGAAGAAGCGACATCAAATGACGAGCAGCAGTTTGAAGTTAAGTTGGTCGCACCATCCAGGAGTGATATTAGGTTTAAGCGTTTCTTTGCGCATTTGAATGAGTATCATCAGCTGATAGTTCAAGGTCAGGTGATCAGTATCCCTCAAAACCTGACAGTCACTGTTGCGTCTCAAGCTAGCCGGCTTGACTGGTCTTTCCTTGACGTGATATCAGCAGACACACCGCTCAGCGGGGATGAGTTTATTTTGAATCCAACATCCTATCATCGGCTTTTGGGATATTATAGTGTTGATGAAGAGAGCGGATTATTGATGTACCAGGCAGGCCCTCTTGTAGAGTCGGCAGCCATTCGCTGCATGCTCACGCGTGATCTAAACGCCGATCAGTGGCATCAAATGCAGGCGCTCTGCCTAGAAAGAAAGGTTACACTGAAAATTATTTTTGCGTGTAGTAGCAGCTATTTTCCTGAACAGAGTCAGAATCCCCTGGTAATGTCTCTTTCAGATTCTGACCGTATTCATGAAGCAGGCACTCATGGCCGAGCACTGATGGAAGAATACCCGGCAGCGAAGCGTATCGATATCAGTGAACTGAATCTTTCAGATTTGTTTCCTCATATAAAAAATGATGCAGATAAGTTCATCGAAGTTGAAGGTTTTATTCAAGCAGAGTTAAAACGCGGATCAACATTAATCTTAAGCGGTCAGGTCAAACCCAAGATTGCCGATAAGATCATTAAATCACTCATTGAACGCCAGCGTTCTGGTGCAGCGAAGGGGAAGCTCATCTGTGCTTTTGAGGATATGTCACTCTTTTCGGCGATGCCGCAATGCCCAAAAAAATGGTTTGCTGCTGTTGTTGTAGAGCGACAAGGTGATAGCGATTATGCGAGCATTACAGATAAGCGTAATGCACTCGTACTGAATACATTAATGACGTCACCGATTGTGGTTGTGCAGGGACGAACAGGCTGTGGTAAAAGCACCTTTTTCTCACGTGACGAAGGTGGTTTCGATGGGCGTAGCAATGCGTTCTATGGTTATGCTGCAATAGGCGATTGGTTGCGTGATGCTAATGATTCAGATGCATATTTAATTATTGATGAAGCCAACTTACGCTCACAAGATCACACACTTTTTGAAACTTTATTTCAAGAACGGCCCAGCATATATCATCAAGGAAAAATTCATCCAGCAAACAAGCACAAGGTTATTTTTATATGTAATCCGAGTGAAGACAGTACGCTGAGGCAGGAGCCAGTTTTATTTCAACGTCACCCTGATTGCAAAGTGGTTTTTGATAGTCTCGATAGAAAATATTACCGAGAGCACTGTCTTGCACCAATATTGGAAGATAATGAGGCAGCATTAACGGCGATTCTGGATGTGGCTGATAAGGTCGAGGATCTAGAAACCAGTTCGTGCTTGATTACCCCGCGAGAAATGATTTTCATGGCGCAGCTGTTTGTGCAGCATCCCGATCAGGATGTGCAGTCATTCATTAAAAGCGTCTGTTCATATTTGTTGACAGATGCACAGCTTACATCAGTCTTTTGCGATACAGAATCATTGTCGACAGAGCAGGCTCAAAAGCCAATGTTGATCGATAAATTTGTTTGCGTACAGTCACGGTTGCGGCACTACCGTATGTGTCTGGACATGTTAGCCTTACAAAGGCAGGCATGTAAGTCAGGTTTGGGTGGTCTGTTGCTAGAGGGACCGCCAGGCATTGGGAAGACACAATTCTTTTGTGCAATTTTGAAAGAGCAAGGTTATGTAGAGTATAAAGATGGCCCTATTGATGCAAGTCAAAAAACATTTATACGCGTATCTGCATCTGAAAGAGCTGATAAGAAGCAGCAAAAAATTAAATTGGCGATGCTGCATAAAATGGTTGTTGTATGGGATGAGTTGAACAGTGGTTACTTAGATGAAAAACTGTTGAATGAAGCGTTAATGCAACCTGGCTTTTTATTATTGGCAACACAAAACCCTGCGATCATGAAAGGGCGAAATGGTATGAGTCCAGCTATGCAGCGTCGTCTGCTGACTGCAAAGATGGATGACTATTCTGCAGATGAGTTAAAGCAGATTTTTTCTGATGTGGTTCCTGCAGCGTTATCTGATATGAATGAAGAGCTGATGCTGATTTGGGAGAAAGCAAAGGAAGGTGTTGTTAGGAAGTATTGCCGAGAACGACAATCACGTATTGAGCTGACATTCAGGAACTGCCATAATGAAATATTGTGTTTGCAAAATGAGTTTGCAGCGCTACGATCATCGTATGAAAAAAAGAAGAATGCCGCTATCGTGTTGCAGTGTATTGTTCGATGTCGCCAATCGGTTCTAGAGCGACGAGCCAGGTTGTTGGCTAAGCAGCAATATCAAGCAGCATGTGCGATTCAAAAATGCTGGCAGAGTTTTCTTGTGAAGAAGGCAAGATGTACTGTTAATTCACACGAGCCTTGTGAGCAACAACCAAGATACTCAGAGGTCAGTCAACATTGTGCCATCGCTGCTGGTATACTACTGGCATTGTCACTGTCTGTGGGTATTGCGGCAGGAGTCCTCGTGCCAATTTTTACAGCACTGATGCTGCCAATTGCCATTGCTGGTGGCGGCTTGGCGGTGCTGTTACTCATTGGTGCTGTCAGCTGTGCTAGTATATCAATGGCCTATAAGCAGCAAGACACAGAGAGGGTGCCGCTAAAGCCATCAATACAAGTATTATACTGATCTTCTATTAAAATTGATGTACAAAGGTAGTTGATTAATAGCCTTTAAATCAATGCCTTAGTGATTATCTATCTGGTATGGCTTTTATTGTATCTGGTTGGGTGATCTTATGTTGACCACCTTGCTTTTTTATGATAGCATATAGTGAATACTTAGAGTTAGTTGCAAGCTGGTAGTGCAATAAGCATGACCATGTGTGTGTTTATGGTGAAACAAAAAAATTGGAGAATATGATGCGTGATAGTTTAAAAGAGCTGTCTGATTTGCAGTGTGAGTTATTTCGTTACCTGTGGCATTGTGGGTTCGAGAGCGAGCATAATATATTGAAGCAGCCTCATGTCAGTGATTTACGTGCCTCTAATATCTCTAAACATGTGCAGCAGTTACGTATCATATTATATATTTTGCGATGTGATGCTGCACTGCGTCAGTGTTTGCTTAGTGTTCTTCATGAGTCGTTTGGGTCTTATCTCAACGATACTTACCATATACTTTTTGTTCCTAGGTTCAATTCTCTGCACAAGCTACCTGGCATTGTCTCTGAAATCATTGAAAATGTTTTGAATCCTGAGAATGAAAGTCTATTGTGGTCAGTATTGTTTTCTCCTGGCTGTAATGTGTTGTCTGATCAGTTTATACTGGATTTAATTGAGAGTGCAGGGAGCGTGAAGTGCTATTCTGCACTGTATAGTGTGTTTGAGTTTATGCGTCGAAATAAACGAAACTATTTGTTAGATGTTAAAAATCCACCATGGCCATATTCAGACCCTTATCTTCGGTTAAGAGATTTGCCTGATCACGTTATCCGAATGGAAGGTTCTACGCATGTCTTTTGTGCCATGATCAGCTATAATATGCATCTACCAGAATTTTTCACGTTTGAAAAGCCTGCAAAGCTAACTGACAATGATGTAAAGGCTGGTTTTCCACTAGGATTGTATCAGGCAAAAGCCTCCATAGAAGAATTCTATTCTGAACATAGAGCTGTAGCAACCACCGAGGCTTGGTCATTAGCTCTGAAAGTCCATTCTTCAAACACACTAAAGTCATTGTGGGGGTATTCACGCCTTCTGCGTATGAGGGGTGTTTACACCTGTCGAGATATGATAACAACTAATGACGATCAATATGTTAGTATGAGTAATCGCCTTTTTGGTTTTTTTCTTAAAGTAGGTTGCACTAGCTTTGCACGTCGTATAGAAGGGTTTTGTCGTCAAGTCTCCGATGCAGACCCCCAGGTTTCGCGCGTCACTAGAGGAATTAATGTTTTTATTCAGCCTAGAAAGACATTCGAGATGATTTGGATGTATTCTCGTTTGCAGCGTTTACAGCGTTACAGCAATTCTCATTTGCGGCGTATCAGGGAGTGTGCGCCTGCTTCTGTTTCTTTAGAAAACGAAGCTGATCATGGTTTAAGAGGTATTTGCCGTTTTTTTTCCAGTTTGGCCACACCTTTTTATGCAAGATACACCATTCAGTTTTGTCGGCAAGAGCGCTCTGCTAACCCTAAGCTTGGGTGTATTCCACATATAAATCAGCACATTATCAGCAAGGCAAAACCCCGACTTGAATTATCGCTTCTTGTTCAGACGCTTGCTCGTGGAGTTCATGCACGCTCCAAGTTCAATAAAATTAAGGCCCAAGCTAAAGCTGCTGTTGCAATTCAGCGGGTTGTTCGAGGGGGCTTGGTGCGTTACCCTCTGCGAAAAGTTAAAGATGCCCAAGCTGCTGTTGCAATTCAGCGGTTTTTTCGAAGGGGCTTGATGCGTTACTCTCTGCGGCAAGAAATTCTTTGTAAGAATCTGCTTTTGTCTACAGCGGCCTTTACCGCATTGCCAGTTGCCAGCGCCATTGGTTGTACCATTTGGCAGGCGCTATCACATGCTGGATTGCCTGTTGCTATTGTTGCAACTGTTCTTTTGTTACTGTCGGTTGTGGTTATGTCAATTTTGTCTGGCGCTGCAAAAGTGCATCATAGCAAAGCGAAACGCCTGGCTAATATGACGTTTATGCCAGTTAGGCGCTCAGATACAAACAGTTCTAATGAGCTTAGTCAGTCTCAGCCCGATTCACAATCTTAGGCAATTTTTCTACTGACTGCTGAGTAAGCGTATTGGCCTGATAAATTGTGTAGTGAGAACTCTTTATGTTATAGTAGGTGCTCATAGCCATCACTTTCAACATCTGTTGGTGGTGTCCCAGTGATATCTGCTTTAATGAGCTTGGTTAGGGCTTCTGCCATGCGCTTCATTGTGCCGGTTTCCTTTTTCCTTTTTGCTGAATAGACTCTTTCTTTGTGTTCATGAAAGACCATTGTAATGCGTTGACATCCTGCTGGGTCATTTTGCTTCGCTTTCATTTGG
The DNA here is from genome assembly GCA_047404195.1 of Coxiellaceae bacterium. GTDB lineage: Bacteria > Pseudomonadota > Gammaproteobacteria > JAJRRL01 > JAJRRL01 > JAJRRL01. Next base: position 180,356 of record JBDOIU010000002.1, read on the forward strand.
ATGAGAATATTAAAGGTATCAAGGCATTCGCTCCTAATGCTGGCTAACAGCAGATTGGTCAGTGCTTCTGGCCTAATATTTTCCTTTGATAGTAGATCTTGCAAAAGGATGGGGTCATTGGTTTTGACTGCGCACTTAATAAGTGCGTTGTCACTTCTTGTCTTTTTTGCTTTTGTAGCAATGTCTGCGGCGGCTTTTTTTCGTTTGTTAACCATTGCCTATTCCTGCGTTTTAGGTTTGTTATGCAGGATGATATATTCCAAAGCTCGTACTGTCAAGCCGCGGTTGCCGCTGTCCTTGTATTGTGTTGCAAGCGTGAAATAGCGTTATGTGTTCAGTCGCCAAAGTGCAATCATCAATGTGCTGGCATAACTCACCCACAGCAGATATGGGAGTAGGCAAATAAAAATGCGCTTATGTGTTCGGGCTTGATATACAAGTATTGTCAATATTGACCAGAGGGCAAGTATATCTGCCAGTGCCCAATTGAGTAAGTGCCAGCGAAAAAAGAGTGGCGACCAGATGAGGTTCAAAATCATTTGTGCTGTGAATAGAGTCAGTAGTATCAAGCGTTTCTCTTTCATGCGTATGATGGATGCAAGCGCAACGCCCATGAGGCAGTAGAGTATGGACCAAACCGGACCAAAGACCCATGCTGGTGGATTAAAGCTGGGTTTCACTAATTGGTTGTACCAGCTTCGATCGCCAACGTTACTCACCACGCCTGATAGTGAGCCCAGTAGTAGACATATCAAGGCACATATAATCGGTAAGAGATATTTTTGTTTGTTTTTTATCATTGTTATATATCCTTTTGGTCGGCTTGTTTTTGTGTAATGCATAGCATCAAGGTGCTTTGATCAGTTTGTGTCGGGTGTATCAGCCAGCAATCGACGATTGTCATATTGCTTTGTTGAATAGCAGAGAGATATTCCCCTTGTCTGCATGCAAGAATGCCCAGGGCATCTTTTTCTTGCATCACAGATGACAGTAGTGTTTGTAGGTTATTGCATATATGATTTGATGCATGTAATGCTTTGTGTTTGATGTAGGTCACAACAGCATGTGTGTCTTCTTCGACGTGGTAGATGGCTCTTGTATGCTTTTTCTCACTTGCTGCTTGATTGCGGCTGACGTTGATGATCGTTTGCATAATCTCAGTGATACTCTCAGCAGAGCAACCGGCTTCAGCTGCTCGGCAATGTTGTGTGATCAGCTGCTGCTCTCTGA
>JBDOIU010000003.1:0-121155 GCA_047404195.1 Coxiellaceae bacterium
CAATGTCAAGACGACAAAACCTACGATAAGGTCGATCAGAAAGGGCTTGATATGTTTTTTGGGTGATGGTCTTAATGGTAGAGGGGCCTTTTAGATGATAACAGTGAGTACTTATGATATGTGGAAAACAAGGTTTAATCCGTAAATAGAGATAATGAATGAATAAACGATCCCAGAAACACCATAGCTGCGCCGTATTACCTGCCCAACGCAACTGCCTCATCGGCCCAAAAGGGTAGCTCCCCTGGTTCAATGAGGATATTTTGTTGGCAAGTTGTTCGTGTTCGGACCAAAATGCGCGTATCGGATGATTAGCATGCACCAGATGAAAGCGCTTGCGTTGTTGCTGCAACCATTTTTGGATGACTACGTGACTTCTCCGTCCTTTGATAACCACCTGGTATGCTCCTTATAGCTGGTCAGTAGGTTTTTTGTATGCAGTCTTTATCCTCCACAATAAACATTGACCTGTCAAGGCGTACTATCCTTAAATTGTTAGTTTATTTTTCTCTTAAAAATATCTCTTTATACGTTAAAATATTCTGGTAATGTTCCCCTAAAACATACCGAGGCTGAAAGAGATTTTTCTGTTAAATTAATATCTCAAGCGGATGGCTCTGTATGAAACGTAAACGATTGACTGAAGAACAAATCATAGTCATCTTGGCTGAAGGTGCTGCTGGTATTTAAACGTCGGCTCTGTGTTTTGTAAGCATATTGTTGATGCAAGCACTTACTATTAGTGAAATTCAAAGTACGTCAACATGACTGCTGCTGAACTAAAGCAGCTTAAGAAGCTTGAGTGAGAGAAGCTATACTTGAGACAGATAGTTGCTATCTTGATTATAAACCACGTGATTTTGCGAGAGTGGCTTGTAAAGAGTTAGGGATGAATCTGGATGTGGCGTTATTGCAAAAGGGCCAGTTGACGAGAAGGGCCTGACTGTGAGTCAGGCCTACCACATCGCCTGGTTCAATCACGAGATCGTCTTGCTAGTCTATCAATAAACCTGCCGGCTTAGACGGTCTGGTTGCTGTATCATCACCTGAAAACAGTGAGGGTCGCTGCATACTTTTTATGGTAGATTCGTGTTGTGAAGAATATGGGTGCTCTTCGAAGTACTTCAGTGCCTCTAGTCTTTTTTCCTTGCCAATACCTCTATAGTAGTCAATGGTGTGCTTCATTCCAGTATGCAAATCGGTCATGGCTTCCTTTTGTATATGTAAAACGGAAGAAGCAGGTTCAGGCGCTAGCATTTCGACAGGAATCTCTTGCTTCTCCCCAGGACGCATGGGTAGATGCACAATTTTTGAGGTCGAGCGTGTAAGCTGTTTAATGAATTCTGCCATTTCATTGACCGTCATTCTCGTTGAAAGTCCAGTATCTCGAATCGTGGGATCTGGCTTTTCCAAGAGTGTGTACTCGACACTTATTCTTGCTAGGTCTTCAGTGAATATTAAATCAACCGGTTGTTCTCCTGTGCCCCAGATTTCTATATCTCTTCCATGAAGAGCTTGCATGATCATTACTGGAACGGCCTTACGAATAGGATGTGTATGTTGACCTGGTCCATACGCATTTAGCCACCGTAGTATCTTGACATTCAAGCCAAACTGCTCGCTATACATTTGAACAAACTTTTCACCACACTCCTTTGTTATTGAGTAGGTATTCAACCATGTATTGGGCTTGGTTGGGAAAAACAGTTTCTCAACGCCGAATTCTCTACATGATTCCAAGATGTTAAGCGTGCCAAGTATATTGACATTCACAGCATCAATTGTGCGGTTAATTAGCTCAGTTGTGCCGAGTAAACCGGCAAGATGAAACACCAGGTTCGTACCTTTAACTGCAGCCCTAACATCAGAAATATTTCTAATGTCCCCCTGAAAGTGCTGTATGCACTTTCTGTTTTGTGGTGCACATGTGTCAAGCGTGCGAACCATGTACCCTTCAGAAATCAAATATCTAGAAAAAGCTCTACCTAAAAAACCACTGCCACCAGTTATTAGTGCTATTTTTTTCGATCGTAAGAGCGCCTCATAATCGACACCGGGGAGGCCATTATCAATCATTCTATCTAAGGATAGTGCTTCGTGTTGTCTTAGGGTATAAAGTTCATCAGCAGACTTAAAGTCTTGAGAGTTCGACGCATAAAACGACAAGCTCACATCTGGATAGAATTGATTAAAAATAAACTTTGCCCTCTGTAAATGGAAATCTGATGTCACAACCATCATCTTTGTGATATTATGTTCTTTAACCAATGGAATAAGTAAACTGGCATCCTCGATGGTGTTAGAGCTCAGTATTTCTTCACTGAGGAGATTATCGAGTGCGCTGGAATTTAGTAACTTTTGTCTGAGATACTCTTTGGCATAGTGACAATGTGGTTTTGTTGTGGTGTTGAAATGTTCTCCGAATCCACCAGTGACAATCACAGCAGAATCAGGGTTATCTTGGAGGACCTCCAAGGATTTTTCAAGCCTGCTTCTTCCGATTTCTAAAATATTTCCTTCCTGGTCATTGGGTGAGCCAAGGACCACAATTAGGCTTTCTAAGCTTTTCATTTTTGCTGCTATTGTTAATAGCCAAGGGTGCAAGACCCTTTGGGTGTTTACGTATTAATATCCCCTGGGACATTACAGTATTTAATTATATGTATTTTTATTATGACCTGTAGGGTATATAATACCTATTTCGAGTGGACTTGCTGCTGTGCTAGATGTTTTAGCGTTTGATGTGGTTCAAACTCTTATTATTGGTGACAATGCTTTATGGCTACAAGCTTTACTTGCTGTCGACACTCTGTTTGCTGCGAAAATACTTCATGTAGGGGCTGTCGATAGGCAGCATCAATACGGTGTTTTTTCCGTGAAATACTTTGTCATATGAAAGCAAGCTGCGGTAAAAGTCATAGAACTCTGCATTTTGTTTGTATGCACGGTTATATGCTTGTGCAGCGTCGAGATCGCCCTTGGCACGCAGACGTTGTGCTTCGCGTTTCGCAGTTGCGAATGAAATTTGTGCCTTTCGGTCTGCTTTAGCCCTAATTTTTTCTGCCAGCGCGCGGCCTTGGTAGCGATATTGTGTCGCAACCTTTTCACGCTCTGTTCTCATGCGCTGAAATACAGACTCTTGTACTTGCTGCAAGAGGTCAATGCCCTTGATGCGCATATCGACAACTTCGATGCCGAGGTTTTTAGCACTTTTATTCGCAGTTTCTTTGAGTATGTTCATGATATTTAGGCGTTCAGCAGATACGACATCACGTAATGAGCGTCTCCCAAAAGCAGCACGCAAGGCATCATTACATTTTTGTTTGAGTAGCATGACAGCGCGTGATGAGTAGCCGCCAGTACGGGTGTAATAAAGAGGGATATCATTGATTCGCCACTTGCCATAATAATCAACCAGGAGGTATTTTTGTTGATCTGTGGGAATCTTAGATGTCTCGGCATCAAGATTTTTCAGTCTGACATCAATGCGCACAACATCCACAACGAAAGGGATCTTAAAATGAAATCCAGGCTGGTATACGATGACTTGTCCTTGTTTGTTGCGTATCAGCTGACCGAGACGCAGCGTCATGGCGCGTTGCCCCTCATAGACGACAAATACAGAGGAGTACAAAACAATTAAAGCGATGATAATGATGGGTGTGAGAAATTTTGAGAGATGCTTCATGGTTTTTTCCTCTCTGGTTGTTGTCTTTGTAGTAAGCGGCCGATTGGGAGATAGGTCAAGTTTTGATTGCCTGATGTGGTAATAATGTTGCTGGTTTTGGTCAGTACACTGTCCATTGTATCTAAATACAATCGGGTCCTTGTAACCTTGGGTGACGACTGAAAGGCTTTAAGTAGTGCGTTATACCTCGCCACGGCTCCCTGGGCCTTTAAAGTAACTGTTTGGTAGTAGGACTTTGCATCTTGATCAACACGTGAAATACGTCCTTGTGTGCTGAGCATAATTTGACGTGCATAGGCATTGGCTTTGTTTTGAAAGCGTTGACTGTCTTCTCGCGCCTTGACAGCATCATTAAAAGCATCGCTGACTTCACTGGGTGGCTTGGTGGCTTGTAGGGTCACATCCATGACGATGAGGCCAGAATGATATAGCTGCATGGTCTTTGTGAGTTGCTTCGCTACCCGATTGCGCAATGCCTCTCGGCCTGTGGTGAGGATGTCGTTCAGCGTCATTTGCCCAACGACCTGTCTCAGGGCGCTCGAGGTGGCTTGTTGTAGTGTGTTTCGCGGATCAATGACATTGAATAAGTAATCTTTTGAATCGTTCACACGGTATTGCACAGCCACCGCAACAGAAACAATATTCTCATCTTCTGTCAGCATTTGTGATTGATATGGAAAGCTATCAATGCGCTGAATATTGACAACGTAGCGACGATATACAAATGGCGGAAACCAATGTGGACCAGGACCAACACTGCGCTCATAAGCGCCAAATCGCAGCATCACTGCTTGCTCAGCCGGTGAGACGATGAAAAAACCGCCAATCAGCATCATGATGCCAAGGAATATCAGCACCACGGTTGTGATCAAACCGGTTTGGCTGCTATTTGCCATTTTTTCCTTGAATAGTTCGTGAATATTATCACGCTGGTCGTTATCGGACATGCTCAGCTCCATTTGACAGCACTTATTCGAGCCTATCAAACAACCTGCGTCAGCACAAGCAGCTTTTGACGGATGTTGCTGTCAGTGTCTGTCTCTGTTGTGTCTACTTAGATGCGTTGTTGTTTGTGGAGTTTTTGTAAGCGCTTTTCTAGACGCTGTCTTTTGAGTGGTGAGACATGATCGATAAACAATGTGCCGTTCAAATGATCGAGCTCATGTTGAATGCATTTTGCCATGAATCCATCTGCTTCAAAAGTAGTAACATTACCATACTGATCTGCAGCACGTACGGTGATTTCTGCGGCACGTTTGACCTTTTCATAAATGCCACCTGGTACAGACATACAGCCTTCACCAGTATTGGTTTCACCGCGTTTATCGATGATTTCAGCATTGATGAGGCACAGGGGTTCATTTTTCTTATCGGAGAAATCAATCACCGTGATGTGCATGGGTATATCGAATGCCATTTGCGTGTTGGCTAGAGCGGCACAGTTATCAGCAGCATAGTGTGTCTCAAACATATCGTCGACTATTTTTCGTAGGGCGTCGTCGAATACAGTGACTTTTTGGCCGATACGCTTTAAGCGTGGGTCAGGATACTGCAGAATGTCGATAATGGTCATACATAAGCCTTAGCAGATTGCGCACAGATACTGGTGCCGAGAAGAGGACTCGAACCTCCACGGGGTTACCCCCACAAGCACCTGAAGCTTGCGTGTCTACCAATTCCACCACCTCGGCATGGTGACCACATTATACTCAGCACCATGTCCATGTCAAGCTTCCTTGAGCTGCCAATCGATGGGGGTCTGTCCCTGTTCGACTAAAAATGAATTACAGCGAGAGAAGGGCTTTGAGCCAAAGAATCCCCGATAGGCGGATAGCGGTGAAGGGTGGGCGCTCTCGATGATCAGGTGGCGCTTTTGCTGGATCAGTGTTTTCTTTTTGCGAGCGTGCCCACCCCAGAGCATGAACACCAGATTTTCTGGATGGTTGTCAAGTGCGCTGATGACTGTGTCAGTGAATGTCTGCCAGCCCAGTTGACTATGAGATGCTGCTTGGTGTGCTTCCACGCTCAGGCTGGTGTTGAGTAGCATGACACCCTGCGTTGCCCAAGCGCTTAGGTTACCGTGTTGAACAGCAGACAGTCCTAAGTCGTCTTGCAGCTCCTTAAAAATATTCATGAGTGAGGGAGGTGGCTTAATGCCTGCTGGTACAGAGAAAGACAATCCATGTGCCTGTTTTGGCCCGTGGTATGGATCTTGCCCAAGTATCACCACTTTGACGTTATTGAACGGTGTGAGCTTAAAGGCGTTGAACATGTCTTGTGTTTTGGGGTAGATAATCTTACCAGCGCGGCGTTCGGCGTTGATATGGCTTAAGATGGCTTCGAAATAGGCTTTCTGCTTTTCAGCCGCGAGCACATCCGTCCACGTGAGGGTGGTCGTTGAATTCATTGGTCTTCCTTATGAGCAGGCAATGGTATCCGAGATACCTCGTGCTGCTAATTGTGCCCGTAGATGTTGGGCACCGTCAAGGCTTTGCTCCGGTCCAATGGATACTCGGAATCGAACACCATGATCTGTGGTGATTCGTTGTACACGTGCTTGGCGCTGTGGAAATTCGCGTTTTAGCCAGGCTTGTTGCTGGATCGCGTTGGCATGCTCAGCAAATGTTCCTGTCTGCCAGTAAATGGCTGCATGGCGTGTCGTATTTGCTGCTGGCCGTTGTGTTTTCAGTGCTGTGACCTCTACTTGAGCTGTACCGGGTCCAATCATGCGCAGTTTTTTAGCGGCAGCATACGACAGATCGATAATACGATTGGCATGAAAAGGGCCGCGATCATTGACGCGCACCACCACGGAACGGCCATTACTCAAGTTGGTGACGCGTACACGTGTTGGCAGGGGTAGTTCAGGGCTGGCAGCCGTCATGGCATACATGTCATAACGCTCGCGTGTTGATGTGAGCTTGCCATGAAATTGAGGCCCGTACCACGATGCAATGCCGCGTTTATCGTAGCCATTTGCGGAGGCGAGTATGCGATACGTTTTGCCTTTCACGCGATACAGTGGTGCATTACCGTAGTGGCCACTGGCTTTTTTTTGTTGCATTGGGAAATGGGACTGACAGCCACAGAGTAGGGTGATGGCGAAGCACAAGGCAGGGCATTTTTTAATCATATTTGTCTTCCTCGACACATATGCTGCGTAAGTAGAACACTTATGATAACGTATCTGAAGCATATTTTCGACAGCGGGGCTGAAATGAGTGAATTAATGGCTGTTTATGGCGCACACACAGTGTCACAATTGCTGCAGACACAGCGCAAGCGTGTACAGCGTTTATGGCTGCTGGAGGGCAAGCTTTCTCCAGCACAGTCTGAGATACAATTGCTTGCGAAAAAGCATGGCATCACGGTGCAGCGTGCTAACCAGCAAAAGTTTCTGAGCGAAATCTCTGAGGATGCGGTGCACCAGGGCGTCATTGCTTTTTGTCATCCGCTGCCACACCTGCATGAAAAGGATTTGTCGACCTTGATTGAGCGCAAGCGTGCCACGGGTGAGCGTTTTTTGGCATTGATTTTGGATGGTGTGCAAGATCCACGTAATTTGGGTGCCTGTGTGCGTTCTGCTGCTGCGTATGCTGTGGATGTGGTGATTGTGCCCAAAGATAAGTCTGCCAAAATGACTGCATCTGCTGAGAAAGTGGCTTGTGGCGGTGCTGCGCTGGTGCCGTTGCTGACCGTTACAAATTTAGCGCGCTGCATGCGTGTATTGCAAGCTGACGGCGTCTGGCTAGTCGGCTTGGATGGTAATACACAGCTTGCTATCCAGGATGTCGACTTGTGTCGCGACATCGCCCTTGTGATGGGTAGCGAAGGGCGTGGTATGCGTGCCTTGACCAGCAAAAACTGTGACCACATTGCGCAAATTCCGATGTCAGGGCACGTTTCAAGTTTGAACGTATCTGCGGCTGCGAGTATTGCACTATACGAGCATAAGCGACAAAATAGCTGTTAAGGGGGGCTCAAGGAAACCCGCCACATTACAGAGTATAATCTGTGGTAATATTTTAAATGATTTACGCAAACCTAGGAGGGTTGTATGTCAAAGCGCAAAAGTCGAATGTTCCCAGGTGGCTCTGTTGGGCGAAATCTCAGGGAGATGAGAAACAAAATGGAACACTCCTTGATCATGTTAAGCATGTTACCGAAAGACTTGCAGCAAGTCACTCAGTATTGTACGAGTGAGAGTGATCACGCAGACCTACAACCTAAGCTCAATAAGGTAGCCGAAAGTATACGTGCTATTGTGGGAGAGCAGTGTTGTAATAGTTATTACTCAGAGTTTCAAGCGCTTCATGAAAAATCATTGAAAATCACATGGTCTGTTCAAAAGCAAAAAAAAGAGCTTATTGAGCAACACCTTGCGTTGATGGTGAGATTTATCGAGACTATAAGTCAACCTGTTTTTAAAGCTATTGTAGAGTTATCTCAGCCCTTACAGAGCCTTCAAAAGTTAACTAAAGCCATGCAACAGGATTTAGGTGCGGGTTTGGAGCTGATTGCACAAGCGCCCAGACGGTGTCAATCTGAGATGATTAATCGTCGGTATAGTGGGGGGTATGTCGAGCGCATAAACACATTTAAAACCGATTTAGAACGCGCATTAACCGGTGTTTTACCGCTGCTGGTAAATGATTTATGGAAATATATATCAGAACTTTCTACTGATCCTGAGCTTCTAGAATTCAAAGGGAAAATTGAAGCTCGCATTAAAGATATCGATAATCAGTTAAAAAAGGACAAGTGGGTCGCATTGGTTGGTGGTGATGATGAGCGTATCAAAATCTTGTGCAATGTTCTCGACGTGTTAGAAGGATATTTTTGTTATGGACATGATTTGAAGCTATCCAAATACAATACTGATCAAGTTCTCGCCCTGAATGAAATAGAGGAGAAATATAGAAAGGTAGTAGTGAGTACTATTGTGAATGAAATGAAAAAATATATCAAATCCTCCGATGGTGCTTTTGAGGTTGAAAAGCTGACTGCTTTCTCTCAAGCGCTACGCGCCACTGTTGATGGCCACGCTGCGACACCAGCTTCCTCATTAGTCAAAACGGTAGATGTAAATAAGTTCATTGAGGCGCAAGTTAAAACTATATATTCTGAGAGTCAGTTCAGTGAATACTTACAAGAATTTTTTCCCGGTGTAAAGCCGCGGCTACTCACAGCGCAAGCAGTTTATGTGATAAGGAGTCTAGTGCGTACTCAGAGCACAGCGGAACAAGATTCTGAACCGGTGCCTGACTTTAAAAGATGGGTTCGCTGTTATCTCTCCAGTCATAATAGTCGCATGTTTCAGGACTTTAAAGCTAGCAAGAAAGAGGACTCGATTACTCATAATCATATTTTTTTCTACCGATTTGTATGCGAGCAGTTAAACACCAGTATCAAAATAACATCATTCACTCCCAAGAAAATCAACCTATCCGATGGCTCAGAGGTGTTATTTGATGCTACTGTTTCGTATATGCATTTACTTGCCTTTCACCAAAGTAAGGGGGGTGCGCACACTTATTTTCAATTCAATGATCTGCTTGGTATTTTTAGGATCTCAGTGAGTGACGATCTTGGTGTGGCACAAAAAATGCAGCTCTTCGCTGAGTTGATTCATTGCTATTGTCAGGTAGATATCAAAAAAACGCTTACTCTCGCAAAGGATGCATTATTGCAACACGATCAGAGATTTCATGCTTTACTGGCAACAGATTCCGCAGAGGTAGCCAACTGGTGTCAGCATTCACTCATTAAAAAAATACTGTCTGAAATGATGTACCGAGCATATTCAATGCCGTACACTGTCATTGATCCTCTCAAAGATGTTAATATGTTATTGTGTCAATACATTGATAGGTCCCAAGGCGAAAATGCCTCTCGCTATGGTATCTCTCTCACTATAGAGACACTGTCTCAGATGATGCGCCAGATCATAGTTCCTCTCAAATACAAAGATAGGTTTTTGGAATTTGCAGCTTTACTCCGATATATGCATGAGGTGGAAAACCAGTGTGTTGATTCGGATGCTGAAGACGCTCAAGCCCAGTTGGATGCAAAAGATGTGCACTACAAGATGTGTAACAGCTATTATGACTTAATAGCAAGGGGGGGTGACATCCCACGTAAAATGACTCAGAAGATGACTATGTTTTTGCAAAATCTGATAATGGTGAGTGACTATAGGAATTCACCGCTGAATAATAAGGTTGCCGCACTTCGATACCGTTATCCTATTCAACAGCAGTTAAACGCAATGAAAGATATAAATGGAGCTGATCAAGCTGAAGAGGTGCAGCGAAAGCTAGAGCAGCTTTGCCGTAATCTAGCAGGGTTTGATGCAGCTATCACGGTCGAGTTTCAACCCGGCATAACTGATGATTTGAATCGGCAGGTGAAAGTCGTTTTTAACGAGCATGGTCTTATTGAAAATGACGCGTCTGAGCCAAGTGTAATAGCTGTTGCTAATCAGTATTTAGCTAATATTGAAGCATTGGATCAAGCAGTTTCTCAAAAAAATGCTGACATTTGTAAAGCGCAATTAGCAAATCTTGGTAACAGGCCACTTTCAGAGCGACTAAGGGAAGGTGCACAAGCGCTTATTCGTGCTAGCACCTCTGCATCAACTCCCAGCGAGGATAATAGTCATGATGCTGCGGCCAATAAAAGATTGCAGGATATTAAAGAGGTTATTTGTAAGGCTGCTGCAGACTATAGCGGGCAAGATAAATTGAATTTTTCAGCATACTGCGCCGAGTTATCGACTATTTTATTGCAGGTTACGGGTCAAGTAGAGCTTAATTCTATAGCCCAGCACTTTGTGCAGCACCGGCCAGTGTCCGTATATGAACCATTTTCTACGGACTCTGACTGTCCGCAAGCAGCCCCGATACAGCATTCTAACCTTGATCAGGCATCTATTGATAAACTTGCATGTCGTGGTTCCGGCCGTTTTTCCTCATACCGTTATGGTGGGAAAACCATCTCTCGTCGCTATTATATGCTTTTATGGATGTTGCAGCAGAAGGGGGATTTGCTCAGCCCAGGGCTGACGGACTCCATCTTGGGTGATGAGGCCACGGATGAGGCTAATACAGAGCAAGCTGATCAACATAATTGCATCACGTCAAATTTAAATGATCAATTGCAGCGTTCATGTAGCATTTTTGGGTTATTTCGCAGTGTGAATACTGCGCGACAACAGCGGATCTTTAGCCAGGCATGCTCCCCAAGTGCGTAGAGTAGGCCATGTGTAGGCTGACTTATTCAACATAATTGCCTCTGATTGGTCATCTAATGGCTTCATGTGTGTATGCGATTATCTAAGGTGATGCATTGTGTCATCAAGGTTTCGACAATGCTACCTCGGTCTCACATTATCATTTTCATGCGTTGCATCACGCTCTTGCGATTTTCCTGCGTCAGGGTGCTCTTTAAGGTATGCCTTACCATACTGCCTTACAAACCCGTAAACTTTCATTGCGCATCTTACCTTGACCCACTAGAAGTATGGCATTAAGACCAGATTGAGATGGCGATTCTAAGAATTGTTTTATCGCGCCTGCTTTAGAAGCTTTTAGAGTGGATCTGGCTTTCATTTTTTCTTGATATACTTGTCTGCCTTGTGCCGTGCGTCTGCCGCCGAAGCTACCAGATCCTGATGCTGAGACAGCATCTAAGGATTCTTGCATCAAGCTCTGAATTTTTTTCTTTGCGTTTTGCATTGCTTTTGATTTTTGCCACATATTTTGCTCAGGATTCATCTTCTTATAAGTAAGCCATGCTGCCTCACACAGCTTACTGCTTTCATCCCGCAAGCGGCCTTTCCCAGCATCTTTAACCGCTTGTAATGTTTGGATTGAAGGCGATTTTAAGAAGGCCTGTATCACTTCGATTTTCTTTCCTTTTAGCTCGGCCGTTGCTGTCTTCCTTTCTTGATATGCTGTTCTAGCGCCTCTATTCCCACCACCAAAATTACCCGTTGTGGCGTCGCTTTGAGCATTGACTTTTTCTTGCATTAATCTATTTAATTTTTTGTTTATATTGATGACTTGTTTTGTTTTATTCCAATCGGAGTTATTGACATTTACACGCGTTCTCTCATGTTGTGAGGATTGAGTATTTCCGGTCATTTCACTTTGCAATGTATCCCTTTTTTTATTCATTATGCTTACTCTTGTAGTTCATTGTTGTTATATTAATTATAGTACATTATTGCCGGCTATTTTTTTTCACTTAACCAGTTGCTTATCGTCATGTGATACTGACCAATGTACATTTTCCCGTTAAGCTATTGATATTTTAGTTTGGGTTGGCGTATTACGTTTTAATTTTACGTTGTTTTGTGCAGGTGTCTCGCGCTGACTGTATAGGTCTTAAAGTATATCTTATGGCCTTGAGTCAAAATTCATCTACGTTGAAGATCAGTATGAATTAAATTTCTTTGGTAACTCATGATGTTATAAAAATATCAACGTCTTGCGCGTTGTTGTATGCACTCGAAGCTGTCGTCAATGAGTAGGGTACCGTCACGATAGACTGGTCTAAGTTGATTGTCTTGCACGCATTCATCTTTGGTGATGGTTTGGTAGCCAGTGTTGCCTTTGACAAGGGCAAGTCTACCGGCTTTGGATGCTTTATTTCTGTCTGTAATGGGTGCTTTTTGTATGGGTATCCATTTGCCGCTGATCTGCACTGCATTGGCTTTCATGGCAAAGCGCTGCGTGTCACGATTAATGCGCTGGTGTAATGCACCACCCATGCCAAAGCAGAGGTTCTCTGTGCTGATGCCTTTACTTTTGAGGTGTTCACAGCATTCAGCGATGCTTGTGATGTTGACGCCATCACCTTGTATGACTCTTAAATTGTCAGGTAGAACTTTATAGCCTTTGCTGTTGGTGTGATAACCGAAACGCTGCATCAAAATTTCAATCACTTTGGCGGGCACTGTATGTGGATCTCCACTATCTGGTCTGATGATGCAGCGTCCTGGGTTATTTTTAACGATATCAAACAGTGCATCGCCCCAAATATTTTCCAGGGCATGCCATATATCGTATGAATCTGTTACTACTGCAAAAAGATTTCCTTCACCTGCAAACTGTGTGAACATGTTTTTATAGGCAGCGGTTTCATTTTCTTTGCCCCATGCTGTCATCGTGCTGTGTTCTGCTGCAGGTATTGAAAAACCGGGCATTGCAGCTTGATAAAAGGTTTGTGCGGCAACGATACCACTGATGGTGTCTGTGCCTTTGAAGCTGATCAAGTGTGCTGCGCCTGCTACGCTCGCTGATTCTTGTGAGCTACTGCCACGTGCGCCAAAATCATGTAATTGAAAATCCAGCAGATCGGTATTATCTGCTGTTGCAGTCAGATAACTGTGTAACAATTGTCGAACATGCCATGATAGCGTTGCTACCGTCGTTGGATACCAAATTGCGCGCAGCAAAGCCGTTTCAAGGTAGCTGGGCAACCAAAAGCACTTTGGGTCTGTGGCTTCTATTTGCAGCAAGACATTGCTTGTTTGAACAACTGTGCCTTCAGCAACAGCTTCAATCGCAACAGGTAATCGTCCTGCATGTTGGTGAAGTATGTACTCCCAGCCTTCTCTGTGAAAACACAGTCCATGCGCTTCAAATATAGCTGCTGCTTCATCTATATCGTGTTTGCTTATGGGTGTCATCAGCATGGATTTGAGAAACATTTGCAAACCAAAGAATACAGTTTCTTCAAATTCACCGCCACGTGATTCGATGTAGCAGCTCACATTCTCTGTTGCTGGCGGATATTGCAAATAGTGCGATGCTTTGTATGAATCCGTATTTAAGAGAATGTTTTTATTCATGGTTTTGCGCCAGAGGTTGAATAATGAGTACTCATTATACCATCTCAGGACATATTTTCCACATCGATTGATTTTTGATCAGCGCACAACCTTGCTGGCACGTTTTAAGCGTATTCAGTATGCCTTGTTAGAGAATTTGCATTGTGCTGTATTGGGTATAAATGCATGTCCGAATAACTTTTTGCCTATATGCGAAATATGATGTTGTCTGTTTAGCTGCGCATCACGTATGGTATTGCGGAGTAGTGTATTTATTGGGGATGGTTTGTATTTACCTGGGTATGTCCGTGTTTTACCAGACACGGAGTCAAATTCGCTTCCTCCCCACTTTTCTAGTAGACGGCTTGCGCGTCGATTGAGGATGGCATCTGTTGAGATGATTGTGGTGATAGCCAGTTTGGTTTGCAACAAGTCAGAGAGTGTTTTAAGGTCTTGCACAAGCACAACAGGGGTTGTTTCAGTGTCAACTACCTTGCTGACTAGGTTATCACTATTTTCGTAGCGCGTTAAGCTGATTGTGTCATGCATGCTGAGTTTACTTACCAATTGAGATATGTAAAATCTATGTTGATGATCATAAGAGTAAATGACTGCATTTTGTTGTGGATGATGACTATCAATGAATTGTTGAATTTCTTTTGCATGGTCATGCGCGAGATTTTCATTCATGAGATCATTTGGGCTATGAAGAATACACAGACAGTCTTGCTTCGGGATCAGTATTTCAGACAACGGGGGGCTTGGAACAAGCCAGCTAAAGTCTGCACTTTGTCTTCTGGGTGAGTATAGAGCGTCGGGGTGGTTTTTTATGGTTGCGAGTGCTGAGTTATTAATGGCTCTATCTGAAAAGCAGGCGATGTATGGTTTGTGAAAGTACTGACGAAGACCCTGTGTAATGCTATTGATGCGACGTGCATCACTCAGCAAAGTCACCACCATAGGATATGATTTCTTTCTTTGTTGTATAGGGTTAGCCTGTTGATAAATGGTGAGCTCATCTAAAACAGTAACGCATATCGATTCAGGTAGATTATGGCGAAGTAATTGTAGCGCTTTATACAGTTCGTGGATATCATGTTTGTTGTCAAATTGGCTGGCTAATAGAATGATATCCATCATAATGAGTGCTCCTTGATTACATTTGTTTTAAAGTATTAATTCCAAGCAATGTTAATCCTGTTGTTAAGATTTGGTGACAGTGCTGACTCAATGCCAGTCGATTCGCTGCTTCAGTGCTACCGTCAATGCGGCAATCACGATAAAAAGCATTAAAGCGACACGCAAGTTCATATAAATAATCCGTGATACGGTTCGGTGTCAAGTCCAACGTGACTGTTTCTATCATATCTGTAAATGCAAGGCACTGCATAGCTAATTCAACCTCGCTATTATGCGTTACGGTTATACTTTTCGTTGGTTTTGCAGTGGCCTTTGTTAAGATGCTGTTAATGCGCACGACAGCATATTGAATAAAAGCAGCAGTGTTGCCTTCGAATGCGAGCATATTATCAATGTTGAATTGATAGTCGCTCTGTCGATGACAGCTTAAATCAGCATACTTAATGGCTGCAATGCCAAGCATGGTTGCATCTTGTTGGCAGCGTTGCTCAGACCACTCAGGGTGTCTCTCCTTAAGAATGGTGTGAGCCGCTGCAATGCCATCATTGAGTAAGTCAATCAACTTATCAACATCGCCAGACCGAGTTTTCAGTTTTTTGCCGTCCTTGCCCAGCACTAAACCGAATGGTACATGATCTACTTGCACGGCGTCTGGTAATATTCCTGCTGCTTTTGCGCCAGCGAACAGCATTTTAAAATGTAGTTGTTGACCTTGGTCTGTTACATAAATAATGCGGTCTGCTTTTTCAGTTTCGATGCGGTGTGTGAGTGCTGCTAAGTCTGTTGTTGTGTAGTTATAGCCGCCATCACTTTTTTGCACGATCATAGGCAATGGCTGTTTGTCTTTGCCGGTAAAGCCAGGTAAAAAGACGCATTGTGCACCGTCTGATTCAGTGATCAGATCTGCTGCTTGCAGTCGCTTCACGGTGTCAGCTAGCCATGCATTGTAAAAAGACTCACCACGTGTTGTGATGCGTACATTGAGTAACGTGTAGATTGCTTGGTACGCTTTTTCAGAAATGGCGCAGATGGTTTTCCAACAGTTGCGTGCATCAGTATCACCACCTTGCAAAGCAACGACAGCTGCTCTTGCTCTGTCTGCAAAGTCTGTGTCTGCATCAAAGTGTTTTTTGCTTTGACGGTACCACTGCATCAAATCAGTTAATGAGGCATTATCCAGTGCATGTTCAGCTTGCGTTTCTCTGATGTATGCAATGAGCATACCAAAGGCTGTTCCCCAGTCTCCAATGTGATTCAGTCGACAAACATCTTCCCCGATATATTCAAAAACATTTGCCAAACAATCGCCGATGATGGTCGAGCGGAGGTGCCCCACATGCATTTCTTTTGCAATATTTGGTGATGAAAAGTCGATGATCACACGTTGTGGTGTGGTTGTTTGACAGCCCAACTTGGCGTGTTGACTTTGTTGGGTGACGCATTGCCCTACAAAATCATTCGCTAGGCGTAGGTTGATGAATCCAGGGCCAGCGATATCGATATTCTCGAAGTGGTCAGCGTGGTTTTGTAGGACTTGATTGCGTATTTGTTCAGCAATGTCACGCGGTGATAGCTTAAGGATTTTGGCAAGAGGCATGGCGCTGTTGCACTGAAAGTGACCAAATTTGGCTTGTGTTGCCACAGTCAGCAGGCAGTCATGCTGTGTCTGCATGTCAGGAAAGGCGCGTTGAATCGCCTTATTGAGTATTTTTTTAACAATATGTTTGGGTGAAGACATGGCGGTACCTCCTATAATTGAGCACACTATACTCGTTGCTTGCATTCAAGGCAATTCATGCGCGTTGAGGCTTGCTTTTTGCCTGGATAGCGCCCAAAATGGACAATTATATCGGAGGGTCACTGTGTTACTCAATGTTCGTACCTGGTCACAGCCGCAGCCGTATCAGCCTGTCTGGGAGGCTATGCGGGCGTTCACGCAGCAGCGTGATGCGCAGACTGTTGATGAGTTATGGTTCATGCAGCATGAGCCGGTATTCACACAAGGCTTGGCTGGTAAGCGCGAACACATATTGACATCAGATCACAGTATTCCAGTGATACAAACGGATCGGGGTGGGCAAGTGACTTATCATGGCCCAGGGCAACTGATGATTTATACGCTTTTTGATTGTCAGCGCTTAGCGCTCGACACACGCTCGTTTGTGTGTCGATTAGAAGCTTGGATCATTTCAGCCTTGGGCAATTATGGTATTGCTGCGCATGGGGATCGTGAAGCACCGGGCGTTTACGTTGATGATAAAAAAATTGCATCAATCGGCTTGCGTGTGAAAAAGCAGGGTGCATATCATGGTATTTCCTTGAATGTATCGTTGTCATTGCAGCCATTTCAAGCGATTAACCCATGTGGTTATGCGGGTCTACAGATGACCGATTGTGCACGAGAATCAAAGCCATGTTCAGTGTTAGACCTTGAGTCGCAATTGCTGCAAACTTTAGATAAGTATTGGCCGTACACACGCTGGGAACGTTGTTCCGAGTATACGTTGCAACCCACAATAGGATAAGAATATGTCACAGAAAGAACAGCGTTACGATGCAACAAAAAAAATGATTGGTCGCGATAAGCTATCTCGCATACCGGTGAAAGTAGACACGTCGCAGCCTGCTTTAGAAAAGCCGCCATGGTTGCGTATCCGTTTGAGCAACAATCCTAAGGTTGGCGAGTTAAAATCCTTGTTGCGCGAAAAAAAATTATATTCTGTATGTGAAGAAGCGACTTGTCCAAACTTGAATGAGTGCTTTAGTAAAGGTACGGCAACGTTTATGATCATGGGCGACAAATGTACGCGTCGCTGCAGTTTTTGTGATGTGGGCCATGGGCGGCCAGATCCACTCGATCTTGATGAGCCACGTCATATGGCCGAAGCCATTGCCAGTATGAAGTTAAAGTACGTTGTGATCACATCTGTAGATCGTGACGATTTGCGTGATGGTGGTGCGGGACATTATGCGGAGTGCATTCAACAGTTACGAGATGCGCTGCCATCGTTAAAGATTGAGGTGTTGGTACCTGATTTTCGTGGGCGTATGGAGAAAGCATTGAATGCTTTGTCAGTTGCCTTGCCAGATGTCTTCAATCACAACATCGAAACGGTTCCACGTTTGTATAAACCCGCACGACCTGGGTCTGACTATGCTTGGTCATTGCGATTGCTACAAGATTTCAAAAACCGCTTTCCAGGTATTGCAACGAAGTCGGGTATCATGATTGGTTTGGGTGAGACAGACGACGAAGTGAAGCAAGTTTTGCAAGATTTGCGTGCACACGATGTGGATATGGTGACGATTGGTCAGTATTTGCAGCCGACAGCGTATCACATGCCTGTGGATCGTTATTTGTCACCACAAGGATTCATTGAGTTGGGTGATTATGCGCGCTCTCTTGGGTTCACGAATGTTGCCAGTGGGCCACTGGTACGTTCTTCTTATCATGCGGATCTACAAGCGGCGGGTGAAACAGTCGTATAACTACTAAGACAGCAAGGAGTCGCTATGCATTGGCAGTATCTGAATGATTTTTCACACTATCTGAATCAGCATCCTAGTCATGGTTTGATCATTGCCTTTTTAGTGGCGTTTGTAGAATCATTACCGATTTTGGGAACGATATTTCCGGGTGCTGTCTTTATGACTGCGGTTGGTGTTATGGCTGGGCGTGGTGATATAGACCTGACCGATGTCTTGATCATTTGTACATTGGCAGCGTTTGTCGGTGATTGCATTGGTTTTGTGATTGGCTATGTTTTTAAGGAGCGTCTAGCGCGTTGTTGGCCATTTACCCGCAAGCCGGAATGGTTGGATAAAGGCAGAGATTTCTTTGCGCAGCATGGCGGTAAGGGCGTTATCATTGGGCGTTTTATTGGTCCGGTGCGGTCGTCTATTCCGTTGATAGCGGGCATGCTGCATATGTCTTGGTGGCGTTTTTTTGCGGCAACAACATTTGCTGCCTTTGCATGGGCGTTTGTGTATTTGTTACCAGGTGTATTGATTGGCGCTATTTCAATGCATTTATCAGCGAAGCAGGGTGCGCTATTTGTTTTGTATGCGTTGGCTGTGGTGTTATGCTTCTGGGGTGTTTTTTGGTTGATGACGCGGTTTTTTGTTGTCATTAAGCGATATTGTCGTCATTGTGTATCACGTTGTTGGTTTTGGGCGCAGCGTCATTTTGCTGCGCGACGTGTGATTCGATGGATTACCAATCAGACACAGCCTGATGATTATCACCAGCTCAGTCGTATATTGGTGGCTTTCCTATGTTTGATTGTGTTTGGCTGTATTTGGTGGTCCGTGGTGTCACATGGTACTCTTGTGCAGATTAACGAGCCAATGTATCAATTTTTACAGAACATGCGCACCGATCATTGGGATCGATTTTTTATTGTGATCACAGGTTTTGGTGAACGAAAATTTATTTTTAGTTTGTATTGCATCATGGCTGCTGTGCTGATTTGTAAGCGTCAATGGCGTGCATTACGTTACTGGCTCATTGGCGTAGGTGGTATTGTGCTGTTGGTGATTGCTTTTAAAGCCGGTATGTACGAAGCCAGACCCCCGCTCATGTTGCATGTGAAAACCAGCTCCTCATTTCCAAGTGGTCATACCACCATGGCAAGCTTTGTGTTTGGGCTATTAGCTTATTGGACAGCATTGCAAAGTCGCTGTCCTGTATTGCGACGCTGTGTATATGCTGTAGCGAGTGTGTTGATTTTTTGTGTTGGCTTATCGCGTCTTGTACTGGGTGCACATTGGACTTGTGATGTACTGGCTGGTTGGTCATTGGCTATGACTTGTTTGTTGCTTTTGATTGTCTGTTATCGCCGGCGTTTGCCCGGGCAGATCATGGCATTACGCACTTGGCTGGTAGCATGTGCGTGTGCTGTTGTGCTGGCTTATGCCGGCATGTGGTACATTGATAGCCAGCATATGCATAGCATTTATCAGCGGCATTGGAAAACACAACACGTGACAGCTGCGCAATGGCAAGCATCACAATTGACTATTGAGGCCAGTCTGCCAATCTTCAGGGAAAATCGGGTAGGGCGAGTGGTGGCGCCATTTAATGTGCGTTGGCTGGGACAGCGGCAAGCTGTTATGCAGACATTAGAGCAGCATGGTTGGCAAGTGGTACAGCCTGGGCATGATTTAAAGTCACTCTTACTGCGCTTGGTTTCACCGTCACCGATACATCATTTGCCATATTTTAGTTTGCTTTATAAGCAGCGGCCTGCGGTGATGACTTTGTTTATGCCGTTAAATGATAGTCAGTCAATTCTTGTGTTACATTTGTGGGACAGTGGTTATCGCGTTTTGCCTAACCAAACACTATGGTTAGGAACGGTAACACGCCATGCACCCAAGTCAGATATGGCCAGTATAGAGTCACGCTACAATTATCAGCTACTGGATGCTGATATTAAGCAGCTTGCGAACAGTGCCACAGTAGATTGGCAGGTGGCGTTTCAAAAAATCACTGCCAAGCAGATGCCTGTTGCAAAGCAGCTGCGTTGGACTGGCATGATTTTACGTGTGCAGCCAGCCCACCAACAAAAAAAAGCCAAATCATAAAGATTTGGCTTTTGTGAGTAACATGTACTTATACCTAAAAGTAGTACGTGTAACCCACCTGTCCTTCATTAAAGATTTCCCACTCATTTTGTTTGCCTTGGTTATTGGCATTAGTAGATCCACTATCATAACCGAAGCTTTCATATGAGACTGGGTTGATACGCATAAAGAGGCGAGAATGTTCATTCATTTCGTAAGCGAGACCCAAGTACGGACCCACAATGAATGGATCATGGTCGATTGCTTCACCTTGATCGTAATGCTTGAGATCGGACACAAAGTTGACACCGCCATTCAATCCATATGACAGTACTGTGTGGCCTTTCAAAGGCACTCTATGGCCTACGTAGCCGCCTAACCAAAGTTCTTGCCAGTTTTTCTGGTTGGCTTTGACTGAGTGATTGATCTCGATGTCAAAATCTAGGCCAGCCTCAACTGAGTTTCTGACAAAATCAATACCAAAAGCAAAGTCATCTCCAGCGTGCTCGTTATAAATTAAAGACATACCGAATCTTGATTGCATGGCTGCTGAGTGGTTTGCTGGGCTGCCAGCATGTGCACTCAGAGCCAACGACTCAAGCAATGCGAGACCAATAAAGTGACGTTTATTAGTTGCCTCCTTTCAAAAAACATGATGTAGGTATTATTTTAATACATATAACGTCATTTATTGTAACGCCAAGAGGTGTTTTGGTTGATGTTTTACCATTCTGGAGGGCTTCATTCATGTGCTACAGGATAGGTGCTAGCTGGTATGACTACCGCGCTATTTGTCATCAATGGGGGGCTGAAGCATTTATAGTGTCTGCTGCACTATTACCTAAAAAAGATTTAAGTGTATTCAATATTGAGTTTTCACCAGCTGTGTTATCTATGCTTTCGATATTTTGTCTGACGATTTCCAGTCGCTCCTGGCGAGTTTTCCCCTCAGCATCATGAAGTGAATCAATTTGTCGAAGACGTTTTGATATTTGATTACGTTTTGATTCCTCAGCGTTGGGCATCTTTCTCAGAATATATGCATCATATATTGCCTTAATTACCTGATCTTCGATAGGCTTTTGATCCGGGTTAAGGGCTTTTTGGGTAACATGTTCACGTATAAGCTTGACTGCTGCATATATGCCGTAAGCAAGAGCGCTGATTGCTGCTATACCAGCGGCAATGGCTAACCCAACAAAGGGCATGGCTACTGTAGCTACAGTAGCAGTCTTTATGAGAAAGCCAGCTGCGATCAATAAGCCAATCCCTAAAGTCCCGATTGGTACGCCACTGGCAAGTAGGCGGACTACCTTTTTAGCATGTTGTTGGTTAAGCTGATGCTCTGTAGTATCTACTATTTCCTGTTTTTGCTCTTCAGAAACGAGGTCATTAGAATGAGGATCAGTGGTATGTTCATATATTGCATTTTTAATGATTTTTTTAAGCTGTGGTTTTCGTCTAGATTCGATCTCAACGTGAATGCAATCATCTAAATAAGCGATGGCACGATCACTAAGGGAGGCTGTCTCCATGTTGCTATTTAAAAATGATTCTATATCTTTTTCTAGTGCAGAAACACATTTGTCTCTTTTTTCAGATTTTAATACTGCATCAAACACGGTTTTGGCTGCCTCTATTATATTGAGTTCAGGTGCAAGGTTATATTTTGATATGACATCAAGAAGATGGCGGCCTCTAATTTTGACGTTTGCATATTCTTTTGCGATGAGAGCGGCAATTTCTAACTGTTGACTAATGCTGATCTCTAAGTATGCTCCATATGAATCCATCTTCATCAGTGTCTGCGTAATCATTCTTTGTTCTCTGTTTTCACCCTCTCTTACCTTGCTGTGAAAATAGGCAAAGCTGATAGCATGTTTGATGTTCTTTGATAATTTTTTTAACCGCTTGACAGTTTTATTGAAGTCAGTGTAGTCAGGTTGGTCAGGATTCTCAGGTTTATAATTTTTTAACTCTTCTTGAATGAGTTCATATCGAATCCCCTCGATCAAATCTTTAAGTATTGATTGTCGAGATTTGTCAGTGCCGCTCACTTGAAGTAAGTTATCCAAATAAGCTGATAAGTCATCACCAGCCTCAATAGTGAGTTCTGTAATTTGCTGTTTTTCGAGGCAATTTTTGATGTACGTTTGTAATTGAACTTTACCTGACATTTGTTTTTCAGTTGGGGCGCTGATATTATGCATATCCTCTAAATTGTTAACGCTATCACACCATTTAACAGCTTTCTTCACAGTATGTCCTTGCTCTTTGCTTTGCATAGATCTTTCGCGTAAAAATTTCATCAATTCAGATCTAGAATATGTAACATTTTCATCTATTAGTATGAAAAGATCAGTGTCGTTATCCGTAGCTGTTGAGTTGACTTGAGTCTTATCTCTGGTTGGGTGTTGTTGTATTTCGGCCCCAAAGTGATTCACTAGGGTAGTTACTTCTTCCTGTGTTAAAGTTAAAGCTTGGGTATATTCGTAGTGAATAGTCTCGGTTGTGTCAATGATTTGGATACGCATGATAATGATTCCTGATAGATAATATTTTTGATGGTACAATATGTTCTTAAAAATGCCAATATATTTTACATTTATTCATCATCTTTTTCTTGGTGAAGCTTGCTTTTTTGTTATGGATTCAGAGCAGTACTGCAATCTCTTGATTATAAGAGGATTCTTACTCCAGGAGAGTGCTTCATACGATAACTTTGGGCAGTAAGACGGTTGCCTTGACTGCGCTTCATTCATTCTGGCATGCTTTTATTTGCCTGACGGTGTTATATCGTAATGAGTCCATTTAATATTTTTCATATTGAGTGGGTAGGGGTGATGTCAACCCCGTTAAAAAAGACCCCGTAAATGATTTTTGCCAAGCGGCAGGATATTGCGCAAAGTATTTCAGAGCAATAGATTGATGTTATTGTTGTGTGATTAAATAATAAATCATGCCACGTACCGACGCTAGATCTGAAGCATTGTTTCGCGACACAATAATCACCCACTAGATACTGGTAGTCAGCTGTTGGCGCAAGCAGTCAAAGCAGGTTGGCATGTGATATGACAAAGGATCGCTGTCAGGCAAATGTGTATTGCAACTCAGCTGCACTGGAGTGGCTTAGTTTTACGCTTACGGCCCATTAACAAAAAATCATGATTTTGCAGGATTGTATACCATTATGAGTTAGGATTTTTACTAAGCTCACTGTCCTGATCAGGTATACCACGATCATTCTGTGTCACTGACAAACGTGTAAGACTGCTCTCAGAATCGTCCGCTTTTGACGTCTCATCTAATCCCCCACAATAGGCAAGTACTAGTCGTTCATCGATAGTTGTGGCTGTGTTGTTACGCTCAGAATCGAGGGTTTGAAGCATCTTTGCAGTATTTATAATTTCTTGTTCATTAATGTTATTCATGTGCTCAATATTTGGTGCTTTTTTCTTAACATATGCCTCATATACTTTTTGCACTACCATTTTTGATTTTTCCTGTACGAGATTGACCTCTGTATGAGAACTTTGCTTTTCTGCGACAGATGATGTTATAAATTTCTTTTTCCTATCTTCTACCGATTGATTTCGAACAACATGCTCACGAACGAGTTTCACGGCTGCATAAATCCCTAGGACAAGAGCACCAATTGCCACTGCACCAGCAGCAATAGCAAACCCAATAAAAGGCATGGCAATAGTAGCAGCGAAAGCTGCCTGAGCGAGAAATCCAGCTGCAATACCGAAGCCAACCAGGGAAAGGCCAGCAAATACGCCGCCAACCAGTAGTTGGGTTTTTTCTTTTGAATGTTTTTTTTCAAAGAGAGTGCCAGCGTCCCTACGGGCTTCTGTATTCAACGCATCTCTTTTATCTGAAACAATGTCATCTCTTTGTTGATTCACTAAATGCTTAAGCATTGATACTCGTGTCGCGCCTGGTGTGTGAGCCAGTCCGTCTAGATACACTAGAGTATTGTCACAGATTTCAATTGCTTTGCCTTTGGTAATATAGTCGTGAATTGTTGATTCAAAATCTTTCTTGGCCTGATGCTGATCTTCAGTTTTAAGCGCACTAAGAAGTGCGTCCTTTGTAGTTTTCACCTGAGCATTAGGCTGCACAGAACTCACACTATCATCGGCTATGTTAGCTAGGGGATTAAGTATATCATCACTTTTGAGAGTTGGTGCTGTTGATGCGCCACATCCATAACTTGCCATCTCTAGTCCGGCCCTGTTGCCAGCTAAAAAGCCGGTTTTATTCCAGGTTTTCATCAGTAAATAAGCTCTAGCAGGAATGCGCTGGTTATCATCTGGATCCTTCATATCAGTGTTTTTAATAGCAATTGCCAGCGCCAGACCTTGTGCTGTATCATCTGTCCAGGTGTTTTCGTGGCTCTCATTGGCGAAGTGACCAACTTCGTACTGATTGATTTTTCTTTTGAGTTCGGCCTGTTGTTCTGGTTTTAATTTTTTATAATTGGGTACATACTGCATAAACTCCTCTGAGGCATATTGCGCATCTGCACTGGCAGCGGCTTTTAGCATCTTTGTGCATTTCCCTTGGACCCAATTTTTGTGTACATGTACAGCGAGCTCCATACCGAGTTCCTTGGCAATGGTTGTATCGTCTGTTTGCATAACCAATGCTACTGTATTGCGCATACAGGCGCCATTGCCTCCTTTGGCTCCATATCGAGGATGACTAAATTCCTTGCTAATCTCGTCTAGAGCACTTAAAACAGTTTCTTCTTTGCTCTGAATGAGGCCTTTAACAACGAGTGCTGCTGCATTATTTGTTTCAGGGAAATGATCATTTTTTTCTGTCGCAGTCTGCGTCGTCAGGCTTCCTATGAATTCACCAATTGGTTGTTTGCTTCTGGTGTCTAGTGGCTTTTGCATGATTTGCTGTGCTAGCTCATTATCTAGAGCTTGATGTTTCCCAAGCAATTTTGCTGCACAGGCATATGTATCTTTGTCACCACCAAAAATATCACATTCTCTTCTATCCAGCAGTTTAGCGTACAATGCAACTGTCCATGAAAAGTGATAACCGCCCGAGTAGTGATTACCATCGTGATCCTGACTACACGACTCTTCTGCTGAAAAAAGGTAATCAGTACAATCAGTTTCTTTACGAGAACAAGCATTTGATATAATAGTCTTCCCACGTGGTCCATATGAATTAGCAAATCCTGAGTACCCTTGAACGGTTGCAGTAAACAGTGGATCCATTTGTTTTTCAGCTTCGCCATCAGCTGCTGGATGAATACCCTGGTAGACTTCTTTTACAGCTTCGTAGCACTGTGCAAGTACCTCTTTTTGGCAAGCTTGTTGGTAGGTAAAGCCAGGAATGCGTGTCACTAGCATTTGCTGCATACTCATAAGCATCGCAAACTGAGCACATTGCTCATCATGTGTGGCTCGTGCCCCTAGGTAACTGGCCAGTAGTACGTTTTGTGTTTTTGCTACTTCAATACACGCTGTAATTGCATTTTGGATCCTGTCATCTAAAGGGTCTTCATTTGGCACGGGATTTATCGGTTCTACACCATCCAACCCGTTAATAGTGTCGTGAAGAAATTGTGTCACTTCTTGGGCTTTTGCTTGTGTCTTGTAACCTTCTGCCTTTGTCTCTTGTATCTTGAAGAAGACATTCAGCTCAGCCGTGGAGAGTGGGTCATCTGACGTGATGATGCGTAGGGAGCCTTCTGCTATATCGTTCCCATACTTTGTCTCGATTTCAGTGAAAAGTTTCGCCGCTTGTGCTTCATTTAATTGCACATGGTAGCCACAGTCGACAGCTGCATATTGATGTTGCCTTTCAATTAGTGTATTACCAGCGATTTTCTGTTTTATGTTAAATGCTGTTAAATGTTGATTTGGTATGTCAGGGTTGCGTTCCCATGTGTAGCCAAGATGATTAGTACAGATAGCATCAGACATAACAGAATGCGGTTGGTCTACAATTCCATTTGCATTTTTTTTATATTCAATGATTCCAGGCATAACATGTCTCCGATGAAAGTTGTATCTTGTTATAATTATATATCATTGTTCAAAAAAGCTCAAGCTGTGGTGTTGGCTCTGCTGCGCCTCAGCGGTTGTTCTGTTAATAAAGTTGATGCTGCTGGATATAGCTTGCAACGATTGTTGGAATGCCTTGATTCTGTGAGATATTTTGGCGCAAAGAGGTGGATGAGTATTGCATCTTGGGTATCTCTAGGCACAGTATTTGCCCTGGCGTTATTGGCTGAGGCACGTCACTCTCTGTCTGAGAGCGTTCTAGCATGCCGAGCTGATTTAATATACCTTTAATGTCTTGCGGACCACGCGGCACAACGATGAAGCTCACCCACTGAAAAAGTGCTTCATAATCATGCCATTGCGGCAGTGTCGCCAGCTGATCAGCGCCAATGATGCTGAGTAACTGTGTGTTTGCATGCTTGCGCTGTTGTTCCTGTGCAATTTCACGATAGCTGTCTATGCTGTAACTGGGGCCTGAGCGTTGATTTTCACGTTCATCAAGCGTCCAGTTTGCTTGACCTGTCAATAAGCAGGATAACATTGCGCAGCGGTGTTTAAAGCTGGCATGGCAGCTGGCCTTGTGGGCTGGCTGAGCGGTTGGCAGCCAAATTAATTCATCGAGCTGGTAGTGTTGCATCGCCTTCTCAGCGATATACAAGTGCGCATTGTGTGGTGGGTCAAATGCACCCCCAAAAACAGCGACGCGTCGTTGCTTCATGGCTTACCTGCATGTGCTGGTTGACAAAGCTTCAGCGTTAACTGCTCCAGCAACAGCCAGGCGCAAGCCTGAGATTCACCTTTGATGCTCAGCTCGATATTGAAGGTTTCCTGCATGGCTTGTTTCAATACTTGACTGGGTATGCGCTGTAGCGCACTCTTCAATAACTGTTGTTTGCTCTTCCAAATATGTGCTGTTGCTTCTTGCAATGACTGTCCACCTGCCATCGAAAGCTTGATCTGACACAGTTCTCGTAATTGCTGAGTCAATGCCCAAAGCACTAAGGTCAGTGCCTGGTTACTGTCACGTAAAGCATGTAAGTTGAGCAGGGCGCGTGCATGTTTGCCGAGCATGATATCATTGACCCACTCGAACGGGCTATCACTGGCATGGTCACATAAGACATCTTGCATGTCTGCCAGTGTAATCTGCTCATGCGGACGCCACAGCCAAAGTTTTTCAATGGCTTGCTTGGCTACAAAAATACGCCCCTGCGCATATTGCGCCAGTAACTGTATCGCAGCGTGCTCTGCTGTCAGTGATTTCTCCTGACAGTGCGTTTTAATCCACTGATAAGTTTCTCTTTCGTTCAATGGCCACACAGGAACGACCACACCAGCTTGTTCAATAGCACGGTACCAGGCCATTTTCTTTTGTCTGGCTGTGAGCTTATGACAGACAATCAGCAAACATTGGTCATTGTTCACCTTCGCGCAGTACTGCTTGAGGACGTCTGTGGCTGTGGCATCAAATGTTGCTTTGGGGTGATGACACTCAATGCTGGTTTTGGGATTGAATAAATCCTGGTGCTGTAATGACTCCGCCAACGCTGTCCAATTGAAGTGTTGCTCTACCTGTCTTTTTGAGTGCGCAAAACCCTGTGCGGCCAGTTTGTCACGAACCAACTGGCACATGTCTTCACGTAGGCTGTCATCATCACCATAAATGAGGTAACAGCTGGCTATGCCATTTTTTTTTAAGTGTGCAGGCAGTGCATGACTACGTATTTGCATGAGCATGTCCTGTTGTATCTTGCCATTGCCGGTACTGCATCAGTAGTTGCATGCATAAGCGTGTTGCCAATTGCTCACTCAGCTGACGATAAGCAATAACGGTTTCATTGGGTGTGTTAAATTGGTTGGGATTTTTTAGTAAACGTCTTGACACACTTAAGTCGTCTGTGGCACGCAGTACTTTGCCATTAGCCTTGGTCAGTCGCCAACGCACCGTGAGACGCAGTGTCTGTTGTTGGCTGATGCCGCTGTTAAATGCGAACTTATTTGGTGCGGAATAAGTTAACTGCAGAATGTCCAGCTGGTCGGCGTCTTTGCTATTCTGAGGGATGGATAATGCGCTGAGTCGTCTGCGTAGCGCTCTCACAAACTCAGACTGCGCCACTTGACTCTGAATACGCAGTGATTTCAAGTTCGCAGGTTTGTCGCGTACCGATAACGCATGCATGCCACAAGCACAGAGCAATAGCGCTGATACCAAGCCAGTCGAGATTAAGCGCCACATACGACCTCCTAGACCACGATGTTAACGAGTTTTTTCGGTACAACAATCACACGCCGAATGCTTTTGTCTGCAATATATTTTTGTACCTCTTCTGCTGACAGCGCAGCGGCTTCAATGGCCGCCTTGTCTGCATCACTGGCCATGGCAATATTGCCACGTCGTTTGCCGTTGACTTGTACGACATAGGTCACTTGCTGCAGCTCTAACGCCGCAACGTCTACCGTCGGCCAGGTCGTCTTGAAGATATCTCCAGGTAGTGCCAGCAATTGCCAAAGCTGCACGCAAATATGTGGCGTGATGGGTGCTAAAACCAATAGCAGCGTGCGACAGCCTAACAACAAGACACGGTTGTCAATGGCAGCCAAATTGCTGTGCTTTTGAAACAGGTTAAATAGCTTCATGGCGGCAGAAACAACGGTATTCAGTTGCTGTCTACGCATATTATCACCAGCCTGTGATAAGATGCGTTGAATATCACAGTAGCATTGCTGGTTCAGCGTATCGAGTTCGGAGAATGTCAGGGTTGCTTGTTGCGTACCAGCAGATAGATTGCTTTGGTGTTCATGTATAAATTGCCATACACGGTTTAAGAAGCGATGCGCACCTTCAACACCACTGTCTGACCATTCCATATCTTGTGTCGGTGGCGCCGCGAAAATAATAAATAAGCGCACTGTGTCAGCGCCATAGCGTTCGATCAGTGGCGTGGGTGCAACCACATTGCCTTTGGATTTAGACATCTTATTGCCATCTTTCAACACCATGCCTTGTGTGAGCAAGTTAGTGAATGGCTCATCAGAATTCATTAAGCCTTCATCACGCAGTACTTTATGAAAAAAGCGAGCATACAATAAGTGCATAACAGCGTGTTCGACACCGCCAATATACTGATTCACAGGTGTCCAGAACTTCGCGCGGTCATCTAACATGCTGTCATGTTGATCGTGGCTACAGTAGCGCGCATAGTACCAGGATGACTCAACGAATGTATCCATGGTATCGGTATCACGTTTCGCAGCTTTACCACATTGCGGGCAAGTACATTCGTAGAAGCTGGGCATATCTGCCAATGCCAAGGCTTTATCTGTGTATTGTACATCTGTTGGCAAGACCACGGGCAAGTCAGACTCTGATACAGGTACCAAGCCACAGTCATCACACATGATCATTGGAATGGGTGTTCCCCAGTAGCGCTGGCGCGAGATACCCCAGTCACGCAGGCGGGTTTGCTGTGTTGTCTCACCGCTCTCATTGGCTACCAACGCTGCTGCAATACGCTCTTTGGCTTCATTGCAACTGAGGCCATTAAATTCACCCGATTGTACTAATATGCCATCACCAGTGAACAAGCTATTTTGATCCTCTTCCGCAGCATCTTTTGCTTGAATCACTTGCTTGATGGGTAAGCCGTATTGTAAAGCAAAGGCATGATCACGTTCATCATGTGCCGGTACCGCCATCACCGCACCGTGCCCATAACCCATCAACACATAGTTGGTGATCCAAACAGGCAGTGTTTCACCCGTCAGTGGATGCGTTGCTGTGATCCCAGTGTCAAAACCAATTTTATCTTGCGTGGCCAGGGCTTTTTCCGCAACGGACTGTTGTTGGCACTGCTTGAGAAAGGTGTTCAGTTCCACTGTTTGTTCGCATTGGCTGACCATGGGGTGATCTGCCGCAATTGCTAGAAAAGTAGACCCCATGAGTGTATCTACACGTGTTGTATAGACAGTGAGTTGCTCACCACAGCTGGTATTAAAATGGATGTTGCAGCCAGTAGATTGCCCAATCCAGTGACGCTGCATTTCTTTCACCTGATGCGGCCAGCCGTCCAGTGTGTCTAGGCCGGAGAGTAATTCATCAGCGTACGCTGTAATGCGAAAAAAAACCATTGCGAAATACGTTTCTTTTCAACAGGTGCGCCAGAGCGCCAGCCACAGCCATCAATGACTTGTTCATTTGCCAACACTGTTTGATCAACGGGATCCCAGTTGACCCACGAAGATTTCTTATATGCCAAACCTTTCTTATAAAGCTGCAAAAATAGCCATTGCTCCCAGCGGTAGTAGCTTGGATCACAGGTGCTGATTTCCCTTTGCCAATCGATGGCATAACCCATACGTTGTAACTGTGCACGCATGCGCGCGATATTGCTTTTGGTCCAAGTATGCGGTGATGATTGATGCTTGAGTGCTGCATTTTCTGCCGGTAAGCCAAAAGCATCCCATCCCATGGGTTGCATGACGGTCTGACCGTGTTGAGATTGGTAACGTGCAATCACATCGGCAAGCGTATAATTGCGTATATGCCCTATGTGTAAGTCGCCACTGGGGTAGGGTAACATGGCTAAGCAGTAGAAGCTTGTGTCAGTGCTGCCATGCTCTTTGCTGTCATAGGCATTGCTTTCTTGCCAGCTTGTCTGCCAATCGGCTTCTATCTTTGCATGGTTGTAGGTCAGTGATTCAGTGGTCATAAAGGCTCCTTCGGGGCTGATACTGCTGGTCATTTTCGCAGCGATCATTCTTGAGCTCATTTTAACAGGACTCAGTGACTCTGTCAGCAAGCATCTACTGATTCTTCGCATTGGTTATGATGGCTCCAACCCCAATATTGGTGCACAAAATGAACATGTTGTTGCTGTGTCCGCCTCAGGCTTGTTGTTTTTGCACAAAAGATGTAAAATTATAAACAGCTGCTCCTATTGTGGCAGCAAGCTGTCCAACGTTCTTCACTGTACCCAGGAGGGTCAATGTTCCACAAGGCAACTCGTTTTGGTGCGCGTAATGAAAAGCACTATGAAGTCGGACGGCGCCTAGTGGTCAAAACAGCATCTGAATTGTTGTCTGCCCAATCCTATCAAGTGTTGATGGACAAGGTTGATTCTCTTGCGGATATGCCAGCAGAGTATTGCCATGCCAGTTATCATATCTTCGTGCGCCGTTTTGCTGAATTTGTGCAGGCTTTGCCGAAAACAATTAACAGTGGGCTCTGTGGGGTGCTCAATGCGGGTTTGCTACGTGCGGTGAAGGTGCTGCAGTATACTGTTGATGAGTTTGATGATATCACGCCACTGGAGCGATTTGCGGTTTTTTCAGCAGCGTTGTTGCGAGATGTTGCCAGTGTTTACACCCAGTACCAAGTGGCCATTGTAGATGAAAATGGTAAGGTGCAGTCTTTTTGGGATCCAATGCAGGGCCCATTGACGCAAGTGCCCGACGCGAAATTCTATAAGCTGTTTCCATTCAGAATTAACTATACTCGCATCAAGGATCCAATCACTGCCATGCTCGCGACAGAGCTCATCCCACCCACAACCTACGAATGGTTGACAGATGATCGCTCGGTGTTTGTAGACTGGTTAGATGCGTTATTTGCAACCGGTTTGAAGGGCGGCAGGCTGAGTCATATTTTAGATGTACTTTACGATGACGAAAGCCTATTACCTCTGTTGGATATAGAGCTGCCCGACCATGATGTCGAGCTGTTGGATGCACCTGAAACTGAAATTACTGAAAGATTTCTGGTTTGGCTGCATGAGCAGCTGGAGGAAGGTGAGCTGAAAACCGCTGGTTTCGATGCTGAGTTGCACGTGATTGAGGGTGGTGCTTTTATCGAGGCGCGTGTGTTAGATAAGTTTGCGCGCTTATATGATTTCCCAAATACAGTGGTTTTTCACCAGTTAGGTACTTTAATGGGCGTCGCAAAAAAGGGTGGGGCTGATTTTCGTTTTGATCAGTTTTTCAAAGGTGGTGATAACGCTTCAAGTCTGATGGCACAAGCTAAAGTCACTGTCAAAGGGCTGTACGTGTCCGATAAATTTGTTTCAGCAGTTGCATCTAAAGTGCAGCTACAATTGGCAGATGCAAAGCAAGCTGTGAATAGCAGCATGCCTTCGCTGGGAGAGTCAAAGCGACAAGGTTTACGTCCAGATGCGCTTAATACTCAGCGCTAATAAATATTGACTGGAAGTCGTTTTTTTAGAATCAGATTGATGACATATAACAGGCCACTGCCCAGTAAGGCAATCATGCTGTATATGAAAAATGCATGCGCATAAACAGGGTTAGTGCTGCTGAGGGTCGTGATACTGGCTCTGTCAACGTTTGCGATACTTGCCAGCCAGCCAGCTGCGCTGGCGCCAATGCCCATGCTCAGCAACCAGACCCCAATCATCACGCTGGTATATTTTGGAGGGGCCAGTAGCGGTATCAACGCAAGCACCATAGGTAAAAAGATCAGCTTACCAATGGCGACAATAATCAGCGCAGACACCACCCAGTACAAGGCAGTTGCGCCAGCACTGTTTGGAAAGTGAGTACCAATTGAAAGCAAGCCCATACCGATGGCAACCAACAGAAATGACAGCATAACGAGTGCAATTGGTGAGGGCATAATGCGTTTGCGATAGAGTTTTAGCCACATCTTGGATGCAATCGGTCCGAGTATGAGTGTGACAGCGGCATCCAGTGCGAGTAAGTCAGCCGAAGGTATGTTGACTGAAATAAACTGGCGCATGACGTTACGCTCTAAGAAAAGATTGATCGACATATATTCCTGGTAGCATAGCCCAAGAAAGAGTGTTGTGAATACGAATAAGAGTGTCAGTAACAATAAGCGATTTCTTTTTTCATATTGCTCTTCAATGATGTTAATCAAGAGGGTGGCTAATACCGCGAGCCCAATGGTGATGGTGAGCGCTTGGCTGGCTTTGGCGTGGTGCAGCAAGTATGCGTTGAGCGCAACCCAAGTCAGGCATAAAATGATTAGCTTCGCGATACCATCTCCTGAAGCATGGCTGGTTATGCCCCTATTTTCAAAATGCTTGTAGCCCCAAACAAATCGGAGTAGGGCAATGAGTGCAGCAAACGCCGCAACCAAAAACAAGCTAGTCCAACCAAACTTGGGTAAAAAGTAGCCAGACACAACGGCTGAGAATAAAATTCCAAGCTGTTGTGCTAAGTAAAGTAAGGTAAAGCCACCAAACCGGCGTCCGTCATTATTGTAGTAGAACATGCTCAAAAAACTAGCCGTATTGGGGAAGTAGAGTGATCCTCCAATAATGATGCAAAGTAGTGCTGCATAGAGCGTATCGGTTTGGGGGAGTGTAATGAGGAGGTAACCTAAGGCCTGGCAAATGATGCCAAGGCAGATGCTGGTGCGCCGCCCTAAATACTTGTCTGATATATAACCACCAAAAATGCAGTTCACTAAAAGCAGTGAGATAAAGTTACTGAATGTTCTATAGGCATGCAGGTCGGAGAATTGTCTGGCATCAGCCAGGTAGAAAATAAACACAATCTGCATCATGGATAGTCCAACCCAGGTCAATCCCTGAGTTGTGAACAGCGGCCGAAAGGCGGGTGGCTGCTTAATGGTGAGCATATGGATCACTTTGGTAATGAATACCTTAAGATTATACCGGATATTGCGGGTGATTATCCAGTTATACAGTCTTGTCGGTGTTGGATTCGCTACTCATTCCATCAAGCAGTTTATCCAGTGGGCTTTGCTTGGCTTTGGGGGTACGTTCTAGGAACATTTCTTTCGTGATCGCATACATATTGACATCATAAAAATTGCCTTCATAGTAGCGGTATTTTTTTAGCAAGCCCTCGAAGTCAAAGCCCATTTTGAGTAATATACCACCAGATGCATCATTGTCTGGCATGGTCACAGCCTCGATACGTTCAAATCCTGCATGGTTCATTGCGTAGTTGAGGGCTGCGATGAGTGCTTCGGTCATGATGCCTTGCCGATGATAGGTTTGGGAGAGATCATAGCAAAGCTCGGCGCGATGATGGAAATTATTGGTGTACATGCCAACAGCCCCAATCATTTCGTCATTTTCTTTTTTTGCTAATGTCCAGTACATGCCACGTTTTGTGCGGAACATGTTGCGACAATAGCGTATCTCTGCCAGTGCTTCTACTTTGGAGCGCGGGTCAGATGCCAGAATGTACTGGCCAACAACGCCATCCTTCATGTACTCGAAATAGGTGTCAGCATCAGCATCTTTTTGTTGGCGTAGTAGGTAGTTTTCACCCACTGCAATGGTGGGCAGTGTGCCAGTATAAATATCATCGATCATGTTTTGTCCTGCATTGGGTGTTAATAACAACATAATAGCATTTTTGGACTGCTTATCAACAGGCGATTACCCTGCATCGCCATTTGTTAGCTGCTGAAGCGCTTTGTATCTAAAGTATACGCAGCTATACCTGTGAGATTATAAAAAAGCATACCAAAACAGGTATTTATCGTGCCTACACACTTGAAGCTATTGGATTCCTGTGAGATGATAAAACATTATCAAAACCTTAAGGCTTGGCGAGGAGACTGGGATGCAAACAATTGTACGCAAGGCTGCGAATGTGTCAGAGGAGTCGACAGAACTGTCTGACATGCCACAGGTGCTGCAAGCACTACTTCAACAACGAGGTGTGACCTCAATGGCGGATATCGATTATTCGTTATCAATGTTACCGCCCCCCACGGGTATGCTCGGTTTATCCGAGGCTGTGGCACGGTTAACAAAAGCCATTACTTTAGATGAATCCATTATTGTCGTCGGTGACTTCGATGCAGATGGTGCGACTAGTACTGCGCTAGCCGTTAGAGTTTTACGTGCTTTTGGCGCCAAAAATGTCGATTTTTGTGTGCCAAATCGCATGACGTGTGGTTATGGCTTGACACCTAAAATTGTGAGGGCTGTCAAAAAAATTAACCCAGATTTGCTGTTAACTGTTGATAATGGTATTTCCAGTCACGAGGGTGTGGCTGCTGCCAATGAAGCAGGCATGGATGTGATTGTCACAGACCATCACCTTCCTGGTGATACACTGCCCGATGCTTGTGCAATTGTTAATCCTAATCAGCCTGGAGACACCTTTGTGAGTCGCTGTATGGCGGGTGTTGGTGTTGTTTTCTACTTGTTGATTGCACTGCGTTCACACTTGGCGCGATTGGGCTGGTTCGCAGCGCGTGGCATGAAGGCGCCTAACATGGCTAATTATCTGGATCTTGTTGCGCTGGGCACGGTTGCTGACTTGGTGCCATTGGATCATTTGAATAGATTGCTGGTATCTGCTGGATTGATGCGTATACGCCATCGGCGTGCATGTGCGGGTATTAACGCTTTGCTATCCATTGCGGGTGAACCTTTGGCAGATGTGCGGGCACAAGATTTAGGATTTCAAGTTGGACCTCGTTTGAATGCTGCTGGGCGGCTAGACGATATGCGCATTGGTATTGCCTGTCTACTAACCGACGACCCAGCTAGGGCTATGGCAAATGCCAAGCAGCTTGACGAGCTCAACAAGCAGCGTAAGGACATGCAGGCTGATATGGCGCAGCAGGCAATGCAGTCTATTGATGCATTGAACTTATCAGATACTATGCCTCGAGGTGTTTGTTTGTACGACGATACATGGCATCAAGGCATTGTTGGGCTTGTTGCATCACGTATTAAAGATCAGTGTCACCGGCCTGTCGTCGCATTTGCAAAAGAGGATGATACACATCTGAAGGGCTCTGCACGCTCAGTGAAGGGGGTGCATATTCGTGATGTATTGAGCGATATAGCTACGAAGCGACCTGATGTATTGTCACAGTTTGGTGGGCATGCTATGGCTGCAGGGTTGAAGATTAAAGCTGCGGACTATGAAGTCTTCGCTGATTTATTCGCAGCTGCTGTATCCGAGCGCTTGGCAGAAGAAGATTGTTGTGGTGTTATTGAGAGTGATGGAGAGCTCACAGATGACGACTTAACGCTTGAGTTCTTTGACCAAATTAAGTCATTGGGTCCTTGGGGGCAGGCATTTCCAGAGCCAGTATTTGATGGTGAGTTTTATGTCGTCGCCAGTCGTTGGGTTGGTGAGAAACACCTTAAAATGACAATACGACAAGGTGACTCTTCTCAAGTGGTTGAAGCCATTTGGTTTTCAGCAGATTGGCCGCAAGATAAGCCAATACTCGCATCGGAGCCATTCAAAATGGCTTACCGGGTCGATGAGAACGCCTATAACAACATGAAAACACTCCAATTAATTGTGGTGGCAATGTATTTAGCATAGTTTTTTTGCTGTGCTATGTGCTGTATCCTCCTAGGTGTTCTATAATTGGAGTAGATCCATAATGAAAACAGTTTAGGAGGATATGTTATGGTAGCTGACAATAAATTCGATTTAGGTGGTCTTGTAGGCAACATCAAATCCATTATTAACCCTGCTGGTGGTACACCAGATGCTGACCCAAATGACGTTTTGGGGGTGCAGATAGCAGAGCTGAGTGAGTTGGTGCAGGGTCTCAAGAAAAAACATGATGATTACAGCAAAGATATGTCTAGTACTCTGACTGAAATCAATCAGTTATATAATGGAGTGCACAAATCTCTACAAGCGATTCATGCTGCTGGTGAGGCTGCATCTGATGATGGCGTTGATTTGTCTCCTGCTGCAGATACTTCAGCTAAGGCTGACTCAGAGCCAGATGATGGCGTTGATTTGTCTCCTGCTGCAGATGCTTCAGCTAAAGCTGACTCAGAGCCAGAAGTCGAGGCAGATTCCGCCGACGAGACAGCGAAACAGAAAGTTGATGCTGACTCAGAAGGTTAGTGTACTTTGGTTTAATATTTAGGTGACTGGTCTTTGTCAGTCGCGCTATTGCGCATAACTATGCAGCAGGTATTTTCTTGGCGATCAAGTCACTCGTCAGCGGCTTTATGCTGCCAGCAGGCGTTACAGCTGGAACAATGGTTGTCAGTGCTATTTCGAGTGTCTCATCAGTTGGTTTGATTGCATTGGGGTGCGGCCTTGTGGTGGTCAGGCGCTTAAAGATGGCTCCCCGGGTCGGACTTGAACCAACGACCAAGTGATTAACAGTCACCTGCTCTACCACTGAGCTACCGGGGATCACTCAAGAAGTTGCTATGATAATTAACTATCTGGCAACCGTCAACTCTTTTCTGACGTTTAGGGTGAAATAAAGCGGTTGATTCTGTTCAATGCTTCATCAATCCTGGCTTGGTCAATGGCTGCAGACATGCGAAAGTGGCCAGGCATTCCAAAAGCGGCACCGGGTACAACAGCTACCTTTTCTTGTTCAAGTAGTGCGGCACAAAATGTGATGTCATCTGCAAGCTGCTTGCGTGTGATGGCTTGCTGAATATTGGCAAAGATATAGAAGGCGCCCTGTGCTTGGTGGCATTCAATGCCGGGTATGGTGGATATTTTTTGATGTGCGAATGCCAGGCGTTCAGTGAAAGTTGCCAGCATATCTGCACGGTCATCTGCTGTCATCTCTAATGCAGTAATTGCCGCTTGTTGTGTAATCGCACAAGGGTTGGATGTGCTGTGTGATTGCATTTTTTTCATGGCTGCTATCAATTCTGATGGGCCTGCAGCGTAACCTAGTCGCCATCCTGTCATGCAGTGTGATTTCGATACGCCGTTAATCACCACAGTTCTATCGCGCAGCTCAGGTGCGATTGACAAAATATGTGTGAAAACGTGAGGAGGGTATATCAGGGTTTCGTAGATATCGTCAGACAAGATCAGGATTTCTGGGTGCTTGAGTAGTACATTTGCGATCGATTCTAGTTCAGAGCGGGAATAAACCATACCACTTGGGTTGCTGGGGGAGTTGAGGATAAAAAGGCGCGTTTTATCGGTAATGGCAGCTTCCAGTTGCGCAGCTGTAATTTTGAAATGTTGCTCAAATGACGCTTCCACAAGCACAGGCTTTGCGCCAGCCATGTGCACCATTGCTGGGTAAGATACCCAGTAAGGTACGGGAATAATGGCTTCATCACCATCATTCATGCTGGCCATGATTGCATTGAACAGAGTGTGCTTGGCGCCACAATTGACGATCACTTCATTTGCAGCATAAGTGAGCTGATTATCACGTTGTAGTTTATTAATAATGGCTTCTTTGAGGGCAGGTACGCCATCAGCTGGTGTGTATTTATGATGCCCCTCATCAATTGCCGCTTTAGCACGTTCGCAAATCTGTGCGGGCGTCATAAAGTCAGGCTCACCCACTGTGAGATTGATAACATCTTCACCAGCTGCAGACATGGCTTTCGCCGTGGCATTGAGGGATAGTGTTGGTGAAGGTTTGATCTCTTTTAAGCGGTTAGCAATTTGACACGCCATCAGTAGCTCCTTGTGTAGCTGGCAAATATGCAGTATATTCTCGTGTTTGTTCTTTGACAAGCATATCTGCAGATTGATGCATGGACGTGATTATGTGACAATGTAGTTACTTTCAATAAGGTTGAGTGATGTATAAAAAATTAACTAAAGACTTGAATCATCTGCTTAGACAGCTAGAGTCTAAGCCGGTCGGTGTATTAAGTGTCGGTGCAGTGAGCACAATTTTAGATTGGACTGATTCAGCGAAGCATCCATTGCAGCATGTGATGCAAGCAGTTGGTATTATTGATAGCCATGAAAAGCAGGCGAATACGCTTAGGGTGCTCAAAAAGCAAGAAAAAAGTTTTGCGCATTGGGCGCACATCATATCAAGGTACCACATAAAGTTGTTCTGGGTGTTTATGTTGCAAAATAGTCAGACCGTGGGGTCAGACCTATTGCAAAAAGTATCAAAGCGGGCGATGGATTATCTGAAGAAACTACACGCTGTTCTCAAGAAGAAATCAGAGTCAAAAAAAATAAAACGTAGTGCGAGCTCAAAACACAGGAATAATGAGCCACGTCTTCCAAAGAAAAAGGCACAGAAAAAAAGTGCTCAAAAGAAAAGCCATGTGAAGGGAAAAGAAAAGAAAAATAAGTCAACAGGTGAAACAGCGTCTAATAGACGCAAAAACTTATTAGTCTCCGTTGTGGCCACATTGCTCGCAGGTAAGCATGTTAATAAGTGTCATAGAAGCGTGGATCAGTTGGTGCCTGAAGTGATTCCGGGCGACCAATTTAAACAGGTTTTAGCAATCACGGTGGCGCTGGTTTATTCAACAGCAAACCTTAAGTGGGCAATCAAATCTGATTTTATTCACGGTGAAAAAGATACAACCCATTACGATGCTTTGCATGCTGCTGATGATTGCATGGGTCAACATCGTGATCTTATAAACGAGATGTATCTGCGTGCGCGCAAGGGGAATTTAGACAAAAAAAAGAATGAATTGATGACTGCAGCAAAAGAGCTCTCTATCAAACCTTATAAATTGCTTGACTGGGCTAATTCAGCATCTGAAGACACGACGCTTGCAGCTATTCGTCATTCACTGGCAGAGTATTCACCTGTTAAAGCAAGTGATCTTCCGAAAGAAATATTGGCAAGGCCTGAGGATCAGTTGTTTTATATTACAATGAGCTTGATCAGTTATAAATATAACGAATTATTCAACTCATTGCCTTCTGGCAACACGTCAGATAATGATTGGCTGCATGATTGTGTATGTGTTAGAGAACTATTGCTACACCTGGCATGGCATCACCTGCCAGAAGCAGTAGATGATGTCAATGCTAAAGGTGAGGCTATTATTAGATGGCAGAAATTCCCTGCAGTTGTTGATGTTGACCAGGTGAACAGATTGTGGTCTGTTATGAGAGATGAGGAATCCACGGGTGATGATAACAGGCGCTTAAAAAAATCGAGAGGGAAGCGAAAATCCAAAAAGAAGAGTCGGTTTGAAAAATCATATTCTAGAGTGGGAAGTGTGAGTGAATGTGTAGAGTCAGTGAAGGTAGAGGCTTTAGATGGCTCACATAATTTTTTTGGAAAGAAAGACTATGTTAAAGCGTGTTTTCAAAGCATGAAGTTCTCATAGGATCTGCAAGTAAATGTAAGGGTATTGTGCAATGTGTGTTTTCAGTGGTTGCCAATGGTTGTCATGTGAGTTAGGGTAGTGTTTTTAGTGTTTAGCTAAGGTCGGCATCAAATTAGGGGGGGGATATGAGTAAAAAGCATATATTACAATACCTTGCAGCGCGGAACTTGGGAATGGCGTATGCATTTCCAGATGGGCAAGATTTCACGCGCATAGATTATACTGCTGTGGTTCGTTACCAGTGTGAAAATCGCATTGTATCTCGTATCGCTGATGAACTTTATATACGGAAAGGGCTAACAGTTGCGCTTAATTATGTACGCTATGTGGCTGTTATATATGATAAGCAACATATTTTTAATCAACATCCTGATATTAAAGGTGATTTAGTTGATCGTTTGAATGCGTATTCAGTATTGGTGAACGTTGATCCTAATCGATGTTTCCCAAAGATGATTGAGAAATACCGCTCATGGGTATTAGATAGTATCATTGCCCTGACGGCACTCAGTCGCTGTGCTGCGCCCATTAAAGCGGATCATTTGCAGCGGCTCTTTCAGCAAGTATTGTCGCTGCATGCACCGGCCGACAGCCAAAATTTGACACAGTTACTGCACGTGATGCAAAAAAATTCAGCAAGCATATCGAATAGCTATCCAGCAGACATGATCAATCAGTTTGTGCAAAGAGGTCTGATTTTTAATATGGACCAATTTCTAAGTGTGCTCAGAGCAATGAACATGGTTATTTCATCTGGCTGTATTGAGGGCATTCTTATGTCAAGCCCGATGACATCCTATTTGGGCAAGTATTTATTGCATCATAATGTTGTTTCAATTGAGGCAGTTAGTGAGTGGGTAAGGTTTTGTATGCGGTCATGTGAGCGCAGTGGTCCCGGCATGAAATCTTTCTCAGATGTTCTTTCTCAACTACAAGCAAAAATGTTTAATAAAAATATTGACTATACGAATCATGATACTAAAAATATTGTTGCTCTTATTTGCTGTCTGGTCAAGCTGGTGGAGAGAAAAAAGGTTCAATTGT
Organism: Coxiellaceae bacterium; assembly: GCA_047404195.1. Taxonomy (GTDB): domain Bacteria; phylum Pseudomonadota; class Gammaproteobacteria; order JAJRRL01; family JAJRRL01; genus JAJRRL01. Next base: position 41,329 of record JBDOIU010000003.1, read on the forward strand.
CACAATGTGAGCATATGATAAGTATTCTGGTTGAAAGGTATCAAGATGATTTTCATTCAGATGATCTGTCTTTGATTTTATTTGCACTGTCAAAGCTACCGACACAGAAAGATAATCCAATGATTAATCAGCTGAGGTCGACAATATTTCCTATGGTTAAGCTTGATCAATTGAGCGATATTCGATTTTTTATTCATTTTATCCATGCCATGGGTTTGTTATGCAAAAATAAAATGATTTCAGTTCGTATTAGTCGAGACTTTATCGAGGATTGTGCTAATCACTTTCAACAAAGATTGCGGAGAACACGGCATGCATCTATGAATGATGTGCATAAAAATATAGCTTCTTTTGTCTGGTCTTTGGGGCATATCGTCCGCTACGCTCAGTCTTTGCACCATGACCTCGGCAAACACATCAGATTGTTTGTTGATAGGATTCTTGAAGATAAGCTGATATCTAATGTGCATCTATCAATGGTTGCTCAAGGGGTTGCTCGATCATGTGGTTCAGTGATAACGATGCCCTTAGCCACAGATCTGATTAATAGGCTCATAAAGAGATTTCCTGAGGCTCTCAATGAGGACGATCAGGCTGCGGCAGGTATGATATATGCGCTTGGGATAGTGACGGGTCCATTTACAAGCCAGTCGGATGCTGGGATTTTTTGTCAACAATTTGAGCTTAATCAGATGATTCCAATATTAAAAAGCCTGATTAAAGTCGTGCCTCAGTTATCGCTGAGAAAGCTTGCTGATGTTTCGTTTTCATATGCCAATTTATTGATTACGGTTTACGTTCAAGACATCTATGGAGAAAAGCCTTTGCCCGATGTGCATCATTATTCTCTAGTGCGTGAATTGGCAATGACGCTAATATCCTGTGCTACAACAAGATGTGAATCATCAGAAGTGTACATGAAAGATATGACCGTGTTTCTTTCACTGATACGTAATTATATGCTGACCTCAGAGTGTGATAATGTCTTTCTTGCGCAGGCCACTACTATTGTGAGGCAATTTATATCGTTAAGCACCATTGATGATTTGATTGTGATACTAGATCAGCTTGAGCCAATTCATATTATGATGGCTCGGTTCAGTGGAGAAAAACATGTTGAATACTATAAAAGATATATTGTGAAGTACATCAGTGAAGAAGCTAATTGCTCACTGACCACAATGTCATGTCTTCATTTCCAGCCATCTGTTTTACGCATGTTGTGTGGCTTGTCAGCGCTCTGTTTCGGGATGAGATTTCCAATCTTGAACAAAATGCTACTTGCTGTTTCAAAAACGATGCTTGCCTCAGAGTGTGATAAAAAACTGATGACGCAATTATCTATTGCACTCGCTTATAGACACTTGGCGCTACCTGACGGCAACATGCCTGACATTCACAGCTCTGTGAGTGGTCTTGAGTGTGTGTTAACGAGTCTTTTACAAGATCATCTCGGCAGCCAGTTCACTGTTGAGTCAAATGTAATGTGCTCAGCATGGCCAGTCGATATATTAATTCGGTCGAAAAAGACTGGAGAATTTGTTGTTGTTGAGGTTGATGGTATGTACCATGCTGCGTCTTTTCTGCGTGTTGCTAAAGACAAGCTGCGTGACAATGTTGTCTCACAAATTCCAGGCTGTCACAGCATTATCAGGGTGCAAACACGTAGGCGTGAAGTCATGGACATGTATCATGTAATTATTGAGAAATTACCGGACATATTTCGAAAAGTGAAGCGCGTTAAATTATCTCATCAGTCAGTTGTATCTGATCAGCACCCATCAAGCGGCCGTGACTCATCAGCTTCTAGCAATACAGATAGCTGTGATCTGTGAGGGTGGTATTGCAAGTGCTTTTGCTGCAGCATGTAATGTCGCTCCCGTTGTGATGACATCGTCAACTAGAATGACATGCTTGTTTTTCAGTGGTGTGTGGCATTGAAAGGCTTTGTTGAGGTTCTTGCGTCTTTTTTTGGCAGTTAATTGTGTTTGTGAGGGTGTATGCCTACACTTGTGCAATGCATTTCTTGAAATCGTCATCTGGCAGTTCTTCGCTATATACTTGCCAATTTCACTTGCTTGATTGTAGCCTCGCTGGTTCAGTTTGCGTGGATGTAGGGCGACAGGTACAATCACTGAATGACTACAAATATGATGGCTTTGGATTTCCCGTGTCAGTATCTCAGCAAAAAAACGGCATAAGCGGTATTTTTGGCCATACTTCATGGCGTGTATGAGTTGCTTGACTGAATCACTGAATTGCAGAGGGCATATTAACTGACTGTATAAGCTGTCACGCTGACAGCATTGCCCGCAGGTTGAGTACTGCTTATCATCCAAGAGTGTGGCTGCACAATATCGGCACTGATTGCCTGTTAACCATGGTAAGCGCTCGATGCATGCCTTGCATAGAGGATATTTTAGTGGTGCTTTCTTGCTGCAGCCCAAGCAATGGTTGAGGTGGATCATATCTATCCTTGATTTTGTCTGGTGTATGGATTTTACGTTATTTTAATTGCCAGCTTTACTGTAGTACCTGTTGCAAGTGCCTATTTAAGTGTATATTAATGTTTTGATTGGCAAATGCTGGGTATTTTGTTCATATAATATTGTAAAGCGCCATAAAACAAAGAGATAGCGGCTGTTTAGATATTGAACTATTCGGCCCTTTTTGGTATGATATGCACTTAAAATATTGCACTGTGCAATTGTATTGAATATAGAGTGGTCTCAACATAAGGGGGGGGGGGGGGAGCATGTTTAACAGAGATTTAACTGGTTCAGCTTGGGCTCATTTCGCTGTTCTGATGGTTGTCATTTTTTGGGCCTCTGCATTTGTTGCAATCCGATACTGTGTTGGTGTTTTTTCGCCATTAAACCTTGCATTAGATCGCTTGTTGGTTGCACTCCTGGTGATGCTGCCTATTTTTCTGGTTTCGCGTTATCATCAGAGGCCGACGCATTCGGCTGCGGTACCAATGAGGGCACATATCCTGCTTGCGTTAATTGGTACAGTCTGTATGGGCCTTTACTTCTTATTCCTTAATCTTGGTGAGCTGACGGTAACCTCTGGGTTTGCTAGCTTTCTGATTGCACAGAGCCCATTATTGGTCATTCTCATATCTGTGTTGCTATTTCGTGAGAAACTATCGACAGTCAGCTGGTGTGGATTGGGGGTCGGGTTCATTGGTATCTTTATCATGGGCGCACAATTTATATTCTCAGCGCAGTTCACATGGGGATTTTTAGAGGTGGTGATTGCAGTATTTATCTCTGCTACCTGGTCGTTGTCTCAACGATATTTGTCTCGCTATTTTTCTGCTGTTCACATTACTTTTATGTCGATATTCTACAGTGCAGTTTCTTTGATGCTATTTGGTTATCATGCCTGGATAGATGCTTTACCACAGCTCTATAGCCATGCATTACCAGTCATCTACCTGGGTGTATTCCCAACTGCTGCTGCCTTTTGCCTGTGGGCATACGCATTATCTAAAATGAAAGCAAGCTCAGCGGCAGGTTGGCTTTATATTATGCCGCTCATTACCTTGTTGATTGCCTATGTTGCTTTGCATGAGAAAACTTCTCTGATGGTATGCGTTGGCGGCTTAATTGGTTTGTTGGGTTCATTGCTCATCGCCTTGGGGCGAAGAAAAGTGGCTATTGGCGCTACTGAGTCGTAATTGAAGGGACATGCCCAGTGGCGATTTTATGACGGCTTGATTCGCAGTGGCTCAGCTGGTCATCGAAAAAGATATCCGCTTTAAAGGCGCACAAAAACTCAGTTTTATCTTGACCACCTAGGAATAGGCACTCATCAATTCGAATACCCCATTCTCGAAGTGTTTTAATCACCCGTTCATGTGCAGGGGCGCTTCTGGCTGTGAACAGTGCTGTGCGAATTGGACAGTCATCGGCAGTGAATTGCTTTTGTATGTTGTGTAATGCGGAAAGAAATTGCTTGAATGGCCCACATTGCATTGCCTTGTCAGCTAAATGCTTTTCGTTATCATGAAATGCTTCAATGCCATCCTGCTGAAAAATTAATTCAGATTCAGGATCAAATAAAACTGCATCACCATCAAACGCAATGCGTAATTGATCCGAGTGAGCGTCTATCTGGTCTTCGTGGCTGGCCAGAATGGTTGCTGCAGCACAACCTGACTCAAGTGCTGCCGAAACGTCATCAGGGTTTGTTGATAAGAAAAGATCCGCAGCAAATGCATTGGCATAAAGATAGGGGCTTTCACCACTGGTGAATGCAGCACGTTTAATGGGTAAGTCATAATGTCGAATGCTTTCAAATACGCGCATGCCAGTGTCTGAGCTGTTGCGTGATAAGAGGATGACTTCCACAAAATGTTGGTTGCGATTCAGCTGCAATACCTTTTGTACAAAAGGAAATGCCCGGCCTGGTCTCAAGGGGATGGTTTCATTGTCTTGTTGGTACTGTGAGTATACCTCAACGCCTTTCTTCTCGTATACATCGTGGCTATGGCTTAAGTCAAATAGAGCGCTGGAGGTAATGGCAATCGTCAGTGTATTATCGTTAGCATGTGTCATTGCAGCTGTTCCTCGTATCATGATGTAAATTTATTCGAACGCTTGCCCGTGTCATCAAGTGCGCTCTGGATGTGTGTGATCTGTGTCAGTAACAGTATAGTGCCACTGTCAAAGTCAAATACAATCGCGATAAAAGGGTGATTCACTGTGAATGGGATGTAGTGTTTCGGTGCAGACAAGCTATTGTTTGGCATGTTGCTTTTGCTTGTATGGCGTTGGTTGTTTTCGCTGATGATGAGGTTGGTCGTTTGCAGCATGTTACTGATATGCACTCTCTTTGCAGTCAGTCCAGGATATAAGTGATTTTGTTGAAAAGGGATTTCTAGCCCCAAAGATTGTAAGGTGGGTATCACATCCAATGTTTGCATTGTGGTTTGAAACTTGGGCAGTTTTAAGTTGATATCTTTGTACTTGCTTGAATAAAGGTAATGACGAAACTTCTCTAATGAGAGCTTGGATGCAACATCAGCTAATTGTTGTCCTGCTTTTGGTAGCAGTATCGCCATTGCTCGGTGTCCACTACGATAGGGCAGCACAATCATTTCACTTTGTTGATCTCTGTAATAAGGAAAAAAATGTTTTTGATGCATCATCTTGACCATGCTGTGTTGTTTCCCACTGTCAAACTGGCTCAGTGCAGTTTTTTGTGGGTCAAATGGATACTGCCATGGTGTGCGTGCCGCAATCAGACTGGTTACAAGCATCTGGGTATCACGTTGGCATAAGTGCATGTGTGTGGGTGGCCATGTGTGTGCACCAGCACGATCATTTGACCAGTTGCTGATGATGTTTTCTGCTAAATCACCATGGTGGCTGAACTTAAGTGATCGTATGTGAACCATGTTCCGATACTTTAGGCTTATCTGCATTTGTTTATATGCATATGGATGATCAATCCAGACTGCGTTGGCTGCTCGTTGTCTACCCAAGTATCGGTTGAGCTCGTGAAGGCGTTGTGCAATATGATCACCGGGTCCAACACCAATTGTTTCAAGGAGGTTTTTCTTGTTGTCACCTCTTGCATAGTGGCTGACAGCACTGAGCAGTGAAAATAAATGGTATGGAGAAATGGCAACATTCAGCGTGTTTTTCTGCATATGCTGGTAAAATTTAAATCCAAATTGATTGATGGAAGACGAGAGCATTGTTGGTGAATTATTGAGACGTGCAAATCCTGAACATGATAGGCACAAGGCACCAACGCCAGACACTGCGATGAGAAGCTTGCTCAGTATACTTTTGAAGTGTAGCGACATGGCTGGCTCCTTGTCATGTGAAGAAAAAGAATATTATTTTATCAATTTTAGTGTACAGCAGCAACGCGCCTGACATAAAAGCGCAATTATTGTACTGTTTCGGTGCGGGCTGGTTCAGAACTAAGCATTTGACCTGACTGATACCGCCAGAAAAATGTTTCTGGGCCACTGGTATATACCACGGCGACCATGATTTCATGGTGTGGTGGAGCACATGTGCTTAAACCAGCAGCATATTGTGTTAGCTGCGATTGATGCCGCTGCAGTGCTTTGTCTGTCGATTCAGGAATATGGTCGCTTGTTTTGAAGTCAATGATCCAAAGGCGGTTTGATTGATCAATAAAACAGTAATCAATGACTATCATACTATTATCCTGCCCGATTAGAGCGTATTCGGATTTTTGCCAGGTGTGAGTCGAGTTAAGCCAGTTGTTAAGTCTTTTGTCGCTGCATAGGCGGTCGAACTGCTGATTAACTTGCTGCGCTGCTTGCTCATCGTAACCCATGATTTGACAGTATTCGCGACACCACGCATTGCAGTTGTCACCGTCAGCAGCACCCATCGTGAATCGTTCCAACCAGGCGTGCATCAGCATGCCGATTTGTTGGTTTTTATGGTCGGGTTGTTTGCTTTGGTTTGTATTGGACGTGGCTTGCGTTGTGTGACAGGTAATAGATTGCAATGCATTGAGGCTTAGCCGTGACGTTGTCAGTATTGACTCTTCCGGTATGATATCAGAATTTGTATGCGTGACGGTATTGAGTGCAGCCAACGATGTTGCTTGCTGACAGATGAAATCAAGAAAGGTGCCTTTTTTCGTGTTGATTGATGGCTCTATTTCCTCTGCAGTCGAGGACTGATAATGGCTGAACGTCAGCGATTTTTTTGCGCGTGTGACGGCAACATAAAAAAGGCGCATTGTTTCTTGGTGCTGCTTTTGACGCTCACGTGCTGTGATTGTGCTTGTGATATTGTCATTCACATTTGACAGCCGCAAACCCAGCGCTGCATGTGGCGTATTATCATGTGTAAAGCAATCCCACATGAATGCAGCGTGCTGTTGATTGCTTGCAATTTGTTGGCAGCCGGGTATGAATACATGGTCAAACTCAAGTCCTTTAGACTTGTGTATCGTCATGATTTGCACGGATTGTGCTTTGTGTGTTGTTTCTGCATACAGTGATTGGCAATGCTGTAATAATTGATCCACCTCCATGTCATTTTGGTATGCTGCCAAATGATCAAATAGCATATCCATTTCTTTCATCGACTCTGTTGAGCTTAAAGTATGTGCTCCGCCCAGCGCTCGCCACGCAAAGCGCGCCCAAGTTGCAAGTGGTTGACGCCCTGCGAGGCGACAGATGCTGTCGATGACTGGAATCAGGTGATTGAGTCTGTGCTGCGTTTCTTGGCTGATGCCATTGTCCTTGACATTTGATTTGATGCTTTGCCAAACGGCGCCGCGGTTCTTTTCAAGTAAAATAAAAATATCTTTGAGCGGCAAGCCAAACCAGGGTGTTCTCAGTAGTGCTGTCCATGCAACTGAGTCTTCTAGGTGTGAGAAGCAGCGAATGAGTGTTAAGGTGTCTTGTATGTGTTCTTTCTGAATCAATGGAAATATATCGATACCTTGTATGGCAATGCCATGGGCATGCAGTGTTGGAATGATGCTTTTCAGTTGGCTGCGCGAGCGTACTAAAATAGCAATACTGTCTCCAGCTGCGCAGTCACGTTGGCAGTCACTAATCTGCTGCGCAAGACACACACTTTCTTGTATTCGATCAGGCGCAGCAATGATGGATAGTGCCTGATGCTCACCTGTAAAGAATTGTGTAGACACGGACGGCGAGTATGTGACTGCGCCGAGGCTTGGGTTGTTATGTGTTGGGAAGATTTGGGTAAAAACCTCGTTGACCCACTCTACAATTCGTTGACATGAGCGAAAGTTTCTTTTCAGGGTGATAGGGTGCATGGGAATATTATTAAACCCATTATCCAGAGCATGAATAAAGTGTCCCACGTTCGCATTTCTAAAGCGATATATGGATTGCATTGGGTCGCCCACAAAAAAGAGTGTTCTGGCATCGCCACGCTCCCAGCCACGTGTGAGGGCGCTGATCAGTTGATTTTGCACATCTGACGTGTCTTGGTACTCGTCTATCAGTATGTGTTGAATACTATAGTCCAGCAGTAGCGCAAGTTCTGAAGGGCGATGACAGTCACCGAGCGCGCGCAGTGCGCCTAATGTCAGTTCATTGAAATCACAGCGGTTGTTTGTTTGAAATGCCAGGTTGAGCTCGGCAGCAGCATAAATCAAAACTGTACTGAGAGCCTGCAAGCATGCCCAATGTGATGGGTCATAGGTCTGTGTGGGTAAGATTTGTATGGCTTGTAGCTGTTCTAAAAGCTCAGCCGATTCCTGCCAGGACGCAATAATGCCAAATAAGCTTTGTTTGAGCGCATCTTGGCTCGCTTGTTCGCTGCTGTTGAGTGATGTTTTGGGTAAAAAACCCTGCCGTTTGTTGACAGTTTTACGCCACTGACCTGATTTGGTGAGTAAAAGTTCGCAGGCTTGTAGCCAAAAATCGGCCTGCTTTTTCAGTGGTTGGGAAGTGTCTATATGGTGTTGTTTATCATCATATGCGGGTGTGTCTGTCATGTTAGAAGCGGTATACGATAAAATGGCAAAAATATCTTGGCACGTCGCTTCTTCGCAGTTCTTGCCGATGGCATCAATGATTTGCTGTCGATATGCGTCTATGGCCTGCTCGCATTGCGCAATATAAGCCTCTTCATTGGTGTGTGCAGATGCCACTAGGCCAAGCCATTGTTCTCTTTTAGCGAGCAGCTCACACAGTAAGTCCACGACACGCTCGTATTTGTTGCCAAAGGCAACCAGAAGCTCGTTGGACATTGCATGTAGCTGCGCATTCTCTTGTTGTTGTAGCGTATTTTGTACTGCTTGCTCGTAAAGCATTCGGGGGGTATTGCTGATTTTAGTGCCAATACCGAGCTGGCTTGACAGTGGTTGTTGTTGATTGATTTGCGCGGCCAGTGCGTCTAGTGTCAAGATACGCAGTCGATTGGGTGTTGAGAGTAGCTCCCATTGTTTGGCACGATCATGTTTTAATGCCTCTTGAGCAAGCTCGATACTAACGTGCTTGTGCGGTGAGCTTGGTGCTTCACCCTGCTGCGCATCCCTGAGTGTTTGCATGATTCTATGTTGCATCTCAGCAGCAGCTTTACGCGTAAATGTGATGGCAATGATTTCTTCTGGGTTGTTAACGCTTGGGAGCAGCTTTAAATATCGCTGAGACAGCAGTTCTGTTTTGCCCGAGCCAGCGGGTGCTTGTACAATTAAGGATTGCGTAATATCCAGGGCATGTGCTCGCTCGTTTTGATCATCGATTGAATGACTCATGTTTGAAAACCTCGTCGACAAATAGAGGAGTGGTCGCAAAACTGACAGGTTTGCTCGCCGTATATGGGGGCAATGTCGGCTATACCCGATACAAACTGGGATAGCGTGTTCTCAACATGTGTACGCCAGCTCTCTGTGATATCAGCCCAGGTGCCTGTGCCTCGCTTTTTCTTCTGGTTGATGGGGGTAGATGATGCTTGGTCGGGGTCTGCAATGCCAAACCAGTGCTTCATTTTGCCTTGTGGGCATGCGTAGGTTGCTGCAATCGTTTTGTCGCTGTAGGGTCCGTAGCAGCTGTACAGAGCCAGCTGGTTCATTGTGGCTTGATCGCCTTGGCAGTGGCTCATATTAATGTGTTGGCTGCTTTTATAGTCAATCACCATCATTTTGTTTGGTGCAACTTCATCAATTCTGTCGACGCAGATGTTTAATGTGTAGCCAATGATATGAATGGTTTGCTTTTGTTCGGTTGCAATCACTTTAAAAGGGGGGCGCGCTTTTTCTTGCTGAAACCAATCATGTAAGATGTCTGTGAAATAGATAGCCTGCGTCTCAGCCAGCCTATTTTGTAAGGGAAATGCTTGCATACTGATCTGTACATGCTTGGCAATCTGCTCTTTTAGGTCATGTGTTTGCTGTAGCGCTGTGTGGGTTTGCAGCTCGCGCCAAATGCGCTCTAATGCTTTGTGCAGTATCATGCCCTGCATCTGCTCTGAAATAGTACTGCAAATGCGCTTTGGTTTTTTTGGGCGCAGACGACAGCTGATTTGTGCTTTAAAAGGGCAGGTGTTTTGTTGGTCTATGATGGCGCTACCGCCAGGAAGCGCCTGTTCACTTTTCTCAATTGCGGGTGCATGTCCAACAGTATAGTCTTCTATGTGGTTGTGCTTTGTTGTGGTGGTATGTGTAGTGATTTTTGTGGGTTCACTGATTGTGATGTGTTGAATAAGCGGGCTGGCATCGCATGGAATGCCGTCCTGTTGTTTGGCAGAGCTGAGGCGAATCACGTCTGCAGACTGCAAAAGTATGCTCTGGTGTATTTCTGCAAATTGTCTCTCTATGATGGCCGATGAACGTGGCAGTTGGTGCTGTCTTGCAAGGCTGTTTGGAATAAAGGGGTTGGGTTGCGCGCTCAGGGGCCAGGATTTAGCGTCTAGCCCCATGATCCACATCGCATCAAATTGATTGCCGGAGGCTTCGAGTAAGCCAAGAATCTGAATGCGACAATCTCGGCTTTCTGCTTGGAAAACGCAGGTGTTGAGGTAGTGCTGTAAGGTGGTCAGCATGCTCTCATGTGTGAGTTGTCCAAGTTTGTTGTGATAGCGTTTAAAGGATTGTAGTGCTTGTTGCCAGCGTTGGTGTGCTTGATATTCGGTGCTGTTCAATGCTTGTTGGCCAGGCCAGCCAATGGCAGTCAGTTTTTCTTCGTAAAGTGTCAGCCATTGTGTGACAGTCTGATTTTTTTGAGGCCATGCTGACATGAATTGAGTCCAGCGCTCAAGCAAGGTTTGCCCAGGAAAATGTGTTGCTTTTTGTTGTAGCATTTCCAAGACTAAGTTATTTTGCCATGCTGGGTGTTCTTGCTGACGTAAAGTCATGTCAACGCTGGCTGCTAGGCGTGCATCAATATGATGTGCACTATTGATGTACGGAGACCGCAGTGTCTCGGAGCAGCTGGTGCTATCACAGTGTCCTGAAAGGTTTTTAAGCAGCGTCAATGCTGTTCGCACGATGGGTACCGTCGGCAGTGGCTCTCCGGCAGAGATGTTATAAGGTTTTCTTGAGGAAGGGGAAATATCAAATGCTTCTGCGAATAGCCGTTCAATCTTATCTCTTTCCTGATGTAGCTTGGGCACCACACAGGCAATTTTCGCTGTGCTGTTTAATGCTTCTGCTTGATGTTTGGCCCAATAAGCCATGCGTGATATTTCGTCTTCTGTGTTGGCGCACCGTTGGTGGGTAACAATACCATTGGTAGACTTTAAGGGCAGTGTTACGACATGTGTATGTTGCGCAAGCGCTGTAAAAAAATCTTCCATAATGGGGTGGTGCTGCGTGAATCCATATAATTCTATTGTATGTGGCAGCTGTCTGTGCTGAGGCAAGATCATTTGGCATTGCTGCGGCAGGTGTGCCAGGCAAAATGAATTGTTGTGTTGCATTGTCTGTTCGAATAATTGTGCCCAGTTTTTGAAAAGCTGCCCATTGTGGTCCAGGTCAAATGCTGGCTCAGATAGTGAGATGCCATGCGTGATAGTGGTCTTGTAGGCATCAAATGCACTCACTGCAAGTTGCCATGATGAGCGCAGCGATGTATCGGGAGATTGCTGAATAATGCTTTCCCAGGTGCAGGTTGCTTCAAAGTCATCTATGACGCTTTTGTTATGCGGCAGGGTATCAAGCCAAAGTTGCATCAGCCAATCTTCAATCGCCATGATATAGCCACAGGGCTGGCATGCGTGCTCAGAAGCTGACCCTGATGGCGTTAATTCGGACCTCAGTGTATTTGTCAACCGTCGGTTCGGTGTTAATACGACTTTGTCCTGTGCTGTTATGGTTTTTCTCTGATAAATCATTGGGTTCCTATCTGCTTGATAGCAGCCAAATACATTGCCTATATTACCTTGTTCGATCCGACTTTCCCACAGTTAATATCAATTTCCCCTCCAGCCGTTCAATTTTTGTCTTCAAACCGTTTCGCATACGTACAAATTAATGTAAGTTGTTGATATTAAACGATAAAAAAAATATGCTGACTTTGCGTTCAATTTGTTAAAAGGCCCAAATTGAAGGGATTTTTGTGGGTTTAATGTCAGGCTATGCACAGAGATATCCACAGTTTTAGTGGATAAGTTTTTTGTTCTTTTTTTTGGTGTTGTATTGTCCTATTTTTATTGTCTCGTTTTTTGAGTCTATCTTTCAGGGTTTAGAAATATATTTTCTATGCATTACAAAATAATTTTGATCGTGTATTCATTGTGCAGGTTACTGCTTAAGTTCTAGGGCGCAACCTGGCGCACACCAAATATATGCCTTGGCAATGCAGTTTGCTCGCAAGATGAATGATATCTGGGCGTTGCTGTTTTTGTCTTTATAGGGGCGAGGGTTACGCAGCCACCAGCTCAGGTTGTATGAGGCGAAGCGATGCATTCATCAATCTGTAAAAGCGATCTGGAGCGCGTGCAACAGATTGGCTGACTTGATTGAAGAACAGGTGTTTGCTAGTTGCGCTTGCAACAAGGCATTGATCGCTGGAGCGAAACAAGCAGTATTTAAGTTCAAACCCACGGCTATTTTTCTTGAAGCCAGGAGAGTAGATTTGTACAAGAAGCTGATCACCGTGATAACATTGCTGGCGCATATCCATGTTAATTGTGCTGACCAATGTACCTATGTCGCCTTCAATCTGTGTTTCAGTCATCTCATTGTCTGCTAAGAGCTGCATGCGCGTCTCTTGAAGGAGTAGTACCAAAGCATCAAGACCCATGTGATTGCCATAGTTAAGGTGTGCAACCGTTACACTGAGTTCAGTTGAAAAGATGAGGTTTTCATTGATGACGTTTGACTTTTGACTCATGGTGACCGTCCTTGGTGTTGGTTGCTTGTAGGATTGCCTCTCCTGAGGCATCACGAAAAACAGCAGCTATATCCCTAACGCTGTCTATATTACTTGTAATGCGTTGCACAAATTGCTTATCTGTACCGCCAGGTGCAAATGCCATGTATTCTTTTTTGTAACCATCTTGGAGTGCAAAAGTAATTCCATTTCGACCAACAGACATCTCATCGCGGTACAAAATGATGTCTTTTTCACATGACGTATTGGCTCTGACTGTTTCCCAGGGGAGAATAAACGATTGTCGCTGCGTTTGTACGAAATATCGATGCACTGTCTTCCATAAGTGGCAGTCATCAATCAGATGTTTTGTGATGTATTCTTTCTGCCAGTCAGGGTTAGAAGTGAATCCGAAGCGCAAGCCCAGGGTGGGGTATTCACAGACATACGAAAGGTATTCGCATCCAAATTGAACAGCGCTATGTCGAAGAGCACCATAAAAGCTAAGCTGATCGCTCTCAGCATAATCCATGCTAACCAGGCTCTGTTGTTCGGATGACATTTCCGTGTCCCCTCATAAGTAGGTGTTAGAAATTAATACTTTCACGTGAGCGGTGCCAGACTATCTGTGCAGCCGCTTCGATCCGCACATTTGTGATGATTGGCTCCTCAACATTGGTATCCATGTTTAAGGCTGATAGCGTAAAGAAGTCATTTTTGTTGACCACGCTGATGCGACGCACAACAATGCGATCGCCCAAGTCAATGATGCAGTTCTGCCCGACCAATGATCTGATCTGGGACTTCTCGCGAATAACACCGCCGACATAGTCTCCATAATTATAAAAAGGCAACATGGCGTTATCGGTAATAACAGCAACCAGCGGGGAGTGGTTATTTCTCTTGAAGGCATTAATGTCTCTAAAGACCGCTTCTTCCTGTCCCCAGTGGATTTGGTCTGGCTGTTCATTGTCGCTCAGCTGGTTAATCATGGTCGGGCCAGGCCCTTTTCCGGATAGTAACCAATCTGACGTACAATACACGCCCGAGTTGTTGAGTGCCTTGATTAATCGCTTGGCACCATTTGACGTGATGCCTTTTCGATTGGTAGGCGGTTCTTCCCAGGCACGTATAGTCGCTGTTGGTATGCAGAATTGTTCCGCAAAAGACTTGCGAGTATAACCCGCAAGCATACGTGCGCTTTTTATTCGATCTCCGCGAATAGCAGGGTCACTACGTTTCATATCTGTTTGCACAGGCGTCATCCTTAGGCTGAGCAAAAACTGAAAAAATACTAATCGATTGTATCAGGTAGTTACACAGTCTGTATAGTCGTCACAAAAAAAACAAAATAATATCAATTAAATTGATACAACCCATTGAAGTGTATCACTTTTTGATGCAAGATAGCAATTACTGGGGTTGATAGTGTGTCACCCAGGCATAATAGGGTCTCTTAGAGGCCTAAAATTCTCAACCTATACTATATAAGGAAATTGCCATGGGATCTTATATGACTGCCGCCTTACGCCATAGATCATTTGGTTCTGTTGATCATTGGAAGTTATTATCCATCCACACAGACCCTGATATGGTGAGTTACCAGGTTGAGAAGAAGGGATTGCAGGAAAAAAGGCGGCGTGAACGTGTACCTGTGAGTATGAGTCAATACGAGGGTGTTTATTTTACGTGGCGTCAATCACAATGCATGCTTTACTTTCTGGATGGTCTTACACAGCAGGAAGTTGCAGGTCGATTGGGGATTTCCTTGCGCACAATAGAGCGCTATACGAAAGATATGTGCATGAAAATGAAGTGTCGCGATAAAGGGCATCTAATTAATACGGTCTGCAAAACTGAATTTAGACAGATTGCTGAAGATATGCGTAAGCTTGTTGAGCAAGAGTCTGAGGATAGTGCATAGCCAGTTTGTTTGTGACTGATAATTTATTTTGTGTGTAACGCTGAAATGTTTAGTGAAAAGTTAAGCCGAGCCGACATTTTTATCTCAGTAATATGTGTGCTAGCTTGATAATATTTCTACCTTAGGAGGAACTTATGTTCAAAAAAATATGCCTTGTCTCGTTACTTGCTTTGGCTTCTTCGGCTGCTTTTGCTTCATCTGACCTAAAATGCCATGACAGTGAAACTAAAATTTATGTCAAAAATCTTTCACCGGCCTCAATCACTGTTGATGGTGCCCATGGGGCAAATTTGCCGACTGTGCTGATTAATGATAGTCATGCCGACTGCTATAACACTGATTTTGATCACGTGAAAGTGAATGTGCTTTTTCACAATAAATTCGATCAAATAGTGGATGGATCATTTAATGAGGTAATATGTGAGGGCTACTTTAAGAATTTTGCTTGCTATGCAGTGTCTGTTCCTCAAGCAATATTAGACAAGCAGTCAGGCTGATACACCATTTGCTACTCTTTGTAGCCAGTGAAAGAGCGTTGATATCATTACGATATCAGCGCTTTTTTTTTGCCTGTATTTGCCCAAACAGAGATGCAACCTAATACAGCTTGTTTTCCTCTGATGGAGTGAGTTAAGTTTGTACAAGTTTATCCCGGTTTTGGGGCAAAGGTCGCCTATTTTTTTGTTCTACTTAAGCTACTGATTCTTTGTGGTATTCACATTACATTGCATAATTATGGTGCATATCTTCAGGTCAAATACCGATAAAAACGGGAAAAATTGCAACTTTTGGTCTACATTTTGAGTATAGGGATCCAGTTTTTTGAGGCCCTTGCAGCCAAGATAACGATATTGGTAACCGACAAAGGAGGGTGCCATGTTTGGAAGAACATTAGAACAAGTTTTAAGTGCAATTTTTGAGTTTGCGCGTGCTAAGCGTCATCGTTTTGTGACTTTGGAGCATTTGCTACTGGCATTGCTAGATAATCCAGAGGCGCGTGCATTGCTAGAGGCATGTGGTGCGAACATTGAGCGTTTGCGCACCAGTCTGGATATCTATATTGAAGAGAATACAGCGCATATGCTACCGGCAGAAAAACAAGATATTCAGCCCAACCTAGATTTTCAAATCGTCATGCAACATGCCATTGAAGAGGTGAAGCGCGCTGGTGGTGATACGGTGACGGGTGTTAATGTGCTATTGGCAATTTTCAGCGAGCGTGATTCGCAGTCAGTTTACTTTCTTAGTCAGGAAAATGTCACACATGCTAGCGCACTCAGTTATAGTTTGGGTGGAATGAGTAAGGCATCAGGGTTTCCGAATAAGGATATCAATCCATTCCAAGATTTAGCAGAGGGTGCGGACCTATCACCACCGCCATTAGTGCGGCAAGAAGAGAATATCACTGATCTCTATACAACAAATTTGAATGAGAAAGCCGCTTTGGGAAATATTGATCCACTCATCGGCCGCTCAGAAGAGTTGAAGAGGGCAATGCAAGTATTATCGAGGCGCAATAAAAATAATCCGCTCTTTGTTGGAGAGGCGGGCGTTGGTAAAACAGCTGTCGCTGAGGGGATTGCACAGCTCATTGTCGATAAAAAAGTACCTGATTCAATGCTGGGCTGTACTGTCTATTCACTCGATTTAGGGGTTTTACTCGCGGGTACAAAATATCGTGGTGATTTCGAAAAACGTTTCAAAGCCATTCTCAAGGCACTGAATAAGCAAACAGGTGCGATTGTTTTTATTGATGAGATTCATAATCTGATCGGTGCGGGTTCTGCTACTGGTGGCACTTTAGATGCATCTAACCTGATTAAGCCACTGCTTTCATCCGGTGAATTGCGATGTATGGGGGCAACAACATATGAAGAGTACCGCAAATATTTTGTGAAAGATGCCGCACTGAGTCGCCGTTTTCAGAAAATAGATATCAGTGAGCCAACACAAAAGGAAACAACACAAATTTTGCATGGCATAAAGGGTCGCTATGAGTTATACCACCATATCCGTTATTCTGATGAGTCAATTGATCGTGCAGCTGAGTTGTCAGCACGTTACTTGCCAGACAGACATATGCCTGATAAAGCCATTGATTTATTAGATGAGGCAGGTGCATGCCAACATATTTACTCAGAGAAAAAACGTGTGAAAGAGATCACGCGTAAAGAGATAGACGAAGTGTTTTCAGGGATAGCACGCATTCCTATTAATGATCTTCAGCAAAGCGATAAGAATATGCTGTGTGCTCTGTCATTAAAACTTAAAAAATTAATTTTTGGGCAGGATCATGCGGTTGAGAAAATATGCAATAGTATTAAATTATCTCGCTCGGGCTTGGCAAGACCCGATAAACCTGTGGGATCGTTTTTACTGATTGGTCCAACGGGGGTTGGTAAGACTGCACTGATGCACTCATTGAGTGAGGAGTTGAATATTGAATTCCTACGATTTGATATGTCAGAATATATGGAGAAGCATTCTATATCTAAGTTGATCGGTGCACCTCCGGGTTACGTCGGTTTCGATGAGGGTGGTATGTTGTCTGAGGCTGTCAGAAAGCATCCGCATGCAGTTTTACTGCTTGATGAGATCGAAAAAGCACACAGCGATATCTACAATATTTTATTACAAGTCATGGATTACGGGCATCTCACAGATTCAAATGGTATGACCATTGACTTTAGGCATGTTATTATCGCTATGACAAGTAACGTTGGTTCTGATTGCATGGAGAAAAATACCATTGGCTTCTCGGGTGGTGATGAGGTTCATGGTGTAGAAGAAGCTATTAAGCGCGTCTTTTCACCGGAATTTAGAAATCGCTTAGATGATATCGTTCAGTTTGACTACTTAGGTGAAAAAGTCATCATGAAAGTGGTTGATAAGTTCATTAAAGAGCTAAGACAGCAAATGAAGGCTAAAGAGATGAAGCTGAGTATCTCATCTGCTGCTAAGAAGCTGCTAGCAACATTGGGTTATGACAAAAAGATGGGAGCGCGTCCAATGTCACGTGTTATCCAAGAAAAGATTCGTTTACCCATTGCAGAGCTTTTGCTGGATGAGGATGATGAGTCAAACATTCAGCAGGTTAATGTGGGTGTAAACAAGGGTGAGCTTGTCATTACTGTGCAGAAGAAAAACGAGCTCATGGCAGTAGACTAGTAGTCACTCCCAATTGCATAGCGCAGTTACTCATAAATTATAAAGTGCTGCTCAGATTCATGTGGTCTGGCGTGGCATAACCCGATGCGTGTCTATAGTCAATTTCAATATGACAATGTGTATTGCTGATGGCTCACTGTTTAGCGCTGCTCCTATCATATTTATGTGAAAAATTCCACATCTAAGTTGTACGATAATTATTTGTTACCAGCAATAATAAATTGATAATGCCATTTCTCACAATTTTAAGTGTCCAGATCACTGCACTGTATGGCCAGGAATATGCTTCAAAGCATATTTGGGCGTGTTGTGACTGATTAATTGGCTAAACAGGTGCACAGAGAGTGGTACAGTCTGTTATTTTTAGTTAATTATAGGTATTTCATACCCTTTTTAGTGATGGTTTATTCATATAAATTCTATCTAGCTTTAGTTAATGCCATGCGGTGATTGGGGCATGAAAGTGTCATCATACTGCAATTAATTAACTGATGGATATGAGTCAGCAAGTGATGATGATATTGCTCATATGTATTTTGGAGTCTCATCGCTGACAATATAAGGATTTTATAATGCCAGTTAAACACCCAATTTCATTTATCAGTTCATTAACACTTGGACTAGAGCATTCATCTCATCAGCTTGTTGGCAATGTGATGCCAGCTCACACACTTGGCCTTGCTGAGATTCAGCTCATTACAATATATTTAATAAAAACACGTGTATCTTAGATACGGCGGCTATATTTGAACATACGTGTCGAATAGTACATTTAGGTTATGTATTTAATTCAGCAGACAAAGTACAGCCATGGCAGTTCATGTTAGAGCAGCTGATGACATTACCCAGCGTGACTGCAAAGGATGGAGATCATTGCATGTTGCGAACCTTAACGGGCTCCTTGGTTACTTATACGTTTGATGCAAAGAACAACAGATATGTAGAAAGCGACTTCGGTGACGCTAGAAACATCATGTATTTTGATAAAGCAAAACAATTTTGGATACTATATAACGCTGAAACCCAGCAACGCTTGGTGTTTGACATGCAGGGCCGTTTGCATAGTGCGTATAAAGATGGTCTTGATGTGTGTCAATATGAATATGATAAAAGTGGCAGACTGATAACAATCACACCAGCATCTGATCCAGCAACAGCGAGAAGCTATGTCGTTTCGTATGCTGACAACAGTGTCGGTGACCTTGTTTCAATTTCCATTGTGTCTAAGAAGAACACAATGCTGCTTCGCGAGTACCAATTTAATAAAGCGGGCATGTTGCAAACAACAAGTGTTATTAACAGGTCGATAATCAGCTTAGTTTGGGCTCTGCTGATGCAGCTTGTCAGGTTGAATATCAGTATGAACATAATACTGCTGGGCTTATTTCACAAATAGCGCAGGCTGATGGCAGTATGCTGAGGTTTAATCATGATTCAACAGACATGAGCCTCACTTCATTGACCATTGGTCAGGGAGAAGATGCCTATGATATTTTATGTGACTTTTCACAATTCAACAAAGGAAAAGTATCATTCTCTTTGACCGGTGATGGTACGAGGTCAATAATCTTCGATCCAAAATCGGCATTGATTTCAAGTGTCACTGATTGCTTATCAGATGTCCTGTGTGCACATAAGACGCGTCTATTGGCAAAATCTGCAAGGACCACACCAGGGCATTATCGTGCAGTTGGTGAGTCTGCAGCAGAAGTGACATCATATGAGTACGATAATGGTCGCTTATTATCGAAAACAAGCCCTAATGGTAAAGTGATAAAGTGGGAGCGAGAGACTAATAAAGATTTAATCGCATGCGGTATGGTGTCACAGCAGCAAGATGGTGCTATAACAACCACATACAAGAATGACGTTCTTTCAGGTACCGTGCGTTGTACAAGTATCTCTACAGTCTTGTCATCGGATTCTGTGAGTACCAGAACCTTCGTCTTCAAAAGTGCTGGTACTCGGCCAGACTTCCTGGCGGATACACTTGTACATATGCAGTATGGTGTGTCAGCAGATGGGCGAGTCACGCAGTATGATGTAGATCCACAATCTGGCCTGGTGCAATCAACCAGGCACTTCACTGGTATGACATCTGCTACCAGCGGTCAAGATCTTGATGCTTGGTCAAAATCAGAAATTACCGCAAAGCGTTTTTCATTGACACAAGTCATGCATATCAACGGTACGAGAAAGTTACAATCACAAATCGAATTTTACACAGTAACAGCAAATGGAGAAGGTGTCCGAGATCAAAATACCAAGTATGTTGCATTCGAATATGATGATCTGTATCAATGTTGTAACACCATCACTACTCGGCAATGGGTTCCAGGTGACGACCCGATAACGTTTTCTGAAAGCCAGGTGTACAATGAGCTTGGTCAATGTGTTCAGCGATCAGAAGATGCCCTTATTATTAATGAAGACGATTTTTGGCAAAATCAAAAAATTTCAGTATCGCGTCAGTCTTATACGGAGCAAACAACATACTCTAATACACCTGATGACAAGGGGCATCGTAGTACGACGTTCGTTCATGTTAACAATCGTATCGACCAAAGCATAGAGACTTTGAAGGTTTGTATGATCTCTAGCAGCTCAACCGATCCAGATTCCCGTGAATCAAGAACAACAGCAGTGGTATACAATAAAGTTGGACAAAGATGGAAGGTGACCAATGAAGCTGGTGCTGATTCGTACGAGTATTATGATTCGTTGGGTAGATTGATTTTCGAGGTCAATGCCCTTGGTGTCGTAACAGCTCACAATTATCAGGTCATACACCTGATGCAGGCTAAAACAAGGTATGCCAACATAATTGATGTAACAAAATTGGATGTGACATCATTGGCGTCATTGCTATCACAAATTACGCCCGATTTAGTCAATGATCGAGTAACCTATGAGTTTTTAGATTGTCATGACCAAGTTCGTTTCAAGGTTGATGAAAAGGGATATGTCATCGAGTATCGTTATGACCAGCAGAAAAATAAAATAGCACGGATTAGATATACTGCTGCCATTTCAGCTGATACGCTATATGCATGGCTAGCCGGTACTACGCTTTCCATGCCAGGCCCAACAGATACAACTCCAATCACGACAGCATCGCAGGCAGATTATCTCGTCGACACATATTACTATAATCATGACTGTATTGAGGTTATGCATATCAGCCCGTCGGGATGGGTGACTTGTACTGATTATGACGGTGCGTTGAATGTTATACGAACTGTAAAATGCGCTCAAAGATACCAGGGAGTAATGCCAGAAGGGGCATTACCTAAGGTCGCATACGACGCATCAAAAGACATATATGAATTTTCATTTTATGATCGCATGAATCGCATGCAGTTAAGCGTTAATGCTAGAGGTGCGCACAAGCAGTTTTCACATTATTTATCTGATAATGTAAGCATCGAAATTCATTATGGAAAAATGATAGACATTGCTGCTTTGATAGCATCGAAAAGCCACGTTGCGCCCACTCTACCTGCGCCTGATGCGTCTGACCGAACAATCACAAGGTCATATGATTATAGTGACCGAGAAATACTGACGAGATCCACCACAGGGGAATCCAGTTTTACTGTTTATGATGCAATGGGGTCCAAATGCGCGCATGTTGTCTATGATTCAGCAAGATTAGGTGACCTAAGTGGCGACGCTTTGCGTTCAAACCACAGTGTATATAACCTGTGGCAGGAAGAAATAGCCTGTAATTCACCGGCAACAGAGAAACTGCTTCTTAGCATCTTGTCTGATAAAACCAAATCACCTTCGGCCAGACAGCAATTGGTGGACATGCACTGGCAACAATGCTGTATACGAAAGCAGTATGATAAGGGTGGTTTGTTGCTCAAAAAGTTTAATACCAAAAATGACACAACCGAGGATAACTTGGGTGCAACTATTTATTACTACGACAAGCTCTCACGTCTCACATTTATCGTTGGTGCAAGTGGCCAAGTTACTGCGCATGAATATACAGTATTTAATGAGCGATCAAGTATTCGTCAGGTTGCTAAAGACTTTGATGTTGATGGCAGAGTTTACTTTGCACTACGTGGTGGTTAACAGACATCTCAATCGGTGTCTGTACTGACACAGAATTACTCAGATAATGATGATACATTGACGACAAATTTATTCGATCTTCGCGGTGACAGGCTGCTATTGACAAACCCTGAGGGGTATAAAACGAGCTTTAAGACAGATGTCTTTCACCGATGTACTGTGCAAAAACAATCGCGCATGTCAAAGAACAGTGGCGATGTCATCACCGAATATGACTTTGACACTGAAGGTAATGAAACAAGCAAATCACGTTCAGATGCCGCAGGCACGGTTTCATTGTCAACGCATCGAGCATATGATCATCCGCTTAATGTGCTTACTTCTCGCACAGATGCCATGGGTATGCAAACAGTATTTGTTCTGGATTGTTGTGGTAATATAGTGAGTGAGGGATCACCAAATGGTCCCAGCGCTGGATCTTTCTTCGACACGATTGACAGATCACAGTATATTGCCAGCCCTACATCGAATCGAGACATCTGACTTGCAAGAACTAAAGCTTGATAACAACGAGCTTTCATACTTCGGAGAGGTTGTTCGCTTTCCTGAAGCGCTTGCTTTGCAAGCTATTTCGCTGGCATATAATGACTTTATATCAGGCACATCTGGTATTCAATTGCTATTAAAACGTGATGCGGTACGGTCAGTAGACTTATCAATGATTGATGTTCCTGACTACGAAAGGGCGGCATTATTCGATGTTTTAGGTAATAAGTCATCATATGAACAGCTCAATTTAGCAGCTATAGTGCTTACAGATACCGAATTGACCTCGATGTTAAGTCAGTGGTTGATGAATGACGCATCTATCATTGTACTCGACTTGTCAGATAACAGTGAGTTAACTAACCAAAGTCTGTCACAAATGATTGCAGACGCAAGTGCTTTACATATTCAAAAACTATCCATTCCCAGAACTGACTTATCAGAAATGATTAATGCCAGTGCATGAGCCAACTTATTGTCAAGCCATTCATCTGTCAACACGCTTGATTTAAGTGGTGCGTTGTTGTCTAGTCAAAACTTTTTATCAATGATTTGTTTTATGAACAGAATGTCACCCTTACGGAGTCTTACTTTATCACATAATGAGCTTTCTTCATTGTCTTGGAAGATGTTTGTTGACAAAATGCAGATTAAGCCAAAATATATGCGTGGTATTGACGAGCCTGCCAGCTGGGATTATAACCGTTACAGGAAATACTTCACCCAAAACAATCAATTACAGGAGCTCAATATAGTCGATGCTGGCCTTGAATCTGCAAATCTTATGAAATTCTGTATCGCTCTTCAATTCTGTGATTACTTGCAACTATCGCATGTTGATTTTGGTCGGCAAGGCATACTTGATTCACCTAGTATCGACGTGCCAGGCTGTCCTTACCCCGTTTCAGCATATAATGATGTTGATCGCGGACTGCTCAGCGTTGCAAATTTACACGAGCTTGATCGAACACCAGCGATCATGTTTCTGATTGGTATGAGTGCATTATTAGCTGGTTTTATCACCTTAGCTTTCGTTTCCCTGTTTCACAAAAATAAATGTAGCTGTCGGAATGAAATATATAATCGCATGACAAGCAGGTTCTGCATGCCAGCATCTCAGCATTTTTCGGGCGTGTTTAACCTCCTTAATGAGCGAATTTTACCACCAGATGATATCTCGGTTAATAGCAGTGGTGAGGATTTAACTGATGACCAAAAAAGCACTGTGAGTCTTGACAGTCTTTGAGTCAAGCCCAATAACTAGACTGATTAACTGTTTTGGTTCAGTTTGTTCTTGAATATATAGGTTTCATTACGCTTGCTCTCTTTGATTAATGCCTTTTTGCTGGTTAGCTCAAAGTTGCTACTCAACCGTGCGAATTGCCTCTATCGTGTGTTTCAAAATATTCATGTCTGCTGCTAAGTTCATGGGTTTATTTCTGAGGATACGCAGCTTTTTCTGTTGCACAATTTGTATTGTTTTTGGTTTTTCTTGTAAAATCTGTAGGAGCTTTCTGTTATCAACATTGGGTGAGGCATGAAATTCTATAATCATTGCTTGCTTGGTGAATTTAATGTTTTTGCAGCTAATTGTACCACAAAAGATTCGGCACTGTTGTGCCTGAATGAGGTGCTTGCATTCCTCAGGTGCTGTGCCAAATCGATCGATTAGATCGGCATGAAATTGATTGATGCTTTCGCCATCATGGCAGCGTGCTAATCTGCTGTATAGATTCAAGCGCGTGTTGACATCAGAGATATATGATTTGGGGAGTAATGCAGAAATACCTAGGTCAACTTCACACTCCAGCACCTGGGCAGGCCCATGTTCTTCATGTGTTTTGTTGAGTGACTTAATTGCATGATTTAACATTTCCAGGTAAAGCCCATAACCAATATTATTGATTTGTCCGCTTTGGCTTTTACCAAGAATGTCACCTGCACCACGTATCTCAAGATCTTGTGTTGCTAGCTTAAAGCCAGCACCCAGGCTATCATGTGCCATGAGAGCTTCGAGTCGGCGCTTAGCATCAGATGTGAGCTTTTGATGTCGCTCTATCAGCATATAAGCATATGCTTGATGGTGCGATCGACCCACGCGGCCACGTATCTGGTGTAACTGCGCCAGCCCAAAGCGATCTGCTTTGTTCACGATAATGGTGTTCGCATTGGCGATATCAATCCCTGATTCAATAATGGTTGTTGAAATCAGTACATGAAATCTTTGTTGTTGAAATGCAAACATCACTTGCTCAAGTTGTTTTTCAGTCATCTGACCATGCGCATAATCAAATTTTATTTCAGGACAGGCTTCACGCAGGCGCTCAATGAGTGCAGGGATGGTGCGTATATCATTATGTAAGAAATAGGATTGTCCACCTCGATTATGTTCCCGCTCTAATGCTTCTTTGATTAACGTCATGTCAAATGGTTTGAGAAAAGTCTTGACAGATAAGCGACGTGCCGGCGGCGTTGCAATGATAGATAAGTCACGCAGTTTTGCTAATGATAGGCTTAAGGTGCGTGGAATGGGTGTTGCTGTCATTGTTAGGATGTCAATACTCGTTTTGAGTGCTTTGATACGCTCTTTTTGTTTGACACCAAAGCGATGCTCTTCATCAACGATAAGCAGGCCAAGTGACTTAAATGTAATGCTTGGGTTAAGAATTTTGTGGGTAGCAACGACAATATTGCATTGCCCTGATTTGAGCTCCGCTAAAATCTGTTTTTCTTCTTTAGCTGGACAGCTCCCTGTCAGAAGCTTGATGTTAAACGGCCAGTTTGCAAAGCGATCTACACATGTTTTATGGTGTTGTTGTGCGAGGAGGGTTGTTGGCGCAAGCAGTACGACTTGGTGGTGGTTTTCCATGACCACAAATGCTGATTGCAGAGCAACTTCTGTTTTACCAAAGCCAACATCACCACAAAGTAAGCGGTCCATACAACGCTCTGTAGCAAGGTCGTCTAATATGTCCTCGATGGCTGCTGTTTGGTCATATGTTTCAACAAATGGAAATTCATTTTTGAAATCCTGCAGTGTTTTGGGTTGTATATTGAAGGCATGGCCTGGTTGCGCCTCTCTCTCCGCGTATAATTTCAAGAGCTCTGCTGCCACATCTTCAGCACGCTTTTCTGCCTTTGCTTTATCTTTTTTCCATTGTTTTGTGCCCAGCCTAGATAGGGCAGGTTTTTCTTGGTGAATACTGCAATATCGGCTCAGTTGATCAAGAGATGAGATGGGGCTATATATTTTATCACCCTCATCATACTCTATCAGGCAGTATTCTTTACTGTCCGTATCTGTGGTAATGGTTTCTAGGCCTTGATAAATACCAATTCCATGTTGCTTATGCACGATGATATCGCCAATATTAAGCTCACTCAGGCTGTATATCAGCTCACCTGTCTCAAAAGCAGTTTTGCGCGTTTTCTTCAGTTGTCGAATAGGTTGATAGCCCAGCAAGTCAGATTCTGCAATCACTGTCAATTGCTGTGGTTTCAGCCTACAGCCCGTTTGAAATGGGAAAATGCCAATATTCAGCTGGCTTGTTGATGTGAGTGCTTCCTGCCATGTGTGGCATACCTTAAGCGTCCATTCTTGTCCGGCACATTGTTCTTGCATAACGGCTTGCCTACCAGCAGTGTCAACGCAGATTAAAACACGCTCATTATCTTCTATTGTGGGTAGCCATGCAGCAAGTTTTTTGAGTGGGCTGTCTTTGGGTTTCTCTGGTGATAAGTTCGGTAGTGCATATGCAGGTAGTGCTTGTGTCAGTCGGTGAGTATTTTCTGTGACTAGGCATATTTGCGTGAACTGCCTCTGGTTGTGTTGCCACTCTTCTGGTGTCTGAAAGCATTGTTCCGGTTTGCAGATGGGTCGACACTGATCGTGTGCATATTGCTCGTAGCGTTGCGTTTGTTGTTGCCAGAATTGTGTGGTGGCAGCGTTGTTGTGATCCAGTCTGACAAGTAATGCATTCTCAGGCAAATAGTCAAAGAGGGTGTCGAGTTTTTCAAAGAATAGCGGTAAATAGTACTCAGCACCGGCATGTGCTCTTGCCTCTGAAATAGCTTGATACATTGGGCACGCATTCGGGTTGCCTTCAAATTGTTTTCGCCAGGCCTGCCTAAAATGCTGAATGCCATCCACTGTCAGAGGGTATTCCTCTGCTGCTAATGTCGAAATTTGTGTGACACTGCGCTCCGAGCGTTGTGTTTCTGGATCAAACACATTGATCGCAGTGACTTCATCATCAAAGAATTGAATCCGAAAGGGTGTCTCTTCTCCAGTAGGGTAAACGTCAAATATTTCCCCACGCTGACAAAATTCTCCAGGCTCATAAACCTGGTTCACCCGACGGTATGCTGCTTCACTTAATTTGAGCGCCAGTGTTGATGGGTCAATGGTATCATTTTGTTTAATATGCAGTGATTGCGCCAAGATACTTTCTTTTGGAGCAAGTCGGGTTAGGGCGGTTCCCAAATCGCAGATGAGGAAGCCTGCTGTCTGTTCACGTAGTTTTGCTAGGCAATCCAGGCGTTGTGAAATGATATCACGGTGCGGTGAGAAGTGATCATATGCCAATGTTTCCCAGCTGGGTAAGTCATGGACACATGTTTCAGCTTTGCAAATGGCCTTTAAGAATTTAACGCAATGGTCGGCTTGTTGCCTGTTGTCAGTGATAATCACAGTTAATCGATTCTCAGCTAAGTCTTTCTCAGCTAAGGCAATGAGTCCAGTATCCAGCGTTGGCGACTGCCAGATATGTCGCGGATGTTGGTCAAGTTCGTGTACATTTTCAGTCAGCATGCATCCAATCCTCATTAATGCGTCTGTGATAGTGGCTGAGGATAACCGATCATGTTATTGGCTGCAAACCTGCCAGGCTGTACAAATGATGCCGCCAGCGGCATAATTTGCTTTCTGATCAGTGTTGCTTGGAGGCGTTGTTGCTGCGAATTCACTGTATTTCTCTTTTATTTTTAATGAGTTGTGCGTTTGGTGGTCATGCCATCACTCCGAGTCGTTGGCAATGCCTGCTGACTTCTCATCGGCAAGATGTATTCAATCGTGGCTGTATTGAGCAATATAGGCTTGCCTTGAGGCGAAGTTTTGATACGTTTCATGCGACACATGCCCCCACTCATTCGGCCGCTGAGTTCACGGATGCCGCAGGATTCAAGCCTAAGCCGGGCGAGCAATTTGCGCATGTTGGCCAATCACCTGCTGCTCACACGGGCATTTTTAGTTTAGATAGTCAGGGCCAGGCTTGGCATGTTGCGCACCCAGTCTGGCTCGTGCGCACTCATCAGCTGCGTGCACGTCTGTGTCAGAGCACATTTTTACACCAATCCTGGCAGCATAAATCGCCTGTGTTGGCTGCTGCAGTGCAGCTGCGTTTACGTCAGATACTTGGCATGCCACCATTGCAGCCGAATTTGGGTCCTGTTGAGGGTGGTTACGGTGTCTATGTGCTGAGTCAGGTTGAACCTGCTGTTCAAGCCGTCTGTGCGTCTACAAGCCGGCGAGTGCCGACTGCAAGTCAGTGTCAGAGTAATTGGCAATATGCAAGTGCGTCACATCGGCGGTGGGTGAGGGAATGGCTACAGGTGGCTTACCCAAAGACATGGTTTATTTCTGGTCGCTCTGAGTCACTCATTGCAGATGTTAATGTGTTTCATTATTATCCATGGACCGGTGTCGGCCTTACCTACGACTGGGGCCAGCCGAGTCACCTGGGTGCAAAAAAAGCGGTTAAAATGGGTGTTTATGAGTATTTGCTGCCAGTATCTGCCCAGATTGGAAAAAAAGCGCTGCAATTTATACCAATGGAGCGTGTTTACGCACAGTGGTGCGTGCACAAACAATAACGTGTGAATGCTGCCCCGAATGTGTTAACATAATACAAATTTCAGTAAACCACTTAGGAGCACAATATGCCACTCATTACCATGCGACAGTTATTAGATGAGGCAGCTGAGGCCAGTACGCCGTATGCGTTACCAGCGTTCAATATCAATAATATCGAGCAGGCTAGGGCGATTATGCAGGCAGCTACAGAAATCGACTCGCCAGTCATTATTCAGGCCTCAGCAGGTGCAAGGAAATATGCAGGTGCAGCCTTCATTCGGTCTATTGCGCAGGCAATTGTGGAAGAGTGGCCACAGATACCTGTTTGTTTGCACCAAGATCATGGTGCATCACCTGCGGTATGCCAGCGCTCGATACAGTTGGGCTTTACCTCCGTGATGATGGATGGCTCCTTGCATGCGGATATGAAGACACCCGCAGATTTTGATTACAATACGAGTGTGACTAAGCAGGTTGTCGATATGGCACATGCTTGTGGTGTGTCGGTTGAAGGCGAGCTGGGGTGTTTGGGTTCATTGGAAACTGGCGAGGCAGGTGATGAAGATGGTTCTGGCGCTGAAGGTATTTTATCACGAGAGCAGTTGCTGACTGATCCACAAGAGGCAAAAGATTTTGTAGCGGCAACAGGTGTTGATGCCTTGGCGATTGCCATTGGAACCAGTCATGGCGCTTACAAATTTTCAAGACCGCCAACCGGTGATGTGTTATCAATTCAGCGTATACAAGAAATACACGCCAGCATTCCGAACACTCACCTCGTGATGCATGGTTCGTCATCAGTGCCACAGGAATGGTTGCAAGTGATCAATGAGCATGGTGGCAATATCCCTGAAACATACGGTGTGCCTGTTTCCGAAATTCAAGCAGGCATTCGGCATGGTGTGCGCAAAGTGAATATTGATACAGATTTGCGTTTGGCTGCTACGGGTGCAATACGTCGCTACTTTCATCAGAATCCCGACAAGTTTGATCCACGCGGCTACCTGACAGATGCGATTGATGCTATGCGAGAGATATGTGTTCACCGCTATGAAGCATTTGGCTGTGCTGGAAAAGCCAGTCAAATCAAGGCGCGCTCACTTGCCTCGATGGTCGATTTTTACATCGATTAGTGTCAGTCAGTGCGGATATCTGTTCGTCACTCTGCTGCTGATATTGTTTTGTAATAAAGCCGGCTGCTATATTTAGAAGCGCAATGCTGTAAGATAGATTGGTTTTGGCTGACTTCAGCGTCTAGACCAGGTGACGTGAAAAACGGTTTAAGCACGGTATAGGCGCATATGCTAGCAGCAACAACACCAAGTAGTGCGCTACTGCCACCGAAAAGTGTGGCGGCTAGATTTCTCGCTCTGTTGTGATAGTTTACCTATAAATTCAGAGGGATCTGTTGGTAGGTCATTCCCAGCAAGGTTTGCTTTTTTCAGGATCGATTGTTGGGTTTCCGAAAATGTTTTAGTTGCTATTAAACCTGTGACCGCATGTTTTCACTCATGAAGATCATTGAGCTGATTTGTATATGCTGACAATAATCTTTCATCTTTCATCTTTCTCATTGCCATTCTTTAAAATACTAGTCTTATACTGTAGGTCAGATATGGCCTCATTGTATTTTTCTTCTGACGCGGTATTCTGTTCAATAGCAAGAAGCTGGTCAATGATTGCATGGATCCAGCTACAGTAGCTTCATGACGTATTGCTGTTTTTTTTCTTATCTAGATGTAAAGGAGCTTAATCACAATATCTCATTGTGCCACTAATGATATGATGCATTTCCCCGTCATGGGTTTGCAGTATGAGTTCACCACGTTCGTTGATGCCACGTGCTATGCCAAGCATTGTTTTGTTATGGTGTTGATGCGAGACGCGCTGATTAGCAAGGCAATCACGTTTTTGATAGCGTTGTATGAAGGGATGTAATCCCTGCTGATCAAACTCGTATAGTGCTTGTCGTAATTGCTGCAGACACCGCGTTAGAATATCCACTTTAGAGGCATGATCATTTCGTAGTTCGTCCATGCTGATACAAGGTTGTTTGATTTTGTGTTGTTCATCAAGCTGTGGTGTCCTGACATTGATACCAAAACCAATTACCAATGCTGTGCGGCCATGATGTTGCACAGCTTCGATTAAGATACCGGCCAGTTTTTTATGTTGCACCAGTAAGTCATTGGGCCATTTGATGTCAATGGGATATTGACATTGAGCGCAGTCCAATGCTTCTGCAAGCGCAACTGCAACAACCAGGCTGGCGCATGCTATCTGTTTTGCTGATTGATCAGGCCAGTATAGGTATGATGCGGTTATTTGACCGGGAGTATGGCTGTGCCATGTTTTATTGTTTCGACCGCGGCCATTGGTTTGATGATCTGTTAGGCAGAGAATGGCTTCATCTGGTATCAGTGCATGCGATAATACATGGCTATTGGTCGAAGCCATCTGCTGCTCGTAAAGCAGTTTGATGTGGTGCGTTTCACAATATTGCTGAAGTGCGAACAGTTCGCTGGTTTGGCTGTGTGAGATTGTTTTCATGAGTTGATATTATGTTGCAATGCCTGCAGAGTCAAATGAGGGTGGCAATCTAATCGGTTTCAGATGAGTCCCTGCTTGTTTTCTATCGATTTATATGCCAGACTGTGCAGCTTTCGGTCTATAATCGACAAGTATTGACATCAGAGGGAGTGCTCATGGCCACCAACATTCAGAATATACGCAACATTGCTATTGTGGCACACGTTGATCACGGTAAAACCACTTTGGTTGATAAATTATTGCGCCAATCTGGCACATTAGACGAGCGGGGCACGCAAGATGAGCGTGTGATGGACTCAAATGCACTGGAAAAAGAGCGCGGAATCACGATCTTAGCTAAAAATACCGCTATTAATTGGCGTGATTATCGTATTAATATTGTTGATACACCAGGGCACGCTGACTTTGGCGGTGAGGTTGAGCGGATATTGTCCATGGTTGATTCTGTGTTCTTGTTGGTGGATGCGGTTGATGGGCCGATGCCACAAACGCGTTTCGTCACTCAAAAAGCTTTCTCCTATGGTTTAAAGCCAATCGTTGTGGTCAATAAGATTGATAGAGATGGTGCACGACCTGACTGGGTGGTAGATCAAGTATTCGATCTCTTTGTTTCCTTGCAGGCCACCGATGAGCAGTTAGATTTTCCTGTTATTTATGCTTCTGCCATTGAGGGTTATGCCGTGCAAGAATTGGATGATGCACGAGAAGACATGACGCCCTTGTTCGAAGCCATCGTCTCTTCTGTTCCTGCACCGGAAGTTGATGCGGATGGGCCTTTACAGATGCAGATCAGTGCGCTGGCTTATTCTACCTACGTTGGTGCGATGGGTGTGGGACGTGTCACGCGTGGTAGTATCTCGCGACAGCAATCTGTGCGTGTTATCTCCAGTGATGGGCAAGAGCGGAATGCTAAAATATTGCAGGTGTTGGGCTTTCATGGATTGCAGCAGCAAGAAGTGCAGTCAGCATCCGCAGGTGACATTGTATCCATTTCAGGTATAGAAGCGTTACGTATATCGGATACCATTTGTGACCCAAGTTGTGCTGAAGCGTTGCCAGCATTGTCTGTTGATGAGCCAACTGTCAGCATGACTTTTTCAGTGAATACATCGCCGTTCTCTGGTCGTGACGGTAAGTATCTTACTTCGCGTCAAATCAGTGAGCGCTTGGATAGAGAGCTGATCGCAAACGTTGCCTTGCGTGTACAGCAAGCTGAGAGTGGCGATAAATTTCTCGTGTCAGGGCGCGGTGAGCTGCATCTTTCTATCTTGATTGAAAATATGCGGCGAGAGGGGTATGAGTTATCAGTTTCACGTGCTGAGGTGGTCACCAAAGAAATTGATGGTGTGATGCATGAGCCTGTGGAGTCGGTTATCGTAGATGTTGAGGCTGAGCATCAAGGTGCGGTGATGGAGTCATTTGGTCTGCGCGGTGCACGCTTGCAAGATATGCAGGTTGAGTCAGACGGTCGAGTAAAGTTGACATTTTTGATGCCTACACGTGGCTTGATTGGCTTTTATGCGCAGTTTCTAGCAATGACCTCTGGCTCTGGTATCATGCACCACGTCTTTGATCATTATGCGCCACAGTCAGCCGAGCAATTCAAGCACCGAAGCCGTGGGGTATTGGTCGCTGCAGGGCAGGGTGTTGCCACTGCTTACGCACTTTGGAATTTACAGCCAAGAGGTGAGATGTTTCTGTCGCCGCAAACCGATGTTTATGAGGGCATGATTGTTGGTTTACATACGCGTGAAAATGATTTGGTTGTGAATGCGACGCGTGAAAAGCAACTGACAAACGTACGTGCATCCGGTTCTGATGAGAATATTCAGTTAACGCCAGCACGGCGCTTTACTTTAGAAGAAGCGTTGGCATTTGTGAATGATGACGAATTAGTAGAGGTGACGCCAACATCTATACGCTTGCGTAAAAAGTTCTTGAAAGAGCACGAACGTAAACGTCAGTCACGCACCAAAAACGCGTAATTAGACATTTAAAAGTTCGCGCATTTTTGCTTTAATCATATCAATTGCGATACGATTCTCACCACCGCGTGGCACAATAACATCAGCATGTCTTTTGCCGGGCTCAATAAATTGATAGTACATGGGGCGTACAGTACTTTGGTACTGTGTCATCACAGAATCAACAGAGCGGCCACGCTCAATGATATCGCGCTTTAAACGTCTCATTAGGCAGATATCTAGCGCTGTATCCATAAATATTCGAATATCCATGACGTCACGTAGTCGTGGTTCTGCAAATAAAAGAATGCCTTCAAGCACAATTATTCTGTGATTGCCAATTCTACGAGTTTCACTGGTGCGCACGTGTTGGCTGTAATCGTATACAGGAATATCAACAGCATTTCCTGCTTGTAGTGCCTGTAGATGTTCAACCAGAAGGTTGTGCTCTAAAGCATTTGGGTGGTCGTAGTTGATTTGTGATCGTTCTTCTAGCGTTAGATGGCTCACATCTTTGTAGTATGAGTCTTCGGAAATAATTTCAACGTGCTCTGAGCTCAGTTCTGATACGATGGTATTCGCTAATAGGCTTTTACCTGATGCAGATGGTCCTGCAATGCCGATAATGATGGTATTTGACATGAGCTTCCCTCGTTTGTGGTGTGGTTTATTTGATTACTTCCTTGTGCGCAATAGAACAGTGATGGCACCTAGGCCACCATCTCTTCGGCAACACTGCTGGAATGCTAACACACTTTCAAGTTCAGGCAACCAAATATTCAATAAATTTTTTATTTTAGGGGGTTTATCCGGGCTACCCTGACCGTGAATAAGGCGTATGCAGTTGTATTTTTTCTGAATGCAGTCATTGAGGAAGTCAATTGTACAGCGTTGTGCCTCCCTGATGGTCATGCCATGCAGGTCACAACATGCCTGGATGGGTATATCACCATTTTTTAACATCTTGCGACGTTTATGCTGAATGCCGTTCGTGAAATATTGGATATCTTGATGTGATTGTACCCACTTCTCTGCCGGCAACTTGTCCAATAAGAAATCAGCATTATCAATTGTTGCGATTACATCAGGCCCTGTTTGCAATCCGTCATCTGACAATGCTAAATTGGCAATAGGATGCTCAACGAGTTCATCAACTGCGCGACGAAAGACCTGTTTTTCGTCTTTGCTGATTGGTGGGTCTTCGGACTGTGGCATATCATGGCTTAATGTGATGCATTTCTAGGCATTTTAATGTAAACACGCACCGTTATCAAGGTGGTGGCAAGGAGTTTTTTTATGGCAGATCTTACCCATGCTGAGTCAGTTCAGTGTTTGGAAACCGTCTCTGATTGGTTGCGCTGGTGCATGACTTGTCTTGCTAAGCATGATATTTATCTCGGCCATGGTGCAGACAGCCATTGGGATGAGGCACTGCAATTGGTTTTAACAGCATTATCTTTGCCAATCGATATTGATGAGGTATGTTTTGATGCGAAAGTGCTGCCAAGTGAGCGTCAGAAAATCAGTGATTGGATTATTGCTCGCTCTGAAAAAAGACAGCCTCTGCCTTATATCACTCAGCGAGCCTGGTTCATGCGCATGCCTTACTACGTCGATGAGCGTGTGCTGATTCCACGCTCTCCATTTGGCGAATGGCTAGAAAAATCATTTTCACCTTGGCTTGATGCTGACACGGTGAAATCTGTTTGTGATGTTGGCACTGGGTCAGGTTGTATAGCCATTGCCAGTGCACATGTCTTTCCAAATGCCAAGGTTGATGCCATTGATATTAGTGAAGATGCGCTTGCTGTGGCAACAATAAATGTTAACAAGCATGGTGTGAAAGATCGAGTACGCTTACTGCACGGTAATGCGTTGAATGTGGTTTGTGGTGACAAACAGTATGATTTGATTATCAGTAATCCGCCATATGTACCTTACGTCGAGCAAGCGTCACTACCAGAAGAATATTTATATGAACCAAAACAAGCATTGTTTGCAGATGATGATGGCTTTGCAATCGTTGACGACATCATTCAGAGTGCTGCGCAACACCTTTCTGAAAAAGGGTTGCTCATCGTGGAGGTGGGGCAAAATGCTGAAGCATTTGCACTACGCTACCCAACACTGTCTGTCACTTGGTTAACATGTGAGTCTGGAGGAGAGGGCTTATTTATGTTGACTCGTGAAGCTTTACAAGTTTGGCAGTCGCAAACATAGCTATGCATGTTTGGAGTGTGAAGCCTGGGTGTTTGTTTTTGGAGGAAAACGCTTTATGCTGGCCATGACTTCGTTGCAAATGGCTGTCTGCTGAATGGAAGTTGCGCTGCAGCTGATCAGCAGCATTTTCTCACCCATGCTTGTGTTAAAGAGCACCTCACTGGCACGTATTTTTTTTCGTAAGAGGCCTTGAGTCCAAATAAAAGTATTATAAATGCCTTGTTTTTTCCCCATTGGGCGAATGATTTGATGTTTAATGTTGGCCGTTCTGAAAATTTGCCGAAATGAGCTAGCATATGAAAGGCTGTTTTGGTGATGTCTGTTTTTGATGAAGATTGAAAGCTTTGTCTGTTGTGCCCCCGGTGAAAACAATGCCGCACAACCAGGAATGTGTGCTGTACTTTGTCGACGCCATGAGCTGGGGATACTGATTTCGAATTGTTTGGCAACGATAACGTGATGCCTGTTATCTGCAGCATAGGATTGCACACTGACTAAGCTGTATAGGATTCCGATGCTCCCTTGTGCGAGCAGCTTGATGCTCAGTATGCGCCTAGCCATTTGGGTCACTCTTTTTGACACAGTTTTTTTGTTGTTCGCAAGATGTGTTGCAATAATATTTTTCACCCAGTTTAATTCTGTCTCGGCCATTTTTCATGCGCCACCGGTTGGTGTCTCTGAGTGAGTAAACACAGCCACAATATTCTTGCTGGTAAAATTGCTCTTCTTTGGATAGCTCAATCATGCGTGCTGAACCACCTTTTTTGCGCCAGTTGTATGTCCAGTAGGTCATATCAGGATAGCGTGCTGCCGCACGCTCACCGCAGCCATTGATTTGGGTCATGTTCTTCCAGCGTGATATGCCTAAAGTAGAGCTGATAATATCGAAACCATGTTCAGCCGCATACAATGCGGTACGCTCAAACCTCATATCAAAGCACACTGTGCAGCGTAAGCCACGTTCAGGAATATCGCCTAACCCTTTAGTTCGCTCGAACCAGTTATCTTTGTCATAATCGGCGTCGATGAATGGCACCCCAAGCTTGTCGGCAAAGCGCTTATTCTCATCTTTACGTTGTTCATACTCCTTGAGAGGGTGAATATTCGGGTTATAAAAAAAGATTTCGTAGTCTATGCCATGATCGGCTAGTTGTGCCATGATGTCGCCACCGCAGGGTGCGCAGCAGGAGTGCAATAACAACCGTTTGCCAGCATTGGGTAGCTCAAGCTGCTGCTGACTCATGATACCATGTCCCGTATATCCATGGCCTTGTCAAATTCATCTGCTGTCATAAAGCCAAGTTGCAAGCACGCCTCTTTCAGCGTCATACCATCACTGTAAGCCAATTTGGCTATTTTGGCAGCTTTGTCATAACCGATAATAGGGTTAAGCGCAGTGACCAGAATCAGTGAGCGGTGTAGGTGCTTGTCAATCTGCTCTCTATTTGCTTCTAAGCCGGCGAGACAGTGTTCGCCAAATGCCAGCATAGTATCTGATAGTAATTCAATAGACTGCATCATGTTGTAGATGATGACGGGTTTCATCACGTGTACATCAAGATAGCCATGCGCCCCAGCAATTGAAATGGTTTGATCGTTACCCATTACTTGTGTACAGACCATGATCATGGCCTCGCATTGTGTTGGGTTGATTTTACCGGGCATGATTGATGAGCCTGGCTCATTGGCAGGTAGAATGAGTTCTCCTAAGCCACAGCGCGGGCCGCTACCCAGCCAGCGTATATCATTCGCAATCTTCAACAAGCTAACTGCCAGTGTGCGAAGAGCGCCGCTGACCATGACCATTTCGTCGTGTGCGGCTAATGCTGCAAATTTATTCTCTGCAGTCACAAATGGAATGCCTGTCTCACTTGCCAACTTTTCCGCTACCATGGCTGGGAAATCTGGGTGCGCATTCAGCCCAGTGCCCACAGCCGTCCCACCCATAGCTAAGCGATACAAGTGCGGCAAAGTGCTTTCTATTTGCTGTTTAGCATGCTGGCACTGTGCAACATAGCCAGAAAATTCTTGCCCCAGTGTCAGTGGTACCGCATCTTGCAGGTGTGTGCGTCCGATCTTGATGATGTCAGCAAAAGCAGATTGCTTGTCTTGCAGGTGTTCTATCAATGTCGAAAGGGCAGGTAGCAGATTTTTGTGTATGGCGATCGCACTGGCAACATGCATGGCGGTTGGAAATGTATCATTAGTAGATTGCGACAGATTGACATGGTCATTTGGGTGTACAGGTGATTTGCTGCCAAGAGCGCTGCCCACCAGTTGATTGGCGCGATTGCTGATGACTTCATTCACATTCATGTTGGTTTGTGTGCCACTACCTGTCTGCCAAATGCTCAATGGGAAATGCTCTAACCATTGGCCAGAAATGATTTCGTCTGCAGCTGCAGTGATATTGCTTTTTAGTTCTTCTGACAGCTTTCCAAGTGCATGATTGCTGGCTGCTGCAACTTTTTTGATCAATGCGTAGGCTTGAATGAAGGCCGGTGGCATGGTTTCACTGCCGATAGCAAAGTTGATCAGTGAGCGCGCAGTCTGTGCGCCGTACAATCTATCTGCAGGTACATTAATATTTCCCATACTGTCTGATTCAATGCGACTCATAGCGTTGCTCCCAATTAAAATGATTATTGCCCCGGGCAGGATTCGAACCTGCGACCTATCCCTTAGGAGGGGATTGCGCTATCCAGCTGTGCCACCGAGGCGTAGCCACATTGTATCCAATTGATCTGTGCACTTCCAGCCCTTCTTTGTGTAATTTGGGTATTTGGTTGCCAATGCTATTAATGTTGTTTTAATTCAACTATATTAGATGCATATTTTAATTATAAGGCTTTGATATGGGGCAACATTTGAAGCGATATGCGTTTTTGGTATTCATTGCTGCTTGCTTGGCTGCGTTGATTTATGGCCTGAGGCAGCATCTGTCATCTCATGGTCAGCGACAGGTGCCTATGCCTCCGCTTGTGGTTGGTGAAAAATTGAAGCTTGCTCGATGGCAGATGTTGCAAGATTACACAGCACTGGCGGTCAGTAAACACGCTGTCGGCGTCACTTCTCAGGTGCCTGGTCAAGTATTGTCGCATCATATAAAGTCTGGCAGTTTTGTTAAAAAGGGCACCTTGCTTGTTGTGCTTGATGACAGTATTGATCAACAAAACTTACATAAGTACTGCGCTCAAGCTCGCCTTGCGATGATTGATTTAGAGCGTAAGTTAGCTGTATTTGGTGCTGGTGGCATATCTCGTAGTGAATTAGATGCGGCTAAGACTGCATTGCGTGTTGCAGATGCAAATGCTCAGGCTGCGCGAGCAGCCATCGCGTACAAGCATATAAGAGCACCATTTTCAGGATGGCTCGGTGTGCGTAGAATTGATGTTGGACAGTATACTGCGCCAGGTGCAGTGATGGTGACCCTGCAGTCACTGAACCCTATATTTGTGGATTTTTGGGTGCCTGAAGCGCAGCGTGACAAGTTAAGGGTTGGCGAAACTGCACAGCTTGATGGCTTCAAGGGGTTGGCCACTGTGATCAATATCAGTAAGAGAGTCGATGCTGCTAGTAAAAACTTCAAGGTTCGTGCTAGATATGATAACAGCTTGCGTGAAATGCGCCCCGGTCAGTTTGTCATGGCGCATGTTCAGACGCATGAAGATACACAGGCAATTATCGTTCCTGCCACTGCTATCAATTATTCGCTATACGGTGATACAGTGTATGTGTTGAAGCCAATGCCTAAAAAACAGCCGCAAGCACCACAATTCTATCAGGTTAAATCTGTAGCAGTCACCTTGGGGCAAAGTCGCATGGGGCAAGTGCATGTGCTGAAGGGTTTGTCGGCGGGTGATGTTATCATTGTAGCCGGACAGACCAAGGTTCGCGTGGGTGCGCCAGCTCGAATGACTACAAAGAACCCGTTGCAGAAAATGCAGCGTACGAAACTGAGGGAAGCATGATAAATCGTTCATTTACAGATGTTTTCATCCGTAAGCCCATTGTATCAGTTGTAGTCAGTTTGATTATTTTACTGCTCGGGCTGCGGGCTTTCACTGCCTTAAAAGTGCGACAGTATCCAGACATGCGCAATACCATGATTGAGGTGACTACCGTATATCCGGGTGCGCCAGCAAGTTTGATACA
Source organism: Coxiellaceae bacterium (assembly GCA_047404195.1). GTDB lineage: Bacteria > Pseudomonadota > Gammaproteobacteria > JAJRRL01 > JAJRRL01 > JAJRRL01. The sequence goes on from JBDOIU010000003.1 coordinate 80,526, forward strand.
GGGCTTTGTAACCTCTGTTTTAGAGCGCTCCATTGCAGGATCAGAGGGTATTGATTATATGTCATCGACATCGTCACAAGGTGTCAGTGATATTAAGGTGTATATTAAAGTCGGCGCGGATGGCAATAAAAGCTATACCGATGTGATGTCTAGTACTTTCTCTCAGCTGAGTATGCTGCCCACGGAGTCACAATTACCCGTTGTCAAAAAACATACAGGCAGCCCATATGCGTTGTTATATGTTGCGTTTATGAGTGACCATCTGAGCATGGGGCAAATCAGCGACTATTTACAGCGCACCGTTAAGCCAAAATTTTTCACCGTAGATGGTGTTGGTCAGGTCAATATCCTTGGTGCATCTGATTATGCGATGCGGATATGGATCGATAACAAGAAATTAGCGGCTCACAATTTATCTATGTCTGATGTGTCTAATGCTATCGCTGCTAATAATATTCAGTCTGCACCAGGTCAGATGAAGGGGCAGTACGTAAAGATGGATGTGCGCACAAATACTGATATTAACACAACAGAGCAGTTTGCTAATATTGTTGTGAAGCAAACAAGCGCTGGTCCGATTCGAATTCGTGATGTTGCACAGGTCAAGGTGGGTGTTGAAAGCTATAGTGGCAGTGTCAAGGTGCAAGGAAAGCCTGCTGTATTCTTGGGGGTGTATGCTTCTCCTGATGCAAACTCTCTGGATGTGGGTGCTGGAATCAGAGCGTTGCTGCCAAGTATACAAAAAGCATCCCCTGCAGACCTAAATAGTACCGTCATGTATGATGGAACAGTCTTTGTTTCTCAAAGTATTAACGAAGTGGTCCATACACTAATCGAGGCGGTACTCATTGTTGTTGCAGTGATGTTTCTTTTTCTTGGTTCCTTCCGGATTGTGATTATACCGGTGGTGACGATTCCGCTCTCTCTGATCGGCTCTTTTTTCATTATGCTGCTTTTCGGCTATTCAATTAACTTGCTGACATTACTTGCGATGGTGCTTGCTGTTGGTCTTGTTGTTGATGATGCTATTGTTGTGGTTGAAAATATTTACCGCTATATAGAAGAGGGTATGTCAGTTTTTGATGCATCCATTCGTGGAGCACGTGACATTGCAACACCAGTTATTTCGATGACAATTACTTTGGTTGCTGTTTATGTGCCTATTGGGTTTATGGGTGGTGTAACTGGCTCTTTATTTAGGGAGTTTGCTTTTACACTGGCGGGTTCCGTATTTGTTTCTGGTGTCGTGGCACTGACTCTGTCAACAGCCATGTCGTCACAATTACTATCTCGTGAACTGCTGGATGCTAAAGCTGTCAAGCTGATTGATGCTGTTTTTGAGAAAACGAAATCAGCTTATGAGAAGTTATTGAGGGGTGTATTCAATTTTAGGCCGCAGGTTCTTCTTTTCTCTGTGGCGCTGATATTGGGTTGTTTGTACATGTTCTATCACTCAAGCTCTGAGCTGGCCCCAACAGAGGATCAAGGCATATTTATTATTTCTGGGTCAGCTCCATTCACCGCAAACAGAGATTATGATGAGGCGTTTTTAAGAGAGCTTGATCCTATTCTCGATAGTTACCCCGAGAAGTCTAAATATTTCTCTGTCGCTGGTATGGGGGGCGATAATAGCTCAACATTCAGCATGATGATGCTGAAAGACTGGGCACAACGCAAGCGCTCCGTATCAGATGTTACTAATACTTTGTATGGCAAGCTAGATAAGATTGCCGGTTTGCGTTTAATGCCTATACAGATGCCGGCGCTTCCAATTGGCTCCGGGTGGGACATTGAGTTGCAGCTGGTTTCACAAGAAGATTATCGGACTATGTATAAGCATGTACAGGAATTTATTGCGCGTGCACGTGCAACTGGTCAATTTGCGATGGTCTTCAATAAGATGAATTTTAATAAACCGCAGCTTGATATTAAAATCGATCGTGAAGAAGCTCAAGCCATGGGTGTTTCAATGCGAGAGATTGCTACCTCATTAGCATACGCTATGGGGGGGGAATTATGTCAGTCGCTTTAATTTGCAAGATATGAGCTACAAGGTTATTCCAATGGTGCAGCGATTTGATCGTTTGAGCGCAGATGCCATATCATCACTTTATATTAAACCGCAAGCAACTGATTTGCCAGTGAGGTTGTCGACCTTTGTGCGCACCCATGTTGTTGTAGAGCCCAGTATCCGTGCGCGGTTTCAGCAGCAAAATGCTATTTCAATAGATATTGCAATGATGCCAGGTTTGTCTAGTGGTGATGGCCTGAAAACTTTGCAAAATATTGCAAATGATGTGCTTCCAAAAACGATATCGCTTGATTATTCAGGTGGTACTAGGACGTATGTGCAAGAAGGGTCTTCGCTTGTGGTGAGCTTCTTTCTGGCCTTGCTGGTGATTTTCCTCGTCTTGGCTGTGCAGTTTAATAGTTTCAGAGATCCGGCCATTATTTTGTATGCTGTGCCGCTCTCGGTTTTTGGCGCGATGATTCCTGTCTATTTAGGCTTTGCAACCATTAACATATATACTCAAATTGGTTTAGTAACGTTGATTGGCTTAATTAGTAAGCATGGTATATTGATTGTGGAGTTTGCAAAGCAGCTTCAGAGAGAGCAGGGGCTTTGTCTGGTTGAGTCTATCATTAAGGCATCTGCAACACGTTTCAGGCCAGTGTTGATGACAACATTGGCAATGGCAATAGCGATGGTTCCATTACTGTTTGCTAGCGGACCAGGTGCGGTTTCTCGATTTGATATTGGTATTGTTGTTTTCATGGGAATGATGATTGGTACTGTTTTTACCTTGTTTGTTTTGCCTGTGATTTACACCTTCATCGCAAAGCCAGAGCAAGAGCTGCCATGTATAGACCACCTGGATTAGATCATTTCATGCGTCCAGTAAGCTCAGTGGTATGAGTGCAGTTTCTGTATGTCAACTGCCATGTGTGTTCAAAAAAAAGCACCTTACTGTGAGATTACAGTAAGGTGCTTTTTGAAAGAAGGTTATTATCGTCTTCTGTCTTGTGCAATGCTGACCTTCAGTGTGCGGCCACCCATATCTTGCCCATTTTTTTCGCAAGCAGCGGTCGCTTCGCTGGCGTCACCAAAAGTAACAAAGCCGAAGCCCCTGCTACGTCCAGTTTCTCTGTCAGTGATCACAACTGCGTCTTGAATGTTGCCGTATTGAGCGAATTCGTCTTTCAGTTCGGATTCAGTAGCGCTGTATGGTAGGCCACCAATATAGATTTTTGTCATAGTTACTCTCTTATTTAAGGTTGGTTTATAACAGTGGTTAGAGTCAAATTACAAACTTTTTAACAGAACAACCTGGCAAGAGGTGACGTGAGAATCAATCTGAACTTGAGTGTGCTAAGCGCACACAATGCATTCTAGCTTTTCTGTAGTCTAATTGAAAGTGAAAAAGTGGATTCGGGTCTCTTTTTGTACGATATTGAGTTATCTGTTAGAAATTAGTTGTTACTATGCTATATTGATCGCTGAAACTGCACAATTGTAGGGTGGCATGACCAATAAAAGCACAAAGAGTGATCCGTTTTATCAGCGTGAGTCTGAGCAGTATGAAAATCCTGTTCCATCACGCGAGTACATATTAAGCAAGCTGCAAGAGATTGAGGCTCCCATTGGGTTGGATGAGTTGTTGTCACTATTTGAGATTACGCATGCAGAAGAAATTGAGGGCTTGCATCGGCGCATTAAGGCAATGTGCCGTGATGGTCAGTTAGAGAGCACAAGAAGTGGTCAGTTTAAGTCGATCGATGAGAGTAAGTTAGTACGCGGTGTTGTTCAAGGAAATAAGGATGGCTATGGTTTTTTGATACCACATGATGGTTCGGATGATCTGTATTTATCCTATCGTGAAATGTACCAAGTATTGCCTGGCGATGAAGTTTTGGCTAAGCCACGTCGCTCAAAGCGAGGCAAGCTAGAAGCCTCAATTGTAAGGGTGGTGGCGCGAGCACGTGATGGCATTGTTGGGCGTTATTGCATCTCGCCTGACGGCGATGCCTTTGTTGAGCCATGTGACACTAAAATTGGGCAAGACTTGTTGGTTTCAGAGCAAAATACTTTGGTGCCGCAAGAGGGTGATTATGTGTGGGCCGATATTGTTATTCAGCCTTCACGTAAACAAGCTGCAGAATGTGTTGTCACTAAAATTTTAGGTAATCAGGCAACGCCAGGAATCGAAACGCATTTGGCTGCCTTGAGTTATGATATTCCTGTTGAGTTCACAGAGGCTGTTTTGGCTGAGTCTGATGCCATTGGTGATGTGATACCAGCTTCTGATTTATCGCAAAGAGAAGATTATCGTGAATACCCATTTGTAACCATTGATGGAGCGGACGCGCGAGATTTTGATGATGCGGTATGTTGTCATTCATTGGGGTCAGATGGTTGGCAGCTGATGGTTGCGATTGCAGATGTTGCACATTACGTTAAGCCGAAATCAGCCTTAGATGAGTCAGCATACGAGCGTGGAAATTCAGTTTATTTCCCTAATTTGGTAGTGCCGATGCTACCACAGCGTCTTTCCAATGGTATTTGCTCATTGTGTCCAGATGAAGATCGCTTGGTGATGCTTTGTGAGATGCAAATCTCTAAATCAGGTGCCATTGAGTCTTATGCGTTAAAAGAAGCTGTCATACACTCACATGCGCGCTTAACCTATCATCAAGCCAATGAAATCATCGAAGCTAAAGTGAGTGATCACCCTATGAAATCAGCCTTGCATGCGCTCAGTGCTGTTTTTGATGCTTTACATGAAAATCGCCAAGCACGTGGCGCTATTGACTTTGATGTGCCGTCCCCACGGTTTATTTTTGATGCGCAAGGTAAAATTGAATCCGTTGGCATCACTAACCGAATTCGAACACATAGAATCATTGAGGAGGCAATGCTTGCAGCCAATGTTTCAGTTGCTTGCTTCTTGGAAGAGGCTGGCTATGCCTTTTTATACCGACGGCACGATGGTCCAGACATTGAGAAGCTCATGCGTTTGCGGTCCTTCCTAGCAGCTTTTGGGCTACAATTAAAAGGTGGTGATGAACCAAGTCCTGCTGACTATCTAAGTCTGCTGGATAGCGCCTCTAATATGCCTGAGATCAGCCTTATACAGACTGTCATGCTCAGAAGCTTGAAGCAGGCACATTATTCACCTGATAATACTGGCCATTTTGGTTTGGCATATTCGCATTATTGCCACTTTACATCACCGATTAGGCGCTATCCGGATTTATTGGTGCATCGTGCAATCAAGGCCGCTCTGAAGCGGGGAAAACAATCAGAGTACATGTACGATGATCAAATGCTGAATGATTTTGGTGAGCATTGTTCAATGACAGAAAGACGTGCGGACCATGCCACGCGTGACGCCATGGATCGTTTGCAGTGTGAATATATGGAAGATAAACTAGGACAGAGCTTTAATGCAAAAATCACAGATGTGACAGGGTTTGGAGTTTTTGTTGAGTGTGAGGATATTTACATCAAAGGGATGGTTCATATTAGTCAGTTGGGTAAAGATTATTTTGTTTTTGATCGTGAACACTATCGGCTTGTTGGTGAGCGCAGCGGTCAGTGCTATTCTCTAGGTGACTCTTTGAGTGTGCAGCTAGCACGCGTTAGTGTAGAAGATAGAAAGATTGATTTTGTTATTGCTGATTAATATAGGTCAAGTATTTAAAAAAACAATCACGATTATATAGTGCTCAATATTTTTTTATTCTGGTGTCAGCTTAGGTATAGTTGATGCTAAGTATTTATCAGGTATTGCTGAGTATTCAGATCTGACCTTAGAAGCAAGGCATATTCCTTTACTTCTGGATGATGTTTGTTTAGGTATCCATAATGGGAGATTTTCAGCAACTTGTTTTGTCTGCTTCTTACCCATAGCTTGCGCTTCATTTAGATCGACTATTGTGCTAAAGTTGACTTCCAGGCTAGCACTTCTCTCTCTGTATTCATGATAAACATGTTGCCGTGTAGTAATTGTATGTATGTCTTTGAAAGCGTTATTATATTGAGTTTTTGCACACTGCTGCCATACATGTCGAGGTATTGGAATTTGTGTTGTTATTGAAGGGCTTCTTCCGGATACTGGATGTGCATCTCGATAGGTTATGTGTCGCTCACTGTCACTCAATTGTTGATTATACTCAGTTGCATCCTCTAATATACGTTCGCCTTTTTTATGCAGCTGAGAAATGTTCTCAGGTAGTGCGGTTAGACAATTATTATCTGTATCTTCTAGTATCATTTTATTTTGAGGCAAGTTATTCCGATAGAGTCCCATAGCATTTTGAGCAAAAGAGACAATGCCAAGCGTTGAAAAGACTATCAAGCCAGCAATCATGCATCCGATTGAGGCTGGCCCAGTCATAATAGTTGCCAATGTCATGAGGCAGATGCCGCCAATTAACACACCAGATATTGTTGTGCTAAAAGCAATTCGCTTAAGAATAGCCTTTCTTTGATTTCGTAATGTGAATTGGTCTTCTGGTGACTGATTCGGCATGTTTTTCTTTAGGTCATGATGTTCTTTTATTGCACTGATGATGAGCACCATTTGTATCACAAGTATGATGGCTATGCTTGCAATCATAGCTTGTGGTCCAGTAAGCAAGGCATACTTCACGCCCATGGCTAAAATAGAGATAAGTGGTAGTATCAACTTCTTCCATCGGTTATTGCCGCCTAAGAAGTGAGCGAATACCTGCAGTATATTTTTCTTTCCTTGGTTGCTTTTAAGTGTGGTCAATTGGTTTTTTTGTTCTTTTGCATAGTGATATATCTCATTGCAAAGTTCTATGATATACAAAATAGCATTGATGGCAATAAAAACATAGCTAGATGACTGTGTGAAGGTATTGATGGAAGATGTCGACAGCTGCTGCGATAGACTGCTGATCATTTTTAGAGAGGAGAGTGTTGTTGCAGATTGTTGATAAAGATCTCTGAGAATGAGAAATGTATGTCTGATATTAGATACTGTTTGATCGCTTCGATTGAGATTTGCTTTATTAGCAATGCAGAGCCTCATAATTTGGCCCATTCTGTTTTGTAATTTTCGAATATTAAGTTCGGCTCGATTGTAAATATCAGTATGGATATCTCTCAGGTGTCTGCACATGATAAGTGTAGATCTGAGTAGTTTCTTCTTATCTCTTTGGTCTGCATGAAAATTATTTTCAATATCATAAAGTAGTTGCTCAATAATCGCATGAGATTTTTCGATGTTTCGAATCATGCGTATTTTGATGTCATTGGATTGATGGCTAAGTGAGTCACCATTGTTGCAGTAGGCAATCATAATTTTGCTTTGTGTTTTCATGAGACTGTCAAGCTCTGCATTCAAGACTAATCGCTCGTGTTGTGTCAAATCATGTAGATCATCTCTTGTAAGATCAATTTTATTCAGTGTTAACTCGCTCTTGCTTTGTTTGTTCATGTATACCTTCCAATTGCGCCCGTATACTATATAATATAACAGATTGTGCTACTTTTTGCAATTCATTGTATTATCAGGAGTTATTGTGCTTTCATTCCAAGATGTCAGTATTTCTCGTGGTGGCCGTCTGTTATTTGCAGATGCCTCTTTCACCATCAATCCCGGTGAAAAAGTCGCCGTTATCGGTGCTAATGGCGCCGGTAAATCAACATTATTGCGACTGTTGACTGGCGCAGAAGAGATTGACTCTGGTCATATGCGTGTTGATTTCGGCTGTCTCAAATTTGTCTCCCAGCGGACAGAGTTTGCTGCAGATGAAACTGTTCGTGACACGTTGATTTCATTCCTGCCAGATGCAGATAGGCTGCAAATGGCTTATAAAGTCGACCAGGTTTTGCAAGCACTCTCCTTGGTTGGCGATGAATGCACACAAACGTTATCTGGTGGGTTGCAGCGTCGGGTGGTGATTGAGGGTGCAATGATGGTAGAGCCTGACTGTTTGCTTTTAGACGAGCCAACAAACCATTTAGATATTTCAACAATCCAAGCGCTTGAAAAGAAGATGAGCGCACTTAAGTCAACAATTCTTGTGATTACGCATGATCGTCACTTTCTGCAGGCTATTGCCAATTGTATTCTTTCCATTGATCATGAGGGCATTACATTATGGCGAGGTGACTACGAATCCTACTGCCAATTTATTCTTGAAAGAGATGCAGCTAGAGAAAAAGAGTTTGCACTCTTTGATAAGCGGTTGGCGCAAGAAGAAGTGTGGATACGGCAGGGAATTAAAGCGCGCCGGACTCGTAACGAGGGACGTGTGCGCGCACTCAAGGCGATGCGCCAGCAGGCCAATGAACGAATACAGACTGCCCTTAAGCCAAACTTCTCGGCACAATCTGCTAGCCACAGTGGCAAACAAATTGTGATTGCTGATTCTATTTCGGTAGTACGTGCTGGGAAAAAACTGGTCGAAGACTTTTCAGCCATCATCACCAGCGGTGAGAAAATTGCATTGATTGGTCCAAATGGTTGTGGGAAGACCAGCTTGTGTCGTGTGCTGTTGGGTGAGGATGAGCCTGTTTCTGGCCGTGTTAAGCTGGGAACGCATTTAAAGGTAGCCTATTTTGATCAATTGCAAGCATCGCTTGATGAAACACAAACGGTTAAGCAGTTAGTTGCTGGCGGTAATGATACAGTTCATATCAATGATTCAGAGCGGCATATTGTGTCATACATGAGTGACTTTGGGTTGTTGTCACATCAGGTTAATGCAAAGCTGTCTACGCTTTCTGGTGGGCAAGTAAATCGTGTATTACTAGCAAAGCTTTTAGCTGAGCCGGTTAATTTCCTTGTGCTCGATGAGCCAACCAACGACTTGGATTTAGATTCATTAGTTTGTCTTGAAGACATGTTATCACAATATAATGGCACTATTTTCTTGATCTCGCATGATCGTTCCCTGCTCAACCATGTCGCAACCCGCACATGGCATATAGGTAAGGGTGGGCGGGTAACACAGGTAGTTGGTGGTTATGACGAAGCTGAATCGGCAATACAATTGCTTGAAAGTAAGGAATGTAATAGCAGTTCTACTAAGATTAAATGCGCCTCAGATAATAAGAAAAATGCAAATGAGCAGCACCAGCTACGAAAAGAATATAATCGTTTACCTGGATACATTGAGAAAGTGACGAGTGACATTGCTCACTTGCATGATGAAATGGCAGAGGCCAGCTTTTATGAGCAATCAGAGGCCTATCAGCAGAAGAAGCAGGCGCAGCTGCAAAAGCTCGAAGATAAAGAGAAGCGTTATTATGAGCGCTGGGAAGAGTTGATGGAAATTCTGGATGAATCATAAACGGTTGCGATTGAAATATTTATTAGATGTTTGGATGAAAGTGTATTTCATTACATATTAACGTAGTTTGGTCCGCTGCCACCCTCTGCTGGTGTCCACTCGATATTTTGTCCAGGGTCTTTAATGCTGCAGCATTTGCAGTGAATACAATTTTGAGCGTTGATTTGCAGTTGATGCTGGTCATTCTTTTTCAAGTCAACGTATTCGTAAACGCCAGCAGGGCAGTAAAACTGTTCAGGCCCAGAAAGCTGCGCCCAATTAAGCACTGCAGTGCGCTCTGGATGATGATTAATAAGGTGGGGAGGTGCATCGTGACGGTGGAATGTGTGGCTATGGTTAAGCATTTTTAAGCGTCTATGTCCGACCACTGCCTTAGGATTGTTTTTTGTAGTTCGCTTAAATTGTTGGTGGTCACGTTTTTTTAAATTGAATGTCCATGGGGCTTTTCCTTGAAGTAAGCCTTGGTCTATTGCGCTGTATATCAAGCCCGGGATACAGCCCCATCGAAAGCTGGGTCTGACATTGCGAGCTTGGTAGAGCGCTTTGCCTGTTGAGGATTTTTTGAGAAGCGCTGTAAACTGAGTTTTTTTTCTCATGGCATCTGCACACAGTTGGCCGGCCTTAAGAGCATGTTGCACGCCTTTTATTTTTGCCGTATCGACCAGGCCAGCGCTGCAGCCAATAATAAATCCCCCAGGGAAGTCGCAGTTTGGTAGTGCTTGCCATCCGCCTTCTGCGATAGTGCGTGCACCATAACCAATGCAGTTGCCATTAGCGAGAAGTGGTGCAATTAAGGGGTGTTCTTTTAGAGATTGAAGGCTGTCAAAGGGATTGAATGTTGTTCTTTTATAATCTAGCGCACTGATCATACCCAGCAGAATTTCGCCGTGTTGTGTCTGATAACAAAAACCCCCGCCATATTGTGACAGTGGGGTTGGCCAGCCCAGCGTATGTATGACTGTGCCTGGGGTGATGGCATCTAGTGGGACTTGCCATTTTTCTTTGATACCGAGCGCATATGTTGCCACGCCAGTTGTGTCCTTGCGTAAATTGAAGTGATCAATGATTTTTTCTGCTAGATAGCCATAGCAGCCTTCTGAGATGATAACTGTTTTAGCTTGTATGTTAATGCCATTCTGGTATTGCTTTGTGTGCTGTCCCTCTTTATCTAACCCATGTTCGCCAGTTTTGATACCAATAACACGATCTTTGTTTTCAGACCATAAAATGTTACTGGCAGTGAAGCCGGGAAATATTTGCACCCCCAGGCTTTCTGCATATTTACCAAGATGTTGGCACAGCTCACCAAGGCTGATGATGATATTGTTGTGATTAGATAAGCGTTTTGGTATGGGTAGCTTAAAATGGCTCTTTTTTGTTAAAAAAAGCGTTTCATCGACCTTAACAGCAGTGTGACGTAGGCAGTCTTGCCAATTGGGGAGTACCTCGTTAAGAGTGTCTGTTTCAATAACAGCACCTGACAGTGAGTGCCCACCAATGTGAGCTGCTTTCTCGATAACAATAATCTCTTGCGCACCATCCGCTTGCTTCGTATGTTTGGCAATATTAATTGCGGCACTGAGTCCCGCTGGGCCAGCACCCACAATCAGCACATCGCAGTTCAGCAGTTCAGACACAAAGCCTCCATTATGTTGAGTAATAAGAGAACTATAGCATTTTTAGTGCGTTGGCTTCTGTGAATCGTTTACTCTTCTGGCACATCCACTGGTTTACCAGTCGAAATTTCTTCTTCGAGGCGTTTCAGAGTATTCCTAACATGTGAATCCTTTGCACGATATTTAACTGCTAGCGACAATGAAGCGATTGATAACAGCCCAATCAAGATGAAGTCATCGCCAAATGGGATTATGTTCTTACCACCATTGTAGGCGCCATAGTATGAGATAAGGCTCAGTCCTACCAAGTATGGCCAAATCCATGTCGAAGCACGCCAATTCATAATGATATGACGTGGACGGTCAGAGAAAATACGGTAGACGATGAAGAGAATGAAAGAAATGAATAGGCATAAGCCAAGTTTTGAAACAATTTCCCAGCCAGTCCAGTAAACGATCAATGTGCAGATATAAAAGGCGATAAAGCACCATGCTTTGGCAAATGGCAATTTAAAACTTCTTTCTTTGTTGGGTAGTTGATGTCTCAATGTCAGGCAGCATATCGGGCCAGTCACATAGGATAGCGCAATCATGGACGACATGAACTCTGCCATCGCTAGCCAACCGTGAAAGGGTAGAAAAAAGGTCATACCAATGATGAAGTTAACCAAAACAGCTTTGGCCGGCATACCATGTGGATTCACTTCGGATAGAAATTTAGGCAACTGTTTGTTTGTACTCATGCCGTATAGGATGCGTGAAGCGCTGGTACTATAGACTAGTGCTGCTGCCCCAGTTGAGATGAGGGCGCCAATATATAGCATGATGGATGCATAATTTGCTTTGTAGTGTTGTAGTAACCCAGCAAGTGGTCCAGCATCACCACTGAAGTGTAAATTATTCCATCCTGCGCTCAATGAGGCTTGCGGCAATGCGGATATAAAGCCAACTTGTAGAAAAATGTAAACGATTAGTACGACAACCAAGCTACCGACAATACCAATAAATATGCTTTTGCTGGGATTCTTTGTTTCCCCTGCTAGCTCAACAGCTTGTTTGAAACCATTGAAAGCAAAGATAATGCCACCACTGGCAACAGCGCTGAATACACCTTTCCAGCCAAAGGGAAGCATGCCGCCTATGGTAGGGTTGTGAAAGTTATGTGGTTGATAGGCTAGGGCAACTAAGATAATAGCGGTTGCTACGGGGATTAATATCTTCCAAAAAGAAAACCAGTTATTGATGCGTGTGATCAATCTAATAGAGTACGTATTCATGATGGAGAAAAATGCCATCAAGGCTGTTGCTGTTGCAAAGCCTGTTAAGCTGAGTGTGTGTACCTGCGGTTTGAGTAGCTGTGGCCAATACGTTGCTGCGTATTGTAAGAGCGCCTGTGTTTCGATGGCAGGTGCTGTCATGACGGCAAACCAGGTTATCCAGCCGAAGAACAAACTATTAAAGGTACCATGAGTGAGTTGCGGGAAGCGCGTACTACCACCAGTAATCGGTAACATGGTTGTCACTTCCGCATATGTGAGAGCGACCATGATGACTAATAAACCACCAAATAACCAGGCAAAAATGGAGGCTGGCCCGGCAATTCTACCAACATAAAGCGCACTGAAAAGAAAACCGGAGCCTATCATGGCGCTAATAGCAGACATCATCAATCCAACTGGACCGATACTTCGCTTGTAAGTGTGCTGTGAGGCCATAAATCTCCTTGTGCAAGAAAGGCATACATACTCGTTACAGTTGTCTCGATGCCAATCATTCGCTTTGATTAAAGTCTGACAGTCTACCTGCTTTGCTACACATGATCAAATCAATGCAGTTTAGCTCAAAAAAATACATTTAGAGTGTTTATTATGCACAAAAATACGCTTTTTGTGCTCTAGACGTGTTTATCTTAAAAAAAAAGTTATACATTGGCTGCATGACCTTAACGCATTTGGGAGGATATATGATTGATTTTGATGCATTATTTTACACTGATGTGGCGCAGCAACAGTCTTCAGTACCTGTTTTTTGTTTGGCTGCTGATGATTTGCCTGAATTTTCTCAGGGTTTGAGTGCGGTTGAGCAATCATGGCTCTCCCAGCTTTCATTTGATGCCAGTGCTGGCACGGTTTGCTTGATACCATCATCAGATGGTCAGTCCCTGAGCAAGGTTTTATTTGGTTATGATGTACGTTCGTCTGAGGCACAATTGGGTAAGTTGTATCACAAGCTACCAAATGGCGACTACGAGTTAAAGCCGATGTTATCAGTTAGTCTTAATATGGCTACTGCGCTGTATCAATTGGCTGTTGCCGCATACCGCTTTACATCCAAGATCGCTGATTCAACTGACAGTCATCATGTGCGTTGGTATTCCACTTCTGATGTTGATCATCAGGCTCTGAAAGTTGCTGTCCAGGCTATGAGCATGGCACGAGATTTGGTTAATACTCCACCAAATCATTTGTTGTCTGAGGACCTTGCTAAACATATCGAAGCTTTAGCCAATCAATTTTCAGCCACATTCAGTTCTCATCGAGGTGAAGCATTACTCAGTGCTGGCTACGAAGCAACGCATGCTGTAGGTCGCGCTGGTGAACAGTTACCTTGCATGACAGAGTTTACCTGGGGTGATGAAGCCCATCCAAAGCTCACATTGGTTGGCAAGGGTGTCATATTTGATAGTGGAGGGCTGTCAATTAAGCCGTCTAAGTCGATGGAGACAATGAAAAAGGATATGGGCGGCGCTGCACATGTGATTGCTTTGGCATATATGATCATGAGTCATGCGTTGCCAGTGCATTTGCGTGTGATTATTCCTTGTGTTGAGAATGCTATTGGGCAATCATGCTACCGCGTAGGTGATGTGTTGACCTACAACGATGGCTCGACTGTGGAAGTGACTAATACGGATGCTGAAGGTCGTCTTATTTTGGCCGATGCTCTTTTGATGGCGTGTCGCGACGAGCAGCCAGACTTACTGATCGACTTTGCAACATTAACGGGTGCCGCACGCGTTGCCGTTGGGAATGATGTTGGGGCGTACTTTACAGATGATGATGCATTAGCGCAGTCACTGCAGGTGCAATCACATGCCTTGGCAGATCCATTATGGCGTTTACCACTGTATTTGCCGTATCTTCAGGCAATGGACAGTCAGATCGCTGATCTCAAGAATGCTGCCTCAACCGGTTATGGTGGCGCGACCACTGCAGCTTTGTTCTTACAGCACTTTGTTCCTGAGGCCGTTACATGGTTGCATTTTGATGTTTCAGCCTGGTCTGATCATAGTCGTACAGGTCAGCAAATTGGTGGTGCTGTGCAAGGGTTGAGAGCAATGTATGCAGTGATCGCGCAGCGTTTTGCATAGACTCTAGTTTTGCATAGACTCTAAAGGGCACAGCTGTTTCAGGTGTCTGTTATGGTCAATCTCTGGCGGATGTATCAGAATATGTTGCTAGCGCCAGCATTGCTTGTGATTGGCATGACATGGGTGCGAGCGCTGTGTCAACCTGATTGTATAACAGCGCATGAATTGGAGGCTGATAAAATGAGCATATCACAACAGGATGTGTACGTCGTTGATGGAGCACGCACACCTTTTTTGAAGGCGCGTGGTAGACCGGGTGTCTTTGCAGCTTCGGATTTAGCATGTGTGGCATCAACAGCGGTTTTGTCGCGACAGTCTATATCTTTGTCAGATATCGATGAGGTGATATTGGGCTGCATGATGCCAAGTGAAAATGAGGCGAATATTGCCAGATTAGTTGCATTACGGCTAGGCTGTGATGTGACAACACCTGCATGGACTGTACAGCGAAATTGTGGCTCGGGTATGCAGGCTTTGGACAGTGCTTACCAGCGTATTGCATCGGGTCACAGTCAGTGTGTTTTGGCAGGTGGTACAGAGGCAATGAGTCGCGCACCTTTTTTGTGGCGCCCTGAATTAATGCACTGGTTTGCTGATCTCCGCGCAGCGAAAACAATGACTAAAAAATTACAATGTATGACTCGACTTAAAGCGCGTTACTTGCGACCAATCGTCGCATTACTGAAGGGGCTTTGCGATCCCAGTGTGGCAATGAATATGGGGCAAACTGCTGAACTGATTTCGCACGAGCAGGGTATTTCACGTGAAGCAATGGATTATTTTGCAGTGCAGAGTCATCAGCGACTGGCATCTGCTATCGAGCAGGATCTTTTGGCGGAAGTGGTACCGCTTATAACGTCATCTGGGCAGGCACATCATCGTGATGATGGCGTGCGACCAGATAGCTCGCTAGAGGCATTGTCTCGGCTCAAGCCAATTTTTGAGTCGCCATTTGGTTGTGTGACAGCAGGTAACAGTTCACAGGTAACAGATGGTGCGGCCATGTGTTTGCTGGCAAGCGCTGATTTTGTGGCCAAGCATGATCTGCAGGTGTTGGGAAAAATTCGTGGTTGTGATTGGGCAGCAGGCCCCCCAGAAAAAATGGGTCTAGGGCCAGTGTGGTCTAGTCAACGCTTGCTACAGCAGCACGGAATGCGCAGCAGTGATATTGATTTTTGGGAGATAAACGAGGCATTCGCTGGGCAAGTGCTGTCTTGCTTGTCTGAGTCTCAATTTGAGAACCGATCAGGCCAGCCGCTCTCAGAGAACCTCAGTACCGTGAACATTCATGGCGGTGCTATTGCATGTGGCCATCCTGTTGGCGCGTCTGGTGCAAGAATTGTATTGCATTTACTACATGTGCTAGCAAAGCATGATGCACAGCTTGGTGTTGCTACATTGTGTGTTGGTGGTGGCCAAGGTGGTGCCATGTTGCTCGAGAGAGGGGGTGTTAGATGAGCCTGAATAATTTGCAAGCTGACTGCCATCATTGGCATGTGGATCTAGATGATGAGCGCATTCTTTGGTGCTACTTTGATCGAGAGAGTGCTAGCGTTAACACCTTGAGTACAGCGGCACTGGAGGAATTGAATCAAATCATTGCCTACTGTGAAGCCGATTGTCCGACGGGTTTGGTTATTCAATCACGGAAAAAATCAGGATTTATTTATGGTGCTGACATCAGCGAATTTCAGACTTTAAAAACGAAAGAAGATGCTAAAGCTCTGATTGCACGCGGCCAAAGTCTATTTGCTCGAATAGAAGCGCTGGCGTGTCCATCAGTAGCGTGTGTGCATGGATTGTGTTTAGGTGGTGGATTTGAGTTAGCGCTGGCATGTCATTACCGTATTGCTGATCCAGGTTCGGCCGCATTTGCTTTACCAGAGGTGAAGTTAGGTATTTTGCCAGGTTGGGGTGGCAGTGTGCGATTACCTCGTTTGATCGGGGCATTGGCTGCATTACCTCGCTTGTTAACGGGTAAGATGACTTCGGCAAAGACCGCTAAAAAATGTGGCATGGTCGATGCGCTGGTTGCTCGGCGACATTTTATTGCGGCGGCTCGTCATTTTGTGCATGCCAAGCCAAGCAGGCAGCAGCCATCATGGTGGCTGCGATTGATGAGTCATGTCAGTTATCGATGGCTCATAGGATTGATTGTGCGGCGTTCATTGGTTAAGCGGCCGGTACTTTCATCTCAGTATCCAGCACCCTACCGCATACTCTCAAATTGGCAGCGCTACGGCTTAACCGATCAAGCGTTTGTAGCGGAGTTAGACGGTATTTCTTCCTTAATGCTGACGCCAACATGTCGTGCTTTGGTTTCAGTTTTTTTCTTGCAAAATAAATTAAAATCCTTGGCTCGTCCTGAGCAGGCAGCCAGTAAGCGTGTGCATGTTATTGGCGCAGGTACAATGGGTGGGGATATTGCAGCTTGGTGTGCCCTGAAGGGTTATCGTGTTAGCTTGCATGACAAGAATAGCCAACAGATTGGGGTTGCAATGCGCAGAGCACATGCTTTATTTAAAAAGCAGACAAGATGTCGGCTCACATTACGCCAAGCGTGTGATCGCTTATATGCGGATATCACGGGCGATTATATTAAAACGGCTGATTATGTGATTGAGGCTATTGTTGAGGATTTAGAGATTAAGCGTTCTGTCTGGGAGTGGGTTGCTGCACATGCCAAGCCAGATGCGATTTTAGCAACCAATACGTCGAGTATTCCACTTGCAGACATTGCTGTGGTGATGCCAGATTCATCACGCTTGGTGGGGTTGCATTTTTTCAATCCAGTCGCCAGTATGCAGTTGGTGGAGGTGGTGCGACATCATGCAACACCAGAGCACGTTTTGCAGCAGTCACTACAGTTTGTGAGAACAATTGATCGCTTACCAATACCCGTAAGTAGCGCTCCTGGTTTTTTGGTTAACCGGATATTGATGCCGTATTTGCTAGAAGCCACGATGTTGCTTGATGAGGGGGTTGCAATAACGGCAATTGAACGTGCTGCTATTGAGATTGGCTTCCCAATGGGGCCGATTTCCTTAGCTGACACCGTTGGTTTGGACGTGTGTTTGTTGGTGGCTGAAAACTTGATCCCAGTGTATGGTGGCAGTATTGCTCAGTGCCTGCAAGATGTGGTTGCTAAGGGTCATTTAGGGCGCAAATCAGGTCAAGGCTTTTATCTGTATTCTGCTGGCAAGCAAAGAGTCGCTTACCATAGTCAGGTGCAGTCAGGCTCTGTCTCGCAAACAGATATACAGGATCGCTTACTATGTAGAGTGCTCAATGAAAGCATTGCTTGCTTACGTGAAAAAATTGTAACTGATGCTGATGTTTTGGACGCTGCGATTATTTTTGGTACAGGTTTTGCTGCTTTTAAGGGTGGACCTATGTCTATTGTGCGAGAATTAGGCGAAGAAGCAATACGAAGCCGTTTAAAAGTGCTAGAATCAACATATGGCTTTCGCTTTAAGCCTGATGCAGGCTGGCACACGATTTATGATCTTATTCAACTCAAAGAGGAGAGCACATGTCTGTCGTAAAGGATTCCCAATCATTTTTCAAGCTTAGCTTGAGGGCTGGTCGTCATTGGATGAGCGCTTTCATACCAGCAAGTCCATATTTATTCTTGCTAGCGCTGCTACCTTATCTATTGGCTTTCATTCCTGGCGGTATTGCTGGCACAAAAGCGATGTTCATTGTTTCTACTATAATCACTATATTTTTGATCTCATGCAGCGTAGCTACTGTTGGGCGTTCTATTCAAAAGCAGGCGACTGGGTTTAGCGATTTATGTGCTCACTTATTTTCAAGCTCATCACTGAAGGCAATGCTTATGATGGCTTTTGTTTTGTTGTTTGCGTTGCATGCCTACCCATTGCTAATGTACTTTTTCCCTGGCGTGACGTCACATCATGTTTTGCTGGTTTCATTTTGCTTTGGCGGTGTTGTTGTCATGCTCTTTTATTCAACATTCTTGATTCTGCCGATTGTGTTGTATACAAACTTGAGTTTTGCGCGTGCCTGTATTGAAAGCGCAAATATCAGTGTTGGTCAATATTGGCGTCAAGTTGCAACTGTATTATTGTTGTTGTGTATTTCATTTACTGCACCATTATTCAGGTTTCCACTTGCCACGCTTTTGCGAGAAAATTCACTCGGCTGGATATTGAGTGTTGTCATATACCTGACGATTGGTTTATATGCCTTGACATTGTCAGTGTGTATTATTGAAAATAGTAAACTTGCTCAGTCCAGCTAGTTTAGAATTATTTGTGGGAGATTGCTTTCTCCCACAACAACCCTAGATATTCATGTAGGGCTATATCACAACGGACTAGGTTGCTTGCTTGTGGGATGAATGATTGCCCTTTGACAAGAGAATATCGATTTTCCATAAACTGGGTGGCTGCTGGGATAGGTGACATTCCTTCACGCTTAAAGAGCCACAGTGCTCTCTGCATATGGCTAGCTGATGTAACCAGTAGGAAAGGTTTGTTGCGTACAAAGCTGTGTATGATTTTCGCCTCTGCTGCTGTGTTGATCACGCCTCGTGTTATTGTGATTTTCTTGGTGGGAACACCAAGTAAGTTTGCAGTATTGACAACATTGCTTCCTTTAGTCGCTGTGAATATGCGGCCACCCGATAAGATGAGCTGTGTGGGTTTGTGTTGTGCGCTAAGCTGATATAAACGAACACCTTCAACCAACCGTGACAATGTGGTTGCGCTGAGCTGCGTGTTTGGGGGGCCATTTTTGCTGCCTCGAACACCCGCAGCTAAGACAACAATGGTATTGACGTCGTTCGGTATTGTATGTACTGGTGTATAAGGCTGCTCTAATGCTGAGATGAGATGGCGAGCGGTGATGTTTAGGCTGAAAACTGAAATAGTCGTGAATCCAGCCAATAAGAAGCCGAGACACCATCTTCTGTTAAATGGGGCTAATATTAATCCTGCGAGCATTACAAGTAAAGCAATAGGCAATGGTCGGCAGATGATGGATAGTAATTTAAGGAGTGTTGCATCCATGATTGTTTCCTTTTCAAAGGCAAGCGTAATCACTATTTTCCTTGATCAAAGACTGAAAAACAAGTTTTTTAAGTGCTGGTATCTGAGCTGGACAAAAAGATAGCGAGGCAATCGTTTAAAAATCGATGCCCAAATGGGGTTGGTTGAATGGTGCCATTTGACATCTGTAAATAGCCCTCTGTTATTGCGCGCTCAAGAGTTTTCTGTATGGTTGTGGCATCACAAAATGTGCGTTGATGTAATAAGTTAGTTGGAAAACCATCTGTTAGTCGAAGTGTATTCATAAAGAATTCAAATGGTTGAGCTTGTTTATCGATCAAATGCACTTGCTGTCTTATGGGGACTGTAGGGTCCATGTATCGTTTCGGTTGGCGTTGATTAGCAAAACGGGTAATTTGACGTTGCTTTGTATCAGTTATTTTAGCGTGAGCGCCCGCTCCGATTGCCAGGTAATCCCCAAATTGCCAGTAATTTAAGTTATGAATACAAGGTGATTGTTGGCTGTAGGCAGATATTTCATATTGTGTAAATCCAGATCTGCTTAGTAAGGCTTGTCCTTGGTCCTGCATGTCTGCTACGAGATCATCCTCGGGCAGTTGCGGTGGCTTATGGTGAAATGCTGTATTGGGTTCCAGCGTTAATTGATACCACGATATATGATCGACATTCGCTTTGATGCCTTCTTGCAGATCACTGATTGCTTCATCAAGTGTCTGATTTGGTAAGCCGAACATAATATCTACATTGATTCTCTGGAGGCCAGATTGCTTGGCATTTTCAATGGCTTGATAAGTATCATCAGTGTTATGTATTCGTCCAAGCGCTTGCAGGTGCTTGCTCTGAAAGCTCTGTACACCAATTGATATGCGATTAATACCTGCACCTGAAAAAGCGTGTAATGTACCGGCTGAGCAGTCTGTGCCAGGATTGGCCTCTATGGTGATTTCACAATCGGGTGATAGCTTACATATTTTTTCAACGCCACGTAAGAGCCGCTCAAGTTCTGCTGCAGGAAAGAGGCTGGGTGTGCCACCGCCCATGAAGATTGACCGAAGAGGGCGTGTTATTGCAAACTGCTGCACTTGATCGGCTAGGTCAACCAGTAGTCTATCAACATAGGCTGGTGCATCAAGGGAGTGTCGCAGGGCGTGCGAATTGAAGTCGCAATAGGGGCACTTTTGAATACACCATGGGAAATGTATGTACAGAGACAGTGGGATTTGAATAGATTGTGAGCGCATTTTACGGGTCATGGGTTAAATTGCCCAGTTTAGTTTCAGTTTGGTGTCACTGCAAGTGAAAAAAATGTTTTTCTCTCGAAAGTTGGTCTGCGTTGTGATACTTTATCGATTACGCGCCTGTAGCTCAGCTGGATAGAGTATCTGGCTTCGAACCAGATGGTCGGGGGTTCGAATCCCTCCGGGCGCGCATTAGAAAATACGCCTCACTAGCGTTGTTCATGTTGTCTGTATAAACGCTTGCACGCACTGCTGGGTTTGAGTTGCGACAGAAATACAATACATTCATTACCTGGTCCTTATAATCACTTGGCATGGCTGTACAGCCAGAAAAGACGCTCCTCATTGTGGTGACTAGATTTTTTGAGTATAAATCCGAAAGCGTTGGATTAATGATAAAATTAAAAATGACCATACCGGACGGTTTAAGTGCTGATGCCAACTCCTGAAAATACTCTCTCGTTATGAGATGTTCAGGGATGCTTTCACTGCTTGTGTAACTATCAGAGATGATCACATCGAAGTGTTGATGGTTTGGTGGTTTTTGTAAAAAAGTTCGTGCATCTGTTGGTATGAAGTCACCATTTACTTTTGAGATAAAATGTTTCGTAGCTATTTTTTTATGTCAGGATCAATATCAATATAGGTTATATGATTTTTATTCCTGCCGCCTGCAGTGAAGGTGAATCCCCCGGCACCAATCATGAGTATTTCTTTATTCTGAATGTCAAAATTTTTAAATAATATGCGCCTAATTTCTTGAATATAGCCCGCGGCCTTGCCTTCCTTTGATAGTATAGAAGATGCATTCCCATTGATGGAGAAAACAGAGACTTTTTCTTGTTTTTTATTTTCTGCTTTTAAAACTTGATAATCCGCATATGCATTATCAGCGACGATACTACTGTTTTTTCTGGGTGTGTTTAGTTGATTGATGGGGTTAATTGATGCAAGTAGGATGATTGGTAATACGATTTTCATTGCCTTTGAGCAGGTGATATTGATTAGCATGATAGCTAGGGTTATGAGCAGCACATAGTTAATAATCACCGTGAGAGAGACACCAAGATACTTAAATAAAATAAGTGTGGTGGCTACTGAGCCGAGAAATGATCCGATTGTGCTGATAAATAAAACGTGCCCACTGACCGCACCAATAGTTGTTTTTAGCTGAAATAGGTTGCTCGTAATGGGAAGCGTTTGTCCCAGTAGAAAGACACAAGGTGCAGTGATCATTAAAGAGTAGATTGTTAGTGCTGTTAGTGTATGCAGGTGGGCATTAATAATGAGGCACGGGAAGAATGCGCTCAAAAAAGTGTGTGACAGCCCAATACCAACTAAGACGCCAGCAATAATAAAGTTTCGGCTCAGAGTTGCTAAATAATTCTCGCTGCAGCGACTACCCCATTGATAGCCAAGCGCTAGGAATAGTAGAAAAATACCAATCACAATGCTGGTAACAACCACGCTATTACCCACAAAGGGCATCAGCTGGCGAAGGGTTAACATTTGAATAGATATGCCGCAAAAGCCTTCTACTAATAAAATTAGAAGCGCTAGAAGAAAAATATGCATTCCATCAGATTTTTGCTTTAGCATACTGTCTCCATACATTGGCCAAAGGTAGGTCATTGATTCATTGCAGCAATTTTTTCCCTGCCGTAACTGAGAATCTAAATATGATAGCAGTATTAGCAGTTTTTATCTGGATTCACTTTTTAAGTGACTTAATATAAAGAAATATGAGCAACATCTATTGCATAAGTGGGTGGATTTGTATAATATTAGCTCACCAAGGTGGTTTGGCAATGCCATAGGCCCTGGCTAAGGTTGTTGTAAATGGTCTAAGTTATGTTGCGAGATGAAAAAAAGTCAGTTTTGAAGTGTGTTCCCCAAGCGGAATACGCCATGTACGCCAATAACTTGGCGTGGGGGGCTGCATTTTCTCATATTTCAGAGATCTCTGTTTCTACACATATTCGACCGGTGCAGGCGTTAGAGCTTAGTGGTGCATCAGTGTGGAGCAGTATTGGTGCGATTATTGCATATACTTCAAGTATTAACGCGCTCATTGAATATTTTAACCTGCCAGAAGCTGAAAGGCGGCGCGCACGCCGGGCAGAGCTTGCAAAGTGTATTTTCGGTGTTGGTCGTATGATTGCTGCCACTGCTGCCATGTTGATGCTGACTACACGCACAGTCAGCGAGGTGGTGCACTGCCGTGATTGTTTCGGTTCATTTAAGGTGATGGCACCGGCCTTCTTTATGTTGGGGCGCATTACTGCCCTAGGTTATGAAATCAGCTCGACTATTGCTGCCTATCAGCAAGCAAGACATGACCACACCAAAAGAGCAGACTTTATATTATCCATACTGGCCATGTCATCAACAGCCATGAGTACAGTTGGTGGTTTTTTCCAGGTTATGAGTGTCTCTCATATTCGCTTTGCTGCAGTATTCAGGTGGATTGCCGTTGGTTTTCATGTTTTGGGGTCAGTGATTAAAACTGTAGAGGGAGTCGCTGCTGATCATGTGCATAGTCAGCACTCGGTGGTTCTGGGCTCAGCTCATAGTGAAGCTAAGCGTTTACACAGGGGCAGCTCTATTGGTATTTCTTGCTTGCAAGCAGTTATACAGGTCTCAGGTGCAGCTTCAATGGTTCTACTGTCACGCTTACATGTGGATAGCCATATGGCATTGTTGCTTGGCTTGAGCATGTCGGTGGCTATGATGATTTTACATGCTCTAAAAAAAAGGATTCCATGAGCAAGCAAGGTGTATGGTTGGAGAGCATTCTATGTTACTGCAGGCTAAAGAAGACAGCCAAGCGAATCAAAAGTGGGCTCAGCATTCATAAAGAGTTTGTCATAGAAAGTGTGTGCGAGCCTGTTCGTTTAAAGCATTGGTTCAGCCATACATTAGGGGCCAGCTTACAGTCATTGTTAGCGAACTTTGATGCCCCTTAGATGCCCCTTATGTTTGTTGTTGTCTGCCGATCAATGATAAAAAACAATAGCCACCAATGTCGTCTGGGGATTGTCAATCAAAGGATGGTGCGCCCGTTGATTTTGTTCGAGATATGGTCAATATGGGTCCTAAGCGCTCGCATTCATGGTGGGGAGGGCTCGTCACTGTCAGGCTGTGATATTAGGTGATTCTCGTTTATCTATCATGTAAGTGTCTATTTTATCAATAACATGATAGGTCTGCGTATGGTTTAGCTGGTCATGGCGAATAATCTAGAGCGTGTTCGTTCAAATCGTTCTTCATTTTTGCCCACACATTGATGCTCAGTGATAGCAATATCTGATGAGACAAGTAGTTGTATACTCTCATCATAAAGGACATCTATCAGCCGTATAAAACGCATCTGCACGTCCTCTTTGCACTCGGCAAGGTTTGGTATATTGCTGATGATAACGATTTGATACTTGTCTGCAAGCTCAATGTAGTCAGGTGTCGAGCGTGGTGGGGAGCATATGCCCCTGAAGTCAAACCAAGCAACCTTCTCGCTGTGTGCAATGGTGTCGATATCACGGCCACAAATCCTAATGCTACCAGCATAAGAGGGTTTGCCTTCTTTGAGCTTGTTGTATTGCGTCTGCAGATGGTGTTCTGTTTCGGCGGTAATCGGTGTTATATATCGCTCGCTGATGCCGATATTTTGCTTACGGTAGTCATGTGCTTGTGCGAAGTCAATGATGTGACAGTGTTTGTGTATGTGTGCGATGCTTGGGAGAAATTTTTCTCTCTGAAAACCAAATTGATAAAGGTCCTTTGGTTGAATATTGCTGGTTGTTAGTAGACAAATACCAGCTTCCGTGAGCTCGTGTAAGACACCGGCTAATATCATGGCATCTGAGATATCGTTCACAATGAACTCATCTAAAAATAAAACCTGTATATCCTTAGCAAGGGCACGAATAATGCGCTGAAGTGGGTTTTTGTTTCCCATCTCGCTATGTAGTGCCTGATGTATGCCATTCATGAATGCATGAAAGTGTTGCCTTTTTTTTCCGCCTGATAAGCTGCTATAAAGCATTTCGATCATAACGCTTTTGCCAATGCCGACGCCGCCCCAGATATAAATTCCTTCTATGGCCTGACGTGCATATGCGCCATATTTTTTGAGGCAATGCGATCGGTGCTGATATTGCTTCTCAAGCTTGTTGCGCAGTATTTCTAGCTGATGGATGATGGCGTATTGTTGCTCATTAAACATGAGCTTACCCTGCTTAACAGCATTCTGGTATTGTTCAGGAAGTGGAATGTTATTTGGCATGGTGATAACCTTTTAGCGCTAACAAGACAGTATAGTCGGTGTATCCTCTCTTTTTCAACATGCTGCTTGGTGCTGACAATTCGCGCCATGCCTGTTAGTCAGCAGTTTAGATGAGAGCCCTTGACTCCTTGATGGCTTGCTTACATGTTTGCATATCATGACTCAACTCAAGCGCTTTTTCAAAGCTGTGAATGGCGCCGTGGTGATCGTCCATTTCTTGTTGGCACAAACCAATATTGTAGAGCGTGTCTGCATCTCCTGGAAATGCTCGATCAGAAGCAATAAAATGCTTTAATGCTTGTTTGAAGTCATTGGCTTCATAGTAAATGTTCGCAATCTGATGGTATACATCTTCATTGCTTACAATAGGGTAGAAGCGATCTGCCACATGCTCTAGATTTGAGATAATGAAGTCAATGACTTGACTATCTGACTCTTGAATTTTCTCTAGTAGTACATCACCAATAACATGAAACAGGCCGGGGTCCCAGTTTGAAAGTGCTAGAATTGAGCTAAGTGCCGCTAGAGACCATTCTTCTGGGTCTGCGGCTACTTGCTCGTAGAGATTGAAAAAGTCTGTCGCACTGAATCCTTCCACGTGGGTAGTGATTGCGTGCTCGAGCCGTGGCATATGCT
Source organism: Coxiellaceae bacterium (assembly GCA_047404195.1). GTDB lineage: Bacteria > Pseudomonadota > Gammaproteobacteria > JAJRRL01 > JAJRRL01 > JAJRRL01. The sequence continues at coordinate 106,028 of JBDOIU010000003.1, forward strand.
CTGTGCCAATGGTCATGACAGCAGTGCTTAGCCCATCACGCTGGATGGGTACGAATGAGGTGCCGCCACAAAGGCGCCAGTACTCAGTCATGGCATGCAGGTTTACCATGGTTGACAGGCTGCCATGTACGTCTAGTTCTGGTGCTTCTTGTTCATCCAGCTCGGCGGTGTCTGTAAAGCATTTATCAGATGTCATAAGCATCATATTATTGTGGCTGATCGATAGCAGTGTTGCGAGGGTTTTTAAGCTACATGTTGGGAATAGCACATAGCTGTTGGAGAGTTTCTCTGCGTAGTGCTGTAGTATGCTTCCCCAGTGTTTGTTGTCATATTTTTTTTCCTGTTCTGCATGGCTAAAATTGAGCCCGACTTTTTTCCAGTCTACAACATGCCCTTTCTTTAGATTGGTGTTGCTGGTAGATAAGCTGACCAATGCTTCTGTTGCTGTGTGGTTGTTAATATGAAAAACATCTGCTGGCAAGCTATCAAACAGGTAGTTGGCAATGCACATGAGTGGTGTGTCTTGCCTTGCTAGCTTTTCTGCTGGTAAGTTGTGACTTGCCTGTAGGAGAATCTCTTTATCGTTGATGCAGTCAAATTTTGCTAGCCGGCAGCGCCCCGATTGCAGCTGCTGTTGGAAGGCGGGATGTTGTGCTACAAAATCGAGATTCTTTTGGCTAAGGTCTGTCACGATATAGCGGTAGTTTATGTCCTTGTCAGTATCTACTTCTAAAAGCTCATTGAGTGATTGCATGATATAAAGTGCCAGCTGACCACTACCCGCCCCAATCTCAACGATATCAAAGCAGGATTGCACCTGCTTGTGCTGTTCGACCCAATCCTGCATGGCACTCATTAAGATCGTTGCATATTGTTTGCCAATGAATGCATTGCTCGTGATGTAGAACGGTACGCTTTCTGCCCAAGCTGTTACGCCCATATCTTTGTAGAATTGTTGTGATTGTTGCCAACATTGTGATTGAGAGAATGCGCATTTCTCTTCTATTGTGATTTGTTTGGGCATGTTACATCCAGTATGCAGTGGTGCTGGCCACCATACTAGTCTTCTGAGTTTTAAATTACAAGATGTCTGGTCTCTTGTTTGTGCTCTGATTTTATGACTGGTTCCTGTCTGGTCGCCACGAAGGTGCAATCACAGTATTGCTATCGATGTGGCTGCCAGTTTTAAGGCTATGATTTCCAAATTTACAGTTGATGGCATCTTTGCTTCGATTGATGCGTTGCCTTTTGGGGCAGGGTTGATCAAATAAGTCAGGCTGCTGATTGTTGGGTTTGGGGTCAGTTGCTCTGACCGATATATGATTCACTTGCATGCCTTCTTGCCAGGATCGGTACAGAAAATCTTGGCAGAGTTTAAAAATGATTTGGCCGTCATCTGTTTGCGTGAGTGCACTGAGCTGTTGGTGGGGCGATGATCTCGTATAGGTTCGCATACCAAAATGAAAGCGACGCGCGCCCAATACGCTTGCCCTCAGGCGTCGTGCGAGCTTTTCACATAAGGTATGGAACATTTCAGTTACCACCTGTCTTTGCCAGGTACATGGTGGCAGTACTTTGCTGTGCCCCATTGATTTGATGGCGCGGTTTGATGTGTCAACGTCAGAGGGGTCTTTGCCTTGGCACATCAGCCAGATACGACGACCAAGATTGCCAAAGCGTTTTGCTAGCACACTGACTGGAATATGCTTCATATCTGCACAGCAGTAAACACCATGTCGGGCTAGAAAAGTCTCCATCTCCGGCCCAATGCCACACAGTTTGCCGACTGGAACACTCGCTAGAGTTGCTTCACTGTCATCAGGGTGTATGCAGGTAATGCCAGCGGGTTTGTGCAAGCCAGCGGCATATTTGGCCAGTGTTTTGTCACCACCAACACCAATGGAGCAAGTGAGGCCACTGACTTGTTTGACAATTTCTTGCGCTTTTTTGGCAATTGCTATGGGGTCACCATGTAGCTTTTGACAGTATGTGATGTCTAAGAAGGCTTCATCCACGGAGAAAACCTCAATGTCCGGGGTGATGTCATGCAGTGCCTGCATGATCGCTGTCGATATGCGCATATATTCTTGCGGACGACTGACCCGTGTTTTGAGTTGAGGGCATAAGTGTCTTGCTACTGCTAGACGCATGCCTGTTTTGACGCCGTACTGTCGTGCTTCATATGAGCATGTGATGATGCAGCTGCCTTGCTCGCTATTGGTGATGGCCAGCGGTTGACCTTTGAGCTCGGGTTTGTCCGCTTGCTCGATGGCTGCAAAAAAAGCGTCCATATCCAATAACATAATCGCTCTTGACCAATGTAAATGCACCACAATACCTCAAACGTCCTCATTAAGTACTCATTATAGACCTCTTAGTGAGCTTTATCTATGCGTAATGCACATAAAGTCAATTTATTGCATTGCGGTTTTATCGAAGTGGAGTAATCTATAGGTATGAACATACCTTTGTATTTGACAGCTGCTCGTATCTTAGCCATACCGCTATTGGTGCTTGCTTATTATTACTTGCCTGTGTTTGGCCATCATTTGGCTGCGCTGTTATTTGCCGCAGCAGCCATCACAGATTTTTTCGATGGCTATCTGGCCAGAAAAAACGCACAAGAGACGCGATTAGGTGCCTTCCTTGACCCTGTGGCAGATAAGTTGTTGGTGGTCGTTGCCATAATATTAGTTGTAGCTGAGCGTCATTGGATGGGTTTAGTATTGCCTGCCATTGTGATCATTGGTCGAGAAATAGCAATTTCAGCATTGAGAGAATGGATGTCTACAATTGGTGACAGTTTGTCAGTGGCTGTCAGTTGGTTGGGCAAGATTAAAACATGCTTGCAAATGATTGCTTTGGGCTTTTTGCTGTGGTTCAAGCCAGGTGATTCAGCGTGGTTTCTCGGTACTGGGGTGGTTATGTTGTATGCTGCGTCAGTGCTGACGATCTGGAGTATGATTATTTATTTAAGAGCAGCAAAGAAAAGCTTGACATTCTGAAAATAAACGCAATAATAACATCTTGTCAGCGCATTATTGCACGACAACATTTTTGGTCAGCGGGAATAGCTCAGCGGTAGAGCACAACCTTGCCAAGGTTGGGGTCGCGAGTTCGATCCTCGTTTCCCGCTCCAATTTTTCATTATGCTTGCATTTGCAACACTACCAGTGGTAATGAAAGTGTGGCTGAGTGGCAGAGTGGTTATGCAGCGGCCTGCAAAGCCGTGGACGCCGGTTCGATTCCGACCTCAGCCTTCATAATTGGGCCCGGGTGGCGGAACTGGTAGACGCAAGGGACTTAAAATCCCTCGGGAGTTAATCCCGTGCCGGTTCGATTCCGGCCCTGGGCACCAATACTTCATTGTGTTGGCACCTAAATTCGGCTATCCTGATATCATGTTCAAACCATTTTCCTTATTTCTTGGCTTACGTTATACCCGTGCGCGCCGCCGCAACGGTTTTGTCTCGTTTATTTCCATGACATCAGTGATTGGTATCGCCCTCGGTGTGATGGTGCTCATTGCTGTGCTCTCTGTCATGAATGGTTACAACCGCGTTGTCAGTCAAAAGTTTTTCTCAATTGCACCACAACTCACTGTGGTATCCTATGAGCCATTGCGTGAGCCACAGATAAAAATCAAGCGCGTTTTTAAAGGCATTCATGACATTGTTGCGTACGCGCCTTATGTCAGTGGCAAAGGGATGTTGGTGACATCGCTTGGATCACACGGTGTTGCCGCAATGGGTATTGATCCATTGCAAGAGATGAAATTATCTGCTTTGTCAAAATTTGTGACGCAGGGATCAATGCAGGCTTTGCGTGCCGGGCAATATCATCTTGCAATCGGTGAAAAGCTGGCCGCTCAGTTGGGTTTACAGGTCGGGGATAAAGTGACCATGCTCACACCGCACTTTACTGTATCCCCTTTGGGGACGATGCCGCGTTTTCGTCAGTTCATTGTTGGCGCTATTTTTGCTACGCACAGTGGTTTTGGCTATGACTCTGGCATGGTATACATGCATATCAAAGACGCACAGCATTTATTTGTTGGTGCGCAGGCTGGTGAGCAGGGGTTTCATGTCAAGGTCGCAGATGTTTATCGCGCCCCCCAAATTGCCATGCAGGTACGCGACCTACTGGGGCCAGCGTTTGCTGTTTCTGATTGGGGTCAGCAGTTTGGTTCACTGTTTAAGGCAATAGCCATGCAAAAGACCATCATGAGTGTCATCCTCACTTTCATTATTACCGTGGCCGCTTTTAATTTGGTTTCTAGTTTGGTGATGGCGGTGCAAGAGAAACGTTCTGATATCGCAATACTACGTACCTTGGGCGCGAGCACTGGCTGTGTCATGCGAGTATTCATTGCGCAAGGCTGTATTGTGGGTTTGTTTGGTGTTGTGTTAGGTGGCATATTAGGTTGCATCATGTCACTGCATTTGACTGCATGGGTCAATGCATTACAACACTTCTTGGGTGTGCAGTTGGTGTCAGCGGATGTGTATTGGGTTGACTATCTGCCAACTGAGTTGCGTTGGTTAGACGTTTTGCATGTTGGCTTGATGGCGTTCGGCTTGAGCTTGCTGGCAACACTGTACCCCGCGCGTCTTGCAAGCCGCGTTTCACCGGCAGAGGTTTTACGTTATGAGTAAAGTGTCCGCCGTTCTGGAGTGTCGACAGTTAAGTAAAAAGTTTTCTTTGCCAGCATCTGAGTTGACTATTTTGCGGGAGATTAATCTCAGTGTGCAATCAGGAGAGATGGTTGCCATTATGGGTGCCTCTGGTGCTGGTAAGTCTACATTACTGCAATTGCTGGGTGGGTTAGACAAGCCAACATCAGGAGAAGTGCTATTGATGGGGGAGCCATATTCAGTCCTGACAGAAAAGCAAAAAAACACAATTCGAAATAGCATGCTTGGTTTTGTTTATCAGAGGCATCACTTGCTGGCAGAGTTTAATGCACTTGAAAATGTGATGATGCCGTTGCTGATACAGTCATCTGAGAAGCAAAAAGAGATCAAGCAGAGCGCGCTGGCATTATTGACGGCGGTTGGCTTAGCTGATCGAGCTGAGCATCGTGTTGCTGAGCTATCTGGTGGTGAGCGTCAGCGCGTTGCCATTGCACGCGCTCTTGTCGCAAAGCCTGCTTGTGTATTAGCAGATGAACCGACAGGCAACTTAGACAAGGAGTCTGCAGATCGCGTTTTTTCATTGATGATGTCGCTCTGCCAAGAGCTTGGCACTGGTTTTGTGGTGGTAACACACAATCCTGAGCTGGCTGCTAACATGCATCGCACATTGCTTTTGCAAGACGGTGTATTGCAACACCAACACAATAACGACTGATGAGAATGATATGGCAGAGTATTTTATAGAGAGAGAAAAGCAGGGGTCACGCGCTGTGCTGGTGCTGGTTTCCTTTCCGCACTCCCTACCAGAGGAGCGTCTGCTAGAGGAGTTCAGCAGTCTGGTGGCTGCCGTTGGTGCCACTGTGTTGGGTGATGTTGCTACCAAGCGAGCCAAACCTGATTCAAAATATTTTATTGGCAAAGGCAAGGCTGAAGAGTTGGCAGAGGCGGTGAAGCAGTCCGATGCCGATTTGATTATTGTTAACCATGACATGACGCCCTCTCAAGAGCGTAATTTAGAGCAGCTTTGTTGCTGCCGCGTACTCGATCGATCCACATTGATTTTGGATATCTTTGCACAACGGGCTCGCAGTTTCGAAGGGAAGTGTCAAGTAGAGCTGGCTCAGTTACAGCATCTTCGTACCCGCTTGATCCGTGGTTGGAGTCACTTGGAGCGGCAAAAAGGGGGAATAGGCTTGCGAGGGCCTGGTGAGACACAATTAGAAACTGATCGTCGTCTGTTAGGCATACGTATCCAATCCATAAAAAAGAAGCTGGTTAAGATTGGCAAGACACGGGCGGAGAATAGAAAGGCTCGTCAGCGGCGTGGCGCGCCGGTTGTATCCTTGGTTGGTTACACAAACGCAGGCAAATCAACATTATTTAATGCTCTCACAAATGCGGATGCATTTGTTGCGGATCAGTTATTTGCAACCCTGGATGCCACCTTGCGTCGTATTGCTTTACCGAATATGGGTCCGGTTATCTTGGCGGATACGGTGGGATTTATTAATGAGTTACCGCAGGCATTGATTTCAGCCTTTCGGTCCACGCTGGAAGAGACTAGGCAGTCAGATTTATTGCTGCATGTTGTTGATATCAGTGATCCACATTGGCGCGACCGCATAGATGAGGTGAATTGTGTCTTGGCGGATATAGATGCGCATGAGATACCGCAGCTTTTGGTCTTTAATAAGGTTGATAGGACGGGCGGCCATGCTGGAAAGATTGCGGTGAACGATGCTGGCAAGCCAATTAAAGTGTGGCTATCTGCCGCCACAAACAGTGGTTGTGACGCACTGTTGACGGCGCTCTCTGAATGTTTAACTGCCTCTTGGGTTGTAGAAGAGTGGGTCTTACAGCCAGCGGAGGGGGCCATGTTGGCAAGATTGTATGATTTGGAGGCAATTCTAGGCCAGGAAAGCCTTGATGATGGTCGAATAAAGGTCAGGTTTTGTGTGCGGCCGAGTGATTATGATCGTTTATTGGTCGAGCGCGGGAAAACCTAGCAGCGCTTTGCTCAGATGCTTTTTTTGTTTGCCCGAAGGTGTTAATATCTCGTTTGGCGCACGCTTACCTGGGCACGGGCATTCGATGCTTTGTATTTGCCCTATGAATTGCAGCATTATTGATCATGCGCATGAATTACGTCACTGACTTATAACACAAAAGAGGCCACTTACCATGAATCAAAACACACTTATCTTAGGCGCTCAATGGGGTGATGAAGGCAAGGGCAAGATTGTCGACTGTATGACACCTAGTGTGTCTGCAGTGGTTCGCTTTCAGGGTGGACACAATGCAGGCCATACTTTGGTTGTGGCTGGTGAGAAAACCGTTTTGCATTTGATTCCCTCGGGTATTTTGCATGATGGTGTCGCATGCTATTTGGGTAATGGCGTTGTTTTGTCCTTAGATGCCCTACAAAAAGAAATCGATATGCTGGCCAATAGTGGCATTACCGTCTCAAATCGTCTGAAGATCAGTCCATCATGCCATTTGATATTGCCGCATCACATTGCGCTTGACCGCGCGCGTGAAGCCAAGCGTGGTAAGGCTGCTATTGGTACAACATGCCGTGGTATCGGGCCGGCATACGAAGATAAAGTTGCGCGGCGTGGCATACGTTTTGTTGATCTCGCCTCAATGGAGACATTGAAGCCGCATCTCGAAGAGGTTATGCAATACCATAATTATGTTTTGCAACATTATTATGGAGAAGAGGCCGTCTCATTTGAGCAAACATGGCAAACTTTGCAGCAGCAAGCTGCGGACATGTTGCCAATGATGGCTGATGTGAGCGCGCACATTGATGCTCACCGTCAAGCCAACGAGTCTGTTTTATACGAGGGTGCACAGGGTGCGTTACTGGATATTGATCACGGGACGTATCCGTTTGTCACGTCTTCCAACACAACCGCTGGTGCTGTTGCATCAGGTACGGGTGTTGGTCCTTTGTTCTTGGATGCGGTGCTGGGAATCACAAAAGCATATTGTACGCGTGTTGGGGCCGGACCATTTCCAACTGAGCTGTTTGATGATGATGGGCGAGTACTTGGTGAACGCGGCAACGAATTTGGTGCAACGACAGGCCGCCAGAGACGTTGTGGTTGGCTAGATATGCCAGCATTAAAGCGCTCAATTCTGATGAACTCAATGACGTCGCTGGTAATAACCAAGTTGGATGTGCTTGATACTTTAGCGGAGATTAAGGTATGTGTTGCTTATGAAATAGATGGTAAAGAGGTTAGCGAGTGGCCGCAAGATGTACAGACCTTATCTCGCTGTCAGCCCGTATATCAATCATTCCCGGGCTGGGAGTCTTCCACATACGGCATTCAGCAGATGGCGGATCTGCCGCCTGCTGCACAGAAGTATCTATCAGCGATTGCTGATTTAGCTGGGATTCCAATTGCGATGGTTTCCACTGGCCCCGACCGTGAGCACATGATTATAAACGTTCATAGTTAGTTAACCACCAGTCAGGATGGCTAATTGCTTTCGCGTAATGATTGTATATATGTTATAATTTTATAAACGTCGCCACATTCAGGGAGTAAGCTTTGGGTAGCAAGATTGTTGACCTCTATGAATGGAATATACCTGCGTCTGGTTTGTTGCTATTGCAGGGTGGGAAAAGGGATGTTGTCGAGTGTCATGGTTTTGCAGATGTTGCTGCTGAGAAACAAGCTAGCTTAAGCTCACAGTTTCCTGCTGCTTCGATGATGCATAGCTTATTTGCAGCTGTTAGTCTACAGTTGTTTCAGTCTTGCGGTATTTCTACATCATGGTCCTTACAAAAAATTGTCAACTACCTAAGCCAGGATGATGGCAGATTGGCGCTGATATTAAAACACTACCCAATCCTACGCCCGCACACCGTTATTGATTTGCTGCGTCATACTACCGGTGTGCCATCTTATGACAGAACTGAAGTCTATCTGTCTGCGCTCAAGAAGAAGATGCATAAAACATGGCAAGTAGAAGCTTATTTTGACATGATAGTTGGTGCTGATAACAATTACTGTTTTGATTATTATCCTGCACCTAGGGGTCAATATTGTTACTCAACAACAAACTTACTCATTATTTCTCTGCTTGTAGAGGCTATGTCTGGTTGCACAATGAAGGTGCTGGTAGAGGAGTTTTGTCTTAAGCATCGTGTGCTGTCTGATTTGGTTGTGCACGATCGCAATACGATAAACCAGATTCAACCAGAGCATTTGTATCACGGCTATTTACCATTATCGCATCCGCACTGTGATATTTTTTCAGCGTGTCCGCAGTTGACTTACAATGCCAATCATGAGCTGTCTGTGCTGGATATCACCTCATGTTATCCAGTGAATGCATCTGCTGGTTTGTATGGATTTGCAACGCTACCTGATATGCTTTCATGGATGCGAGCCCTGCTTTGTGATGAGGTCTGTGGGCCATATCAGCGGGTATTCTTTCAAGACGCAATTGCTGTTCCGATGTTAATGGCAGAGGGTGATTGCGTGCGCTCCGGTCTGGGCATTATGCAAACGGATAGCAAAGAGTTTGGTCGGTTATTTTGGTTACGTTGCTTTTCATATGGTTATGAGTCAGTGGTAGTATACAATGAGGCGGCTGACAAGACGCTTGGGTTAACTGTTAACTGTAGTCGTGAAATAGTGAACTTCCGCTCTGATAGCTTGCTGACATCAGTGATGCGCCAGTTGTTTTAGTTTGCGTCTGCATCATTTGCAGATAAGCGTTGGGGCACCTCGGCAGGCCAATCAGTGATCGGGTTATTGGGTTTATTGTTGCTTTTAGACTGAGATATGTCACAACCACTTTCAAGCTCGGAAATGATTTTCTTGAATGCATCAATTGCTTTGGAGCTGTGTTTGTGCTGATGGTATGATTGGGCTTCTTTTTTGAGGAACAGATTTTTTTCTTTTAGCTCCATGTTCCTGCGCTCAACTTGGTGATTGTAGCTATTTGCTGTATTGAGTTGTTGTGAGAGCTGTTTGATTTTATTCGACAGTTCTGTTTGTTTTATTTGGTTTTCAGCTTCAATGCAGTATAGCTGTTTGCGTAGCAGGGTGTGTTGTGTCATGAGTTCATCATGGCTTGACTGCAGAGAGTGTAATGTTTTCTTGAGTAAAGCATTGCTATCCGAAAGTGATTTCTTATCGTAAAGAATTTCCTTTATCAGCGTTTCTTTTTCTAATGACTGCTTCCGATATTGCTCAACGGTCTGTTTGAGATGTTGGATATCTGCATCGTACTGCGATATGTTTCTTTCCAGGTCTCTTAGCGATCCAATAGCGGCGTTGATGTTCTGTTGGTAGTCGGTATTATTAGGTTGCTTTGTTGGTTCACTGATGACGTTATGGACATTTTTTTCAGCGGGCGTTGCAGCCTGATTGGTCCATTTGATTTCCATTAAGTGTGTCATCCTTGCGAACATGGCATGATAGCCATAGATGTTACAGATTTTAATACAAGCATATGATCTGTCAAGTAATTAGGGTGCCTGAATGCTTAAATCACGTAAAAAATAGCATTTCAGGATCTCTAAGAGGCCCCAGCTATTGCCTTTTGAGCAATATATGCTTTAAGATGTTTTCTTGGGGGTATATTATTATGCAGTTTGCATTGGATGAGTGGTTGGCGCATTTTCGCGAGCAAGAGGTATTGACTGCGCGCTTAGATTTGTCGACTGTTTCTGTTCTCGCTAAGCACTTAGATTGTCATCAGCTTGATTGCCCAGTGATCACTGTTGCTGGTACCAATGGCAAGGGTTCGACTGTCTCTGTATTGCACCAACTTTATCATCAGTCAGGTATGCGGGTAGCCAGTTTTACATCCCCCAGTTTTGAGTCCGTTTGTGAGCGTCTGCGCCTAGGTGCCGATATTGTATCTGAAGAGACACTTGCTTCTGCTATTCAGTTGGTGAATACAGCGAGTCATGATGTCAAATTGCGAGTCTCATTTTTTGAGCACTTAACTTTGGCCTGCTTGTTAGTGGTCCAGCAGTGGCGGCCTGATGTGTTGCTCCTAGAAGTTGGTATGGGTGGGCGCTTGGATGCCACCAATATCATTGATGCTGATTGTGCTGTGATTACGAACATTGCGTTAGATCATCAGGCAGTTTTAGGGCAGTGCCGCGAGGCAATTGCGAAAGAAAAAGCAGGCATCATGCGGCGCAATAGGCCAGTTGTGATTGCTGACCCCGATCCGCCGCAATCACTCATGGACGTTGCAAGTGCTTTGTCAGCAAGATGTTACCTGATAGGGCGTGATTTTGATGTTTGTCGCACTGATGAAGGTCTTAGGGTATTTGGGGAGGCGCTTCAAAGCTGCGATTGGCGCTGTACTGGATTACATCCACATAATGTTGCGGCTGCAGTGCAGGTCTGTCACATTATGCAGGACAAACTGCCTCTGAATTGGCTTAGTGTGGCTAATAAACCCTTGTTGGCTCCTCCGGGGCGGCAGGAGTACCTGCAAAAAGCAGGTGTACACTGGCTGCTAGATGTGGCCCATAACGCTCAATCAGTTGACTATTTGGCAGATTACATCGCCTCAATGGAGATACCGGGACAGAAGGTTTGGGTGATTTTCAGTGCCCATGCAGATAAGTCAATCGGTGATATGTTGCAGGCAATACACCAGCCTGGTTATTCTTGGTCAGTTTATGCGATGTCAGGTTATCGTGCAGCAACAAAAGAGCAGTTGATAAGTGAATTTGCAGATAACGGTATTACAACTGATATGATGACTAGCGATGTGCGAGAAAACTGGCTAGAATTAGTAGGTAACATTCAGGAAGGTGATTTGGTAGTTGCATTTGGCTCATTTCGAGTAGTTGCTGCTGTAAAATCATTGATCAGCCACACATGGGAGGCGTAGCCGTGCAAGAGCCAACAAAAAAACGTGTCATTGGGGCAGTGGTGATGGCCATTGTCGGTGGCTTTGCGCTGTCCTTCGTTGTGCATGATGCGCACCCAACGGCTTCTGATCTGGGGGAGCATCACCCATCATGGCAGGCAAAATCCGAGCCAGAAAAAGCGCAGAACGATCTGATTGTGTTGTCATTGGGAAAGCAGTCGCAAGGGGTTTGTGACTCTGGTCAGGTTGGTGCTGTTTGCAGTTCACCACTTAAGCTGCAAAATAGTGATGATGCACCTCGGTCGGCAGCAGTAGAACAGCCTGCAGTGACCAGCCTAAAGACCTCATTTTCTGTCAACCAACCTGAGGCTCAAAATATCGCAGCAACCCAGCCCAAACCAATTAAACAAGCACAGGTACCCGTGCAGAATGCAGATGTGTCAAAAATACATACAACCTCTCCCAGTGAAGCCTCTATAGCAGCATCATCTCAGTCTGAAGCCAGCCATCAGATATCACAACAGAGCCGCCCAATTGCGACAAAACAGAAACCTGTGTTGTCTACAGCCAAGCCACCGTATTTCTATTTACAAGTTGCTGTGCTGACACATCAATCTTATGTGCAACGTTTAAAGCAGGCCTTATCTACCATGCATTATCCGATAACGGTGCTGACAAAAAAGCATGGTGACGGTTTTCAGTATGCTGTTTTACTGGGTCCTGGTAAAAGTAAGCACCAACTTACTGAGCTCAAGCAGCAGGTTTTGACGCGTTTTAAGTTGCACGGCTTGGTGCGTCACTATGATAGCAAGTTGGAGAGTGTTGATGTTTAATTGGCTTGATTATACATGTTTTGCTGTCATTGCCATTTCAATTGTCATTGGCTGTATGAGGGGTTTCGTTAAAGAAGTCATTTCGTTATGCACTTGGATTGCTGCTGGCGTGGCTGCGGTTTATCTAACTAAAGATGTTCAGCTCTATTTCAAGCAGTGGATTCAATCAGATACGACGCGTGAGGTGTGCGCATCTATACTGATTGTGATTGTTGTTTTGCTGCTGGGTTTTGTGCTGGCAAAGCTGCTATCCAGTTGTTTGCGTTTAGCTGGCTTAGGCTTAATTGACCGTTTTTTAGGTATGCTGTTTGGCGCCATGCGTGCAGGTGTTTTGCTTGTGCTGCTATTTTCACTATTGACAGCAATGCACTTCCAGCAAACGGAATCAGTACAGGGTTCTACAGTAGCAAAGCATATTGCTCCGCTCGCTGGCTGGATTAGCAAGAAAATGCCTGGAGGCGTTAAGGTAATTACTGCTTGGTCACAGAAAATTCCAGGTACACTTTCGCGTGTTAATACTGGCGTAGAATTGATTCAGCACTAGTATCTGCTGTGCTTGGAAATGCTGATAGAATCAATTGGTGTCTATGCTTATTGTCACTGATAAGATAAATTGGTCAGTACTCTCAGGCAATCGGTGTGGTATTGTAGAGTGATGGGGGCTCTTATATTCTAGCACTGCCTATGGGTGCGCCAAGGCTGAATTTACGTGATGGACTAAAGAGACAAGTTTTGGGTGCGCCATTTTGGTGGTGGCAGTATGGATCATTGCATTGTGTATGCTGACCTCGCGGTGGTGGAGTTTTAGGGTGGTCAGTTACAGCCCGACCATTTGTATCTTCATCTTTTTTCGTTTCACAACCTTCTGTGATTAATGCACTGAAATTGCCTCTTGTGACGGTTCTAGGATGGCTCTTTGTTTCAGATGCACCGCTATCCCTATGTGCATGGCAGCATGGATCACTACATTGTGTTGGTGATGTTTGAGCGCCACTAGTTTTAATCCCGTCAGCTGACGGTTCATTTTTTTTTATGTCACAACATTCTGTATCATTATTTGTGACATCGTGATTAATTAAGGATGTTGTTATCAGACTGGCTGCTCCAACAGCTATTAAAGTCGAGCCAGTAATGAGTAAGGCCTTACTCACCATCAAGACTGATATAAATGCAGCGATAGAGCCGGGTCCTGTCATGGCGGCGGCAATAATGGCTCCTGTTATTAATCCTACGCCAATGACAAGCATCATTGAGAATATGACATACTTACCAACCTTGGCGCCAATTTTTGCCTCGAATGCCCTAATGTTCTGGCTCAAGATCTTGCGCTGACTGGAGTCTTCATGCATGGCAGACTTCATGAGTGTGCTTAACATAAATGGCAAATACAAAAGGGCATATACACAGCGTTGAGGTATCATGATGTGCTCATGCACACCTTCTGTTGATGGTCGTATGGCATCTATAGGATCATGCTCGTGCTCAATACAATAAGTAGAGTCAGCCGAAGCTTCTGTGATTGCGATAGTTGCAGTGGCGCAATACGATAATGCTAGCAGCTTTGGAAAGAATGACATTTTGGGATTATTTTGCGCGATCCCCACAGATGTGCAGTGACCAAGAAAGCACAACCAGTTAGCAGCTGACGCCAGCAGCATTGTTACATTACTGAGAATAAGTGTTGGTAGGCAAAAAAGTATTCTTGCAGCTATTCTACTTTTTGAGGCTGAGTGAGTTTTACCAGTTAGCTTTCCACAGGAGTTTAGTTTCTGAAATTCCCCCCAGCATTGTCTCATTTGATGCTTATATTCCCTTAGCCACTGCTTGCCTGCATCTTTGAAGGCTTCGAGTGTGAACTCCAGCACACCTGAGAGTGTGTTTGCAAATGAGAATATCGCTTCTGAAATAACGCTGACCGTACTACTTAGAAATGCGAGCACTTTTGGCAGCATTACTGCAGAGCCTTGCATGATTTGGGGGAGGGATGCCAATGACATCTTGTAAGTCATGCCAAGTGTAAACACACTGCTAAAAATAATCATGGCTGTTAATATGCTCATGGTTATAATGGTGTATGCACGTTTTTTAGAGTCCATGTGCTTTAGGCGTCGGTATGTGTTGTATAATAGATTTTTTTTAATTATTTGGAATAAGGTATTTAGGGTGAGGCATGTAAATCCAATAGCAGCAATGGCTGCTATGATGCAGACATAGATTGGTGCGACAGTCGTGTTAGAAATAGCATGCAATGAAATCAACGTTTCAAGCATAGCATGTGTGGTTGATAAATAGAATGCTGGTGCAGCTGCGGCTGCTAATGGGATAGCGATCAGCATCAATACTTTTTTGATGGTAATCTGCTTTCTTAGCCGAGTATAAACACCATGCTGAGGAGTGCAGATCCGATCAAGCATAAGATTTTCAATCTCTTCTTGTTTCTGCTGAAGCAATTTGGTGTATTCGTTTAAATGTTTCCCGGGACAGCAATCACTATGTTGTGCAATTTCGTAGCAGATTGCTGCATAGCGTTTTGCCAGATGATTCATGTCTAACGCGCCAACTGTGATCAACACCAGCATCCAAACACTGAGTGATTTTTTATGTGTAACCATGGTAACCCTATGTTGTTGATATTATGCGCAAAAATCAGATGGCGCATACCAATGAAAGCATGATTTTTGCCAGATATAGTCAAAATGATCAAGAATTACCGGGAATAGTCATCATAATAAAGCACCAATGGCACACTTTCATAAAAACATGGTAAAGTAATCAAAGAAATTTCTTGCAAATGAGAATCATT
>JBDOIU010000004.1:0-115000 GCA_047404195.1 Coxiellaceae bacterium
CAGCATCATTGCAGCAGCATTTGATGATGTTCAACCAACTGGCATGAAAGACATGGGTAAGATCATGGCCCAAATCACCAAAGCAACTGCCGGCAGAGCTGTTACTCAACCTTCATTGTAACTGAGAGTAGCAGTGCATACAAAGTTTGGTGTTTGTTTTACATGCGTTGGGAAAATATCAGTCAGGCGTTTGGTCAGCGTCAGAGTTAAGTGCTGAGCTTTGCTTTAACTGTTTGGCTGATTTGAGCAATATCAGCTCTGCCGGCAGTTGCTTTGGTGATTTGGGCCATGATCTTACCCATGTCTTTCATGCCAGTTGGTTGAACATCATCAAATGCTGCTGCAATGATGCTGGATATTTCACTGTCATCAAGTGGTGCTGGCATATAAGCAGACAGGATTTTAATTTCTTTCTGTTCGGCTTCTGCCCGATCTGAGTCATTTGCAGCTAGAAACTGTTTGGACGACTCCTGCCTTTGCTTGATCATTTTTTGGCATGTTTTGATGCATTGTTCATCTGTTGGTGCATCAGTCTGCGGCGTAGACTCTTTACAAATAAGCAGTAAATCGCTTTTCAGCATGCGAAGTGTTTGTAATTGAAGCTTGCCTTCTGCGCCAGCACGCATAGCTGTTTTAATATCATTCTGAATAGTCGTCCAGATGCTCATGTATGCTGTCCTGCAAAATATGTGGAGTGATTAGTAGCGTGTTCGATCACGTTCGCTGGCTTCACGCATGCGCATGAGACGCTTTAGATGACGTTTTTTAGCAGCAGCTTTCTCACGCTTTCTTTTAGCGGCAGGTTTTTCATAGTGCTCGCATTGGCGTAATTTTGTGCCAATCCCAGCTTTTTCACATGATCTCTTGAAGCGACGTAAACAATGCTCAAACGCATTTCGGTTGGGAATATATACCTTTGGCATAAAAATAAGACCCCGTTATTTGGTTATAATTAGCACAAATGAGAGCTATAAAATGCTCAGAACCAACATGATAGCAGGTTGGCTACAAAAAGCAATCACTATTAGCAGCTATTTTGCTTATTGTTGGTTTATTCTGTCGGAAACCATTACGGCTGCGTGTGTGTGAGCTTGTGTGCGATGGGTTTTATGCTTATGCCTTGTACAATGACGGAAAATAGCACCACTGCATAGGTCAATAACATAATAATACCTCGTTCAGGTGAGTCGGGAATGCTGAGGGCCAGTGCGACAGCTAAACCACCTCTGAGGCCGCCCCAGGTGAGAATGGTTACCATCCCTGGTGTGCGTTTTTTCTTCTTTTGCAGCAACATAATAGGGATTGCCACAGTTAGTAGTCGCACTATCAATGTGACAATGATGGCCAGAATAGCTGCAGTTGCACTGCTAAGATGCAATGTGATTGTGAGCAACTCAAACCCCATGAGCAGGAATAGAACTGTATTCAAGAGTTCATCAATGATTTCCCAGAATGAGGCAGCTTTAGTATAAGTTGATTTGCATTGCTGCCGGCACTCTTTGCCGATGAGAATACCTGCGACGACCATGGCCAATGGGCCAGATAGATCCATCAGGTTTGCAATAGCGTAGCCACCAGTCGTGACAACAAGTGTCATCATGATCACAATGTGTGAGTCATTCGTTGTCTTTAGTAGTTTAGAAACCAGCATAGCCAATATGTAGCCATATGCCACACCGCCGACAGCACTGTGCAAGAAACGCAGTCCGATGCTGCTGATTGTGACTGGGGTGTGATGAAATGCGACACTGAACACGGTCATAAAAATCACAATACCCACCCCGTCGTTAAATAATGATTCGCCGGCTACGCAGGCTGTTATATGTCGCGGTGCTTTAATTTGTTTGAATGTGGCTAACACCGCAATGGGGTCAGTTGGAGAAATAAGGGCGCCAAACAGGCAGGCTGAAACCCATGAAAACGGTAAATTAAAGAAACTGAGCAACCAATTAATAGAAATGGAAATCAGTACGAATGAAGCAATTGTACTGATGGTTGATAGGATGGCGATGACTTTTTTTTGTTGTTTAAGTGCGTCGTAGTCGATGCTGAATGCACCGGCAAAGAGTAAAAACGCAAGCATGCCTTGTAGCAGCAATTCACCAAAGTTCAAGCTTTGTACCAAGCGTATGGTGGGGTCGTAAAGTGCATTGAAGCCAAACGAGTGTAGTAAGATGAGTATCAATGACAGCACTAATGCTGAAATCATCATTGCAATTGTACTTTGCAGCTGCACATAGCGATAATTGAAATAGCCTAAAACAAATGAAATGCTCAGTATCAGAGCGATTGTTTGATATGTGTTTAACATTTGTGGTGCTTCCTTTGACAAGGTGAGACATACACACATCATATCTCATGTGATGACTGAAATCAGCCAAATGTATGTAATGGTGCAAAATTTATTGACCCAAACATGGCTTGATCCGTTATAATGGATTGAGTCATTCACAGATGGAGGCAGGCACTCATGTCGTGGCGCCCCTTTAAAGAATTTGTTAAATACGAGTCCAGCGCAGGGATTGTGTTGTTTTTTGCTGCCATGATGGCGTTGTTGGTTTCCAATACTCCCATGCACATTTGGTATGAGCATTTCCTAGAGATGCCTGTTGCGGTGCATTTTGGTATGTTTTATGTCTCTAAATCACTGCATCATTGGATTAATGATGGCTTGATGGCTGTTTTCTTCTTGTTGGTTGGGCTTGAGGTGAAACGAGAGATGCTGCAAGGGGAATTAAATAGTTTGCAGAAAGCAATTTTACCGGCAGTCGCGGCGATTGGTGGTATGGTTGTACCAGCAGGTATCTTCATGCTGTTTAACCATCAATATCCTTATTTATATCCTGGCTGGGCGATTCCCACTGCCACCGATATCGCATTCTCTCTCGGAATTTTGGTGTTATTTGGCAAGCGTCTACCAATATCATTGCGTGTTTTTCTAACAGCATTGGCTATTTTTGATGATATCGGTGCCATTATCATTATTGCTTTGTTTTACACTCAGGATTTGTCGATGGCGATGATGGTCTATGCGTCGGTTTGCATGGCTTTATTGCTACTATTAAATCGTTTGCGTGTCTCTGCTACAGCGCCCTATGTTATTGTTGGCATCGCGCTGTGGTTATGTGTATTGAAATCAGGTGTGCATGCGACGATGGCAGGTATTATTTTAGCTTGGGCCATTCCCATTCAGCCTGAAAATGGTAAGAAAGTCGCGCCATTGATTCGTTGGGAGCACGGCTTACACCCGTGGGTTGCTTACTTTATTATACCGGTCTTCGCATTTGCGAATGCGGGTGTGCATTTCGCGTCGCTGAGTTTAAATGATATACAAGATTCCCTGACCTTAGGTTGTTTTTTCGGGTTATTTATTGGTAAGCAGATTGGTGTCTGGGGTGCGAGTATTTTAGCTGTACAATTTAAATTGGCACAGCTGCCAAGAGGGCTGAGCAGTATGAGTATTTATGGTTTGAGTTTATTGGCTGGTATTGGTTTTACCATGAGTCTGTTTATCGGCAGTTTGGCTTATGATCACCTTGGCCCATTGTATTTTACACGTGTACAAGTCGGTGTATTATTGGCCTCATTACTTTCAGGTGTCGGTGGTTACCTCGTTTTACGCACACAGGCTAAGTCAAAATAGGCAAGCGCGCTATTTCAGACGCTGTGCAATTGTCGCAATACGTGCACCAAAATGACGACACAGTGTGCTTTCGTCGTCGGTTAATGGCAGTGCCGCATTGGCGCCAGAAACATGTGAGGGACCATATGGTGTCCCACCATGAGTTGTGTTGGTTAATGCGGGCTCGCTATATGGGCAGCCCACAAGCACCATGCCATGGTGCATCAACGGTAGCATCATAGAGAGTAGCGTGCTTTCTTGGCCGCCATGCATGGAGCCAGTCGATGTGAAGCAGCCAGCTGGTTTGCCAATCAATGCGCCTGATTGCCATAGCCCACCGGTTGTATCAAAGAAATATTTCAGTGCGCCAGCCATATTGCCAAAGCGGGTTGGGCTGCCAAGGATCAGGCCGTCACATTGCTCAAGATCAGTCAGTGTCGCATAGGGTGGTCCTTGGTTGGGAATAGCACTGAGGGAAGCATCATGTTTAACGCCAACAGCTGGCACGGTGCGAATAGTAGCCGTACAGCCAACGATGCCTTCAACACCTGTTGCGATCACTTCCGCCATGGCTTGTGTGTTGCCAGTGCGGCTGTAGTAGAGAACCAGTATATTTGCCATGATAGGATTCCGCCTGAAAGGTTGTTTTTTTTCATCATAGCCGATTCGCCCTATAAAGAATAGCTCTGTGTGGGTGCTCTTGTGGGATGTTTGGGTTATGATATGGTCGTATCTTGCAATATCTCCAGCTATGATTGTAGTTGAGTTTGATGGGAGTGAATCATGAGTGGAAAGCGTGGCAAACCTTTTATGTTACAGGTCATCAGCCGCTATTATGCCGATCGTTATGACCGGCAGTCAGCCTATCTGACTTTTTTGACATTGCTTAATTTGGTGCCGATTTTAGTCTTGGTGTTAACATTCATTGCTCATATGACAGTGTTTCAGCAGATGATGGGACGCTTTGAGCAGTGGATCATTGATGCATTGATTTTCCAGCACAAGCAGCAATGGGTACTGGTACATATTCAGCGGTGGGTCTCGCAAGCAACACAGCTTTCTTGGGGGCATTTATCGGCATTTGTGGTCATGGCTCTGGTAATGATGCTCAATATCAATCAGCTTTTTCAGGAAATTTGGCATACAGAGAAGAAATTATCTCTTTCACTGCATTGTTTGTTGATGGTGTTGGTATTGTGTTTAACGCCGGTGGTGCTGGCATTGCTATTTGGTGTATCAGATATGATATTACCCATAGTAACGGGGGCACATTGGTTGCGTGAATTTTTTCCGAGTCGGGTCATGGTGCTGATATCAAATTTGAGTGTGATGTTTGTTTGGTTCCTGCTTATGTATAAGATATTGCCTCTTTGTCGAGTGCCATGGCGTTCAGCTGTGCTTTCTAGTGTGGTTGTGAGCATATTATTGACTGTCATGAAACGTGGTGTCATGTTGTGGATAGACCACTACTCCTCATATCACGATTTATATGGTGCGATGTCAGTGATCCCGGTTTGTTTGGTGTGGTTGTATCTAGCGTGGAATGTGATTTTACTCGGTTCGCTGATGGGGCACGAATTTGCTTTGCGATTAACGCGGTCGTAGGTGATCAACTGGGGCGTGTGATCATCCCAATTTGTTGTGCGCCAGCAGTTTTCAATAATGCCATGGCGCGCATGACTTGGCCGTAGGTTAGGCTCTGGTCGGCTTTAACAAAGATGGGTAAGGGGTTTTTTTTACCTGCGAGCTTAATGGCAGCAGCAGCTGTGGTCAGTGTATTATCTGGCGATAACCATGTCTTGGGGTGTTTGGATACGTTGAGGTAGTAGTGATTGTCACGATCAATGCTGAGTATCAGTGGGTCACGATTATCTTTGATGATTTTGGCGTGCGCTGTTGGTAAATTTACCTGAATACCTTGTGATAGCAGGGGGGCAGTAATCATGAAGATGACCAACAGTACTAACATCACATCAATGTAAGGAACCACATTGATATCAGCAATGAGGGACTGTCTTTCTCGCCTGCGCATTGTTAACTCTCCTGAACTGACTGAGCAGTTTTGGGTTGATGCGCTTGTTTCAGCAAAAGGTCAGTGAGTTTGTCTTCAAAGGCCAGCATATTTTCATCAATCTGGCGAATGGCTTGTGCGATACGGTTATATGCAATGACGGCTGGTATGGCAGCAAATAATCCAATGGCTGTTGCAATAAGGGCTTCTGCAATGCCTGGTGCAACCATGGCAATAGAGGCTTGTTGCGCTACGCCCAATGCACGAAAAGCTGACATGATTCCCCACACTGTACCGAATAGGCCAATATACGGGCAGATTGAGCCAATGGTTGCCAGCCAGCTGTGACGAGATTCGAGGTTTTCAAGAATTTGGCGCCTGTCTTGTGCCACGCGGCGTTGCAGTGTTTGCGTAAAGTATTCTGGATCAATTTGGCCACGGTGCTGGAATTCTAAAAAGCAGTGATAGGCCGTGTAAAATAACCGTGCAAGCCCAGATGGTGCTTGTTTGTGGTTATGCAGCGAGTTGAAGTAGGAGCGCATATCAAGGTTACGTAGAAAGTCGTCTCCAAAACGCTTCATTTGACGTCTTTTTAGTCGCAACTGGCGTGTTTTTTCCAAGATAATACTCCAAGAGAAAACAGAGCTCAGACACAAGATCAGTAAGACGATTTTAACTATCCAGTTAGATTGAGCGACAAAGCTCCATAGGGAAGGGGTCATGAAAAAGCCTCCTTAACAGCAGATGGAATGGCAATGGGTTTGAGTTGTGGGCTAACGGTCACACATTGAATCTTGCCACTACAGCAGATGACCTCGGGTGCATCAACCCGTACAATATTTTGCTCAAAATACAGGGTTGCGTGTCCTAGGCGTGATACACGGCTATTAATGATAATCATTTGATTCAGTGCGATGGGTTTGAGATATTGTAAACTGGCATTCTTGATAACAAAGAGGCGGCCTTGCTCAGCAAGCGTTTGAATGCTCAGTGATTGATCTGCTAACCACTCTGTACGTGCCCGCTCCATAAAGTTGAGATAATTTGCATGATAGACAATTCCATCAAAGGCTGTGTCTTCTGCGTAAACACGGCATGAAAAAGAAAAGGACTGACTCACGTTCAGATGCTCTCAAAAAAACCTAGATCTATAATAACATGTGGATATTCTGTGTGCTAGTGCGACAAGATCTTGCTCAATGTAAGCTTATTACCATATTAGCTGCAGTGTTTTCCTAAGATAGCTCGCAAAATAGGCAATAGTGTGATGTTTCGAGTTTGATAGTAGCAGTTGTTGAATGTGTCATCTTGGCGCTCAAGATATACTCACTGAGCATGGTTTAATTTGTTTCTATGCCACCAGGGTTTGTTAGAGATACGCGTCATACTCTGATTGGTTTGGGGCAATGACTGCTCGTGGTTTAGCTCACCCTCAGTATTGACATGCCAGGGACGGTCATCATATTACTGGCAAAGTGTACTTGATGGCTCAGGCTGGCTAGGGGTGTCAACGGATAATTTCAGCTATCGAGAGTATTTATAGATAGAGTAGCCACCTGGTGAACTCTGATCAGTTATATTGAAGGTGACGTTCCCTTCCTCTCCTGGACATCGGGCAATATACGGATCCTGGCCGGCGTTACTGAACTCTGGTCCGAAATTGAGCATAGATGTAGAACTACCATCCATCAAAACATAATTTATGATGGACTTGTTGAGAACCGTGAAGCTTCTCCAATCACAGAAAGGTACAGTCGAAGCGATAGTCGAAGATGAAATGACTAGTAGATTGATAAATAATAAAAATTTTTTCATTGTTTCTCTCCATCTATTGCTAGGAGCCATATCTCAAATATAGTCAATTAATGTGCAAATAACAAGCAGTTTATCCATGCGTATTCAATGATGCATTATGCTGATTATTACGTTTGCACAGCCACTTTTTAAAAACGCTCAATCTCTTCTCATTGACTATCGCAAATTTTCTCAGGCGAGAGTTTATAGGTTGTGTATGATCAGTTTTGATAAAAATTGACTGCCTAGTAAGTGCCAGATACACATACATGAAGCACCCATACACCATAGGAAAGCCATTTGCGATTGTGTGTTTTATTGGAATGTCTATGACCTTGATGCCATCATTCATTAAGCTGGCATTGATCGATCAAATCTATTGCTGAGAATTGGAGTCATCAGAAGATCTGTTGGATACAGGATAGGAAAAAGATATTGCGAGGTATTCATCAAAAGGATGCTTTGATAGGTGCTGGTGTGGCTTTGATTATAGAATACAAAGCGTCGGAAATATGCGCTGGTTTAGTGAAATTGTGCTGCTTTCATTCCTGACTTGACTATATTTAAATGTGTTATGTGGTTTTTGAGTTGAGTGGCAAGAGAACAGATGGCCTTAACAAGGTATCACCACTGTTAGATGATACCTTGCCATTGCATCACATTTTACATTTTCAGTGCAGTTGATAATGATATACTTGCACCATCCTTGTTGTTTTGTAAAACGAACAGGGGCTTTGTTCCTCTTTTCTTGCGTTGAATAATCGCTTTTTGACCCTTAGTGATGATGCGAGTTTGAGCTGTTTTTGCAGCTGGTTTTTGTGAGATCTCAGGATCTTCAAAGATGGTGAATCCACAGCTTGCAACTGGTTTGTTGGCTCTTTGTTTTGGTTTGACTCGTGCTCTCGAAGTTGTTCGTGCTGGGACTTCTTTGTTGCTTTCAGCAGTGTGCATATCATCACTGCTGGCGGTTCTTGTAGCGAATCTTGCCTGCTTTACTTGTTCAAATGAAAAGTTTGTCAAAGGATTTCCCGGCATTCTTTTGTTTGTGTGTCTGCTCATACTATACCTCTAGTAGTTAGTTGATAAGTTAATAACATCCTTGTTGGTACACTAAAGATCATAGCGATAATGGTTCACAATACAATGACGGTTAAGATTTTTTTTGTTAAGAATTATTATTCGAAAAAAACACATTGAACTGCCAGCATTGTATAAAGCAAGCGTTGATGCGAATGGGCTCTGGTCGTGTCTGGCAAGCGTGAACAGCAGCTTTTACTGCACCGTATTCACTGCGAGCGATGCATGGTAGTCAGTGTTTAGCACACAATGACATGCGGTTAAATGATTACGGTCTCAAGAATGGTGTTAGAGATTAACGAATCAATATAATGTCTCAGTGATCTGGTTTTTGTTGCTTGGATTTGTTAGTCAGGGCTCAGTGGGGTTCGAGTTAGCCATAAGGGAAGTTGATTCGTTGAGTGCGTTTGAAGGATTGAAGCTTTGGCTCTTGTTTTATTGTGGGGTGTATGGTTTTTCCTCACCCTGTTTTCTTTATCATGTCGTGTGTCTTTATTGGCTGGTATGCCAGCGCCTTTTCTGACACGATGTTTGGGTTTTTGCTTGCTCGCTGGGATGCCAAAACCTTTTTTAACTCGCCGTGTTTCTCTATTTAATTTCGCTGTGGAAATATAAATATTTTTGAGTACGTTCCAACGTTCAGGGGTGGCATTTGGCGCTTTGAAAAATTGTTTTTTGACTGCCAAATAAGTTGCGTGTTGCTCTCTGCTCAGATATTTGGCAAGCAACACTTCTACCCTTAAGTTTGACATCGCTAGGTTAACATAGCTGTTATGGATATGTGGCCATTTTTTTTGACTTGATTTGCTCCCTTGTATTGATGCACGTGTTTGCAGATACATCTTCATTTGAAATGGGGTTAAGTTTTGTTTCAATACTTGAATTGCGTCAGGTTGGTGATTTTGTTTAGCACGTTTCATTAAGACCCCACTTAGGTTTAGCATCAGTAAATTGTTGTCTTCTTCCATGTTCAACAATACAAAGCTTAACGCTACGAGTTCATGAGTCAATATGGCGGTTCACATGAGGAAGGTATTAATGTTTGGAGGCTGTTGGGATTTATGAACAGTTTTTGCAAGGTCCCTCTGTTGTGTCTGTCCTAGTGCATTCTGCTTTGCACGCACTGCTACATGTACTGTTATCTGACAAAGTATGTTTTAATGCTTGTGTCGTTATCAGGCTTGCTGCACCAGTAGTCAATGTTGATATGCCAGCAATGAGTGTAGCTTGATGTGCAACCACTGCCTTAAGATACATACTTGCAAATGCAGCCGGGCATGCTGCCCCCGACGCCATTGACAGCCCTACAACTACAGCTATGAGGGCGATACCAACAGCAGTGATCAGACCAAAGACAACCCATTTGCCAACTTTGTTGCCAATGACTCTTTCATACTGACGAATTTGTTTCTTTTGTGTCTGCCAGGCATCTTGATGCATGCTGCTTTTCAGCGCACAATTGATGATATGTGGCAGATATAGTGCGCCATAGATTAGTCTTTGAGCTATCATCACATGTTTGTTCTTTGGCTTGAGTGATGGTTTTATTGTATCTTGTGGTTGATTGTCTGATAGCATACAAAACATACAGCAGCCACCAGCATCCGTTGCGGCGATGCTTAATGCTGCAGAGATGGTCAAGGCATAGTTGCTTCGGACCTTTCCTGCCTGCCCGATACCAATAGATAAGCAGTGAGCGATCATAATAACAGCATTACAGATTTTAGTGAGTAGTGAGATGGTTAAGGATAGGCAGGTTGTTGGTATAAAAAATAGAACAGTGCTTGCGAGGTTTCTTTTCTTTGCGGTATTTTCGCCATATTGGCCAGTGCAGTGTATGAGAGATTGTTTTGTGTCACTAAACCACCGTTTACCTATTTGACAGATCATTCTCCAAGATAAGGTCATCAGCCCAGCCAGTGTGTTTGTGAACGAAAAAATAGCCTGTGAGGTAATGCTGATACCCAGGCTGATTGCAGTCATGATTTTTGGAATCAGGGTGGCTTGTCCTGCTAGCAGTTGAGGTAATGATGCAACAGACAGCTTGTACATCATTCCGAATGTAAATACACTCCCGAATATGATGATGGTTGCTATCACAATCATGGCGAAGATGGTGGCTATTTTCTTTTTTTTGTTCATGGCCGCAATCTTTTTGAAGGTGTTGCCAATGGTGTTGTGAACAATAATTTGATGTAATGTATTAATGGTTAGGAATACAAAGCCAATAGCAGCGATTGCAGCAATGATCCAGATATACGATGGTGCAACTGTGGTGTCAGATATGAGGTTTAAGTGAATCAGCGTCTCAAGAAAAGCATGTGTTGTACCCAGTGTGACTGCTGGAAATGCTGATAATGCAAATAAAATACTGGTATATAAAAAAACCTTTTTGGCGCGTAGTGTTGAGATTGATTTTGTTAAGTTATCTTGTTGTTTGTTTTCTTCTATAGCCATTTTTTCATTGACAAAGAATGTATGTAACCGTTTTTTCTCTGCTTCGTTGAAGCTATTGATATAAGTCGATAATGATTGTTTTTGGTTTAAGTCATTATTGGCCTGACAACTATTGTTTGCACAGCAAGACTCGCTGGGTTCGATAAGCTCCACTAGGATGCAGCTTAAAGCATATTTTTCATCATTGTCTTTGAGTGTTTGATAGTAGGCGTCAACACTGTCTTGTGCTTGGATTTCTGCTAGACAGTTTTGAATCCATTCATGGTATGCTTTATCATAACTAAACTTTTTATGGCGTTGTGATACTCTGTTATAGAAGTCTTGTCGTAAGCACTCCTGTGCATGGTGTTTCTCAAATATTGTTCTCCCATTGAGGGTGGGATTAAGATTTCTGAATATGGATTTTAAAAACGAATCAGTGCAGCAATAGTAAACTTCCATTTCAGGCCCAGCCGACAGTGAACCGATTGATAAGATGACGGCAAGTAGTTCTGGCCCACTGAGAAACTTTCTGAAGTATGACAGTGCATGTAAAGCTGCATAGCTGAACTGTAACATACCCAATGAGGCCGACATCGTACTGGAAATGATTGCACGCATTATTGTCGGGGCATGATTCGTATTTAGGACGTTACTTTCGCTCTTTTTTTCGGCCTGTTCTTTGACAGTCTCGATTTGATGCGTAACCTTTACTTCATCTATGTACTGATCTGTATCGGTCATGATGGTTGTAGCCTGATTTGCAGCTTCGACTTCAGTCAGGCTCGTATCGTGATCATGGCTACCATCTGTGTGATCAGGCGTATGATCATTGATTATGTCATTTTGGGTTGCGTGACAATGAGGTTCTTCGCTAGGAGTGTCGGAGCAACTGGAAGCCCGATTTCCTTCAGCTCGACCCATGGTGAAAAAAGGTCTTTGAGCGCAATGATGGCACTGCTCAGAATCACAACCTTCTTTCTTTGCTGCCAAGTATTTATTGTTCTTGGGCTTTCGTTTACGTGCCATTGAGGAATCTCCTGAAGTAGTGTTGATTGCTGCTATTAGATCTGCAATGAGAGCGACAGCATTAACAGACTATGTTGTATTTTTATCTTATATGACTTGTCAAGTATTGTGTTTAATGTGCGCAGCAGCACCTTGTTATTGGGCTATTAATCAGGGGTCAGCAAAAAGAGTGTGATACGGGGCATGAAACATATTGAGGAGTTCTTTCTATCCCGCGACCACGATTAAAAAGCTTGCCAATCATGTCGTAATAAATGAGTCATCTGAGGATCATGTTATGGTGATTGCTCTTGTTTCAGGGGGTGTCCCATATGTAAATAGGCCTTCGGTGTGGCAACCCTACCACGTGGTGTACGGATCAGAAAGCCTTCCTGTAAGAGATAGGGTTCGATAACATCTTCGATCGTATTGCGTTCTTCACCAATAATGGCTGCTAGGGTGTCTAGGCCGGCAGGTCCACCATCAAATTGTTCTATCAGTGTGTTGAGGCACTTTCTATCTAGTTCATCAAAGCCTTGCTCATCCACATTCAGTAGTCCGAGCGCCGCGTTGGCCAGTGGGTGTGTGATATGACCGTCAGCATTGACTTGCGCATAGTCTCGTACCCGTTTGAGTAATCGATTCGCGATACGGGGAGTGCCACGTGAGCGTAACGCAACTTCCATGGCTGCAGCTGGCTCAATACCGGTTTTGAGGATGCCAGCAGAGCGAGTGACAATGAGCTGCAGTTCTTCCTGTGTGTAAAAATTCAAGCGTTGCACAATACCAAAGCGGTCACGCAGTGGTGATGTCAGTAAGCCAGCGCGTGTGGTAGCACCGACCAGCGTGAATGGTGGTAGTTCGAGCTTAATAGCACGTGCTGCTGGGCCTTCACCAATCATGATATCTAATTGGTAATCTTCCATGGCTGGGTAAAGTATTTCTTCAATATGCGGGCTCATACGATGGATCTCATCGATGAACAATACATCATGTGGTTCTAAGTTGGTAAGCAATGCGGCCAAATCACCTGCTTTTTCCAGTGTCGGGCCTGAGCTTTGTTTCAGTTTGCTCCCCATTTCATGCGCAATGATATTAGCCAAGGTGGTTTTCCCCAACCCGGGTGGTCCAAAAATCAGTGTATGGTCTAATGCTTCTTGTCTTTGCTGCGCAGCTGCGATGAACAGTGCCATTTGCTCCCGAACACTGCTTTGCCCGATATAATCCTGTAATCTTTTCGGGCGAATATGTGCTTCGTTGCGCTCTTCAATTTGGCTGGCATTGGCATCACATAGGCGTTCAGGTTGGTTAACAGACATATGGTCTCCTATTTATTTGTCATCGTTTGCAGTGACAGTCGAATCATTGCAGACAGTTCGATATCAGGTTGTTCTTCGATGATCTTCTTCACAGTTTTTTGTGCATCATTACGTCGGTAGCCCAGTGCAATCAGGGCTTCAATGGCATCTTCATGGCTGTCTTGCTGTAATGCTGGTAAGGCTTCAGTATTGACAATGGCCAGCTTGCGCAGGGGTTCTTGCATTTCCAGTAGTAGGCGTTCCACTGTTTTTTTGCCAATGCCTGGAATGCGAACCAGTTGTGCTGCATCTTTACTGAGAATCGCACTTGCAATGTGTTCACTGGGCATGGCGGAGAGCATGGATAAAGCAACTTTAGGGCCAATACCATTCACTTTGATCAGCATTTTAAATAGAGTTTTATCTGTGGTATTGACGAATCCGTAAAGCTGCCATTGATCTTCACGAATAGCCAGATGTGTATGCAATGTGATGCTGGTGGTATCGGCTGCTAGACTGTAAAAGGTCGTCATCGGCGTGAGTACTTCATAACCCATGCCATTGACCATGACTGTGAGTATCGGTGGTTGTCGTGTGATGATATCACCTTGAATCATGCCAATCATTCAGCACTCCTTGATGTTTGCGAGTTGGGGACAGTGGTTGGCGTGACACCAGGCAATTGCCAAGGCATCAGCGGCATCACTTTGCGGTGTTTGAGTGAGTTTCAAGAGCGCGCGCATCATGTGTTGTACTTGTCCTTTCGCAGCATTGCCATAACCGACGACTGCTTTTTTAACGGCGCGTGCGCTGTATTCTGCAATACGTAGATGGCTGGCGGCAAGTAGGGCAACACCACGTGCCTGTCCCAGTTTCAGTGCAGACTGTGGGTTGTGGCAGGTGAACACTTGTTCGATGGCGGCTTCATCAGGTTGATATTGCTGAATGAGCTCGGCAATGCGTGTATGGATGATATACAGGCGGTTGGAAAGTTGTGCATCACTGGCTTGGATATGCTCAAAATGCAGGCACGTTATGTCTTGTCCACTTTGTTGCAGCAGGCCAACACCTGTGCAGCGTGAGCCAGGATCGATACCCAAAATGATGCGCTGTTTTGTGACCATTACCTGACGTTCTCAGTCGTGACATTCAAGTAATAGTGTAGCGGATTTTAAGCTTATCCGCATTCCTTTTCGTAGGCTTTGGCGATACTTTCTGTAATATTTGCATTGCAGGTAACTTGTTGAACATCATCCAAATCATCGAGGCGATCGATGAGTTTGAGTAATTTGACACCGGCTTCTTCTTCAACATCGACCAGTGTTTCTGCAATCATAGCCAGCTCAGCAGTATTGGATTGAAATCCTGCACTCTGCAGGGCTTCTTTGACGGCAATGAAGTCGGTGGGTTGGGTGAAAACATCGATACTGCCGTCGTCATTGACCACCACATCATCTGCACCGGCTTCAATGGCGGCTTCCATGATGTCGTCTTCTTGAATATCACTACCAAAACACAGTAAGCCACGTTTGTTGAAGAGATAAGCAACAGAACCATTGGTACCAAGATTACCGCCGGATTTGGTGAGTGCATGCCGCACATCGGCAACACTGCGATTGGTATTGTCAGTTAAGCAGTCAATGATCAGGGCGATGCCTGCCGGGCCATAGCCTTCGTAGCGAATTTCGGACAGCTGAGCGGAATCATCATCACCAGCACCACGTTTGATGGCGCGTTCAATGGTATTGCGTGGCATATTAGCAGCCAAGGCATCACTGACAGCGCTGCGTAACCTGGGGTTGGCTGCAGGATCGCCGCCACCTAAGCGCGCAGCAACTTGCACTTGCTGAATCAGTTTGGTGAATATTTTGCCGCGTTTTTTATCTTCACGCGCTTTGGTATGTTTGATGTTAGCCCATTTACTGTGGCCTGCCATGTGAACCTCCTTGTTAAGCGATATCAGCTGTGGCTGGTTTTTTCTTGCGTAGTTGAATATTCAGGTCACGCAGTTGACGCTCATCCACCGTGTCAGGTGCATTGGTTAGTGGGCAGTGTGCGCTTTGTGTTTTCGGGAACGCAATGACATCACGGATGGATTCTTTCTTTGCCATCAGCATGACCAAGCGATCGATACCAAAGGCAATCCCTCCAAGTGGTGGGCAGCCATGGCGCAGTGCTTTGAGCAAATGTCCGAATTCTTTGTTGGCTTGTTCGGCTGAGAAGCCCAACATTTCCAGCACCGCCAGTTGCGTATCGTGCTCGTGAATACGAATTGAGCCACCACCAATTTCACGGCCATTCAACACAATGTCGTAAGCGCGAGACAGGACGGTGAGTGGTGATGTTTTCAGTGTTTCTAAATCGCAAGAGGCGGCGGTAAAGGGGTGGTGAATGGCTTGTAATCCACCGTTGCCATCGTCTTCGAACATCGGGAAGTCAACGACCCACATGGGTGCCCACTCACAGGTGTAGAGGTCAAGGTCAGCTCCCAGGCGATCACGCAATGCGGATAAAGCGTCATTGACCACTTGTTTGCGGTCTGCGCCGAAGAAAATAATATCACCACTTTCAGCTTGACAGCGCGCCAATACTTGCTGCACAACATCTTCCGGCATGAATTTCAAAATGGGTGAGTTGAGGCCGTCGAGCCCAGCGTTAATGTCGTTGACTTTAATATATGCTAAGCCTTTAGCGCCATAGTTACCAACAAACTGTGTATAGTCATCAATGACTTTGCGTGACAGGCTGGCGGCGCTAGGCACGCGAAGTGCAGCGACACGGCTTGCAGGATCTTTTGCGGGTTGTGCAAAGACTTTAAAATCCACACTTTGCATGAGGTCACTGATTTCGGTGAGTTTGAGTGGGTTTCTCAAGTCTGGTCGATCGATACCATACTGCTCCATGCAATCTGCATACGTCATGACCGGGAAGCTGTTTGCTAGAGTCACATTGAGCACAGCTTGAAAGACATTTCGAATCATGTTTTCCATAGAGGACATAATGGTCTGTTCATCGATGAAGGACATCTCGATGTCAAGCTGAGTGAATTCAGGTTGGCGATCAGCACGCAAGTCTTCATCTCGGAAGCAGCGCGCGAATTGGTAGTAGCGATCAAAGCCAGCAACCATCAGCAGTTCTTTAAAAATTTGCGGTGATTGTGGCAGCGCAAAGAAGGACTCTGCATGTGTGCGACTGGGAACCAAATAATCACGCGCACCTTCGGGGGTGGATTTGGTGAGTATGGGTGTTTCCACTTCAATGAAATTTTGTTTGTTGAGCGCATCACGGCAGAATTGTGACACTTGATGGCGCAGTATGAAGGTTTCCATCATTGCTGGGCGGCGCAGATCAAGGTAACGATGGGCTAAACGAGTTTCTTCGCCAACATTGTTGTCATGCGGATTGAAGGGCAGAACGTCAGCTGTGTTGAGCACTACCAGTTCGTCGGCTACCAGCTCCATCTCACCTGAGCTGAGCTTGCTGTTATCAGCGCCGTCGGGTCGGCAGCGTAATTTACCGGTCACTTTCAGCACCCAAGCATTGCGCACAGGTTGTGCAGCTGCAAACGCCTCGGCATTCGCAGGATCGCAGACGACCTGTACCACACCACTGACATCGCGCAGATCGATGAATAATAATTCACCATGGTCACGCAAGCGATCAACCCAGCCGCATAGGCTAACCTGTTGATTATCCAGCGTTTTTGAAATATCTTTGGCGTAATGTGTGCGCATAATGAAGAACTCCTGGCAAAGCGACAAATTGTGGCTAAAGTTTACCTTTAGTCCTGCATCTGTGCAAGGTTGTGGACTCAATTTGCCGCAATTGTTGTGATAGGGGCAAAAATGACGATTTTGTTCATGTGGTGATCTTTAGCAGTGCCAATCACGGTATTTTTCTCGAGAATAATGCTACCTCCAGAATAATCACTGACTTACAAAATGGTTGATGGTAGCTTGACAGCACGGGGGGGGGGTGTATAATTAATTATCTATAATCTTTTTTATTACTGGAGAGTACAGAATGAAAGCCGAGTCAATTTCTAAGTCAGAGCAGCCTAAGCGCAAACCAAACCCAATTGTACGAAAAATCTTGTTTTTAGGGGATATAGCTCAGCTTGCTGCGATGTTCGCGAAATACCAAGGTCAGGACCTTAATGGTGCAAAGCCAGGTTTTTTTAATCAACAACTCGCCACGACCGGCATGTACTCAGGTGGCACTCTAATAAATAGGGATAGCAATACTGTTTATCAATTTATTGGTTTATGCGGAGCAAGATTAGACCTAGATCGAGTCGATGCTTGCTTGGTTATGTGTGATCCAACAGGGGGCAGTGATTCAATCGAGAAACAGCTGTTTAATAATGGGCAAGGTAGGGATCGATTGTATGAACAATTAACTAGGAAACCGACCATCGTGCTTAGCACGAATGAAGGGCTGGCAGATAAACATGATGCAGATAAAAAGATAGCAATAGAGAACTTTGCGAAGGAAATTCGTGCTAAAGCTCACATATCAATTGATTTCGGCGATAACGCATCACAGCAAGTCACAGCACATGTCATTAATGAAAATATTTTGCGGCCATTATTCGAGGCACCTGCTGCGGAGTCCAAGTCTGAGATAAGTGATGACTTTAAAGGTTTGTCATCAGCTGCACAGCGGCGTGCTATTCGACAGCAGTTGAAAGGGTTATCAGGTGTTAGTGAAGATGAAAAAAAAAGAGGCAGTTCTTGGAATTTTAAAACATTATCAACAGTATATTACAAGCAGGCGTAGCGCTTATCGTGGTATTCTATTTGGCAGAACGTATGATAAAAACGCAAAGCAAGATGCCGTACAGCAGTGTATTAAACAAATTGAATCTAATAGCGGGGATATAGTAGTTGACCTACCTCCTGCAGCACGGCAAGGTTTATTGGGTGATATTGTCAAAGCTGCGCCTGACCTCTTTGTACTGTCTAAAGCTAATTGGCAGGACACACCACCATCGCAGTAGCCTATACTTTTATAGCTAGTTTCGTGCAGCCTCCTATCGATTCTCCTTTGAAGGCGTATTGTTTACAGCATGCATGTTTTCAGCGCTTTTGTGTAGACATGCGACAGGTAACTCAGGACGAGAGTCAATCCACGTCAGCCTGAGTGGTGTGCAGTTGTTACTGGATGACCGTGATGGAATATCGTATTGCGGCGTATCTGGCTAAGTAGGTTGATGCTGGGCTATACTGAAAGCATTGTATCTGCAGGGAGTCTGTCCATGTCATTGAGAAAGATCATTTTTACGACAGTTATGGCGTTTTTATCGGCCATGGCCGGGATGACATTTGCACAAAATAGTGCCGCACCGGCTGCCATGAGTTGTGACACCTGTGTGCAAACTTGTACTGCCCGTATGCGCGCACAGCAAAATAGCCAGCAATTTCGGCGTGTGCGTCCTAGTATTCAATGGGGTCGGGCTAATACGGCGACTGGTCGACCGGATATAAGAGCGCAGTGCCGCTATCGCTGTAGCGCTTTGCGCCAGGCAAAGTGTCAGCAACAATGCCATAAAATCACACCACAGAAAAAAAATCAGTGTAGCCAGAGTTGTACCGGAATGACTGGACAGAATGCGACTTTCTGTCAGCAGAATTGTCTCTATTCTGGTACCACTGACAGTCAATATGCGCGTTGCGGCCAACGGTGTCGTCAGAAGACCTGCTGAGACTGGCTATAACCAACATCAGTTATGTTTTCCTGTCCCCTGTAGATAGCGTCATTGTCATGGTTATCGAGCTGGCAGTGTGCCAGTGTGAGGCATAAATCAGATACAGTTTAATTTAGTGTGATAAATCAGTCATTTATCCAGCTGCAAGTGATAAAAGATCAATACAATCCATTACTTATGCCTTGACCACAACAGGTTGATAAAAATAGTGCACGGTCAATGACTTGTATTACCCCGACATGCGGTGTGTTATAAAACAATAAATGTTCTATATTTATACATTATAGGGTTGTTTTATAGGTGTATTATGGCAAGGCACAATAGGGGGGGTAAAGCAAATCCCCATACGGAAAAGATGAGAGAGGTTGCTCAATTAATTTCAGAGGGAAAGATTACGTTTGTTCAAAACCCATTAGATAACCATGTCTACGCGACACACAATGACACAGGGGCTTTTTATAGAGTTACTGATCGATTACAAAATGCAGATCTTGCAAGTATTGAAAATACAGAGGATCTGATGAAGTCTTTTTATACAAGAATGCAGCAGACAAAATTATTGTCACCCTATAATATAAACCGAGCAACACACAAAAGATCTGCTGATGGACGGCTGGTGCCGCAAACTATTAGTGAAATATCTAGTAACATTGGGATAGACCCGCGATTGGGTTCGGCATTATATGCCTATACACGCGAGGATACAAAAAAAGTATTTGCAGGTGGTTTTCGTGGTATTAACGGCATGTTTCGTGCAACAGTAGCGTGTCAAAACTCACAAGATATACAAGATAAAATCATCTTAGGGATGATGGTTAATTGGGGAATAAGTTACTTAGGCAAAGCTAGAAATAAAAGAAATGAAAAAACAGCAGACTTCACATTTCGCGCGGATGAAATAGCCTATGCACCAAAAGGTAAGTTGTCACGTCAACATAGCTTGTTATCAACAACTGCATCTGAACTCGAGGGGACCGTGCCGAAGGATGAATACTTAAATAGAGAGGGCACAGTTAGAAATTGCTTCTTTCATAAAATAAATGGTCGTGATGTTGGTGCGTATCTAGGGGACATATCGAGGTACCCAACCGAGAGGGAATTACTGTTCATATCGGGTGTGGAGTTTGAAAGAATGAACTTAGGCGCAGAGAGTGGGGCATTAATTGGTGGTGAAAGTCAATCTGATGTTTGGATACCAGTTGCTGTTGGTAATAATACGCATAGTTTTCATGCAAGCATTGATATTGAGAATAGAATATTAAAGACTGTTTTAACAGGCAATCAAGGCAAGCCACCTTCTGAGCGAGAAATGGAAAAATATCTTGACATTGCTGGTAAGGATCAAGGAAAGATATTAATGATAGCAGCCTTCATGTCTCGATATGATTCTATGAAAAATTACAGTGATAGATTGATGCAGGATGTTGAAAATAAATTAGAAGAGGTGGGGGTTTCAAGTAGTCAGGTAACAAAGATAATGCGTTGTCAGGGGGCAGGTAGTATCTTTCAGTTGTTTTCATCAAAAACACTTGAGTCTTTAGCAAGAGAAGCAAAAGACGGTGCAGAGATCGGTACGATTCTTAAAATGGCAATTGTTGGTGGGTTATCAAATGCAAAATCACAATTATTATTAGACCAGCTAGCTGAACGTGGTGATGACAAGACTCTGGAATTGATAGAGGGTGAAAGATCTAAAATGCTCGCAAACATAGAGTGTTTAGAAAAATTAGATATGAAAAAAGAACCAGATGTATTGTTATTGGTATCATTGGTCTCAAATGCTCACATGATTCCACAGTCTGAGGTAAGGAATTTGTTTTCTATGATAGAACGTAAAAAATCTGATTTAAATCCGAGTATACATGCTTTCTTAGCCCGAAAAATGTTGAGTGTGTGTGCTGAATGTGGTGCTTTGCTTCCTGAGAATATAACAGATGAAACACTGGCTGTCTTCAAGCATAAAGTTCATCAAGATCCACATATTTTCAAGCCGAGAACACTTCTATCAGCTACTGGGGATTTTGATTTCTGTCGTAAAGCACTGATTGCACAAGGGCATCGATGGGTCAGTCGAGTCAGTCATCAGGATAAAATCAGGGATTGTTTTCATAAGCCATGGTCATCTAAGGATATTAACATGAATATCATGTTGTCGAATACTGGTAAATATAAAGAGAGAGAATTAATGTCAAAAATAGAT
The DNA here is from genome assembly GCA_047404195.1 of Coxiellaceae bacterium. Lineage (GTDB taxonomy): Bacteria > Pseudomonadota > Gammaproteobacteria > JAJRRL01 > JAJRRL01 > JAJRRL01. The sequence continues at coordinate 21,154 of JBDOIU010000004.1, forward strand.
GAGTATCTAAAAAACAATCCAAATCCACCAGCTGAAATTGTTGTTAAGATGTTTGATTGGATGCAAGAAGTAGGCAAGAGTAAGCTTGTAGAAGGATCTATGCCTAAACAGATTGGGAGGTTGGCTGCGCGCTATCAAGTGACCCAAAAAATCAATAGACCTAGATTTGCTCGCATGGATGCCGAGCGGCCACCGCCACCATCACCGCCACGAGGGCAGTGTCCACCGCCCCACCACCGTCGCCACGAGGGGAGTGTCCACCGCCACCACCAAACCCAGAATTGCCATCATTTAATAAAGGTCAATCGTCGGCTGATGATGTAGACAATGGTGAAGCCAGTACACATCGACCAGGATAGAGCAGCAACGATAAATGATGTTCATTCTCACCGGCTGTGTGTAGCCATCTTCTGTTCAGTGGTAAAAGAGTCGGAATCAATAGTAGATATGAATCGCCTAGCTGTCTCATCGAGTGGGCTGATTGATCTTAATATTGTTTTGTGGCTGGGAGATATATCATGTGGGTCAATCGAAGGACATAAAGTACTGACTCTATCAGTGATGTGGCCTACCGTTTCAATGTCATCGACACCAAGTGTGTGCAGATGTGCAGCTGTTGTCAATATAAATTTTTCTGCTGCTTTGTCGCCTAAACGTTCATGGATTATTTGTAAATAGTGGAATCGGACCATACCAATCAGTACATCATGCACTAAGGATGCTAGGTCCTTGCCATCAAAGCGGTTTGGATTGGCTTGAAAACAAGCATTGTAGCCATGCTTAATTAATAGGAAGTTGAGTAATGCAATTGCAAAAGTTCGTCCGTTGCAATCAGAGAAGGCATGGCGCCAGCAAAGGTGTTGAATAAGTTTGCAAATAGTGCTTATTTGATGTGTTATATGAGTTGATTGATGAATGTTGGTGTTAAATTCCCTCAGTATCTCACTGACTTGCTCAAAGTCTTGATCACATATCTGATGACATGACAATTCATCTGCACGAAATGCGTCGAGTACATTTTCAATTGTTTTGCAAGCACCTATCTTGGGCCAACGAACATAAAAATGTGATAATTGTGAATCATATCGCTCTCTCAAGCCTTTCTCATTAGCATATAATTTCATCGCGTTTGGGTGGCTTTTATTGCTAATTCTATATGATGATGCATGTGCCTCTCCAGGTGCGCTTGCAACATGATATCCACAAATGCAGTGGCAATGTTGAATAAAATGCAGTGTCAGTTCAGTGCTGATGCAGCCATCTAGCCTCGCAAGCAAAAAAATTGCATTCAATGCCCAGGTCATGTGATCACTGTATTCAATTTCCTTTTTGTTAAACAGTGAGATGGTTTTACAGAGGGATGGCCCTCTATCATTATCATATATCAGCGCTTGACAGAGTATTTTTGGAATAATCTGTTGGTGGTCTTTTAGGTCTGGTTGGGTGCTTATAAGACGGTTAGTCCGCACCAACCAGGTTAATTCTTCGCACATTTCAGCAGAGTAAAAAAAGAAGGATCGACGGGTCATGGCTAAAATTTTGTATGTATCGATGCCATGCTTGTTTACAAAATTTGCCATCCGTGGGAAAAAAAATTGGCTTTTAGCGTCCACAGCATCCTGATTGTGCCTTAATTCAGCATGTGTGGATCTTGATCTGGCCAGAGGATATGATCCAGTCATAATGTCTTGTGCATCCTTCATAGCCCAAATGAGCTGCATGAGAATCTCATCATACTCAATATCCACATCAATAATGTCATAGCGTGACCGTCTATTGAGATAAGCTCTTGCTTGCTGCTTCATTGCGTCTTTGATGCGACAGCGCTTCAACCCAGTTTGAGGAGTGAATAGTGTTGATAAGAATTTGGCAATACTATCAATCTCAGAACCATCTAATTGAGTGACTATTTGTTTAAAGATCTGCTCACAGCTTTCGTGGTCATCCACGTTGTATTGAGAAAACAAAATTCGCTGAAAAAAATTGCATAAAGCCACATTATTTTTTTCTACAGAAAGGGATGTATTCCATAGCGTTCCCCATTCTGCGCTAATAACAGCACATGTTCTCAAGCTGAGTTTCTGCTGGTAGTGGTCTTGTATGATTGCGGGGTGAATATGTTGCATGTTGTGTCTCTCCAAGCCTAAATAGTGTGATATAGATAACATCTTGCTCTGATCATTAATTATACACAATATTCCTCCCTGGGTCAATTAATGAGCACCATTATTTTTTCAGTATTATCATGATGTTAGATAAAGCAGCCTTTTGTATGATTTTTAATGTGTGAATTATAAAATGATTCTCAGTAGTCTTGTATTTTGGTGTTTCTGTATGCCAAGATAATACTTTAACTTTATTAGGGGGAATTGTGGTCGATACTATCTTGGATATATATAGGCCCCGTGAGTGGAAGCGCACCCGTGGTATGCGTGCAGCTTGTTGGTTTTTTATCATAGGTTATGTGTTTACCATCATTTCGTGTCAGCTACTTTTTAAGGCAATCAACACTAGCTTGTATGAAAGTTACTACACGATTTTAGTTACCGATAACTCATGGTTACATTATGCGCTAATATTGCCAATGTATTTGATAGCCGCTCCTTTTATTGCATTGCTCTTTGCGACTGCAAAGCAAAAGCGTTTGGGTTTGAGATGTGATTTTGCTTATATGACCACATTTATATCAGAGTTAAAGCTGGTTTTTATTCGGGTTGGCATATACTTATGTGCGCTATGCACATTTTCATTCTGTATGAATTATGTTGGTCGACAGTTGCTGTCATCTGTAAGCTTCAACGTTTCACTGTGGGTTGTTCAGACTGCTATATCTTGTATCACTCTTGTTTTATGGGGGGGGATAATGGCTTTATCGGCAGCATTGATTGTACGCATGCAGAAGCCAATTCTGAGTCTATGTATGCCTGTTCTACAGGGCGTTTTCATGATGTGTATTCTGTGTGCACCTTGGTTTATATTGTCAATTGCTGATTTTGGCCTTGTGACAAATATGCTGCTTTCTGCGATGATATTAGTGGCATATGTATTCGCAATACCGCAATACATTTTGACATTATATGATGTAATATCCTCGTATCAGTCATAAAAAAAAGCCACATTGCATATGCGATGTGGCTTTTGTCTTGGATGTTGATTAGTCTTCGTCATCATCCCATTGTAGTGCGCCACCTGTTTGATATTCTGTAACACGTGTTTCAAAGAAGTTCTTTTCTTTCTTCAGGTCCATCATTTCGCTCATCCAAGGAAATGGGTTCTCAATACCGGGGTATTGCTCACCGAGACCAAGCTGTAAGAAGCGGCGGTTAGCGATATAGCGTAGATAATCGTAAAACATATCCGCATTGAGCCCAAGAATACCGACAGGCATAGTATCTTTTGCGTAGTTGTATTCGATTTCAACCGCTTCTTTGATCATGGCAATGATTTGAGTTTGGAATTCATCTGTCCACAAGTGTGGGTTTTCAACTTTTATTTGGTTGATGACATCGATACCAAAGTTAACGTGCATTGATTCATCACGTAGTATGTACTGAAACTGCTCAGATGTGCCAGTCATTTTACCGCGTCGGCCCATTGCTAGAAGCTGTGTAAAGCCCACGTAGAAGAACAATCCTTCCAGCACAACATAAAAAGCAACCAGGTTGCGGAGTAATCGCTGATCTGTCTCGGGTGTGCCTGTGGTGAAGTTTAGATCTTCAAGGTCTTTCGTGTAGCGCATACCCCATTCTGCTTTACGTGCAACACTCGGCACTTCACGGTACATATTGAAAACTTCACCTTCGTCTAGGCCTAAGCTTTCTGCAATATGTTGGTATGAGTGCGTGTGTAGTGCTTCCTCAAAGGCTTGACGCAGCAAATACTGGCGACATTCAGGGTTGGTAATGTGCTTATAAATTGCAAGCACCAGGTTATTCGCAACCAAGGAGTCGGCCATTGAAAAAAAGCCCAAACTGCGCATAACAATGGTTCTTTCTTCTTGGCTCAGTGCATTTGGGTCTTTCCATTGTGCAATATCAGCTGCCATACTGATTTCACTGGGCATCCAGTGGTTTGCACAGCCGGCCAAATATTTGGTCCAGGCCCATGGGTACTTGAATGGAACCAGCTGGTTGAGGTCAGCACGACAGTTAATCATGCGCTTATCATCTACTCGAATCCGGCTTTGTCCAAGTATTTCGCCTAGTCCGCTGTCGATGGGTGCTGGTACTGCTTGAGTGGTAGCAGTTGTTGCTTCAGGTGTTTGAACAGTCATAGTTTGCTCCTAGTGGTGGTTAACAGTGAGTTATTGACATGCTTCGCATTCGGGATCATCGATTGCGCACATCTTCACTGAGGGTTGGGTGTTAACAGCATTGAGGGCGCTATCAGAGATGGTTGCCTTTTCAGTGCTGGTGGCTGCTAAGCTGCGTAGGTAGTAGGTGGTTTTAAGGCCACTTTTCCAGGCAAGCTTATATGTTTTGTCTAATACCTTACCTGATGGTTTGGCAATGTATAGGTTGAGAGATTGTGCTTGGTCAATCCATTTTTGTCTGCGAGAGGCAGCTTCAATGAGCCATTTGGGTTCAATCTCAAAAGCTGTTTTATAGCGCTCTTTAATATCAGCTGGGATGCGTTCGATATTTTGAATGCTACCGTTGTAATACTTGAGGTCATGTACCATGACCTGATCCCATAGATTCAGGGCTTTCAAGTCTGCAGCCAGATGTGGGTTAACAACAGTGAATTCACCCGACAAGTTAGATTTCACAAAAAGGTTTTGATAAGTTGGCTCGATAGACTGAGACACACCACAAATATTTGAAATGGTTGCGGTAGGCGCAATTGCCATGACATTTGAGTTGCGCATACCAATGCTGGTCACACGTTTTCTCAGCTCAGCCCAATTGAGTGTCTGGTCAGTATTTTGGTTAAGATAAATGCCACGTGTTTCGGCCAATAGTCCAATAGAGTCGATGGGTAGAATGCCCTGAGACCACAAAGACCCTTCAAAGCTTGAATATGGCCCACGCTCCTCTGCCAAGGTCACTGATGCATTAATGGCATGGTAGCTGATCAGTTCCATTGTTTGGTCTGCAAAAGTCACAGCGGCGTCTGATGCATAACTGATTTTGAGTTTGTGTAAGGCGTCCTGAAAGCCCATGATGCCGAGGCCAATTGGTCGGTGCTTGAAGTTGGAGTTGCGTGCGGAATCAACGGTGTAGTAGTTGATATCAATGACGTTATCCAGCATACGAATAGCCACTTTTGTTGTTTTTGCCAGCTTGTCTGTGTCCAGCATATCATCTTTGAGATGGTTCATGAGGTTAATGCTACCCAGGTTGCAGACTGCGATTTCAGCTTCTTCTGCTTTGGACTTGGTGTTGAGAGTGATTTCAGTGCACAGGTTAGAGCTGTGAATAACCCCGGCATGCTTCTGTGGTGAGCGAATGTTGCAAGGATCTTTGAATGTTAACCAAGGATGGCCTGTTTCAAATAAGAGGCCAAGCATTTTTCGCCACAGTTCAATGGCAGGTATTGTTTTGCTGCGAATGGCGCCTGACTTGGCTTTGGCTTCGTAGGCAACGTATGCTTTTTCAAACTCTGCACCGTAAAGATCGTGTAAATCTGGCGTTTCATCTGGTGAGAACAGTGTCCAATGTGATTTTTCGTGTACACGCTTCATGAATAAATCAGGAACCCAGTTGGCTGTGTTCATGTCGTGTGTGCGTCGACGATCATCACCAGTATTTTTACGTAGCTCAAGAAATTCTTCGATATCAATGTGCCAAGTCTCAAGGTAAGCGCAAACCGCTCCTTTGCGTTTTCCGCCTTGGTTGACTGCGACGGCTGTTGCATCAGCGACATTGAGGAAGGGGACAACACCAAGTGACTGCCCATTTGTGCCCTTGATATGTGCGCCAATACCACGGACTGCAGTCCAATCGTTACCAATACCACCCGCAAATTTAGAAAGCATGGCGTTGTCTTTAATAGCACTATAGATGCCATGTAGGCAATCAGGAATGGTTGTTAGGAAGCAGCTAGACAGTTGGGGGTGGCGTGTTCCAGAATTGAAAAGAGTCGGTGTGGATGACATGTAGTCAAAACTGGATAGTAAATTATAGAAAGTAATTGCCCATTCATCTCTCTGGTCGCCTTCACAGTGGGCCAAGCCCATGGCAACACGCATAAAGAATACTTGCGGTAGTGCAATGCGTTTACCTTGGTGGTGAATAAAGTAGCGGTCATACAATGTTTGTAGGCTGAGGTACGTGAATTGCTGGTCACGTTCAGGTTGAATAGCTGCAGCCAGCTTATCTAGGTTGAAATCTGTTAAATTGTTATTTAACAGCTCATAGTCTATACCCTGTGTAATGTACTCTTTAAAGGCTTGAAGGTAGTAGTCATTTAAGTCAGCAGAGTGAGTTGAATAATCAATAGAGAGTTTGTTGAGGACTTCTTCGAATAGTTGTTGTTTGAGTAGTCTGGCTGTGACGTAAGTATAATTCGGCTCCACTTCAATATATGTGCGTGCGGTGAGCGTGAGTGCTTTAAAAACATTTTCACGCTTGACGCCATTGAATAAATTCTTTTTTGCTTCTGTGATTAACGCATTGGCATCTGTGTTTTCAAGCTGAGTGCAAGCTTGAGTTGCGATTGCCCGTAGCCAATCGGTATCCAGCGGCTCTTGGCTACCATCAGCCAGTGTTACTTGAATAGTTGGTTCGGTTGGTTTTGTGTTTTCAATTTCTTTTTGTCGTTCTTTAGCACGCTCTTCTCTGTACAGGATATAAGCACGTGCAACGGCGTGTTCTCCTGCACACATCAGCGCGAACTCTACGTTGTTTTGTATGGTTTCAATATCAACAACACCGGTGTTGCCATGTGTGATGGCCAGTTGATGCGTGATATTGCTGGTTAAATAGCGTGCGACATCTTCTACGCGATTTGAGGTGCTGGCTTGTTCGCCCTCAACAGCGAGGTAGGCTTTTTTAATGGCAATCGCAATACGACTGGCATCATAATCAACAACACGGTTGTCACGTTTATTCACTTTTAGGGTAACTGCGGTGGTCGTATGATTGGTTGTGTTGGTGTGCTGTTGCTCAAGAACAGATGATGTGGTCATTTTGGGCTCCTTGTTTTGGCACGGAGTAAACAGTGCGGTTGGTATCAGGACACTTTCTGTGTGTTTTTCAGCCTTGCATGCCCAACATGTTGTGCTTGCTTTGGCTGACACACACAACATAGTGTGTTTTTTTGAGATTGGCAAGTGGATAGGTATAGTGATATCCTGTGGATAACTTGTGTGAATAGCGTGAGTAATTGTGTGAAAAAGAGATAACTTTCAATTTTTCATAGTCTTAGTGCTATTTATGATAATGAGAACTGGGCTTTTTTGATCAAATATGCTTATAATATTAAGTGTAGTGTCGCATTTATCAGCCAAGAGTGTGCGCTATGGCGCACGTTCAGTCACAGCAGCTCGAGGGGGTAACCAGCATGGTCATTAAAGACGTTTATCGTTGTGGTTATCGCTTGAATGTTGGTATTGTTATAGCCAATCAAGCTGGGCGTTTATTTCTTGCGCGTCGCTCGGGTTCTCGTTCATGGCAATTCCCACAAGGCGGTGTGAGAGAAAGTGAATCATTCGAAGAAGCCATGCTCAGAGAGCTTTATGAAGAAGTTGGGCTCTTAGCAGCTGATATTGAAATTGTCGCCAAAACAAAAAAATGGTATCAGTATGAGATTCCACCAGCATTTCAGCGCCCGGATCGAACGCCTTGTTTGGGGCAGCGACAACGTTGGTTCTTGTTGCGTATGTTATCAGATGATGCCAGAATTGACTTGAATGTGAGCCACCACCCTGAGTTCACTGTATGGCGTTGGACCGATTATTGGCAACCGCTTGAAGAGGTCGTTGCTTTTAAGAAAGAAATTTATCAGGGGGTGCTTCGAGAGTTCGAGTCCTATCTCAAGTAAATTGAAATAGGTGTTTTCACTAACAAAAAGGTCAGTCAAAACTCATGGGTATACAGCAGAATTTGCGTAATGTCATTCAGGCAGTGCAGTCAGCAGCAGCACTGCCTGAAGGCTTGTACGCGTTTCTCAACAAGCTGAGTGACTTTGTGCGGTGTGATGCCGCTGCATTTTTTGTATGTGAGGATAGTCGAGGCGAGTATGTTTTAGCAGCAAGCTTGAATATACAGTCCACAAAGTCCTCAGCTGTGCGTGTTAAATACGGCAAGGGATTGTTGGGCTATGTTGGGGAAAGTGAGGCACCATTATCACTTGCGCGTTGCAAGGAGCATGAGGCATATTATCGCTCGCAACGATTTGATGACAGTATCTATGCAGCCTTTTTAGGTGTGCCGGTCATTGAAGATGCAGTTTTGCTGGGTATTTTGGTCCTGTACCGTGAGGATGCGGTTCAGTTTGATGACGCAGACAATGCTTTTTGCCTAACGTCCGCTATTAACCTGGCACCAATCATTGCTTCTGAAAATGACAAAGGAAACTTGTTGTCATTTCTGTCTCGTCGACGCCGTGCATTTAAAGATTTGACCCTGGTTGGTACGGCAGCCTCACCGGGCGTGGCAGTTGGTCAAGCAGTGGTATTGTATCCTGTTGCTGATCTAGATGCTGTGCCAGATCAACCAGCCGGTTCAGTCGCATTGCAGGAAAAGAGATTTGATGAGGCTGTGCTGCAAGCCAGTCGCGCAATGGGTTTATTGTGTGAAAAGGCTAAGCAATCCCTATCTGAAGCTGAAAGCGCTATTTTTAGTGTGTATTTGAGAATTTTGGATAGCCAATCCTTCACTGCGGCTGTTAAAAAGGAAATCAGACAAGATCAATGGGCCGAGGGTGCGTTAAGACGTGTGATACGTGCGCAGATTGGTCAATTGGAAGCATTAGACGATCCTTACTTGCGAGAACGTGCCAGTGACTTTAGAGACATTGGCCAACGCATATTATTTTTCTTACAAGAAAAAGAAAGAGCATCCATTACATATCACCCCAAAACCATATTGATCAGTGATGACCTCAGTGCAACGGCTTTGTTAGAAGTGCCTAAAGATAAATTATTGGGTGTGATTTCAAAGTCAGGGACGCCGAATTCACACGTTGCTATTCTGGCGCGTGCCATGGGTATTCCTGCTGTGGTGGGTTTGCGGGGGATTCCTGTGATAGCCTTCCGCAATCAAGAGGTGATTGTTGATGGCTACTATGGTCAGGTATATCTATCACCATCCAGAGCATTGCTGAAAGAGTTTCGCAGTTTCTCTGATGAGGAAAGAGAGCTAGATGATGAGTTGAGTCGCTTATCTCAACAGCCGGCAACAACATTAGATAATCAGCGCATCTCATTGATGATTAACACAGGATTGGCCATTGAAGCCGAAGCTGCATTACGAGTTGGTGCAGAGGGCGTGGGCCTGTATCGCAGTGAAATGCCATTTATGCTGAAAGAGCGCTTTCCAAGTGAGAATGAACAGTTTCAAATGTATCGGCAACTGTTGAAGACATTTTCACCAAGGCCAGTTTATATGCGAACGTTGGATGTCGGTGGAGATAAGCCTCTACCATACTTTCCAATAGCAGAAGAAAATCCTTTTTTGGGTTGGCGTGGTATACGTGTCACTCTAGATCACCCAGAGTTATTTTTACAACAAACGCGTGCGATGATACGTGCCAACTGTGAATCAGGAAATTTATCTATCTTACTGCCCATGATTTCTTCTATATCAGAGGTGGAGGAGTCTCTACGATTGATTAAGCAGGCTCATAAATCCCTCACGGAGGAGGGTTTGTGCTGTGATATCCCAAAAGTTGGTAGCATGGTAGAAGTACCGTCAGCTGTCTTTCAAAGTTATGAGTTAGCGCAGCGGGTGAGTTTCTTGTCTGTGGGTAGCAATGACTTGACGCAATACTTGTTAGCAGTTGATCGTAATAATGCCAGGGTCTCAGATAGTTTTGATAGTCTTCACCCGGCAGTATTACGGGCATTGGCACAAGTTGTCGAAAATGGTCATCGTGCAGGCAAGCCAGTGAGTTTATGTGGTGAAATGTCGAGCGATCCATTAGCAGTCATATTGCTCTTGGCCATGGGTTTTGACTCATTAAGCATGAATGCGCGTATGTTGCCACGCATTAAGTGGGTGATTCGTAGTATTTCTTTACAGCAGGCCAGATCATTATTAGAAGAAGCGCTTGCGATGCATGACCCTGTCGATGTACGCTTATTGCTGGAAGCAGCACTCGATGCTGCAGGTTTGGGGGGCTTGATACGTGCAGGCCGTCGATAGAGGAAGATAAATGCTTCATTATCCAGCAATTGATCCGGTCGCATTGCGCCTTGGGCCACTGTCTGTGCACTGGTATGGTTTGATGTACTTGTTTGGTATGTGTGCAGCTTGGGGGCTGGCATGGTGGCGTAGGGCGCAGCAAACACCAGTGTGGAACTCTGAACAGATCACTGACCTGATCTTTTATTGTGCGATCGGCCTTATTTTGGGTGGTCGAATTGGTTACGTTCTGTTTTATGGCTGGCAGTTTTGGCAAGTTGATATTTGGTATCCGCTCAAAATATGGCAGGGTGGCATGTCATTTCATGGTGGCTTGATTGGCGCTGTGATGGGTTTGTACCTTTTCTGTCAAAGGGTGAGGCGTCCATTTGCACAGGTGTGTGATTTTATGGTGCCGTTTGTGCCTATTGGTCTGGCTGCTGGGCGCCTGGGGAATTTTATCAATGCAGAGCTTTGGGGTAGAGTCACCACAGTCCCGTGGGGAATGGTATTTCCTAATGCTGGCCCGTTTCCGAGGCATCCGTCACAATTATATGAGTTCTTGTTGGAGGGTGTGCTGCTATTCGTGATATTATGGTTTTATACACGACGACCACGGCCGCAGTGGGCACCAACAGCACTGTTTTTGTTGGGCTATGGGGTGGCTCGATTCGTGGTAGAGTTTTTCAGGCAGCCAGATTCACAGATTGGATTTGTTGCTTGGGGGTGGTTGACCATGGGACAGTTGTTATCTGTGCCAATGGTTATTTTTGCAGTATTTTTATTGTGCAGGTCTTACGCTTGCATAGCAGAAAAAGGAGTTTCAAATGGCTAAGCAAGTGATATTAATCATTTTAATTTCAGTGGTGGCGATTTTATTTCAAACAGAATTGAGCCACTTGCTGGATATTCTGGTGATGATTCATAACTTTATTGGAAGGCAGTTACACGTGATCTTTTCCGATGATACAGTGGGCAGCATGATTCAAAACTTGATTTCACTATTGATTCTACCTTGTCTGGGCGGTGCTGTTGTTGCGAGTGTGTTTTGGTTAGTAAAACGTGTAGCAATGCCACATATTATGGGTGTAGTTTGGGTTATGTGGTTGGTGCTATTGATAACGATGGTCGCACAAACAGGTTTGTCCACGAGTAGTTCTGCCAGCGTTAAGTTAATGCGTCAAAATCACGCACAGAAACATTAAATGAGTGAAGGGGAGTGGTTATGTCAAGTATTATCAGTGAACAACGATATCTATCATTAATGCAGGAAATTCTTGATTCAGGTGTTGACCGAGGTGATCGCACAGGTACAGGAACACGCAGTTTATTCTCACGGCAATTACGTTTTGACCTGCGTGAAGGGTTCCCAGCACTGACCACCAAGAAGCTACATATGCCAAGTGTCATTCACGAGTTACTCTGGTTTCTCAGTGGAGATACGAATGTTGCTTATTTACAAGAAAATGGTGTGCGCATTTGGAATGAGTGGGCAGATGAGAATGGTGAGTTAGGTCCAGTGTATGGTCAGCAATGGCGGCGCTGGCGGTCTGCCAATGGTCAAGAGATCGATCAAATTGCCAACTTGATAGAGGGTATTAAAACTAACCCAAACAGTCGGCGACATATCGTCAGTGCATGGAATGTCGGGCAGTTGGCTGAAATGGCCTTACCGCCATGTCATTTATTATTTCAGTTCTACGTCTCTGGTAACGAGTTGTCATGCCAGTTGACTCAGCGATCAGCAGATTACTTTCTGGGCGTTCCCTTTAATATTGCATCATATGCACTATTAACGCATATGGTCGCCGCTCAATGTGGATTGCAAGCTCGAGAATTTATTTGGTGCGGTGGTGATGTGCATTTGTACCACAATCATTTTGAGCAGGCACAGATACAAATTTCAAGAAAGCCCTTTGAATTTCCAACTTTACAGCTAAACGATCAAATTCGATCGATAGATGACTACACTGCAGCTGATATCACATTGGTTAACTATGAGCATCATCCGCGTATTGCTGCCCCCATTTCAGTGTAATGAGTCATGCTGAGTGGGGCAGCTATTCTTTAATGGCAATTGATATGCAGCACCAGAGTTTATATTTGGAAGTGCATCGGATCGTTATCTCATAATGGTTGACTGTATGTCATTGTGCCATGATGCTCTGGAGAATGCCTATATGTTGATAAATGCCGGGGTGTTGCAACCGCATGCTTTTCACAGAGTTTTGTAATACTGCTTTCAACCTGTTGCGCCAATTTGGCTGCTTGCGCAGACTGAGTAATATTCACTAGATGAATGATTCGTAAAAGGTTATCAAGTACAATGACATTTGTCTTTGCAAATGCTGGCTTGTCATTTGTTTTAAGCATTACTTTCGTGACTATTCTCATGAGAGTTTGTGTTTCTTGGTGAGGTAAGGTTTTTCTGCTAAGGCCTTGTATACCACCTTTTGAGTTTGGGGTATTGTTAGGAAGTTGTTTGGATGCTTCGACTAGCTCATTCATGCTTGTTGAATGCAGTAACTTAACTGCTGCACGTAAGAAATAATTCTCTTTTGTGGGGTACAATGGTGAGGGCAATCTTGTGGTTGGTGCATGATCCATTGGGTATGATCGGGGTATTTGAGAAACACTATTAGGGCTATTGGGTTCAGATTTTTTTGATGTGATTTTAACGGCATATGGCATTCTCGACTTATTTTTTGATGGATGCATAATGCGTCGAAAGTACATGGGTTCTCTAATGTCGTTTATGTGACATATCTCTGCAATGCTGGTTTTTAGTTTGTTGCAGTATTTGCTTGTGCAAGGCACTGATACGTATCTTAGGTTGATGAAGCGTAGTAAGTTGTCGAAAACTGCAGTTACTCTTTCTGATGTTTTTGGATACCGCTTTGCATCTGCTGTCATTTGATTGATTATCAGGATTAATTGTTTAAGCTGCTACGGAGTGGTTTTGATTGCACGCAAATGGATGTTGGTTTTTTCAGGCATATGAGTGCTCATGAGTTCGCGCGATGCTTGAGTTAATTCGTGCCTGTTTTCAGCTGAAAACATCATGTTTGCGACGTCCATAAAGTCCTTGTTGCGAGTATGTTTTCTTTTTGTTTTGTATTGTTTGGGCATGATATGATCTCTCAGGTTGTGTGAAGGTGACATGCTAAATGCACTATATGGTGTATTTCATGGCGATTAAGCTTGCTGAGTGTTAGAATGATATTTGGTTTAAATAACTTTAAATATCTGGATATTTCTGCATGGTTGTTTAGCCGATAAGTCTAACAAAGCAATCAATATGCCATGATTTTGTGTTACAAGATGCGTTAGCATTCATCAGATAATAGAATATGTTAATGATCACTCGAGAGCAAAGAAAATGATATTTTTAAGTGATTGAATTTGTGTGCAATATTAATTTATTTCTTTTTTCGGCGGCATGATGTGGTTAAGGTTGTATTAAGACCTATTGGTTTTTTAGAGAATCAAACAACTCAAGCGAGTTAAGGGTTGAGCTGACAATGCTGCGAGTCGATTCGTATAATTTCATAAGTGTCATGATATGTTTTGATGGTTGGCGAAGGAGTAGAGTCACATCACATCATGTGCTGAGCATTTTGTATTTGAGTTGTCATCACTTCAGTGCCACCGGCATGTTTAATGGTTACGTAGTTCACGCTGTTTTCAGGTGTTTCCGGTATAGACGCGGGCACACCTGACACGTGTTTAATTGCAAAACCGGATAATACGCACAGTCTTCCTAAAGTCTGCGGCCATCAACGACGTCGAGCAAAGCATCCATCATGCCATCGAGCTCTGATTCCGTCGGCTTTTTTCCGTTAAAATCAGAGCATTGATGGTTTCTGGTCAGACAGCTTACTGAAGTAATGCTTTGAGGTGAAAGACGATGATGAGTTTGTTTCTTTTCTGGAGCCTTACCCTGTAACAAACGGACAGCAGAATCATCTGCATATGGGTGCTGTTGCTGCATGCGGTGTATGTTGCTATATGGTGTAGCATGTTCTTCTTTTGCTGCAGTCTGCCAGCTTTGTGGTTGTGGTATGGCTGGTCCATGATGCCACGCTTGCTGTGGTGCGGCTGAGCTGTGATACCATGCTGGTTGTTGTGTGTTTGGCATAGCTAATCCATGATGGTAATAGGATTGCGGCTGTGTGTGATATGGCATATAGGCCATAGGTCTGACAGCTACGGCATGAGTAGGTCTTTTTCTTAGATCGACTTGTCTGAGGTGCGAGGTATATAGAAAAGTTTGAAATGCTTTTGGAGTCGCAACCAGTTCATATTTATTAATAGCAATATTCAAATAATAGATATCTTTGGGCCGTACGGATTGTTGTATTAACTCACTGTATTTGATAGGGTGGACTGAGTGATCTTTTCCTGTATGCATGGATGCGAACCTGAGCATGTTATGAATACTGTATTTAGCAAATGGGATACCTTGACAGTTCTGGTGTAACTGAATAATAAAGCCAGCTAGATTCTGCAGGCTGGGCTGACTATTAAATTTTTGTATTTCCTTTATCAGTACACAGTATTGCAGATACACCATAGGTTTCATTCCATGTTGAGCAAGGTGACTGAGTGCGGACATGAGGTTTTCTTGGTTTTTATGTTGAGTGGTGACTACGCAGTATTTTGCTAGTAGAGAGAAGTAATTATCTAGAGTGCATACAAGAGCTTGTTTCTGCTTTCGTGAATACATATTGATAACACGACTTGATGGTACCCAGTTGAGCGCCATTGGGAAGGTTCTCGTAAAGCTTTTGAGAAGAGCACTGTTACTATGCAGCTCTCTCATCCTCTGTGAGGCAATGACGGCATCGTCTTTGCTTTTAGCATCGCATAATGTTCTGATAATATGAACCAGCCTCGTGCTGTTTGTTCTCATGTTGGACCTCTTTTTTATGTACGTTATAATAGTTGTATTGAATATGTATGGGGCGGTATGCATCATCACTAATCAGGTCATAGAGTATGGTATTGCTCGGCAAAGCGCAAAAAAACACACGTTTGCAAGTGCATGAATATGTGAAAAAAAAAGAAGTATCTTGTTTTTTTTTATTGTCTGGGATGGTTAAGGTTACATTAAAGAACTTTTTTAAACGTTAACCGCGATTCATGATGTGTATGCCACGTAGTATTGATAATGTTTCATACAGCTGGCTATCGGTTTGTGCTAGGTCACCTTCTTGTGATATTTTATCGGCTTTATTTTTTTTCTTTGTATGCTTGCCAATGCTCTTATGGTGACTATTTTCACTCATGAAGGGTGTATCTTGCTTTTTTTCTTTTATGTTGAGTTTATGAAGAACCACATCTGGGTTGATGCCTTTTCCTTGTATTTCACGGCCACTTGGTGTGTAGTAGAGTGCGGTTGTTAACTTCATAGCATGTTCTTCATCCACGGGGATGACTGTTTGTACAGAACCCTTACCAAAGCTTTTGGTGCCGACTACGATGCCGCGATGATAGTCTTGTATCGCACCAGCAAGTATTTCAGCAGCAGATGCTGAACCACCGTTGATGAGTACAGCAACTGGAATTCCTTTTAGTAAGTTACTGCCTTTGGTTTTAAATTCATGGTTGTCATGTTTGTTTCTTCCTCTGATTGATACCGTAATATTGTCATATTTGCGTAATTGTTTATTTGTCATGAACAGTCCAGTCAGGTCACTGGCTTCTGTGAGAATCCCACCTGGGTTGTTTCTCAGATCAATAATGATGCCGTGTAGTGAATCTTTTTTACGTTGCTTTTTGATTTGTTTGATGAGTTGAGTGCGTAGACCTTCTTGAAATTGTGTGATCCTTGTATAGAGATAGTGCGGTGCTAACCATTTTGATGATATCGCCCTGTATGTTACTTTCTTTCTGGGTACATTGAAGTTGAGTGGTTTGTTTTCAGATTTCCTGAGAATGCCCAGTTCAACAGTCGTGCCGATTTTACCTTTAATCAAGTTCACTGCCTGCATCAGAGAGATATCTTTCACAAAGGTATGGTTGATTTGATAAATGAGATCACCTGGCTGTAGGCCAGCACTTTCTGCGGGTGATCCAGTAAAAGGAGATACAATTTTAATGAGTCCGTTCTCAGCTGTGATTTCTACGCCAATACCAACAAACTCACCGGTAACCGATGTATGTAATGCTTCTAAATCTTTTTTCTCTAGATATTGCGAATGTGGATCAAGTTGTGTCAGCATACCTTGTGTGGCGTGAGCCAGTAGTTTTTGATAGCTTTGTGGCGTGATGTAAAGGCTATGCGCAAGATAGAGTGCTGAGAAAAATCGGTGAATATCGGTCTCAGATGGTTTCGCCATATCAGTATGGGGGATTTGGTTGTGTTGATCTATTGAGAATGCCGGTGTCATTATTGTACAGCTGAGTAATGCTGTACTAATAGTCAGCGCTTTTAAACATCTCATGGGCATAGCTGCCTCCTGCGTGCATCAACGTTTGGTCAGCCAGTGCAGAGGGTTTTCTGGTCGCGACTGATGGCGTACTTCAAAGTATAGTTGAGGCCTTAAGTAACCACCAGTATTACCAACAGCCGCTATTTTTTCTCCGGCTCGTACCCAGTCATGATCTTTCTTAACCAGATATTGATTATGCGCATACAATGTCAAATAGCCGTTATGGTGATTGATAATCATCAACAAGCCATAATTGGGTAGCCAGCGCGCAAATATGACTTCGCCTGCAGCCACTGCCCTGACGGCTTGGCCGCTGGTTGCAGCGATGCTAATTCCGTGTCGCTGCCAGCTTGTTTGCTGCAGATGTGATCCAAAACCAAACATTAATCGACCTTCTGTTGGCCAGGGCAGGCTGTGTGCTAAAAATGCCTGCTTATTTTCTACAGGTTCTTCGTCAGGTTGGTTTTGGTTGGCTTGCTCAATGACGCGTTGATTCTCATCACGAAATGCAGCGCGAATATCATCAATTTTTTCATCTAGGCCATTGATGAGTGCTTGACGAGATTTCTCTTCTGACAGTAATGCCAATAATTGTCGGTGCTGTTTCACTTGCAATGCTTTTAGCTGGTGCTCGCGTGCAATGAGCATGTTGTTCGTGGCTTGTAGTTGTTGCTGAATTTGGTGGATGTGCTCTAGTCTGGTTTTAATATGGTCTGACCAGTAACGCTGGTAGGTTAATAGCCTATTGATCTCGCTGTGGTCATGGTCTGAGAGTAAAAGTTTTGCCAAAGGTTGGCGTAACCAGTTATGACTGGCACGCAATTGTTTTTCGAGTATTTGACGTTGCTGGTCGTATGTAGCTTTTAAGTGCTTTAGTTTACTTTTAAGCTGGTGTTGTCGATCACCATTACGTTTTATCTTGGCCTTGGTGGCAGCAAGCAGTTGGGCAGACTGAGCTGCTTGTTGTTCAATGACAGAGAGTTGGTGTGTAAAATGGTGGCGTTTGCGTAGTGCTTGCGTCAGTTGTTCTTTGTCCAATTCATGGCCGAATGCACCCATTGATAGCAGTAGACCCATTACTAGGTGACACATCCATTTCATGGTCATTCCTCCTCTATCAGCCCCGGTAAAGCAGTGGCTTAATTCTCACGGCAGTCACGTTGATGCTGCAATAACTGTTCAATACCAATTGTGGCCAAATCCAGTAATGCATCGTGTTGCGCGCGGGAAAAGGCACCTCTTTCAGCGGTACCTTGCACTTCGACAAATGCACCAGCATCGTTCATGATCACGTTCATATCTGTTTCAGCTTGGCTATCCTGTGCGTAGTTGAGATCGAGTGTTGGTTCGCCATGGCATAAGCCCACACTCACAGCAGCAATGGCATGCTGTAGTGGGTTAACACTCAGCTTATCGTTGGCCAATAAATAATCGATAGCATCTTGAAGGGCAATATACCCGCCTGTTATGGCCGCGCAGCGTGTACCACCATCGGCTTGAATAACGTCGCAGTCTATGTTGATAGTCCAGCCAGGAATGCGCGTTAAATCAATGGCTTGCCTGAGGCTCCGCCCAATGAGGCGCTGAATTTCTATGGTGCGGCCAGATTGCTTGCCACGGCTGGCCTCGCGTTGATTGCGCGTGTGGGTGGCGCTGGGGAGTAGGCTGTATTCCGCAGTTAGCCAGCCCTGATTACTATCACGTAAGAAGCGTGGTACCTGTTCTTGGACACTGGCAGTACAGAGCACCTTGGTTTTACCGGCACAAAACAAGACGGATCCAGCTGCGTGCTCGGTAAATTGGCGAATGATGTTGACCGGTCGGATGGAATTGGTCATCGGTGCTCCTGTGCTATAGTTTGATCGTCTAGCCTACGCAATCCAGCAGGGAAGTGCAACTTTGCTCATGGAGAATCTAAACCCAGGGGGGTGGTAGATATGCAATTAACACGATGGCAAAATAATCTGACGCTACGAACCGTACTATTATTGTTCATTGTGCCACTATTAGGTATGTGTACCGATATATACAGTCCATCTCTGCCAGTGATTATCCACTATTTCAATACGACCTCGTCTTTGTCGCAGTTGACGATACCTGTGCAGTATGGCTACGCAATAGGTGTGTTTTTTGCACTGTTGAATATTAGCTGGGGTTGTTGAGCATTTGTAGCGCACGATGAATGCGACTGAGCATATCTGGCACGTCTGCATTCATGTTTTCTTCACTGGCACGCTCCAGTGCGAGCGCATCTTGCTCCCATTCTTGCAGCACTTTACGTTTTTCACTCTCTGATAGTTTTTCATCAGTGAGTACATGACGTGGTAAGCCATAGTGATTGGCTGGGTCAGCCATAACGGTTTCAAAGTGTGACATAGGGGACCTCCTGGGGTTTTTTCAGTATTATAGCAAATACTGATGCCTAGCATGTGCTGATCAGGGTGAGTTGCGGTATGATACATGGTATTCAGTCGATTTGGTGATCGTTCCAGGTTCAGAAAATTGGAGGCTCTATGCTCATATCAGAAATCACACCGGCCATGGTTGTCGCAGGTGCTGACCGTTTTAGTCAATGTCAGGCAGATGCTGGTTATGTCTACTGGTGCCGTCGTCGAGGCAAGCAACAGCAGATAGTCAGAATACGGGAAGGATGTGACACCGTTCAGGCGGTGACGCCTGGTACATTTTGTGTGCGCTCGAGGGTGAATGAGTATGGCGGGGGAGATTATCGTGTGCAAGCAGGGCAATGTGTTTTTGTTGCAGATGAGGATCAGTGTGTGTATTGGCAGCCCGATGTGATGCAGCAGAACGTGCATTGCCTGACAATTGAGGGCCCCAAAAAACGCGCTTGGCGTTATACGGATATGGTCATAACACCTGATCAAAAGGCAGTTGTATGTGTGCGCGAGTGTCATACAGCAGGCGTTGTGACACATGATTTAGTGCGCATGAGTTTGGTGAATGAGCGACAAGCACCAGTTGTTATCGCCAAGGGTGCTGATTTTTATGTGGCACCATGTTTCTCACCAGATGGTAAACAACTGGCATGGATTACATGGTCAGAGCAGCAAATGCCTTGGGAGTTAACCACTCTCTATTGTGCTGAGTGGGATGGGCAGTCTTGTCATTCGATACGTGAAATATGCCCCCATATCAAGGCGAGTATCAATCAACCAACTTGGTCTCCGACCGGAGAGCTGCATGTTAGCAGTGATCATACAGGCTTTTGGCAAATTTACCGCGTACAGAATGATTCATTCATGCCAGTTGCGGTGTTGCCTGGTGAATGTGGTTATCCTGCATGGATATATGGTATCCAAACTTTTGCTTTTGCAGCAGATGGTCGGTTATATGCTATCGCGGGCTCACCTGGTAATCAGCATATGTATGTTATTGAGGGATCTCATGCTGAGAAAATTAATCTTACGATGACGGATTTCGATGTGTCCATAGCTGTTTCGGAACAGCAAGTACACTGTTTTGCGGGGGATGCAAAGCAAGTATTATCACTTGTATCAGTAGAGCAATCTGGCCATCATTTTATGCAAAGTATCCCCTCTGCTAAGCCAGCAGTTGATCACGCCCATTTGGTTGCGCCAGAGACTGTGTCTATTGATAGGAATGGTTTGACTGTATCGGGTTTTTTATATTGTCCAATAGGCTGCAGTACGCCACCTCCTATGATTGTGAATTGTCATGGTGGGCCAACAGCACATGCCGATACATTGTGTCGTCTCAGCACGCAATACTGGGTGGCACGGGGATATGCTGTTTTGGATGTCAACTATCGAGGAAGTAGTGGTTATGGTCGAGAATTTCGGCAGGCACTGGCTGGTAATTGGGGTGAGATGGACACGGAGGATTGTGTTGCCATGGCAAAGACTGTTGCTTCCCAAGGGCTTGCTGATAAAACACGCTGTTTTATTCGTGGTAGCAGTGCTGGCGGTCTCACTGTGCTGAATGCATTGATACATCATGATTTTTTTGCTGGCGGTGTGAGTCTATACGGTGTTGTTGATTTGCTGTCTTTGGGTGAGCAGACACATCGGTTTGAGGCCAGTTATCTCAACACCTTGGTTGGAGAGCTGCCGCACGCATTATCAGTTTATCAGAAGCGCTCACCGGTATTAAATGCTGAGCAGATATCAGCCCCTATTTTGTTCTTACAGGGTTTAGATGATACTGTTGTGCCACCGTCACAGTGTGAAGCAATATCAGCAGTGCTCACTGAGCAAGACAAGCCTCACCGTGTTATGACTTTTTCGGGTGAGGGTCACGGTTTTCGGCTGCAGAAAACTTGCTTGGATGTGCTTCGGCATGAGCAAGATTTCTATGAAAGTGCAACAGTTAAAACAAGCTGATTTCGTTCATTTAGGAGCCGGTATTAAAGTAATTATCTGAGTCGGAGCTCATGTCAGTTATTCCATCATTTGATCTTGATCTTGATCTTGCTGCTTCTGAGTTTTCATCAAGGCTACCTGCTTCTTCGTCTGGTACTTGAGGGCAACACTTTGTTCGCCATAGCGGATGTTGGTTATCGCATATTGGCAGAGAAGTGGAGCGTTTTTCCAATCTTTCCACAGCACTGTAGGTGAAACGATAATTGATGAAATTTTGTGTTAAGTATTGAGTGATAAAGTATGTTGATATGCTGAGGTCTTCTAGGCCGATGACTCTGAGTGTATTGTTAATAATGGTGGCGGTACCTAGACTTATAAAGGCGTAGGTGATGAGTGCTGTGATTGGCTTGATGAAGAGCCGCAGGCATGTTTTTTGATTGTTGTTTTCAGTCCTGTTTTTCGTTTTAATGTGTCCAGCAAGCACCGTGACTATTAAAGGAATAAATGAGTGCGCGAAGGACTCAAGCATGTTTTCTAATCCAAGTAACTGGGTTTCGCTGGTTGGTTGGTGGGCTGTGTATAATAAAAAAGTAAGTGGCATAGAAAGTATCAGGCAATTGATAGTGTAAAAATACCTAAAGGCATGTGCCATAGCTTCGTTATTGGGACTGTCATGAATCAGGCAGCGTTTTGTTAATTCAGAAAGATTTTTATTGACTAGGTGCTGCATCAATTCTCGTATTTCCTCTTCAGTAAACTGCTCATCTTTGTATGTATCATTACTTAGCGCACAGATTTTTATGTGAAGGTTTTCAAATTTCGGATCTGGAAGACTTCCAACACTTTCATTCTCAAGTGAAGTCTGTAAAGTTGTTAAGTCCTCTTCGGAATAATGTATTAAGATTCTGCATCGACCAATTTTAGTGGCATCATTGTGCTTTTTGAGATGCGCTTTAATTTTGCTTTCCTGATATATGGCTAGATTATCAAGTAGTTGGGTGACATTTTTGTATTGATTGCTGATTTTTTTGAGAGGAGTAGCAATACAGCTGGCCAGACTAGATGCTGCAAGACTGAGGTAGAGCATGACTCCCAGCATGCCCAGCACTGCAAAAGTGGTTTTGAAGACAGTTGGGACAATTTCACAGCTATCATCTTCGTATGTCGTGATGTTATCTTGTCGTAGGAGGGTGAAATGTTTTCCAGTAAGGCAGTAAGCTGTGCGTTGGTCATTGCCTAAAATCACTGACGGGAATGCTGGTAGTACAGTGCCCGCTATGAACAGGATGAGCATTGTTTTGTCTAGGATATTTCCAGCGACACTCACTGATCGTGTATTGAAGCTTTGCTTGAGAAAGCCTGTAAAATCAAGCGCAATTTTAGTATTCAATATGAGGGCCAATGTTGCAAGTACTGGGGTAATCACAGGTCCAAAGGGTTCCGATCGTATCATGACCCCCATCCATGGCAAGTTGCTGAGTACGCATGGGACTTGAATCAATAGAGAGGAGATTTTTTCGCAGCATGTGGCTGGTGTCTCAGTTTCATACTCATTGGTTACGGTTTCTGTGAAGGTATTAAGGTCGCTTACGGTGCCAGCTCTTGTTGATGTTATTGCCAACTTAATGACAGCGTTACGTAGCTTGTTGCTGTCAGGTGTTTTTGCATGTGCTTGCTTTCGTCGGTGTATTTTTCTGTGATGTGCTAGGATTTTTTCTTGGAGGTTTGAAATAGACGTTACTTGTTTTGCGCAAATGAGTTGATGAAATCGAAACCAAATACTGAATGCTTGTTGTAGATCTGGTATTGCTTGCCAAACCGTATTTAGTGTTTGTCTACAGCCATTTTGCCCCAAAGTCACTAAATAAATGTACATGTTAGCTGCTGCAAGTTTTTGAATGATGTCAAGGCGGTATGTTTGGTCGCAATAGCTTACGATAGAGCTCAAGGCCGATGTGGCTTTTGGTAAATGCACACCATCTGGTGCAAAGCTAACAGCGCCTGCTAGAAAAGTCGCGGCTAATAGACTGAGACCAAGGCTCAAGCCAGTCATGATGAGCTCATAGGTTACGCGAGGGGCTGGGGTGTCACAGCGCGCAGGGCAATGATTGTGTGAGCTTGATAATGTCTTTTTTGTATTGTCATAAAGCTCATGTAGCTTTTTAAAGAGGCGGGCAGCCATCCAAGTCTGCATACCATTCATGATCAGTTGCAGGCATATCGCAGTGGGCATGATAATATTGTAATCAGTTATATTGTCGCTGAACATTTGTCCAAACAGGTCTGCTGAGACGCGGCCAAAAGCAACTGTCAAATTCGCTGTAGTGATGGCTGTCCAGATGACATCAAGACCGATGATTAACTTACCCACTGGCGTAGGACTGTTCGCTGTACCTTCTGCTTCCTGCTCTGTTTCCGGTATAGCATTTGTTAACGCTGTCAGAGTATCGGATAAGGTATGGACAGGTGTTGTGTTTGTTCCGTTATCCGATAACAGTCCTTGTCTCAGGTTGTTTTGTTGCATTATTTTCTCCCTGTTGGTTTTGAGTATTCGCTTGTCTGGATTGAAGCACAATTGATCAAGTGGGGTAACTGTTCTTCATGCCATGGTGGCAGCCAATGATCAGTCGTTAAGAACGCTCTTTTTTGCAATGCTGATTGTAATCTGGTAGATTGTCAATAGTCCGTTATTTGTCGGTCTTTTTAATAAATTAGGGTATTAATTTTCATGTCAAATTTAAGTTTGTTCATTTCACAGCACTGGCTTCTTTGTGTTGCAGCTTTGGTGGTATTTTTTGCATTGATGTGGGAAGAAGCCAAGGCAAAGAGTGGTATGGGTCAAACAGTGGATGCTGTTGTTTTGACGCGTATGATGAATCAAGAATCGGCAGCAGTGATCGATATTAGACCAGCCTCTGAGTATGATGCAGGCCATATTGTGAGCTCTGTCAGTTACCCACTGGCTGATCTGCAGGCAAAGCCAAAAAAGCTGAAAGCGTATCAGTCGCGTCCTGTTGTGTTGGTCTGTGAGCGTGGATTGACCGCGACTAAAGCTCTGCCCATTGTGCGTCAGCACGGCATAGAAAATGCATATTTTTTAAAGGGTGGCATGCGTGCATGGCGCTCTGCTAATATGCCTACCACCACTGAAAAAGGAAAAAAACATGGCAAACGTTGATATCTACTCAACTAAGACCTGTCCATATTGCGATCGAGCAAAGGACTTACTGAATAACAAAGGTGTTTCATACCGCGAGGTCATGATTGATCAAGACCCATCTGGTCGTGATGAAATGCTCAAGCGAGCACCAGATGCGCGTACTGTGCCGCAAATTTTCATTGCAGATACGCACGTTGGTGGCTTTGATCAGCTGTGGGCGCTGGAACAAGCTGGTAAATTAGACGCGTTATTGGCGCAATCATCCTAGGTAGGGTATTGTGTAGACATGTTAAGCCACTTTCATTAACAACAGGAGGAAACAATGGCTGAAGAAAATACAAACGAACAAGGGAATACTGAATTTGGTATTCAAAGATTGTACGTTAAGGATTTATCATGGGAGTCACCTAAGGCCCCTGAGGTTTTTTTACAGGATTGGAAGCCTGAGCTGCACATGGATCTGGGAACACAGTCTGCCCGTCTTGATGATGAGCATCACGAAGTGGTACTCACTGTCTCTGTCAAAGTGCAGATGGGTGAAGATGTGGTATTTTTAGTCGAAGTACAACAAGCGGGTATTTTCATGGCTAAAGGTTTTAAAGACGAAGAGCTTAAGCCAATGTTGGGTAGTTTTTGCCCAAGTGTATTGTACCCATATGCTCGCGAAGCTGTGACAGATTTGGTTGTGCGCGGTGGTTTCCCGCAACTATATTTAGCTCCTGTGAACTTTGATGCGTTGTATCACCAGCACGAGCAGCAAGAGCAGGCAAAAGATAAGCAAGAAGCTTAATTTATGCTCAAAGAAATAGCCGTTCTCGGGGCAGGTTCTTGGGGAACGGCTTTAGCTTACCGTCTAGCTCAAAACGGTCTACATGTTCGCTTGTGGGGTCGTCATTCTGAGCATATGCTTGCATTGGCTGACAGTCGGGAAAATAAACGTTATTTGCCAGGCTGTATTCTGCCTGAGAGCATGACATTTTATTCTGATCTATCAGCCGCTGTTGACGGCATATCAGATATTCTTTTGGTGACCCCATCTCATGCTTTTTCTGAGATGTTGCAGGCATTATCTCCTTTATTGTCTCAGCCGCGTATTGCTTGGGCCAGTAAAGGCTTTGATCCTGAAACGCATGGTTTGCTAGATGGCGCAGTCAAGAAGGTTTTTCCCAATTGTGTGATGGCTGTCTTGTCAGGCCCTAGCTTAGCTGCAGAGGTGGGCGCCAACTTA
This sequence comes from Coxiellaceae bacterium, assembly GCA_047404195.1. Taxonomy (GTDB): domain Bacteria; phylum Pseudomonadota; class Gammaproteobacteria; order JAJRRL01; family JAJRRL01; genus JAJRRL01. The sequence goes on from JBDOIU010000004.1 coordinate 46,602, forward strand.
CCCACTGCTGTTGCTGTTGCAAGCAATGATGCTGCATTTGCTGACGACTTGGTTGCCGCATTTCATGCCGACACGTTTCGCGTTTATCGTAATGATGATATGACAGGCGTGGAGTTGTGTTCGGCACTGAAAAACGTACTGGCAATTGCTGCGGGTATCGCTGATGGTATGGGCTTAGGTGCCAACGCACGCAGTGCGCTGATTACGCGTGGCCTGGTGGAAATGCGTCGTTTATGTGCTTGTTTTTCCGCTCAAGAGTCGACACTAATGGGGTTAGCTGGTTTGGGTGATCTATTGTTGACAGCAACAGATGATCGTTCACGCAACCGGCGTTTTGGTTTGGCCATCGGTGCTGGTAGCAGTATTGATGCTGCAAAGGGTGGCATTGATCAAGTCATTGAGGGCATGCAAGCCTGCTTTCATTTGCACAAAATCATCCTCAGAGAAGGGCTGGATATGCCGATCACTTCCGAGGTGTACGCCATTCTATATGAGGGGCGGCAGCCAGAGGAAGCCTTATCACGCTTATTATGGCGCCAAGCTAAGGTAGAGCTGTAATCAACTTCTTTCAGTTAAGCGGTTACTTCTGGTTGATTCGTTTGATCAGTGTACTTTGCACCTGATTGATCTGTGTGGTGAGATGCTTGTTTTGCTGCGCAATTTGGGCGTTAATGCGTTCAATACTTGTTCTTGTTAGCGCAGCTTGTGCATTCACCGCTTTTGGTATGCTTGCCTGCACTGCGGCTATTTGCTTTTCTAGCAGTTTCACTGCTGAATTCAGTTGTGCTACGCTGGCTGGTGCGACTTTACCAGGTTTTGCTTTAGCTGCTGCCCAGCTGCTTGAGCAGGTGATGGCCAAGGCTACTGTGAGTAGGGTAGGTATGAGTTTGTTTTTCATGGGTGCCTCCTGCATGCATGTTGCATTGTGTCTGCGCAATATTGGCAGTCAATCTTATAGATAATTTTAGCACACACTGGGTATTTTTTCGTAGAATTAAATACAATCAACAGCCATATGGCAACATTAATCTGTTCACTTTGGTGACACATTGTGCAATTATTTGCATCAGTTGATAATTCCTGTTAACTTGGCAGCAGATTTTAAGCTTGTGCGAGGGTATTCATGGGTGTTACGCCAAATAGTTGTCGAATCAGTGAAATTTTTTATTCTATTCAGGGCGAGTCTACGTTAGTTGGCTGGCCAACCGTGTTTGTGCGCCTGACTGGATGTCCTTTGCGCTGTCAGTATTGTGATACGGATTATGCATTCCATGGTGGGGAAACACACTCATACGACGTGATTCTACAACAAGTGCAAGCGCATGGCTGCCAGCATGTTTGTGTCACTGGTGGTGAGCCACTGGCACAGCGCAATTGTCTGGCGTTATTGACGCGCTTGTGTGACGCTGGTCACACTGTTTCGTTAGAAACCAGTGGTGCCATCGATATTGCCCCAGTTGATGAACGCGTGCATATAATCATGGATTTAAAGACACCGGGTTCCAAGCAGCAGTCTTTTAATCGTTACGAAAATGTGCCATTACTAAGGCAAGATAAAGATAATCTAAAGTTTGTGATTTGTGATTATGAAGATTACTGTTGGGCTAAGCGATATTGTGAAGACAATGCGTTGTTGTCACGTCTACCCGTTTTGTTTTCTGCTAGTCACGAACAGTTAGCTGCAGAGCAGTTGGCTGAATGGATACTATCAGATAAGTTGTTGGTCAGGCTGCAGTGTCAGCTACACAAGTTTATCTGGGAGGACAGTGTTGGTCGTTAGCATAGCCTACTTACTTTATTGAAGGGTTTTGCCCTCACTTTTACTTTGAGGCTGTGCAGGCCCACTATTATTTGATAATAGCCTTGGTTGTGGACTTTGTTCACATATTTTTTGTGATGGATTTTCAGCTTGCTTTATTCTCTGTGCATTATCTACTATCAGTATAGCCATTGCAGGTGCCAGTGGTGGTAGCAGGATACTAACAACGACTAGCAAGACATTGATTGTCTTGCAGCGATTAATCATATTCTGCACGGTTTGTGTTTTGCAATGTTTAGGGTGTTCTTGTGCTATTTTTGATAGTATTACAAATTCATCCAGACCGCTCTTTTGGTGAGATTCGATTAATTTCTTTGCTTCTTCTTCTTCTTTGACTATTGACATGTTTTTCATTGTCTCAGTTATTTTCGATGTACCATGGTTTTTTTTCATGTCTTGGTAAATTTGGTGTGGGTGTTTGCCTTCATGAACAGCAATGATAAAAGCTTTGGTTGCTGCGATTTCATTTGTATCTGTTGGTCTCAGCAGGGTAGTGTTCTGAACCAATTTCTTAAAGTCCTTGCCGTTATTGACTTGGCTAATCTTAAGACGATCTTCTGGATTGCCGATAGAATGTATAGTCTGACCCTTTTGCCCGGTGATTGTTTTTTCATTATCATTATCATTGTATTCTGACGCTGTTGTTCTCTGAAACACCATCTCCAATAAAGTCCATGCCATTCTTTGGCTATCCGTTTTTTTGGCGGATTCAAATGCTTGCTTGTTCTTATTGTCTGTTTGTAATAATTGGCTACCAATAGGGTCACCCCAGTCAATAAAAGTGAGTGTCCCATCGGCTTTATTGATGGCCATGTTATTACCTTTGATGTCACCATGAGCAATGCCAATATCATGTATCTTTTGCATTTGGTCCAACGCATCAACAGCGGTAACAATCGGTTTTTCAATATCGCAAGTTTTGAATTTTTTAGGACCCCCGTTCATAAGTAGCATATCATGCGTAGCAGAAAGGTCTTGTTGTACAATACAGGTTAGAAAGCCTTCGGGATTTGTTGTGTATTTAGGATCACCATTATTCCCATTGATGCGTCCTTGGAATGCTTTGATCTGATCTATTGATTCGTTATACCGTGTGGTACCGAGTATTGTTTCTGTCTGCTTATCTTTGTAAAATTCATGTTGTGCATATCTAATACCTGATTTTTGTGATTGCAGGCGCTGGTACACAGCTTGCTGCATTTCGTGATCACTATTGCTTGGTTTTGGGGCATCAGTTGACGACATGGCATAATTTGCTATAGAGGCATTGCCGTTGGGTGTAAAAAATAATAGTGTATTGTTTTTTTTGTGCTTATACACCGCGCAATTCGCACCGCTTGCAAAACGATTTTTTTCCCAGCTGTCTTCATATTCCTTCGCTTTTTCTTGCATCAATTACCCCATGGTATATTTGGTTTCAATTGTAAAGTATAGTTAAGATGGTTCGATTTTTCTCGAGCTGCCATTTGGCTGTGTTTATTTATTAATCAATACAGGCGGTTGTTGTGCTGATTGTGATTGGATGCATGTAAAAGCGTTGCTTCTATTGTCTAGGTATACTATCTTCATCGAGGTCTGGATTATTCTTGTTTTGTCCTTGAGCTTGATTTTCTTTGTCTGCATCAATTGTCGCAGCTGTTTTGCCTTGATTAAATGCTGCTGGTCTCGATTGTGTGCTTGATTCTGTGCTTGATTTTCCACTAAGAAGGGGTGTTTCTAAATCGCTGTTACCCTGTTTTAAAGTTGATTTAGCTTTTTCTACGGTTTCGGACTGGGCGTTTTCAGCTTGCTTTATTCTCTGTGCATTATCTACTATCAGTATAGCCATTGCAGGTGCCAGTGGTGGTAGCAGGATACTAACAACGACTAGCAAGACATTGATTGTCTTGCAGCGATTAATCATATTCTGCACGGTTTTTGTTTTTCGCAGTTCAGGCTCTTTTTCCGCTATATGAGATAGAATGCTGAATTCGTCTAGGCTCTGACTGTGAAGCTCTTCTATGGATTGTTCTGCTACGCTTTCTCTAAAATTTTTAAAGGATTCTGTCCTGCAAAGTGTAGGATTGTTTCTTGATAGGTTTGATAGTATTTCAATGCTGCCTAAATTTTTCCCTTTATAGTCTTTGATTAAATGTGCTGTTTTTTTTTCTTTGACTGTTGATATGTCTTCTATCGTTTTTAACATTTTCGACGTACCATGGTTTTTTTTCATATCTTGATATATTTCATATGGGTGTTTTCCTGCATGCACCGCAATGATAAAGGCTTTGGTTGCTGCAATTTCTTGATTGTCACTCGGTTGCATTAGCTCTGCCTTTTCGACAAATTCTTTAAACTCTTCATGATCAACAGAGTCACGATTTCTTGTTTTAGTTCGATATATCGTTTCACCTGTCGCATTTTTGGCTTCATAGCTTTTTGTCGTGGCGTTATTTTTGACTTGATAAACTGATTCTAGTATTGTCCAAGCTAAGGCATGGCAGTCTTCTTTTTTCCCAGTATCAAACCTTTTATCCCTCTCTAGTGCTGCCTTTCCATCACCAAAGTCAATAAAGTGGACTGTGCCAACATCCTTGCCTTCTTGCTTGACAAATAGATTGTGCGCACCGATATCGGCATGTGTCACTCCGGCTGCATGAATGTGTGTTAACTGGTCGAGTGCATCACAGGCTGTTATGTTTGGTTTTGTCATCGCACAAATGGTTTCGGTATTATCTTGTTTTGTCTGCATCTGCTGATATTCTTCAGGTAGCATAGATTGCTTGGTACATGTTGCATACTGAGCTATCTCGTCTTCATTTAAATCTGTCTCTGTCAGCTTCTGTCTAGTTTGTGTAAGTACAGATGCGAATGATTCTGTATATAACTCTTTCCCTATTTCCTTGATCGCTTGTGTTCCGGTGAGTATTGTATGCTCTGTTATCCTTATTGCAGGGTTTTCATCTAATTTACTGATGATATCCTGCAGTTTTGTTGCAGATTCAATCAACCAAATGGGGTTCCCAGCGTTTGCTTTCAGCTCTTGTTCGCTAGGTACAAATACTAACTGGTCTCCCCTTTTGTAAACAGTGCTTTCTGCGCCTTGCGCAAAGGCCTTTTCATTTTGGCCTGTTTTTTTTGACATGAATCGTTCCTTCACATGTTAGAACGGATTCATTTAGTATAGTAATGGTTGTTCGATTCTGCCCAAATATCTGTTCAAATATTGTCGGGCTGGCTTTTTTTCCAACGCTGATGTGCTGGGTGAGATTCTCCTACGGCAACAAATTTGCCGTCAAGTGTTGCTGTTTTGTGATCGCCAGCCCAGAGCTCACCATCGATGATGGCGTTGTTATTGTCGATATTGCGGCAGCGGCCGATCAGGCGTAGCCGCACGCCCATGGGTGTCGGGCGGCGCATCTTGATGCGGTAGTCTGCAGTCACTGTGCAGGGGAATTCAGCCAATTGGTGGTGGTTCATCAGGGCCCAGGCTGCTGTCCAGTTGCAGTGGCAGTCTAGAATAGTACCAATAATACCACCGCAGAGTATGCCCGGGAACGCATTATGGTGCTCACTGGGCGTCCAAAATGCTTCTGTGAAGTCTTCTTTGGCGAAGCTTTCTAATTGCAGGCCTCGTGCATTAGCAGGGCCACAGCCATAGCAAAAGCTGTCACGTGCGTAACGTTGCTGTAATGAGACTGACATAGATCCTCTGTCGTGTATTCCATTCGCAGGCCACTTTAGCATAGCTCTACTCAAAAGACAAAATAATATCCCACATTTGGCAAAGCACAGCTTTCCTCTTATCATGAACTATTGCAGTGATTGTACGCTGCAAGCATTAAGGAGTGCGCATGCTGTTATTGATGATACTGCTATTGATTATTTCTGCTGTGGTGCTCGCATGGTCGGCGGATCGTTTTGTGCAGGCTTCTATTGCCATGGCGCGACGCTGGCATTGGCCACCGATGGTGGTTGGGGTTGTTTTGGTCGGTTTTGGTACTTCTTTTCCTGAGTTAGTTGTCTCTCTGATGGCGAGCTTGCGTGGAAAAGCGATCTTAGCTGTAGGTAATGTTGTTGGATCTAATATTGCAAACCTGACTTTGGTTTTGGGGTTGGCGTTGCTTATGTTCCCCATAGTTGCATCCCCACGCTTATTTCGATTAGAGCTGCCTGTGCTTTTGGTGATCAGTTTATTTGTGGGTGGTTTTTTATGCTGGTTTGGTTTAGGTTGGCCAACATTACTGTGTCTTCTTGGTGGTTTATGCCTAATGCTCTTCTTGGCGCTGCGCCATCCTGAGGAGGCACCTCCGTCGTCTGCTGTCACTGAGGTTCAGCCATTTTGGCGGCAACTGCTTTGGTGGCTCCTAGGATTATTTGTTTTATTTATCAGTGCCGAGTGTTTCGTACATGCAGCAGTGGTGATTGCGCGTGCCTTTGGTTTGAGTGAATTGTTGATTGGCCTCACAGTGGTGACTTTGGGTACTTCATTGCCAGAAGTGGCGGCAACCTTGGTCAGTGCTAGGCGAGGGCAGCATGATATTGCGATTGGGCACTTGATAGGCTCAAATATTTTTAATTTGTGCGCCGTGCTAGCCATGCCAGCATTGGTATCACCAGTGGTATTACCAAATATTTTATTGCGGCGAGATTATTGTTGGATGTTGGCTATAACCTTATTGCTATGGGGTACACTTTATGTATGTCGTCGACAGCACAGCTTACCGAAATGTTTTGGTGTATTATTACTGCTAGTGTATGCGGCGTATATGCTGGTATTGATCATGGCCACCTGACTTGCATTAAATCCAGTATTTAATGTATAGAATAGCTTGCCCAAGAAGCCTTTTGTACCATTGACGTTGCTTTTCCCAGGTCTTGAGAGAAACTTCTTTCGCCTGTTGTAAATCATTTAAAAATATTTTAACAAGTGCTTTTTTACTGCCAGTATGCATCACATTCACATCAACTTCTAGATCATGACGCATGCTACGGCTATTGAGATTGCTGGAGCCGATCAGCATCCAGTCATCCAGGATCAGTGATTTGGCATGTAACACGCTGGGTAGGTATTCAAAAATGCGTACACCAGATTTGATCAAGCTACGATAGAAGGTTTGACTGGCCCAGGGCATCACAAAGATATCTGACTTTTTGGGTAGTAATATGCGTACATCGCAGCCACGTTTTGCAGCATCTTTCAAGCGCTTGAGTAGCTTATTGTCTGGTACAAAATAAGCATTGGTTATCCAAAGTCGCTGCTTACATAAGTTGATTTTACGTAAAAAGTGTTTGTACAGAATGCGTCTTCGGTGGCGGGTATGGTTCAAGCGAATACGGGGTTCTTTTCGAATATGATGAAATAAGTCACGGATGCGTTCCCGCAATTTTTTGTGAAACCAAGCAGAATCAAAAGCTTCATTCATTTCAGTGATATCAACGTTTTCTAAACGAATAGATGTATCACGCCAACTTGCGCCACCTGCATCTGTTGATAAATGTACTTGTCGAATATTGAAGCTACCCACGTATGCGATGCGCCCATCAATCATACATATTTTACGATGGTTACGAGCGTTGCTTTTGAGTAATAATTGAAAAGGTTTCCACAGCCAGGGTAAGCGCATGCAAGAGCGGCGCCAGTTATGATGTTGCCAGGCTAGGGGGTGAAAAATTCGTGTTTCAGCGCCGGCTGCCTCTAAGCGTTTCGCATATTGGCTGCCCCAAAATGGTGCACCAAAGCCATCAACAAGAATGCGCACGCTGACGCCGCGTTTGAGTGCTGCTAGCAGCGCATCAACCACACGGTCACCCAACTTGTCTTTACTGAAACCATAGCTCTCAAGATCAATGGTGTGGTTTGATCGGTTGATGTCAGAAATGAGTGAGCTGAAGTGGCTATCACCACAGGCAAAGATTGTTTCAGATGCGGTGCCCTGATGGCACGGGTGTTGTTTACTCTGGCTCTGCAGCATCGTCGGTCATTTCCCACATTTTAAGGCGATTGAGTTTGGCAAAGGCCAGTATGGAATGATAAAGCTTTGGATTTGACTTCTCTAAAGCCATATCCAGTATAACACATTTGCTGCCATCTTTGTAGCTTGGCTGCAGCATGGGGGAGTATACTAGGCGTCGGTGTTGCGTGTGGGCTGCACGACCACTGAGGCGTTCTGCCCAGTCGCTTGGTCGAAACCGCTCCCCAGATTCGGTGACGCCCTCGATGATTATTTTTTTGCCAGATGTTGTCATTGCGATACCAACTTAAATGTAACTGTGATGTTGCGATGATTGATAGTATAGTATTTTTCTAGACAGTGCCACACCGGAGGTTTTATTTTGTCATCTTCAAAGCATTCAATCAAAGATAAGGGTATTTATTTACTACCTAACGTATTGACCCTCATGGGCTTTTTTGCTGCCTTTTACGCCATTGTTGCTGCTATGCAGCAGAACTTCAAAGTCGCTGCAGTTGCAATATTATTGGCCATGTTAATGGATGGCCTGGATGGCAGCGTGGCTAGAATGATGCAGTGTGAGTCTGAGTTTGGTGCCCAATTAGACAGCTTGGCTGATGTGGTGGCATTTGGGGTTGCGCCTGCACTGGTTTTGTACAGCTGGTCGCTACACTCGCTGGGTAAGTTGGGGTGGTTGGTTGCTTTCATGTATGCCTCTTGTACAGCTTTGCGTTTGGCACGTTTTAATGTGCAGCCGACACGGACCCATTTTCAAGGGTTATCGACAACTGCTGCGGCTGGTTTTATTGCCACCTTTGTTTTGCTGGCAGTCGATACTCATATTGTGGGTGTGAGTCATGCTCGTTTCATTGCGGTGATTACGCTACTGGTGAGTTTGCTGAAGGTCAGTACCATTCGCTACCATAGTTTCAAGGGCTTATCATTGGGTGGGCGAGTTCCATTTTTCAGCATGCTCATGTTGTTACTGGTGATTCTGGCGATTGCATTAGATCCTCCAAGGGTATTGTTTGTTATTATGTTGTTGTATGTTGGTTCAGGCCCGGTCATGACTGTTTATGGATTACACGCATGCCGGCAGCGTCGCAGAAATAAACGCAAAAAAGATGAAGATGGGGGTTGACAGCGCATTGTCGACTTCGTAGTATTAAACTTCTCAATTTGGGGTTATAGCTCAGTTGGGAGAGCGCTTGCATGGCATGCAAGAGGTCGGCGGTTCGATCCCGCCTAGCTCCACAATCTCTTGGGTCCCCATCGTCTAGAGGCCTAGGACACTGCCCTTTCACGGCGGCAACAGGGGTTCGAATCCCCTTGGGGACGCCACCATTTTTTATGGTGGCGGCACAAGATTAGCAATATTCGTGGCCATATATGATTCAAGAAGCCTCATGCTGATTTCCATTATCATTTTCTAAATAAAGCGATTCACTGTATTTGCCTTTTATCTTGACCGCGCAAGCTGTTGTTATGACAACCCTAATATTTTGCCACCATCAACTGGTAGCATGACGCCGTTTAAATAGCTGGCAGCGGGTGATACAAGAAAAGTCGCTACATTGGCAAATTCCTCCGGTGTTGCAATGCGTCGTAGTGGAATGTCCTGCTCAATCTGTGCCTGGTTGAAATTTAATCCATCGGCCTGTAGGAGTTGCTGTGTTCTTGCAGTAGATGTCCAGCCAGGCAAAATACTATTAACCCGAATGCCATCAGGTCCATATTCTTGTGACAGATTTTTGCTGAGAGCGGTGACTGCAGGACGAAAGATATTCGATAATGCCAAGCCAGGAATGGCTTGCTTAGCAGAAATGCTGGTGATGGTCAAAATGCTGGCGCATTCACTTTTTTTCAGGTAGCTGGATGCTGACTGGATCAGCTCAAAAGTGCTGGCAAGCAGTTGTTTGTAGACGTTGTCTAGGTCGACCTGTGTGACCTCATCAAGCATTCCTGCTTTTGGGCCGGCTGTGTTTGTGATTAAGATATCCAGACCGCCATAGACAGCAGCTTGCTCGTCAATAAAGGCTTTGATTTTCGCTGTCTCCATCGCATCAAATATCGCCCCAGTGATACGCTCTGGGTGTTTGATTTCACGCTGAATTTCAGCGACAGCTTGTTGCACTCTGTCGGCATTGCGGCTAGCAATAATAACCTTCGCGCCTTCTTTTGCAAGTTGGCGTGCGGTAGCAAACCCCAAGCCCTGACTGGCGCCTGTGACAAGGGCGATTTTATTGTTAAGACCTAAATTCATGATAATTCTCCAGTTTGATCTTGATAAAACACCATTATACCATGACCCAGCATTACCTGTAAGTACGCACATAAATGTGTTATACTAACAAAATGTATACTATTGGAGGGTGAATGGATAAAAAAAATGATTGCCATACTGTGTGTTCGGTAGAAGTGGCGTTGTCTATTATCGGTGGCAAGTGGAAGGGCGTGGTGCTGTATCATCTACTACAAGGTACGCATCGATTTAATGCCTTACGTAAATTAATCCCCAGTGTGTCACAACGGATGTTGACCAGACAGCTCAGAGAGCTCGAGTTGCATGGGCTGGTTAAGCGAACGGTTTATCCTGTGGTGCCTCCAAAAGTAGAGTATTCATTGACTGCGTTGGGGAGGACGTTAGAGCCAGTGATCATGGCACTAAAAGATTGGGGTGAGAAAGAGGGCAGAATGATTTCGCCTTGTCAGTGAGCGCATAGTGCTGGTTCGTGGTGAGTTTTGTAGGGTGTAATATTGTGATCGTTGTAAGCCAAGGTTCAGCACATCGATGTTGAAGATTACCATTCTAGGTTTTGTAGCGGCAGGCAATGGTCTGAGAAAATACGGGACTATCCCAATGCATCAGACCCAGCTCACTCAGGGATATTTTGATGGTGGAAAGTAAAATTGGGCCAGAATTATTATCTCAATGTGCATCGACATACAAGTTCAGGCCCGTATAGAAGTATTGCGATTAGACTTTACATGCTTAGTGCTGTGGTTGGGGTTTCTTCAGCCTCAAGCGCAGGCGGTTTTTCGCGTGCTTGATTTATTGCATTCCGATTAAAATAGTCATTTTCATCTATTCTGTTGAGTACTGAGGGTTGTAAAAGCCCATATGCTCTCAGATCTCTGTCTTCCATTGTGAAGCGAAATGCACTGTATTTCCAGTTGGGTATGCCGCATTCTTTATCCATATACTTGAAGATTTCTCGGTAGTGTTCATTCGCGAGCACTTCTCTTCCATCGCGAGTGCGCACTTTTGGTTGTGCTTTTAGCCATTGGTATGCTGTTTGGCCCATTGCATTTTTGTGATCTTTATACTTAAAGTACTCCTGAATGCCATCCCAGTGTTGAGGTGCTTTTTGTAAAACTGACAATGCAAGGGGGAGTTGACCACGTATACAGGTATTGAGTCGCGCTCTCCAGATAAGTTCACCGCAAGGCCCCAGTACTTCTATAAGTTTGTCGCATTTATCGCTGGCTAGCATAAAGGGGGGATATAGGTCAGTGGCCACATCGATTTCATGACAAAAATCAGCATAGTGTCTGTCTACAAGCGTTTTGTTTTTTTCTGTAAGCAAAAAGTCGTGCATCATTAAGCCGCGTGACACAACTGGCTCAAAACGATGTTTTTCTCTTCGTATCAGAATACTATTATGTACTAAAAAGCATGTGGTGAGTGTCAATTTGGGGTGGTCAATACGAAACTTATCCCACACATCTTTTGTCATGCCACCTACATAAGTTGCCCCAACTTTCTGTGCATAGAGAGTTAAGGCAATGTTCATGTCTGATACATGCCCAGGGTCTCTTGCAATTTTTTTTAGTATGGGCTGACTATTAGTCTGTGTAGTGTCGATCCAGTTCTTTTGTGCCACTGTATTAAGTTGGTTGTAAAATTCACAAATTGTTGACTCTTTATCTCTTTTTTCTGTCACGGCATAAGTCTCATAATTATCAGTAATGCTTAGAGCATCTATTTTGTGTGTCCTGCGAGCAAAACTTACAACGTGGAAAACTCTGCGCATCAAATTGGCAAATGTATGCATGACATTGGGTGTTGCATATTCCCTGAGTATCTCTTTTAGTAAGCATATTTCATATGGAACATTTTGTGGATGGTTAACCCAATTGAAGTTCCGAATGATTGTTTTATACGGTTCTTCTTTATTTCGTATACGCCTATCTCTTCTGGACATGAGATGCCTCCACCATTCTTGCATCATGAGTATGATTATGTGAGTCAGTTAGCAGTGACTGATTAGCAAGGCTACTTGTTGCTGTCGCGCCACCTTCATGCTTGAACTGAAGGTTTGCCGTAGCTTTAGCGAGTCCGGTCTTGAGTTGTTTTAGTGCATTTATTGCATGTTGAATTGCGTGATTATGGCTCTTGCAATATTCACTGATGGTTCTGGTAAGAGCAGCTTTTTGCTGTGTGAGGAAGTCAGTGAGTGCTGGGGTGTAGTGATCTGCTTCCTCTAAATCTTCTAGTTCAGGTGGTGATATTGTTGGCTTTTCTAAAGCCGCTAGCATTTTATCAAGAGCGTCTCTGTAGCATCCGCCTTTTTTGCAGTCTGGATGAGCCACTTTATCATGAGGGGAGTTATATCGCATGCTGTGTACCCAATCTAGTACTGCTTTTATTCCGGCTTCATTGATAAGCTGTGCAGGATTATTATGCTTAGACAATAATTTTAATAGGCCTTCCATCCGTTCGGCTTTCCTATGCCCGCTACGAGCACGATTCATGAATTGTCTGCGTTGTATATCAATGTATTCTTGACCCGATTCCGCGCATTGTTTTAGTGCACATTTTCTTTGATCTTGGCATACGATGTCTAGCCGATCAGACAGCTTTTTGAGATTGGCCGCATATATTTTTTGTATAACTTTATTTTTTTCGTCGGCGATGGCCTTAAATGTATCTTGTTTAGCTTGATGAAGTTTTCCGATAATGATGCAAGAAAGATTGCTTTCTGTAATAGTGGCATTATTAAGCAGCGATGTTAATCCTGTTGCCTTCGTACTCAGGTTATAAATAGTTTCACTCACCATACGCTTCGTAGTTGTTGCTTGCTCAAGCCTGGCATGCGCGCGCTCGACTCTTTCAGCTGTATTTGTACCAGTCTTTTCTTTTACCACTTCGCTTTGGTTAAGCCCAATCCGAGTTTGTCTATCGATGGTAGTATCTTTAGCCGCTATAATGCATTGTAGCTCCGTTATTTTTTTCTGACATGCTTTGACTGTTTTTTGAGTGGCATTATTCCTCCTAAGTCCACGACACTGTGAATCACGAAGCAAGTTATGAGGGTTCTCATGAGCTGAACACAGATCTATAAGTGTTACTTTTGCTCTCTTCGCTAGTTCCTGCGTGACGGTGAGTATGCATTTAGATATATCTGTGAGTGTATTGAGTTGTGTTTGTTGCAGGGGAATGAGTTTTTTAGTTCGTTGTAAGCTTTTGTGTTCTCTTGGTCTAACTTCAATGTACTCTCGTATCCAAGCGCATGTCGTGCAAAAATCTTCAGCGAGGCTGATTTCATCCGCCAGGTGTACATTTCGAGTTATGAGTAGGATTTTCTTGTGTTGCTGGTGCAATTCCTGTATTTTTTCTTTGACGTGGTGTGTTGATAAAAAATAGTAGTCAAATGCTTGATTTTTGTGATATGAAGATTGGGTGATTTCAAGAATGCGTTCAATTTGCTGAGCAACGACTTGGCTCAGTCCAGTTAAATGCGGCTGTGTATAAACACTGGGGCTATTTACTGGTGAGTCAGTAGGTTGCTTCAAAGGTGATGACATTCTGTGCCCAGCAATATTTTGGGCTTGACGCCCTGGTGCAGTATCTACGCTACTATGTCTCATTGTGTTCACAGCAGAACTTAAGTCCTGGTGTCCTGCTGTAGTATCACTGTCATAATAACTATTCCTACTCATGTTGTTCTCCCAATTGGATTATGTTCCAGGCGCTACACCCGACATAATGTTTATAAAACAACACTACCTCGACGACTATGTTACGTTGAAGTAGTGATGGTTTAAAGTATTTTATCAATGTTTGGGAAAAGGTTTGAAGGGTATTGTTGACCCTAATCAGTCAAATGATCTACTTCGGTACGGAATCATATTTTTTTATTGTCTGTCTTGCGCATAATGAGTTGTATTAGTGTTGTTTTTTTTCTGGCTGCAGTACATTCTGATGTTGTGTGAGACGGCGGATGGACGTTGCTGTTTTCTATGGTTGGCTTGCATGCTGCCGCATCTTGACGTGCTGGTGAGTAGATAAATGTATCAGTATCACATTGAGCGATATGGCGGTTGCGTGCCATGTCGCAGCCTGATCATTAATGATCGCCACCCACTTAATCTATGCTTAAGCTTCATGTATGCAGCTATTGATGGCTTTACACAGCGCGACTCTCTCTTTGCAACATGCTTGGCTTAAAGCAAATCCACGCAGGATTCCTTGTTCGTCTTTGAAAAGCGCGCGGATGCCGTTTGCTGTGTTCTCTGTGGACCAGGATCCTTGTTGACCTCTTGGAGGTGTCACACACGTCATTGGATAGCAGGGTGTTTTAACGACGACGGGCATTGCAGGGTAAACCAAATCTGCAGTCTGATCATCACACAATACCTTGGCAAGGTGGCGTGTTTGTAGCATCAAAGGTGCAATGTATTGATGTACCTCACCTTGATACTGAATAGCATCACCCAATGCATAGATATTTTTGGCGCTGGTTTGTAGTTGGCCGTCAACGCAGATGCCTCTTTCAACCTTTAGCCCAGCTTGTTTTGCAAGCTGACAGTGCGCCTTGATGCCAACAGCTGCCAACGCACAGTCAGCACGAATGATCTCACCTGTGTTGCAGTGTATCTCTACTCCCTGGTTGGTCTTTTTGATATGTTGCACTTGTGTGTTGACATGCCAACTTGCGCCCGCATCAGTGAGTGCACTGTGTAATGCACTTTGCATTGCTTGTGGTATGAAACCAGTCATTGCTAGGGGTTCTTGGCAAATGATATCCACATTTTTGCCAGCACCCAGACAGTCATTTGCAAATTCACAGCCCACCAGTCCAGCACCTATGATGGCAATACTCTCAGCTGCTTGTACCGCTTCATGAAATGGTCGGTAGTCTGTCAAAGAGTTCACTTGCCATAGTGCATCGGTATCACCAGAGAAGGGTGGGGTAACGGTTTCAGCGCCAGTTGCTATGACACAGTGACTGTATTCGTAGGTGGCATCACCAGCAGTGATCACTTGTTTTATTGCATCAATGTGCGTGACTGTACAGTGAGTTTGTATACTGGCTTGCAGTTGCTCAGCCATAACATCACACGGTGTGGTGATCAGCGCCTGAGGGTCTTTTTGTTTTTGTAAGGCATTGGATAACAGTGGTTTTGAATAAAAATGCCCATCATCTTGAGTCAGCATGATAAGTGGTGTTTCAGTATCACGTTGACGCCATGCTTTTGCAAATAAATAGCCGGCTAGGCCTGTACCGATAATGATAAGTGGTTTACTCATTGGTGTACCTCGTTATTTTTTTTGGCAATGAGTTCACGACTCACGCTTTGCACGGTGTCAATAAAGCACGCCATGTTATCAATAGGAGTATCTTTATAAATACCATGACCTAAGTTGGCAATATACCCTTGCAGAGAAGGTGCGCTTTCAAGCATACGCCGTGTTTCAATGATGATGTTTTCGGGTCTGCCAAGTAGCATTGCTGGATCTAGGTTACCTTGTAATGTAACGGCATTACCTGCTAATGCACGTGCCTCTGGCAGCGGTGTCATCCAGTCAATACCCACACCTTGACAGCCTGATTGTGCAATGGCAGGTAATGCAAATGTGGCACCTTTGCTGAATAGTGTGATGGGTATAGCAGGGTACTGTGCTTTCACAGCAGTGATGATTTGTTGCATATACTGTAAGGAAAAATGAGTATGTTGATGTGGTGCTAATAACCCACCCCATGAGTCAAATACCATCAGGGCATCCACACCTGCTTCAACTTGCATTAAAAGATAGTCAATGGAAACACGTGTGATTTTTTGTAGTAGTTTGTGTAGTAGTTCAGGTGCCGCTGTGCTCATCTGGCGTGCATCCCAAAAGTCTTTCTGACTGCCGCCACAAATTTGGTAGCATGCAATGGTCCAAGGGCTACCACAAAAGCCAATCAATGGAAAATCGTCTGGTAGCTCTGCTTGAATGCATTTGATTGCATCGGCAACATAGCCGAGTGTATCGCATACATCGGGCGTAATCAAAGCCTCAACAGAGGTGGCACAGCGCGCAGGGTTGGCTAATTTTGGCCCAACACCTGTTTCAAAGTGAACGGTTGTGCCCATGACATCGGCCACGGTTAGAATATCGCTGAATAAAATAGCAGCATCAAGAGGAAAGCGTGCCAGTGGTTGTAATGTGGCTTGCATGGCCAGCTCAGGTTGGCGACAAAAGTCCATAAAATTAGGTGCTTGTTGCCGTAATTGACGGTATTCTGGTAGATAGCGGCCAGCTTGTCGCATCACCCACACGGGTACTTGCTCTACAGGCTGTCGCTGCAATGCGTTTAAATATCGGCTTGTTTTTGGCTGCATCGTGTACATCCCGGCTGGTAAGATCGACTATCATCATATAGCATCGGGCGGCACTTTCCAACTTGAGCTAATGATAGACCGCCAGTTGCTTGGTGAGGTGATTCACGCTAGCGTATAAAATAGATATACTTCGAAACACAGAATCTGCTGTTGCAGACTGCCTGCAGTTTGAGCTTATCGATTGAAGGAGCGCGTGCAAATGTCGACATTATTCAGCGATCTACAGCGAGGGCCATATTTGCATGCACACACGAGGTCTTTACAAAACATTGTTATCATGACATGGAAATATTTATGAAGAATGCAGAGTACAAAACAGAATCATTACAGGCAATTATTGATGCAATTGTAGCGTATTGCAATTCGCAGAAAGGTGCTCATCAATCAGCACTTACTGATATAAATGACGAGGATTGTTTTCAATACCTCACTGAGGCATTTACAAAGAGAAATATATCTCCTGGTGCCTGGGCGGTATACACCACTGCTCGAGACGAGATAGCCAGGCGTAATAGAGAAGTTGATAAGAAGACGACTACTTCTAGCGAGCCACCTAGTCCTGATGCTGAACTTGACGAGTCTATATCAAGTGTAATCAGCTGCGAGTCGTTTATGGCCAACCAAGAATTAACTGGAGCACAAAAGCGAGATATCACGTTGTATGCTATCGCTTACCATTACGCAACACATCTTATTGAATCTCCGCATATTAAGACAGAACTCTGTCGTGCATACCAAGATGCATTCCTCTTAAAATTTATGATGATGTATAGAGAGAAGAAAATTGTCAGCGACGATCAGCTTGAGTGCGCCCCATCAGTGGCAGTTATTGCTAAACCAGATCTTGTCAAATCTATAAAAAACCCGTTGGAGGAATTATTTTCATTCAAATTGCAAGGCACTGTCATTGTAAATGCTCTTGATGAAATTTGTGAAGCTGAAGGTCATCAGGCATCAAGTGATGACGGTTTGAGTAATGGAACACCGACTAATGCCACGGAAAAAAGAGAGCACACTCAGGCCGATATTTTAGATGCTGAAATCAACGACCTGATCGACTCGGTTGTAATGAGTGATAATGATGAGTCACTAGAAGGCTCTCATAATGAATCGACTCTAGAGGGTGTTGCTCAAACTGACAATAGGGGTGAGGATGCATCTCAACCAAACGGTGCGTCGCCACTGACTCCTGCTGCAAGAAGTGATGTGAACTCAGACGAGGAGTTTAGTGATCAGTTTGCATACGCTATTAGGAGGGCCATAGACACTTCTCCTCCTAATGAAAGTATTCAGAACATTTTCCGGAAAGTGAGTTCAGTTGCAGAAACTGATTGGGAAGGCTTACATCGCTTTATAAGTTCTCAGGAGGGGGAAGAACGGTTCATAGAGTATTTGAAAAATCACAGCCACTTTCACCAAGAAGAATTGCTGTTGAAGAAACCTCCAGAAGATCTGGCTATTACTGGTCAACGACAGACACGTCCTCTAATTTCTCGCTATTATGTTGCAGTGATACTACTTTCCTGTGCGCTTGTTTTGGGTGTCATTGCAGCAGCGTTGATTATTCCTCCTTGCTTGGTTTCCTTGGTTGGTGCACAAGCGATGGTTGACACGGGTATTTCATTGTTAGCAACATCTTGTGGTGGTTTGGTCGCTGCTGGAGGCAGCGCTCTGGTGACGCACTATACAGATGGGCATAAAGCAGACTTATAATGACAAGCTGTCCTTGTTGGCTTTCTGAGTTTTGCTATGCTCATCACAGGCGACTTGTTGTCTTTAGGTCGGCGTTGCGGTTTGAATCGACAGCGCATCAATACCTCATTGAGTGACAGCGTTTCAGGTGGTGGCCTTTTCAGTGGGTTTCTGTCTCCTATGTTTGATACACTATGCAATCTTGATTCTGAATCCCAATCTGTTATAAAAATGAATCCAGTGGGCTTGCTTGGTGTGGTTGGATTTTCTGTGGCTCTATTCTGTTTTCGCATGTACACTTGTTGAGGTTTGTGTTCTGACTATCGTCGTCACAGAAAAGTATCAGTTGTATTGGGTAGTTTGACAGATGGGATGAGTCAAAACAGTCAGATCGTCTACCTCTTATTAACGGGGTGTTTCATCATAGCCACACTGTACAACCATGATTTTCTAGCCTGTTCAGCCATTGTGGTGCTTGTAGGTGCCAGTTGCATCGTAGATCAAGCTTTTCAAGGTTCGTGCAGTGCTGCAAAGAATTTGGTAGAGTCTTTAATTGATTGTTGCGACAATCGAGTGTCCTCAGGTTTTGTAGCTGTCCTATTTCTTCAGGTAGCAATTGAATACAATTATTTCTTAGATTCAGTGTGTTTAATACTGAGAGTTTGCATAGTGAGCTGGGTAGGTTAGGTAAGGCATTGTCTGCTAGATCAAGCGTTCGGCAATTGGCTGCCTGAGCAATTGATTCAGGTAGGTGATTGATTTGATTGCGCATGAGGTGCAGCTCTTTGAGCATTGTCAGTTTTCCAATACTTTCTGGTATGGCTTGTAACGCATTGTCATATGCTCTCAGCTCAATGAGTGCGGTCAGTTTGCCAATAGCATCTGGTAACTGCTTTATCTTGTTTCCTGAAATATTCAGGTATCGTAATTGGGTTAAGTCACAAACAGCATCTGGACAATATGAAAAACAGTTGTCAGCCAAATACAGAAAACCACTGAGGTTGGGCAGTCTTGGAGGTAAGTCTGATAGTTGGTTGCCGTTGAGATCAAGTGTTTTAAGGCTGGTTAAGTTGGCAATGCTGTCAGGTAAGCTATTCAACTTGTTGTGTGATATGTTGAGGCATTCTATGCATTTCGATTGACATAGTTGTTCAGGTATCATTAATATTGCGTTGTTATAAAAGCTAAGATGTGTCAATTGTTATATTTGTGCCATCACATCGTTTGGTGTTTCTGTGTGATTTTCCTGATCGTGATTGACTTTCCTAGTAAGCATGCTGCTATTTCTCGAGGATTGTTTTTAAAAAGCGTCCTGTATGTGAACCTGCTTTTTTGGCGACTTTTTCTGGTGTACCCTGAGCAACGATCTGGCCGCCACCATTGCCACCTTCTGGGCCTAAGTCAATGATCCAGTCAGCGACTTTGATCACATCAAGATTATGTTCGATGACAATGATGGTGTTGCCTCTATCACGCAAAGCATATAACACTTCGATGAGCTGTGCTACATCATGAAAGTGTAGTCCGGTTGTGGGTTCGTCTAGAATATAGAGTGTTTTCCCTGTGTCACGTTTAGCCAGTTCTCTTGCTAACTTGATACGTTGTGCTTCTCCACCAGACAGTGTGGTTGCACTTTGTCCCAATCGAATATAGCTCAACCCAACATCTAACAATGTTTGGCATTTCTTTTTGATGCTCGGAATGGCATTAAAAAACTCATGTGCTTCTGCTACTGTCATGGACAGTACGTCATGGATTGATTTACCTTTGTATTCGACTTCTAATGTTTCACGATTATAGCGTTTGCCGTGACAGTGATCGCAGTTGACGTAGACATCTGCTAAGAAATGCATTTCTACTTTGATCAAACCATCACCTTGGCAGTGTTCACAGCGGCCACCACTGACGTTAAAACTGAATCGCCCAATTTTGTAACCGCGTGCAATGGCTTCTGGTGTGTTGGCAAATAGTTCTCTGATTGGCGTGAGTATGCCAGTATAAGTTGCTGGATTAGAGCGTGGTGTGCGTCCAATAGGACTTTGATTGATATCAATGACTTTATCAATGTTCTCCAAGCCAGTGATTTCTTCACATTCTCCTGGGTGATCTGTATTGGCTTTGCGGTCAAGGTGATTGAGCACATGTGGAAACAACGTGCCATTCACCAGGCTCGACTTTCCTGAGCCGGATACCCCGGTGACACATGTCAAAAGACCCAGCGGAAATTCAGCGGTCATGTTCTGAATGTTATGGCAGCTCAAGCCTGATAAGGTGATACTCGGTTTACAGCTGCGGCTGACACGTTGACTCGGGATAGCAATACGCTTACGCCCACTGAGGTAAGCACCGGTTAGGGACGTCGGGTGCTTCAAAATATCTTTTGGCTTACCTTGGGCAATGATTTCACCACCTGCTTCACCAGCACCAGGTCCCAGATCGACCAAGTGATCTGCAGCCATCATGGTGTCTTCATCATGCTCGACGACAACGACGGTATTACCCAGATCGCGTAAGCGTTTTAATGTTTGGATTAAACGTTCATTGTCGCGTTGGTGCAGGCCAATAGAGGGTTCGTCTAGAATGTACATCACGCCAACAAGGCCAGAACCAATTTGACTGGCTAAACGAATACGTTGCGCTTCACCACCGGACAATGTTTCTGCGCGGCGATTCAGGCTTAAATATGTGAGTCCTACGTCTACTAAAAACCCTAAACGAGTAATCACTTCACGCAGTATTTTCTCAGCAACTGTTTTCATGCTGCCACTCAAAGTGATTTGATCCAGCCATTTGAATAGGCGTGTTGTGGTCATTTGAGTCAGGGATGCAATATTTTGCCCTTCAATGAATACGTGTCTGGCTGTTTTGTTGAGGCGATTACCATCACAATGACTGCAGTGTTTTGTGCTCATGTATTTGGCTAGCGTATCACGCACAGATTGCACATCCGACTCCATATAGCGTCGTTGCATGCTATTCACGATGCCCTCAAAGGGCTGTGTTCTACTTTTAATGCGCCCACGAATGGTTGGCAGTTTAAAAGCAATGCGTGTTTTGCCACTACCATACAGCAGCATGTGTTGTATGTCAGCGGGTAACTGATTGAATGGTGTGCTCAGATCAAACTCATAATGTGCTGCCAATGCGCTGAGTTGCGCGTATCGATAAGGATGCTGTGCATGCCAACCAGCAATCGCTCCCTGATCGATGCTATAGCCAGGGTTTCTAATGAGTTTTTCAACATCAATACTGGTTTCAACGCCCAGGCCGTCACAGGCTTGGCAGGCGCCACGCGGATTGTTGAACGAGAAGTGGCTGGGTTCTAAGCGGCTAATCGCATAACCACATTTCGGGCAGCTGTGTCGCGCAGAGAAAGTGAGCTCTTCTAAATCACTTTCCTTATCCATCGGTGCAACGCATAGTAGGCCATCACTTTGGGTGAGCGCTGTTTCAATGGAGTCAGCCAGACGTTGTTTGATACCGGCACGCACTTTGAGGCGGTCAATGACAATATCGATGTTGTGGTGCTGGCGTTTATTCAGTGTAATGTCGTCACTGAGATCCATTATCTCCCCATTAATGCGCACACGCTGATAACCCATGCGACGCCATTTTTCAAAAAGTTGATGATGTTCGCCCTTGCGGTGCTGCACAGCTGGTGCGAGTAGCATGATTTTACTGTCTGTTGGTAGGGCGCATATCTGATCGACCATCTGGCTTACGCTCTGCGCACTCAAGGGTATATCGTGCTCTGGACAGTGTGCAACGCCGGTACGTGCGTAGAGTAGACGTAAGTAATCGTAAATTTCTGTGATGGTACCCACTGTTGAGCGTGGGTTATGAGAGCTTGCTTTTTGATCAATCGCAATGGCGGGGGACAGTCCTTCGATGGTGTCGACCTCGGGCTTACCCATCATGGACAAAAATTGCCGGGCGTAGGCAGATAAAGACTCAACATATCGCCTTTGGCCTTCAGCGTAAAGGGTATCAAAAGCCAAGGAAGATTTGCCGGAACCAGATAAGCCGGTCAGGATCACCAATTTATTGCGTGGCAGATCGCAATCAATATTTTTTAGATTGTGTGTTCGCACACCGCGTAGGCGGATGTGCTCTTCATTGTCAGTATTGCTCATAAGAAGACCATCTGTGTTAGGGTTTGCATATAAAGTACAATTCTATATCATGAGACGTGTGTGTCATAGTCTTATTTCTTGATAGGAGGTAAATCATGGTGTCTTATTGGCGAGTGGTATTGAGCGTCGCTTTTATTATGGCCTGTCGCTTGCTTGGTTTGTTCATGATCCTACCGGTTTTTGCGCAGGAAGGGGCTCATCTTGCTGGGGCAACCGCTATCAACATCGGTTTTGCAATGGGTGTGTACGGTTTGCTGCAAGGCTGCTTACAAATTCCCATGGGCGCCTTATCGGATAAGTATGGTCGACGTTTGATCATCACAGCGGGTTTGTCTTTCTTTGCCATTGGCAGTGTTGTTGCTGCGCTTTCTAGCGGTATTTGCGGCGTTATTATTGGTCGTGCTTTACAAGGTGCAGGCGCGGTGGGCAGCAGTTTGTTGGCTTTATTGTCTGACTTTATTCCAGATGAGCGGCGTAGCACAGCGATGGCGACGGTAGGGGCGGTGATTGGTTTGTCCTTCTTGTTGGCTTTGATAATTGGGCCAACGCTGGTGCACCATCTGCATCTGAGTGGCTTGTTCTGGTTAATGCTGCTCTTGGCAATCATGGCCATTGCTGTTTTGTGGTTGGTTTTGCCCAAGCCAGAGCGCTTGTTATCAGACCCTGTGGCGCAAGGTGTGCAAATCTCTGCGGTAGATAATGTGCGTGCATTGTTTCCTTTGTGGGGTATAGATCTCGGTATTTTGTTGCAGCATGCGATTATGACCGCATTGTTCGTGGTTCTACCTGTCATTTTTAAGCAAACATTTCAGCTATCTTATCAACAGCAGTCATTCTGGTACCTGATTTTGTTATTTGTGGCATTTGTAATGATTTTGCCTGGTGTCATTTATGCTGAACGACGACGCCAAATGCGTCTTATGCTGCGCCTTGGTGTGCTGATGACAGCAGTGTCTTGTTTGGCGGTCTTCTGTGGTCAGGATCAATTGGCCTTTATTTTGGTGGCGTTACTATTTTACTTTGCTGCATTTACTTTGTTGGAGTCATTGTTACCATCCTGTGTTGCAAAAATGGCACCTCTCAAGTTGCGCGGCGTAGCAATGGGTATTTATTCCAGTGCACAATATCTCGGTATTTTTATTGGAGGATGTCTTGGCGGTTGGTTAATGCACTGGCAAGGCGTTGATGGTGTGTTGATTTCGTGCGTCATCTTGGGGTGTATTTGGTCAATAATTGTATTTATTATGCCGCGTTTTGATCATACCTCAACATTAATGTTCTCCTTGTCTGAGTACAGTGAGCAGCAGCGTAGAGAAATTATGACGGCATTGAAGTGCGCGCCAGGCGTGGTTGAGTGCGCAATGCAGACATCTATTGGCTTGCTTTACTTGAAGGTGGATAAAAATAAAACCGGTACTAAAGAGTTGCGAAAACGAATAGAAGGCGTTAGTGTATGACTAACACTGGCCTTGTGTGAAAGGATTCCAAATAGGTGTTGTGGGTTTACCTGTTAATGGTGGTCGCATCGTATTCTTTTTGTGCAAAGTTGCTGGGTGGTTGTAAATTTTTTAAAGTTGTTAGGAGAGATTCATGGCACGTGGTGTTAATAAAGTCATTTTAATCGGTAATCTGGGTAACGATCCAGAGGTCCGTTACACGCCGAGCGGTAGTGCAGTTGCAAATATTGTTCTGGCAACCAGCACATCGTGGCGTGATAAGCAAACGGGTGAATTAAACGAAAGAACAGAGTGGCATCGGTTGGCTTGCTTTAATCGATTGGCTGAGATTGTTGGTGAGTTCCTACATAAGGGTTCAAAAATCTATGTGGAAGGTAGTTTACGCACACGTAAATGGCAAGACAAAAATGGTATTGATCGTTACACGACTGAAATCATTGTGAATGAAATGCATATGCTAGATAGTCGTGGTGGTGGTTCAAACTCAGCGCCTTACGCAGGGTCTCAAGGGCAGCAGAGCATGTCACAGCAGCGAGAGCCAGCAATGTCAGGTGCAGCACATTCATCAACGACAACGAATGATAGCCCAGATGTTGATTTCTCAGATGATGATATTCCTTTCTAGCTTGATATTTCTTTTAGCTTGAATGTGTGGACTGCCTATTCGCTTTATAGTGAATAGGCGTTTTTTTAGTCGATTTTGTGGAAATCAAGTGGCCGCGCTTGGTGCTCAATGTGACATCTGATGTTTTTTGTTGGCGCGCAGATCCTTGAGAAAGAAGCATAATGTGAATGCAATCACTGCGCAAATTGGCATAAAACAAAGCGCATGTTGAAAATCAATGGCAGTGTATAGGCGGATGCCATTCTTTAGCTTGCCTGACCACATTAAGTCTAATAAAGTCGATGCCAGCGGTTGAAATAACATGCCAGATAGCATGCAGAGTAGATTAATTAAGGCAAATGTGCAGGCTGTTGTTTGTCGTGTTGCCCATAACCGTGCGTAGCTGAAACAAACAATGTTGGCGCTTGAGAAAAATCCGTAGATAAAAAACATTGTCTTAATACTGTCAATTGTATGCAGATAATATATGGATAGCAAAATAGCAGTAGATGACAGCGTTGTTTGCAGTAAAAAATTAATCTTATATCTGGGAATCAAGCGCGCTATGATGCTTTGCATTGGGCCACCCACAGCGCAGCCTACAAAAATGAATGCTGTTATCTTTCCAGCATCAGCAAGGGAGATATTCAGTTTTGTATGCAGAAAGAGTGGCCCCCAAAACTCACCAAATATCGCGAGTGATAGGTACAGAATGGTGCCAATGAATCCAACAATCCACAGTTGTGGTTGTTGGATAGTTGCTCTATAAAATTGCCAAATTTGACTCAGGCCTGACAGTTTGTTGTGTTTGCATTGCTTGATGCGATTTCGAATGATATAGCCAATTTGTAGTACGAAAAATAATACCACACCCAAGATGGCTGCATGGTTAAATAACTGGCGCCAGCCGTATACTTTTGCTAAGTCTTGAAGCTCTTCTTGCATAATCCAACCGACCAACATACCAAGAGAGTTAATTGACCCTGCAAAAAAGGTAAACTTATTGTCTGAAAGCCAGCGACTCGCTAATGTGAGCGCTGCGACATAGGCAAATGCACTACCAATGCCAATTAAAATGCGTCCGGTACTGGTCAGTAGGATAGAGCCTGGTGTTGGGAATAGTAAGCAACCAATAACACAGCATAGAATCGCAAACGAGAGTACTTTTCTCGGCCTAAAATAATCTGTGATGATGCCGACCACTAATTGTAGTGGCGCGTACATAAAGTAATAAAGAGAGATGATGAATCCAACTGTAGCCTCTTGTGTGTTGAGGCTGTGCATTAAATACTCCTGCATATGACCTGGTGCGACTCTTAGGGCATATTCGTAGGCATAAAATAGCGCTGCTGTTAAAACACACAACATCATGCTCATTTTTAATAATTTTTTATGCTTATTGATCATTGGGTCTCCATCAGGGCTGGATAAAAGACAAATGCATTGATACTATATGAGTATAGTATAATTTGGCGCTGTGTATTAATGTGTCAATTTGCGTTATGCTAACCATGAGCGCTACTCTTTTTGGGTGCGTATATTAAAATGTGAAATCTGGCACAATAGATTTTGGTTAGTTGACGTTGTTGGTTAATGCAGGTTTCGATATTGTAGGATTGCTGGTTGAGATAAATTCCGGTGTGGACACGGTGCGCTATCTTATCCACGTATCGACATAATGTGTACGAATAACGCTCTAATATAATGATCATTAAATGAAAAGTAGAGAAGCAGTATGTATCATATTTTACAAGAATTGAAGAAAAGGTTGAGTGCTCAGTGTGGTGAAGGGTATGGTTATACGCCAAAAGCTAGAAAACACTTACTAGCAAGTACACTACATGAGATGTTGGAAAAAAATAAGTTGGATAGTCATCAATTTATGTTATCAACACAGGAAGCAGAAATACTGAGCGCATGTTTGGTGCCGTCTAAAGAAGACATGTCAGTGAGTGAATGGTTAGAGTGTATCGGAGACCTTGTATTAATTTTAGATCGAGCATGTGATCACTCTACTTGGAGTCAGTCGTGCTCGTTATCACGGCATATATCTGAATTGGGTCTAGTCATGAGGCAGCATGTGACTGCTGATGCGGTGATTCTACCAGTGATCAGAGAGACGATATCTGAAACCAAAGCGATACCAGCAGCAATTTGTCATAGATTGTTGTTGGTTGAGCTGTTTGTGCAAAATTGGAAAAATTCATGTCAGAAGCTCGGTTTGCTAGATGATTCAGAAACGATGCTCACTCAGTTGCAAGCAGTGAGCGTTGTGAAAAGCCTTTTGTTCATATTTTTTTTAAGGGCAATAAAGAGTGCTGAATCAAATAGCTTTAAAATAGATGAGTTTGAAAGGACTATGGATGAACCGGGTATTAAAATTAAGCCCAGTGATAAAGTGGGTACAATAAATTGTCTTCTTGAATTTGGGTTCATTCCATGGCATCATTTAATTCAATCTAAAAAAGATAGGCAGGATATCCGTCAAGCATATAAATGCAATACTGGATTACAAAACATTCAGTTGGGCCGTGTTTCATACATCAAAACACATCATATTGCGATGATGCAGATGGGTGATAAGCTTCAATCTATCGCTGCTCTCATGCGATTTGCATTGACATTTAAGGTACTGATAAGAAAAAATTCTGCAGTCATTAGGCAGCGAATTTACTGTCAGAAAGTTATACATTGGCTTACTTCGTCGCTCATTGAGGGTCTGATTCCGACCGATAAGTGCGTCATATTAAACTCTGAAGATATTATAACGCATCTTTGTGATGTTGTGAGAAAAGCATATGTATTAATGGGGATGCCCTTTTGGAGTGGGAGTGAGGCAAAGCTCTTTAGGGTGCTTGCAGCAGAGGTGTCACTAACAGAGCAATTGACGTTCTTTCAAGTAGAGTGCCTCAGCGAGGCATTGTACTATATACATAAAGATAAGCAATCATGTATCACAATATCTGCAAGTAAAATTACCGAGTTTGATTCTGATACACAGCAAGTTTTTACACGGCAGATTATTGGCTTGTCAAAGAAGGTTGCAGCGCACCCTACAGCAAGGGCTGTTATTTTATTATCTTCTCTTCTAGATCATTACATCAGTTACGAAAAAATTTTGCAAGAGATCTTGTTTGTTGAAGATGATAAGTTCGATAAAGGATTGTCGTTTGTTCGATCTGCACTGATGTTGCAAGATGCGAGCACGCCAATAGTCATGCCCGATTATGCATCGCCACTCTGGTTCCAAGAGCTTATCTTGAAAGGGTTGAGGGGCGTGCGCAATCTTCAATGGGTTGATGTGACTAATATCTTTCCAATTGTCTCGCTTCTGTTGTTGACCCCGTTGCTATATCATCCCGATGGCCCAATGAGTGAGAGGGGAGTTGATATGAAATTTATTCAGCGCATTAGAAGGAGTATCATTGATGTTGCATTGTTATGTGGTTGTCGTTGGGTGAATACTTTCTTGTTAGAAAAGTTCCCATATCAGTTCTTGAGTTATGCAAAGAATTTCTTCTTTACTGGTCAAGAAGCACGTCATACTATAGTTGCTCAAATTGATGAAGCGTACATGTGTGATTACATACATATGATTGTGATGGGTAATGATTTGCTTAATGAGGCTGATAAAAGTTGTCCGGATCAGATTAGGTCTATATTCATGAAATACGTTTCACAAAGTATAGATACGCAAAAGGCCGACCATAGTTATATGATGCTTAAGGCTGTTGTCATGATGTCCATTCAACACCCGGAGTTATTAGAGTGCGTTCCTGATGCTCGTTCTCGAGGGCTATTTTTGGCACAAAAGCTCAAAGTCATATTGTCGGATGGGCCAGTATTTCCAAGAAATATTCGTCGATATCATGGTGCGTATACTCCTCCAGGGGAGAAAAAAAGAAGGCGACGGAAAAAAAGAAAAACACCTAATTTAAGCGATTTAAAGGCGGCGCTATCATTGGCTGGATTTTGCAAAGAGGAGGCTGGAGAAAACCTTTACCTAGATCAGTTAATGCGTTATATGACTCTATGGATGCGGCAAGATTCTCAGGTTGAGTGCGCTGAGGTATTGATCTCAATCATAGGCCCTATTAATAGTAATCATGCTCAATATGGAGATGGAATGTCAATGTTGCTGGCGCTTGCTATAAGATTGCCAGTGAAGTTTATGATCACATGGGTGAGGTTGGTTGATCAGTCTGCTAAGTCTGTGCTTGACGTTGATTCAGTATTGCTTGCACATATTGAAAGAATAATATTTATATTTCTATTTGACTATATCAGTAACATATTTCCATTGAATTCTTTTGATATTCATCACATGCCAATCCAAGACCATAAGTTGGTTGTTGATTTTATAATGGTGCTAGGTTTGCTGTCCAGTAGTAAGTATACACGCAAGCTCTTTACATCTTTTGTGCAACGTGGTGCGGATCTTCATGGTCATGCGCCGATATCAATTGAACAATATTGCAGGCGATTATGTACTTATCGCTTACCATTAATAAGGTTGGTCCAATTGGTGGTGCCGTTGATGAAAAATATTGATACTGCACTATCTGTAATGGATGTTTTATTGAGGCTAAAAGAAGTTAAGCTTCTAGTAGTGTTGCTGCGCAATCATCACCAGCTGCTGTCAGCTAAAGCGATTAGGAATGCGTTGCCAGGTCTCATCAATGGCGCCAAAGGTCTTTCACGGGTGTTGGGCTATATTGAATTAAATGAAATGGTATCAAGCTTATGTGCGCAGAGAGTCAAAAGGAAAGTTAAAAAGGCTAAGCCAGCTATTGCGAAAAAATGTCAAAGCGCATGCCCCGTGCGCCAAGAAAATATTGAATCTGTTCATTTGCCACATGAAGCATCATCCTCAAACGACTCTGAGTCAAATGACCTTATGTCGGAGTCTTCATTGAGTGATTTATCAACAGCATCTTCAGTTGATGGCGCTGCATGTTATTCATCGATGTCTATGACGCCACATCATTTTTCTAGTGCTGATATTGGTTTTTTTAGAACTGATGTAGTGCATTCCGAATGTGATGAAATGCATGAGCCTATCGAGATTGTATCACTGTCTTTGACACCACATCATTTCCCTTCCCCAGAGTATTTACCGGCATTAGCACATGGCCAAAATAAGGGGGGTGTCATCGCAGTTCCTGATGGCGCAGTTGATTTGATGTCTGCTTTAGACAACAAGAATGGCAGCTTAACAGCGGAACTGTGTATTGTTGAGCCTCAAGCAGAGGCAGCCCATAAAGATCGTGGGTATGACCTGCCAGTGTCAGTTGCTATCAAAAAAACAGCAGTGAAGCGCCTGCCAGTTCATGTCGTTGATACTGTTCAGCAGTGTGCTGAGGTATCTACAAATGTGCCAGATCCATTGACTTCCAGATCTTATAGTCTGTTAGACCAAGCTTCAGCAGCACAGGTTGATGATGTGCCTGTGTGCTCTGTTGTGCGGTTGCCACTGATGCTAAAGATGCTACAGGGGGTGATTTCGCTGCACGTGGCCTCCCATGATCAGTATGTCAGATGTTCACGCAGTCTAATGGCGTTTAAGAGTCTCATTGATTGTGTTTTTTATGTTGGCTGTGACGAGTTATTTTTATACGGGAACTTGTTCAGGTCTCCTGGTTGTTGGCAGCATCATGATTTGGATATTTGTGCGATGGTTGTTGGCACAAAGCAGCGCTTCTTAACAAAATGGTATGCGCACTATGGTGTGGATGCATGGCCTGTTAAAGAAATTAATGATGCATCTAAATTGTTGTTCCATTCTCGTTTTATTGATTTGACAATTCATTTTTGTGAAAAGCGTATGGCGCCAGATCATTTTGTTGCTTGTCAAATGAGTCAGCTGGGTATGCCGTTGTCAGCAATACAATATGCACCCATTAGCCGGTCTGGAAAGTTAAAAGGACAATGCTACTTCCATGTGAGTGTGGCCCGTTATGTTTTGCCAGGCTCTAGTTACCTGCATGTGCGTGATGTGCTGAGCCGATGTGATGATTGTTTGATTGCACTGAGCGGAAGCCCCAGAATGACCCCTCTGAATTTACAGATATTTAAAGTGATTATTACTCGCTATGCTGCTCCATTTGAGTTTCTGGTAAGTGTGCTTCCAAAGCATATGCGGGTGTCACACATTCATGCCTTTTCGCAAGCACTCTATAAGAAGTTCATGCAAGCATATCATCTACTACATGATTGCCACTCATTTGATAGGCTGACTTATCTGACGCAGATCATAAGCTATTTCTCGCCAAAGCCTGTACGAAGCTATCAGTCAGTGCAGCTCAATCCTGAAGCGACGGAATTTCAACCACAGCGTCTACTGGTGAATCATAATTCACACCCTCCACGCCAAAACCAAACAGCTGGTAGAAGTCGCTGATATATCCCTGTAGGTCGGTCTCAGAGAGCAGTGTATCTGTTGTGATGCTATCCCAGCAGGTTTGTATGCCAGCTTGAATGTCAGCAGCCATTTCCCAATCATCTAAGCGAATTCGGTTCGCTGTGTCACGCTCATCCTTGTCACCGTATAGTCGATCATAGAATAGTCGTTGCATTTGTTCGATACACCCTTCATGGCTGCCTTTTTCTTTCATGAGCTTGAACAGGATTGATATATAGAGTGGCACAACAGGGATGGCAGCACTGGCTTGTGTCACCAGCGCTTTATTGACTGAAATGATGGCTTCGCCATGAATGGTTTGCAGTTGTGTGTTCAGGGTGGCGGCAGTTTCTTCAAGGTGCATTTTAGCGCGACCGATGGTGCCGTCTTTATATATAGGATGGGTCAACTCAGGTCCGATGTAAGTATAGGCCACTGTTTTGCAGCCGGGTGCTAAGCAGTCTTCAGCCAGCAAGCGCTCAATCCAGGCTTGCCAATCGTCACCACCCATGACGCGAACTGTATTCGCGATTTCCTCTTCGTTTGCTGGTGTGAGCGAGACTTCTGTAATCTGTTGCTGCATAACGTCAACGCTTTTGTTCTGGTAATCTTGTCCGATTGGTTTGAGAGTTGACTGGTATGTCACACCTGTATTGGGGTCGGTTCGGCGAGGTGACGCGATACTATATATGATAAGATCTACTTTGCCATCCCAGTCTTGTTTGATCAGGTCGATGGTTTGTTGTTTGATTTCATGTGAAAAGGCATCGCCATTAATACTTTTGGCATACAAGCCAGCTTGGGTCGCTTCTTTTTCAAATGCTGCTGTATTATACCAGCCGGCAGATGCTGTGCGCTTACCAGCGGCAGGGCGTTCGAAGCTGACGCCGATTGTTGCAGCTTGTGCACCAAATGCAGCATTGATACGACTAGCCAGGCCAAAGCCTGTGGAGGCACCAATCACCAATACCTTTTTAGGGCCATCTTGTATTTGCCCTTTGGCTTGAGTGCACCGTATCTGTTGTCGGACGTTTTCTGCACAACCTTCTGGGTGAGCAGTGGTACAAATAAAGCCACGAACTTTTGGTGAGATGGTTGATTGAGTGCTTACTGTCATGGTTTTTCCTTGATTCTATGCCCGGTAGCACTGGTTTTGTGTATTTAAGTGCCAGTTCCGAGTTATTTTAAGTGTATGTACATATAATGGCCAGCAATCATGCGGGAATGGTTGCATCTCAATGTACAGATGCTTATTATTAGACAGCTGCGATCATACTGCAAGTCATTATTTATCATGAGCGCACTGAATCAGTAAAGGAGAGTAGGCGATGAGCCTCAGTTTTAGACATCGCTGGCAGCAATGTCGGGATATTTTTGTAAAACAGTCAGCCATCAATGTGTCAGCGCATTCTGTTGGTTTTCAAGGCAAGCACGTGGCTGAGCATGCCGCCACAGTCATGTCCGGTTTGGGTCGGGCTGGGTTTGAGGCCTATCTTGTGGGTGGGTGTGTGCGTGATGCACTAGCGGGTATTCAACCGAAAGATTTTGATGTGGTTACTGACGCAGAGCCAGAAGCGATTGAGCCATTGTTTAGGCGTAGTCGTATCATAGGTCGGCGCTTTCGTTTGGTACATGTGTACGGTCGTCGTCGTGAGGATGTGATTGAAGTCTCTACCTTTCGTGCCAACAGTCAGTCTACGGTGCGAGTTGGCAGCAGTGATGCCGCTGCAGAACATCCAATGGTTGTGGATGACAATACATTCGGCACCATTGAGGAGGATGCCTGGCGACGTGATTTCACCATCAATGCGCTGTATTACAATCATGCGGATCAACGTATTGTTGATTTCACAGGTGGGCTAAAAGACATCAAGCGACGCATGGTGCGTATGATAGGCGATCCAGCACAGCGCTTTCATGAAGACCCAGTGCGTTTACTGCGTGCGATTCGTATGGCTGCGAAATTGGGTTTTCGAATAGAAAAGAAAATGCGTCGTGAATTAATCTCGCTACCTGGTTTACTACAGCATGTTGCGCCAGCTCGCTTATACGATGAAGTGGGTAAGTTGTTTTTTACTGGGCACGCTGTCAAGTCTTTTCAGGTGTTGCAGGAAGTGGGTTATTTTGCGCATTTGTTCCCAAACATACATGCCTTGATGCAGCGTGACAATGCGGTGCAGAAAATCATTGAAAATTCTATGCAAGAAACCGATTCACGCTATGCCCAGGGGTTGTCTTTAAACCCTGGCTATTTGTTTGCAGTGTTATATTGGCCCTTGGTGGGTGATCGGAAAGCCGCGCTGATGCAGTCTGGTGAGAAAATTTCACATGCATTGCCACAAGCGATTCGTTATAGTTTGCGCTCAGCTTGTTCGCGTTTGGCGATTCCAAAGCGTCACCAGGCCCTGATGCGTGCAGTTTGGTCGTTGCAATATCATTTAGAGCAGCAACGACCTCAGCGTATTGCGCGTTTGCTGGGGCATCGTTATTGTCGTGCGGCAGTGGATTTCTTAGAGCTACGAGTGCGTGCTGGCTGGCAAGAAGGTCAGGCTTGTGCACAAGCGTGGCGTCAACGTGTTGGGGATCGGCGGCCATCTAATCGATCCAGGAGCCCACGCCATAGGAGTGCTTCTGCAGGACAGCGTCGATTTGCACGGCGTGGTAGAGGTGATCGTGGTCGACAACAAGATTCGTGAGGTCACACTGGCCTTAGGTAGTAACTTGCAGGACCCTTGCAGGCAGCTGCGGCGAGCGAGTCAATTATTGTCTGGCTGTTTTCCACTTGAGATTGTCAGACAATCTCGCATTTATCAATCGCCACCCATGGCGGGTACGAATCAGCCTGATTACGCTAACGCTGTGATTCAATGTCGGTTTTTAAGGCCGCACTGTGTGTATGAGCTATTGGCGTCCTTGAAATCTCTTGAGGCGTTCATGGGCCGAAAGCTGCATGCACAGCGCTGGTCTGCGCGTGTCATTGACTGTGACATACTATTGTGTGATAATTTGTGCATTCAGACGCCTCGTTTAACAGTACCGCATGTTGGACTTTGGCAGCGCTATTTTGTTCTGTACCCGCTGAGAGATGTGGCACCGGATACACTCATGCCAACCGGGCAAACCGTACATGAGTGTTTGCAGCAGCATGCTTCTGCAACAGTGAAGGTCATTGGGGAGTTATCATGAGAGGAGGGGAAGATGTTTGATTATCAGTCTGCGGTTTACCCAGGAACGTTTGATCCTTTCACGATCGGTCACCAAAATTTGGTATTGCGTGCTAGCCGACTATTCAAACGTGTGATCGTGGCAGTTGCCGGCAGTGAAAGTCGTAAGCAACCCATGATACCACATGCTGACAGGCTCAGCTTGTTGCAGCAACTATTTGAAAATGAGCCTGGTATTGAGGTGGTCTCCTTGTCTGGCCTATTGGTTGATTGGATGCGTGAGCATGCTGTAGGTACCTGTGTGAGAGGGCTACGTAATGTGAATGACTTTGTTGATGAGTTTCAACAGCTGGGCATGAATCGTTTGCAGTGCCCTGAGATAGAGACGATATGGTTACCGGCCAGCGAGTCAGATCAAATGATAGCAAGTCGCTATGTACGTGAGATATGGGCTCTGGGTGGCGATGTTTCACAATTTCTGCCGCCTGTGATGACAGCCTACCTAGAAACTGCCAAGACAATACAAGCAGGGGGGCAGTAGCAATGGCATTGAAAATTACCGATGAATGTATTAACTGTGATGTGTGTGAGCCTGAGTGTCCGAATGATGCGATTTATCAAGGCGTTGAAATATATGAAATAGATCACAATAAATGTACGGAATGTGTTGGTCACTACAATGAGCCGCAGTGCCGAGAAGTGTGTCCTGTTGATTGTATACCATTGGCTTTTGAAGAAACACAGGCAGAGTTGATGGCAAAATATGAGAAGCTACAGCAGGATAAGGTTTAATTGCTACCTGCTATTTGTATTCTGTTGCCTTGAAAGTCATACAATATCATTATGTTACTATCGTTTTCGTAAATTCACCATATCAGTAGTCATATGATTCGGGGTATCCAATAATGCGCCTTGGTATCGCTCGAGACTGCTTAATGATATCTTCATTCTAGAGTGCTATAATACATATAAGTATGGTTAATGGGCAGGTGCTTAGAGATGAAATTCATATTGAAGAATGAGTCAAAAAAGAGCTGTGAAGTATTTGTCTGTAGTGAGCTATGGGTTCTGGAGAAGGATGCCGATTCAGAGCAGTTCTCAGCTGGTATGATTGTTGGGAGTGAAGAGTACGAACACGTTGGTCTTGATGAGCTGGTAGTAAAGCTGACAGACCGATATGCAGAAGGCAGCGATATACTTACAAAAATACCTGATCTCATTGCATCGCAAGCTGAGGATGCTGCAGCTGTAGATATTGAGAATGTTAGCGTATCACAGTCTGGTAAGTTGATAGAGATAGCGTTTTTGCGTGGTCGTTTAAGAGGTATTATTGAGACAGATTTAAGTTGTGACCGTGCTATGATTATTGCGATTGGTGATTATCGAAAAGATATTGTTTTAATCATGAGTGACCACATCGAATCTATATATCAAAAATATGAAACAACAATTCTGCCTGATAAGTTAGAGGTGCTGACAACAGAAGATGATGCAAAGAGAAAATTTATCCTCGCTGTTGAATTGTTTCTGCACTGGCAACAGTATTCGGCATCGTATAAAAAGATAATACCTTGGTTAGATCAGTTATCATTGTTTTCTACTTGTTATAAACACCTGTCCTCCGAGAAAAATATAGATGAATC
The DNA here is from genome assembly GCA_047404195.1 of Coxiellaceae bacterium. Lineage (GTDB taxonomy): Bacteria > Pseudomonadota > Gammaproteobacteria > JAJRRL01 > JAJRRL01 > JAJRRL01. The sequence continues at coordinate 82,057 of JBDOIU010000004.1, forward strand.
CATATCTAGACAGCTCAATCAGGCCATTATTTCCTTGATGAAGAGAAATATGGGATTCGACGCGATAAAAAATTATGGTGTGAAGGATGAACAAATTGCAATGGCTTGTGCGCAATACTTATCTGATGATGAGACAGAAGATGATTTGGCAGAGCGCGCCCTCCAATTTTGTCTTGATCATAAACATGTCCCCTGGAAGGCGCTATTGCAAGCTGTCAGGAAGCAAAATAACGTTTTTATACAAAAATTCCCTGTAAAATATTTGCAGTCGGTTGGTCCTATTCCTGATAGCATTCATAGCCCTGATAAGAATTTATTAACGTATTGGGCAAACCAATGTCAGCGGGGCTCCAAATTAGTTGCTGGCCATGAGTTTGCAAAATTGCTTACCGGGATAGATTGGCAACCAGGTATTAAAGTAAGCAGTAGAGATGGTTTTATATTTTATACGAAAATGCCACTAGAGATACCCACAGGTTTGGATAATTATGGTCAGTGGCAGCAATATAGTTACTTAGCTTCTGCAGCGATATGTCATCAGAAGTACAAGATTCATATAGGCACTATCGATGAACAAGTGAGGCAGATCTTAAATGAGGCTGTTGCTGCTGGAGTCATCGATTCTTGGAAGGAAGTAGCGCCACAGCATACTCTAAAGCACGAGATGAGAGTAAAAAGTGCAATTTTATCTGGGGGGTTAGTAGAGGATATTCAGTTAAGAAGTGCACACCGTTTTCTCAATCAAACAAGAGTGACGTTTTATTTACCTGCTATGCATGATGCTCAAAAAGTAGCAAAACTCATTCATGATATTGATACCCACATATGTAAAGATATTTCCCCAGCTCAGGTGCGTTGTCCAGATACAGACATTTCTATGCCAGGTATTCAGAATTTATATTTTAGATGTGCATATATTGGGAAAAAATATATACCCTGGTCTGATGATCAGGAAAGTTTAGATGAGACGGTCAATAATGCACAGCAGTCATTGGTGTTCCAAAGGATTGCGCGAGAACTGCGTGTGCAGCAAGGTTCAAGTGCTGATGCGCCCCTTTTTGTAGCTTCCGCAGCTGATCATGATCCATTCAAGGCGGTAATAAAAATTCAAGAAACCTTGAGTAGACACGTAAAGCAGCTTTCAAAGGGCTTGCTTGATCATGCTTGGGAGTATACCCGGAGAAAATGGATAGGATTACTGCATGATGATTCAGCGTCAAAAGAACCTTTGGCTGTCAGGCTCACTCGCCTTATCCAAGAGATAAAGCCACACATAGCGGCCTGTGAGGAATTAACAAAGCTGATGCGCAGCCAGCAAAATGCGGATCTACTAGCAGAGCAAAGTGTTGTTGCTTTTGTAAAAGAATTCAAGCATTATTACCAAGGTGATTGTAATACGAGCGTCAAGATCTTAAGCAAAATGACTTCTCTGTCGGGTGCATTAAAAGAAACGCAAGCAGATGTAGCGAAGCGTGTAGCTGCAGAGCAAGCAGCAGTAGAAGTAAAAGCACCAGCGACAAAAACTCAAGCAGTGTGTCGTGGCAACAAAGGAAGTAAAGCAGCAGAAGTAGCGAAACGTGTAGCTGCAGAGCAAGCAGCAGTAGAAGTGAGAGCAGCAGAAGCGAGAGCAGCAGAAGTGAGAGCAGCAGAAGTAAAAGCAGTAGAAGTAGCGAAGCCTGTAGCTGCAGAGAATGCAGCAGTAGAAGCAGTGAGTACACAAAAAATACCGCATAGAGAAAATCATGGTACAAATATTGTTCTGGGTATATCTGGTTGTGTAGTGGGAAGTGGTTTGATTTCTCTGATACCGTTGATCTTGAAGGAGGTTGTTACGCCAATGCAAGGTGCTGAAATCGCAGTACCACTTGCATCAGTACTCATTGCGATTTTGCTGATAGTTGTGATTGTCAACGCTGTAAAAAAACCGGTTGATAGTGCGCTTTCAACTAACACAGTAGTTCAAAAATCAGGTGATGATGCAGAGCAGACACCGTCTCTGAATCATCAGTAATGTCAGCAATTTATGATATAAGATCTGATGTGGTAAAGTATTTGAGTTTAATTTTTTGTGTGTTTGCATTACAGGCAATAGCCATGATGACGTCTTGGTTTGTTGCAATCCAGTGTAGGTGTGTTTGATTGTCAGGTGATATCAACTCAGACAGCTTATTTGCCTCATGCTTGGCAATGACAGTCAATTGATTCATCTTGGCATGCAGTCCACATCCCAGCTTTTTTAGATAGGCTTCTTTTGCTACCCAGGCTTGCAGTAGGAATGGATGTTGTTGTTTGTTATCAAGCCCAGACCAGATTGCTTTTTCTGATTCTGATAAGACATATTGTTCTGCACGGTTTGCATGAATGGGACGTGATGGATCTTCTATGTCGATGCCGACACTGTGCTTGCTGATCGCAATGGCCATGATGTTGTTCGAGTCGCTGATATTGAAGCACAGACTGTCACTGTTTGATAGGCAAGGCTTTTTCTTGTGCTCGCTACTAAAAACAATATCTTTTGGCATGATGCCGGTATAAAGTGACAGGATCTCTCTGCGAGCAAAGTATGAAAACTGCTTCATCCTGCGGTGCTTTGGTTGTACTAATCGTGCCACGCGGTCTTTTTCATTACAAGAGAGGGTATCCTCAGGGGCTGTACAAGAATCGGGCGCCTTTGCCAGCCATATATGTATCTCATTGTTTGTTAGCTTATGATCAATCATTGTCTCTGTGCCTGGTAGGGTTGTATATAATTTACCATGATGCCTTGAGGAGTGCACTGTTTTTTTACCGGTTGTGCTAAGTATCTATTTATGGCATGATTTTTTTGATATTCAATTGACGATTATGGTCAATAGTGACCAGATCAACACTTTCCATGGAGGAACCTTATGCGCTACAAGCACGCTCTTTCTCGTTGTATTATCATTGCCGGCTTGGCATTGCCTGTATTGTCTCAGGCGGCAGGAAAGCCTGAAAATAATTCGTTCAGTGGTTTTGTGAATGATGAAACATATTTATCATTGGTGCTTGGTGGATACCACCGATCTGTCAAGACTGACACAGTACTGAAAGGTGTGTTTACTGGTGTTGCCAGTAATAATGTCGCCTGGAAGCATGGCAAAATGGGTTATGCTGCTGGTTTGATTGCCGGGTGGAAGTATTCAGCACATTTTTCAGTGGAGCTGGGGTGGACTTGGCGTAGCCAACAGCGACTTTCTGTGACAGCAGTAGGTGGTAGTTACAAAGATAACTTTTATCGTGTGAAAACATGGATGCTTTCGCCAGCATTGCGTGCGCAGTCAGGGCGCTGGTATGGTGTTGCTGTTTCAATGGCGCTAGGCTATACCTATAACAGCTTGCAATTGAGTAGTTCCTTGTATAACAGCAGCAGTGACGTTGCTTACTCTGGTCGTTCTAATTTCTGGGCACCATTATTTTCGCTGGGTGCAGATTATAAGATCAATGATGATTGGTCGGCTGGCTTAATCTATCGCTATGTCGCATCAGGTGGACGGGTACGGGAAAATACCTTTGCCGGATCAATCAAGCAATATCGTTCGATCAAGTTGCCATCATTGCATGCGACCCTGTTGAGTTTAACATTTCACACACAAATGTAGTGTGATGCTGGTAGGAGAGCTGTGCTCTCCCACTGCCTGCTAGGATCAAGCGATCATTGAGAGTATGTCGTTGAATGTCTTGCTACTCGCAACTGCGCTTGCTAAAGCTTGCTCTGACATATCATAGTAACCGCCACAGTCTTTACTTTGACCGTTACTCTGTGTGAGCTCTTGGCAAATGGTAGCGTTCTGTTTTTCAAGTGCAGCAGAGACTGTCTTGAAGTGAGCGCTCAACTCAGCATCGTCATTTTGTTTAGCCAGTTCAGCGATCCAATGCCGAGCTAAATGATAGTGGCTTTCATTGTTACTGGTACTGCCAACTTTTCTGCCTGGAGATTGCGCTTCATTGAGTAAAGTATTGATGGCTGCATTGAGTGTTGTTGCCAAAATGCCGGCTTGTGCGTGGTCATGGCGTCGCGATAAATGAGCAAGAGATTCTGATAGTGCCAAGAACTCACCCAGTGAGTCCCAGCGTAGGTGTCCTTCTTGCATAAATTGTTCGACATGTTTAGGTGCTGATCCACCAGCGCCTGTCTCAAATAAGCCGCCACCATTAGCCAATGGCACGATTGACAGCATTTTGGCACTTGTGCCTAATTCTAGAATAGGGAACAAGTCAGTCAAGTAATCACGTAGTACGTTGCCCGTGGCAGCAATGGTGTTTTCTCCTTTACTGCTGCGTTGCATTGTGTAAGTCATGGCTTGTGCTGGGGACATGAATTCTATGTTCAGGCCATGTGTATTGAGATCATTTAATTGTGCGGTTGCGTGGTGACTGATTTCACGATCGTGAGCACGTGCTTCATCTAACCAAAACACCACTGGGGTATTACTGATTCTAGCACGTTCGACTGCGAGTGCTACCCAGGTGTCAATGGCTTGCTTGCGCGTGATACAGCAGCGAAAGAGATCGCCTTCTTTAACATCTTGCTCTAACAGCACAACACCAGCAGCTGACATGACACGCATGATACCGGCCTCCGGTGCAATAAATGTTTTGTCATGTGAGCCATATTCTTCTGCTTTGTCGGCCATTAAGCCCACATTCGCCACACTGCCCATGGTCGCAGGATCGAAGGCGCCGTTGTTGCGGCAAAAATCAATGGCTGCTTGGTAGATGCCGGCATAACAGCGATCAGGAATCATGGCTAATGTATCTTGCTCATCACCGTTGCTATCCCACATTTTGCCGCCATTTTTGATGGCCGCTGCCATGGATGCATCGATGATCACATCACTGGGCACATGCAAGTTGGTAATGCCTTTATCAGAGTTCACCATGGCTAAAGCGGCGCTGTTAGCCAGTGTTTCGTCGATTGCTGCTCGTAGTGGTGTTTGTTCGTTTTCAGGTAGCTGGCTAATTTTATGTAGAATGTCTGCAAAACCGTGATTGGGGTTGGCATCAATATCTGCCAGTTGTGCCGCAAATTGCGTGAACACTGTATGAAAGTAGCATTTCACGACGTGGCCAAAAATAACGGGGTCAGAGACTTTCATCATGGTGGCTTTGAGGTGTAACGACAGTAGTACTTGTGACTGTTTAGCACGTTGGATACTGGTGTTGATGAATTTATGTAATGCATCGATGCTCATCATGGCGGAATCAATGACATCACCTTCTGCAAGCGCTAGGTCAGTTTTGAGTTTGATGGCTGCTTGCTTGCGCGCAACAAATTCAATATGCGCATGACCAGCATGGCGTTCTTCAATGGTGAGAGAAGTTTCTGACTCGTAGAAATCACCCTCCGTCATGTGTGCCACGCTTGTTTTTGATTGTGGATGCCAAGGTTTGAGCTGATGTGGGAACTGCTGTGCATAGGCTTTTACTGCATCTGCAACACGCCTGTCTGAGTTGCCACGCCGTAGCACCGGGTTAACCGCACTGCCCTTGATAGCGTCGTAGCGGGCTCTGACTGAGCGTGTTGTATCGTCATCAGCTTGTTCTGGGTAGTCGGGCAGGGCATAGCCTTTTTCTTGTAATTCCTTAATGGCGGCCTTCATTTGTGCAACAGAAGCACTGATATTGGGCAATTTAATGATGTTTGCTTTGGGGTCATTGACCCATTCACCGAGCCAGGCCAGATCATCACTGTGCTGTTGGTCCGCTGTGAGTACTTCTGGGAACTGGGATAAAATACGGCCTGTCAAAGAAATGTCTTTTTTGACCATATTGATACCAATGTGGTGCGTGACTGCTTGTACAATTGGTAATAAAGAGGCACTGGCAATACGAGGTGCTTCATCAACGGTGGTCCAAACGATATCGATATTTTCTGGCATGAGTGTACACCTTTCATTGTGAGGTTGCTTGAGGCAGAATACCTACCTAGAGTAGTGTATATTGGTTGATTTCGCCCCTTGCTGTCAAGAAACCCAGCATGTTTTTGGTGTGAAATTGACCGCACCATTGAGGGACGTATCATATGCCTGAATTACCAGAGGTCGAAACCATACGACGTGGCATTGCGCCTGCATTGCAGGGGCAGTCTGTGACCGGTGTTATAGTGCGGCAACCCCGCTTACGTTGGCCTGTACCTGCTCAGCTTGAGCAACATTTGTGTGGGCAGGCTTGTTTGCAAGTGACACGTCGCGCTAAATACCTATTACTGCGCTTTGATGCAGGCACGATGATGGTTCATCTGGGGATGTCAGGCGTGCTTCGTTTAGTCCCTATCGATGAGGCACTTAAAAAACATGATCATGTTGATATCAACTTTGAGCAAATTTGTCTGCGTTATAACGATACCCGGCGCTTTGGCAGCATACATTGGATAGAGGGTGAAGTTGATGTACATCCACTGATTCGTAATTTAGGGCCTGAGCCGCTTAGTGCGGTTTTTACTGCGCAGTATTTATATGACAAGAGTCGCCGTTATCGACAAGCGATTAAACCCTGGTTGAGTAACCAGCGTATCGTGGTTGGGGTTGGTAATATTTATGCCAGCGAGGCTCTGTTTATGGCAAAAGTGGCGCCAACCCAGCCTGTCTGTGAACTGACTCGCGATGCTTTTGAGCGCATTGTGGTGGCTATTCAGCAGCGCTTACAGCTGGCTATCGAGCAGGGTGGCACAACTCTGAAGGATTTCCAGGGGGCTGACGGGAAGCCTGGTTACTTTGCCCAATCATTGGCTGTTTACGGTCGTGATGGTAAGCCTTGTTTGCAGTGTGGAGACACGATTGCCAAAATCACCCAGGTGGGTCGCAGTAGTTTTTACTGTCCGTCGTGTCAGAAGCCATAACATGTTGTAATTGCACCCTTTTTTTTAGGCCTTGAAAAATGAGGTGGCGTCCCCATATGTAAGTTAGAGACTTAACAGCTGTATAGCTAAACACTAGGAGAGCACTATGACAACCACTACTGAAGCGCAAACGCTGTCGTTTGCAGCTAATGAGCAACAACTATTGCATTTGGTAACCAATGCAATGTATTCCAATGCTGAGATATTCTTGCGTGAATTAATCTCTAACGCCTCCGATGCGGCTGACAAGCTGCGCTACATGGCGCTGACCAGTTCTGAGCTTTATGAAGGTGATTCAGATCTAGCAATTCGCATTAATATTGATAAAGAAGCAAAGACACTGACCATTTCAGATAATGGTGTCGGTATGACCATGGATGAGGTGATTGAGCACCTCGGTACAATTGCCCAATCAGGCACAAAGACATTTCGTGATGGGCTCTCAGGTGACAGCTCGACAGATTCACAGTTGATCGGTCAATTTGGTGTTGGGTTTTATTCCGCATTCATCGTTGCTGATCGTGTGATTGTGCGTACACGCAAAGCCGGTGCGGATTCTGCTCAAGGTGTGCAATGGGAGTCAGATGGTAAAAGCCAATATCAAGTTGAGCCAATTAGCCGCTCAACTCGCGGTACAGATATCATTTTGCATATTAAAGAAGACAGTGCCGAATTTTTAGATGATTACCGCTTGCGTGGCATCATTAACAAGTACTCAGATCATATCATGTTGCCTATTTTCATGGATAAGATCGAAACGCCAGCAGAGAACAAAGAGGGTGAAGAAGACAACAGCGATGAAATTGTTGTGCCTGAGCAAGAGCAAGTCAACCGAGGTAGCGCATTGTGGACTCGTGATGATGTGAGTGATGAAGACTACAAAGAGCTTTACAAGCATATTTCACATGATTTTGAAGATCCATTAACGTGGACACGTAACCGAGTTGAGGGAAGTACTGCTTATACAAACTTGCTGTATATTCCGGGTCGTGCGCCATTTGATTTGTGGGATAGAGATGCTGTACGTGGCTTGAAATTGTATGTTAACCGTGTCTTTATCATGGACGATGCAGAGCATTGCTTGCCAAACTATTTACGCTTTGTGAAAGGTGTTGTTGACTCAAATGATTTGCCATTGAACATCTCACGTGAATTATTGCAAAATGATCGTACCATTAAAAAAATTCGATCAGGCTGCGTACGTAAGATTTTATCTATACTGGAGCAAATGGCTGAAAATGATGCTGAGAAGTATGAAAAGTTCTGGGACCTATTTGGTAATGTGATTAAGGAAGGTCCTGGTGAAGATCAGTCAAACAAGGACAAAATTGCCAAGCTATTGCGTTTTGCGAGTACGAATCAGTCTGGGGCAAAGCAATCAGTGACGTTGCAAGATTATGTATCACGTATGAAAGATGGACAAGATAAAATCTATTATCTGATTTCTGACACGCATACGGCTGGTTCTACATCACCCTTGTTGGAAGTGTTCAAGCAGAAGGGCATTGAAGTGCTGCTGATGTCTGATCGTGTTGATGAGTGGTTGGTGGCGCATATGACCGAGTTTGACGGTAAAACATTCCAGTCTATTGCTAAAGGTTCTTTGGATGTGGATTCACTCGCTGGAGAGAAAGAGCAGTCAGAAGATCAAAAGCAGGAAAAGGAAGAGAAGAAAAAAGAAGTTGAGAAGACTTTTGAGACGGTTGTTGCTGCATTGACTCAATCATTGGGTGAGCGAGTAAAAGAAGTGCGTCTATCAGATCGTCTAACCAACTCGCCAGCATGTGTGGTGTTTGCAGACAATGAACTGAGCGGTCACATGATGCGAATGCTACAGGCAGCTGGTCAAGATGTCCCGGAGAGTAAGCCTATTTTAGAGATCAACCCAACACATCCATTGTGTGTGCGTTTGCAGTCTCTGGATGAGAATGGTATCTCACCATGGGCAGAGTTATTGCTTGGACAAGCACTCTTGGCAGAGGGTGAAACCTTAAATAACCCATCTGATTTTGTGGCAACACTGAATGGCTTATTGATGACATCATAAATCAATAGTGCATAATCAGAACCCCTTGGCATCATGTGTCAAGGGGTTTTTTTATATGGAGCAGTATTTTCTGAGCAGTGATTTTGCTTTTTTAAAGCATTTCAAGCTGAACGTCATGCGTCCGCTATTTAACATCTGCTGGTTATCTCGAAGCAGCAAAGAGAGGTGGCTTTGTGATTGCCAGTCAGCATGATTTGCTTTGATGTCGGCAGTGAGTATGGGTTGTAGATATCCATCCATCTGCATGCCTTTTAAGCGGTACGATTTTCCAGCAAAGCTGAGTTGACTATTCAATAAGACATTATTGTGAATATGTTGGCTTTGTAAGGCTAATGTGCTCAGCGTTTGTTGAATCACTTGTCGGGCAGTTTGTGCTCTTGGGAAGAAGGATAGTAGCTGGCTTTTCTTGGGTGACCATAGTGCAGATCCACTGACCATACCGTGTTTATCACGTCCCAAAAGTAGCATGAAGCAGCGCTGTTGGTTTTGGAAAACGGCAATATCAGCAATACGTTTAATCAGTTTCAAATTTTTTGAATAGGATAATAGCAGTGATGCCAGAGGGGCTTCATTTGATGCAAATGTTGCATTGAGCGCCTGTAAGGAAAGTGTCTTGTTTTGACTTTGTAGTTTTTGGATTGCATTGATTGGAATGGCGTATGAGAAGCGATTTTTTTGTGCGGTAGTCATACCAATGAGTCGACCATTTTGATCGAATAAGCCGCCACCACTGGAGCCAAAATGAGTGAGTGCGTCACTCTGAATCCAGGTGAGGGAGTGTTGTTTAACAATATTGCTGACTATGCCTTGCGTGATGGCATGGTGGCTACCTAATGGATTGCCTACAGCATAGACGGTTTCACCTATGCGAACTGTATGGCTATCACGCAATTGAATGTCACTGCCAATGGCATTATGGCTGTACAGCATGCAAAGATCACGGGGTAGGTCGCCTTTGGTGAGTTTGGCGATGCTGACATGTTGTTCGTTTTGAAGTTTAAATTTATCAAACCCCGCCAATACATGACAATTGGTGATGAAAGTATGCTTATTCAGCGAAATAGCGGTACCAATATTTTTATGTATCTGTTGCCCGGTTGATATGCCGTGCAATGCCATGATTTGTGGCTTTGCTTGACTATATACAATGCTGGCAGGATTCGCTAAGAGTGCCTGACTGCTGCATAAGCAGGCTAGGGTCAATCCAAGCTGTATGAGAGAATAGTGCTTCACAGCAGAACCTCCTTGTGCTGTTAGAGCATTATAATCATTGTAGTGTATTTATTCTACTGTTGGATGCTTGAAGAGGGGCTGATTATTGTGGTCTCTGGTTCGTTATCGCACTTGCCCGAGAGTGATGCTGAAGAACTACCTGTTGGCTTAGCTTGATCATTTTTTTTGTGCGTGAGGAAGCTGAGAACAGTTTCTGCAATTAACACAGTGACGACCAAAGCGGCAATGACCATGTGGACTGAATCTAGATTGTTGTGCGATAAGGACATGATAATCAAGGTAGATGATAGGGCTGAACGTATTAGACCGAGTGTATTCTTACTGATGCAAAGTATTGTGTTTATGGAGTTTAATGTATTACTTTTGCTGGTGTCGCGAAGCAGTGTGATAAGGGAGTATAATGTTTTTGCTACATCAATGGCATTGCTGATTAGGTACAGAATATTGGCTGCTCGGGTATTACCAGCGGCATCAATACCATGTCCATTGAGTATGGTGATGGGACCAATTTTCATTGTGCCAGAAGCTGCTAGGCAGGTTGTGGCACCGAGTGTTAGTAAGAGCTGAATAGTGATATAACTATTTTCAGCAATAAAGTCTATGACGGGTTTTTTTTGTGCTGTTTTAGAAGCAGCTTTGTTGCTGGTATTAGCTTGTGCATAGCTAATGGCAGAGTAGCTGAGACAAGTCAGCAGGCAAATTAAGCTGATGATGGATTTTGTTTCGGTGAGATTATAATGAGAGGCTTTACCAATAACGTCAGACAGGGCATATGTGCTGTTCGCAAAATTATCAGCAGTAGTTGCTCCTAGCTCGATATCACGGATATCGACTTTTTTTGCACCTTTGTTGTTCATTGTTTGTTCCCATGCCTCGCTTTAGAAACATTTTGTTACACACTGTTACATTCAGATTACCACATGTGAGAAAAATGTATACCCTTATTTATGTAAAATTTTGTTTCATAAATAGAAACAGTGGCTTAGGGAAACACATAAAATACGGTATTGCGCCTGCGAGAAAAGCATTAAAATGGCAGTGTATTCATTCATGTGGGGGAGTTTTTGAATAAAAAGCAGCAATATCATGCCTTTACGTTGATTGAGGTGTTGATTGTGATCATCATGATTGGCATTTTAATGATGATGGCCATGCCGTCATATCGTCGTTATATACGTCGGGCTCATTATCTTTCTATTGTCTCAATTGCATCGCCTTACAAGCTGGCTGTGACCGAGTGCTATGCCATGACACAGAGCATGCCAAGCTGCGTCAGTGGTCGCAATGGTATTCCTGGTAAATGGGTCAATACTGTGGCAACAGACCTTGTGCATTCGATTGAAGTGAATCCAGGAGGGCATATTGTCATTACCCCAAACGCTCACTACGGTATCGCAAAGACAGATACTTATATTCTGCAGGCAATGCCAAGCCAATATGGTATCACATGGCAAACAACGGGAGAGGCAGTGAAGAAGGGGTATGTTGGATGACACAGCAGCAGAATCATCATGCTCAGAGGCAGCTTCATCCTGCTTGTTTAGCTATAGAGGAAACACAGGATGCGCAAGTCGCTGCTGTTGCTGAATTAGTACCTACACAAGATGTCTGTTGGCAGGCTGATTTTGTACAGATTCCTGTGATTGATTGTGCTCATTATCAGCCGATTCAAAGTGATGTTCATGTTTGTGAACGAGTACGTTATCACTGTTGTATGCTTGTGCATGCGCAGGGTGAAAAAGTATTCGTGGTATCTGATGTGGTGACGTATAAGCGCTTACAAGCGAAGTACTATGAACACGACATGGTTCAGCCACAGATAGTCATGGCATCAGCAGAGCAGGTAATGATGCTGGCATTAAAGCAAGAAAAGCGAGTATGGGAGGATTTAATAACACAGCAAGCCATTACAACAAGCCAAATCAGTCGCTTTGCTGCCTTTTTGATTGAATATGGCATAGGACTATCGGCCAGTGATATTCATTTATCCCCCGGTATGCAATATACACAGGTCATTTATCGCATTGATGGAATCAGATATCCACTGTTGGAAATGCCAACAACATTAGCGCAGAGAGTGTCACATTCATGGATATTGCAGAGTCATTGCGATTATACACAACAGCAGATCGCCCAAGATGGTCAGTTAATGGTGTATTTTATGAAGCAGCAACACCATATCCGAATCAGTGCATGTCCCAGTACATTGGGTTGGAGTATTGTGATGCGTTGCCAAGACAGTGTACGAGATATTGCATCATTAGCAGCTCTGGGGATGCAAGCAGGCTGTGAAAAAAAACTATATCAGCTTATGCACAAAACCCAAGGATTAATTTTGCTAACAGGGCCGACAGGATGTGGTAAGACACAGACCTTGTATTGTTTATTACAAATATTGCTTATCAAAAACAGGCATATTGTCACGTTTGAAGACCCCATTGAGAAAGATATTGCAGGTATCACACAAATGGCGATATCAGATTCCTCAGCGATGGATATAGAAACCGCGTTACGAAATGTGCTGCGACAAGATCCAGATGTGATTGTGATTGGAGAGATACGTGATCGAGCCACAGCAAAAATTGCTTTATCTGCAGCTTACACAGGACATTTGGTGCTAGCGAGCTGCCATGCGAGCAGTTATCTGTCGGCATTACAGCGTTTAGAATCCTTAAGTTCATTGCAGCGGCCTTGGCAGAAAACGGAGATGATGCTGGTGATGCAGCGCTTGTGTCGGCGCTTATGTGGTGTGTGTCATGGTCAATCAGCAGAGTGCTATGCTTGCCAAGATGGGTTTCGGGGTAGAGTGGGTTTGTTTGACGCGTTATTGCTTGATGATGAGGTGGTTGCTGGCTTAAGTGACAGCAAAAATCAGCAAGATTCCGCAGCAGGTGATTCAGCGTATCAGTTAAAGTCCTTGGAAAGGTCTGCACGTGTGTTGATCGAAGCTGGCGTGACAACGGTGGAAGAGGTGAGGCGTGCCATAGGAATACTGTATTCATGAGTTGGTTTTGGGGATGTTTTTATTGCTATCAACAGATTCCATCAGCAATTACTGTGATGTGGTTATCCTTTTCTGATGCAGCTCATATTCTTATCAAGGGGGAAGATAAATATGGCCGTATTATTTGGGTGTCACGTCGACACATGCGGCAGTCATTGATAGATTGGTTGCTAGGATGTCATCGCTTGCGACAGACACATTCATTATATGATTGTATTCAGTTGATGAGTTACTCTCCTTGCCGTTTAATGCGTGTCATCAGTTTGACCATGCATCAGTCATTAATGGCTGGTCAAACCCTTACCGATTCATTTCATCCTTTTCAAGGAGTCTGTTCACCTCGACTGATGAGTGCACTTTATTTGTCAGAAACCTTGGGTGATTCTATGCGTCATATTAAATTGAGTCTTGACCGGCTTCAAGCGCGAAGGGCAGAGCACAGAAAAGTGCTTCAGCAGTGTCGTTACCCATGTCTATTGTTGGTGATTTTGTATGTGTGTGCTGAATATGCGTCGCGGGTATTCGTGCCTCAATATCAGCAACTTGTGATAAGTGTGAGCGGTAATGTGACGTCATATATTCAACCGATTAGCATCTGTTTGCAAGCCATGCATCTACTAGCGCTATTGCTTGGTGTGGTTGTGTTTTTAGTATTATTTATGCGTCAAGCAAATCCACGAAATAAGTTGTTTGATTTTATAAATCATGTACTCAGTTGTTCACAACTATTTCGACGCTATCAAGAATCAAATATCATTGAGTCGTTGTCGCATTATTTGTCTGTGAATATCGGCTTGAATCGTGCCTTTAAGGTAATGCTTCAGGATAGAGCGCTAACAGCCTCATTTCAAATGATTGAATATTGTTGGCAGCGTTCTATGGCAGGTCAGGTTTTATCGGATGTGTTGTCTGATTTTGAGTGCTGTGACCAATTTGTATTGCATAAAATTAGGTTAGCAGAGCACTCTGGCTCGCTATCGGAGGTGCTGATGGATGTTTCAAGGCAAGAGAAGCAGTATGTGTTTCGAATCATCAGTCGAATTTTGAAAATGCTGTCGCCTCTGCTGATGATTGTATTCGCTGTTGTCTTGATGATGTTGTTCAGTGCGCTATATCAACCACTGATGAATTTTCCAGCATAGCTCATGTTATAGATGACCTATTTTATTGGGTTTTCGAAGGACTTCACCCATATAAAATAAGGTAGATTGCTTTCTGCAGCAATTTTTGTAACCCGATATTTTTCACAATTCATTCTAATTTTAGTGGAAGTTATTATGTTTATAAACGTATTATCGTTTACCTATGAGGGCTAGCTATCCACCACAGGCTACTAGCACTTGCTGCGTATTTGAGTTTTAAATAGAGTGGCTGACCTAGTCAGGAGGCATCAGATAGTATTCATTAAGTTAAATACAGTGAATGTAGTCAGCGTGAGTAGTGGTGTTTGGCTGATTAGGTATTCTTACACTCATGTAACGCAGCAGAAATACCACAAGCAGTTGTTGATACTAAAGCGGTTACACCCACAATTGAGGATGCTGCCGTGATGCTTGTTAGCATGGTCGGTAGTATTTCATGGTTATGAAATAAGGCACCTAATATGTCAAATAATGGTATACCTGTTTCCAATGAGAGGCTTCCAAGAACTAAAGCTGCTATAACAACAACGGTTACTGAGACAGCGCAGCCAATGATCGAGTTTGTTGTGCCTTGTGTTGATTTCATAGCAGTTTTTGTTGGGAGTGCATTTTCTCCAGTTGCTGGGAAAGGTCGAGTGTCATCAAGATCGATGGTATGTTCCTCTTTACTTGTTTGGACATTAGAGGCTCTACTTGCTGCATAAGTACCAAAGAAAGGCAGAATGTATTTATCAAGGTGTGGTGCCAGAGGATGTTCGTGCGCTTTCCTTGTTGCTTCGGTAAATGGTCCAGTTTGGATAATTTCACCAGTTGCATATTTTGATTTGCTAATAACTAGAGCTGTATTTCTAAAGACAGAATTTTCTAATAGTGATTGATAGTCCTCATCAGTTTCATGACAGAAATAATCGCCACTAGATACGAATGAGATCAGGTCCATATCGCCTGGCCTCAGTTTTGTGTTCACACCGACTGATGGATATTTGTGTGATTGATGTAGTATTCCCTGATGTTGACATAAGTGTTTTGGTGGTCTGAAGTGATCTAGGATACATGGGTGTGCGTTACGGCCACCTTTGGATCCACTCATAATGACAGCTGGGTATGCTTTTGTGAATTCCTGTGGTAGATCAGGATGAGAATTAGCTGGTTGATCATGCTTATGCAACCAATCTAGATAGATGTCACTGAGATGATGTGTGTATATAGGCTTTCTATCCTTTATTGCACGGCGGACTTGATCCAATGTGAGTGTTTTTTCTGTGTACTCATCAGGCCGCTTTTGATTAGGGTTAAATAAAGCATTAACGGCTTTTCTATTCTTTAGATCCTTGTACTGTACAGGTCTATCCAATCCGTTATCAGACATTTGTAGCCATGCATCCAACGTTTCTGTGCACCGGTAGCCCTCTGCTTTCAGTCGGTCAATCAGTGGTTTATTATAGCCATATGATGCTAAGCCATTAGGAATATACGTGACCCATTTTTTGTTACAAGCAATTGGTTCCCATGTGCCAGAGCCATCATCACAGCGTTTCCAGCCTAGTACGTAGTGTTCATTACCTTCTAAGGCCTTGATTTTTCTTATCACACTGTCATGGTGAGCCGTAACAGCCACCTTGTCTAACTTTACTTCATTGAAAGTTAATTGTCCATTCCTGTCGGCTTGGAATACCGGTTCCTCTGCATCTGCTCGATATGATAGCAGTGCGTGGATGGTTTCATCTTGTTTCGTAATATCAAGTTCTTGGCATAATTTATCTGAGATAGTAATATTGCCGACATAACTTTTCATGGCTTCCTCACTTAGGCTTTTTTCTGAAGGTTAAATAATATTATAACAATACATTGTTAAGGTTATCTTAACAACCATGATGAGTTGGTGTCTTTTTTGTATTTGCTGTGTCATTTCCCTTGAATGTTTGTAATGTACTGCTGAAGGTTGACAGCTGTTGTACTAAATTGGATTTAAATAAAAGTGGTGATGGTCATGGTTTAACCTTGATAATGTATAGACAAGTAACCTTTTGAAAGCCCCTGTCGTTGCGACATGTGGTCAGGCAGGCATAGTTTGCTATTAGATATTAAGAGTGTGTGAGTTTATAGTCATGTCACGCTCTCTTTAAACGTGATTCAGCGTAAATTAAAATACTCAGTTGCTACTCTCACGCATAGCGTATCAAGCAACTGATTGTTGTATGCTGCAGAAGTGACTGGTCACACTATTCAGTATCGCTCACCTGTGAGTGTTTGAAGCAATCGGTTTCTATCTCCTATGTGCTCGCATACGCTTAGCACAAGCTCTAGCGCCAGCACGACAGAGTATTTTTACACCATTAGCACAAGGTCTAGCATCAGTCTTCCAGTTTGGGTATATGTCATATTGTATTGAATCATCAGTAACAAACTGATTAGACTTTTTAATTTCTTCTCTAAAATACTTTGAAAGAATGTCAAAGTTAAGATACTCAGTTAATAAGGCACTGCTGGTAATAGCAAGCTCTTGATGATTTCCACGATTAAGGAAAAGTCTGATTAAAATTTCTTTATCGTAGGTGTTGTGCGTCAAAAATGATTTTGCAACAGACATTGCGTAAAGGCTAATAAAGATAAAAGACATATGCACAAAGGCACGGTGATGCCCTGTGGCTGAACTCGGGCGTCTTTTGCAGCTGAGCAAGCCAAGAGAAGTGGTTGTTGAGAGCCAAGCACTGCTATAAAATAACTTCATATGTAGATAGATGTGAAAAGTGTATTCGGTTACTGGTGATAGGATTGATCTTAAAAGATGTGAGGAAAGTTGTGAGGTTAGCATTGCTGGTAGTGCTAATAAGCTAATAAATCGATACCCGCGATGAATGTTGTTGAGCAGCTCCTCTTTTGTGATTGGTCTGTTGTTGAAGTGAAGGCGATCGGAATGCTTAATACTGTCGGTGTCTGTGTGGATATAGCGGTTTAGCTGGCGATTAGTCCAGATCATTTTTTTGTATCTCAGTGGTTTGCTTGTAGCATAGGATTTATTCCATTTCTGGTGCCATTTGCATGTCATGTCTCGTAGCCATCCATCCTCAGTGACGATGGGTGCCTTGGTTATTTCATGAGTCACTGGATCTTCCACTTCTTTTATGTCACCTGTGACTAATTTTTTGATTGCATAGCAGGGCTTCCAATTACAGTCCGACTGACCATCAACTGTGATTTGTAGTTTATTGAGTAGCTTTTTACCTGAGATTGTTCGAAGGAATGTTTTCGAATAAGTACCTCCATTAGGTAATGCATAAGGCTCTCTAGAGTCATCGGCCGTGATTGCTTGCTGATCACCTTCACAAATAAATAAGGGTTGGTCTTTGTTGGGCTGAAAAGTGTTATTCGAATGAGTGAGCTGGCATTGTATTTTTTTTAAGTATGATTGTGCTGTGCTGGCACCGTCATACATTGTTAATAAACCACTACATAAAGTTAATATGATATAGCTAAGCTGTTGGTCTTCTGCGAATCTTCTGGAAAAAACCATCAATATATATTCCGAAAAGCATAAGGGCGTGATAGTAATGGCAGCAAGAAAATTGCAGAGTAAGACGTAATGGTGCGTTTCCCTGTCATATGGCATATTAATGAAGGTATTACTCTTGCTTCTGATGAGCAGATATATTTGTTGGCATAGTATGGCCCCTATTATGATGGCGCGCCCTATGGGGAGGTCTTCTGGCCCACTGTCAGGGTGACATGTTTGAGATGTATGGTTACCTATTGGGTAGTACATTAGATTTTCCTCCTGCTTTGGTGCAACACCTGTGTGAATGCCCATATATCTATACCGTTTGTATGGTGTAACAATCTATTGTTCATATGTCAGTAGATTGATTTGTATATGGTTTGATTGTAATCATGTCAGGTGGCCAGATATGCTGTAAAAATAGCTTTAGCTTATTGACTGCAATAGCTGTGCATGCGTAATGTCGTTAAGCACCTGTTGCTTGCTGAGTATGTCCTTTGCCAGGTGTGCTTGTACACGTGCGCGATGTAGATTTTGCTGTGGGTGTTGCACTTTGAAGTAATGATCGCCCAGCAAAAAGTCGGTATAGAATCGGATTGCCAGCATTACTGGCATGATGTGCGCAGCTGGTGCAAGTTGTTTTTTCTCTGTTGGAGTGAGCATATGTACGGTTGCATTGACAAAGCCTTCACATATGGCGGCGTAGCGTTTTAAATCAAGCACCGTGGTACTTGGGTCAGTAGCATCTTCATCACATTGATGACCTGCACTGCGTAATGCATCACTGAAGTCGGTTTGAATAAAGCCAGGCATAACAGTGTCGTAATCAATGACGCAAATGGCTTGGTTGTTGCTTGAGAATAAGACGTTATTGTACTTGGTGTCATTGTGAGTAATGCGCAGTGGACACTCTTGGAAACACGCTAATAGTGAGCGTGCGATTTTTTCACAGTCACGTAATTCATGCTTGATCTGTTCTAAACGATGTAATGGATCGATTGCCATTGCTTCGTGAAGTTGTCTCAGTCTGTCTTTCAAGCAGAGAAAGTGATCGATAGTGACTGCGATGCCTGACATGTCAATGTTGGCCAGTTGTGAGATAAAACCGCCAAAGGCTTCTGCCCCAGCGCGTGCAATATCACAGCTTGGCACAGTATCATAGGTGTGTGTGTTGGCGATGAAAGTATAGGCTCGCCAGGTATTGCCACTGCCATCCTCATAAAATGCGCCGCCAGTTCGTGTTTTAATTAAGGAAAGTGCTTGCTGTTCTGGGTAATGCGTTTTTAGATGTTGGCAAACACGGCTGATATTTTGCATCACTTTCTTGGGTTGGTTAAATACGCTGTGATTAATGCGCTGTAAAATCGCAATAGGTTGTGCTGCTCCAACTTTTTGTATCAGGTAGCTATCATTGATGTGGCCTTGTGGATGCGTTGTTGTGGTGTATTCATCGGCATTTTCGTAATATTGTTGTATGACGTTTCTAAGAGAGTCAATTGTCATAGTTTATCCTTGAATATGATGTGCTTCTTCCAGTTCCTGAAGCGTTCTTCCGCAGGTTTCATGCGCTTTACGCCAGCAGATTGCTGCACTGGCACAACCCATGCAAAAGAATAGTAAGAAAATGCCGGCAAAGCCAATGTGCTGGCTGAGCGTTAAGAAGCAGCTATTGAGTATGAAAACACACAATGAGCTCAGTGCGACAGTGATGGCCATGCCAGCAGTGCGAATGCATTCAGGCAAAAGTTCAGGCATCATCACCCACATCACGGCTCCTGGGCCCAATGCGAAGCCTGCAACCATTAACGCTAACCCCAACATACTGACGATTGCCAGTGGTTTGCCGGCCGGCATCATATGCCAGCATACAAACAAACTCAAATGTGCCAGACAGATGATGCCACAACCCAGCAGCAATAGTTTTCTTCTGCCCACGCGGTCAATCAAGCACAGTGCTAAGCCGGTGATTAACACATTGGTGATAGTGACATAACAACTGAGCTGATTCGCAGACAGTATACGACCGCCAGCATGATGTAGTATGATCGGATCAAATTGCAGTATGGCGTTAATGCCTGTGAGTTGTTGTGAGCAGGCCAAGGCAACAACAATCATTAATGTCCACCATTCACGTTTTTGTGTTGGCAGTGTGTTTGATGCTTTGCTTTTTGCTGCATGGTTGAGTAGGCCAAGACGCTCTTCTGGGGTAAAGCATAATTTCAATAATATGGCTTCAGCAGCAGCACGTTGTTGTATGCGACTCAGCCAGCGTGGTGAGCGTGGTATGACGGCGCTGGCCGCAGCAAATAGCAGAGCTGGCATGATTGTACTGGCTAATATCCACCAGGCGCTGAGCCGTGTTAATCCAATGAGGCTGCCCAAGCAAATACCGGTGGTGATCAGCAACTGAAAGCTGCCCACAGCGCGCCCGCGCCAGGCTGCTGGTACAATTTCAGTCAGATAGAGGGCGGCAACAATACTGGCCATGCCCAGAGCCAGGCCCTGTAAGCACCTGCCAGCCAGCAGTAATGTGTATTGATTGGCCAGTAGGGCACAGATTACACCAGCCAAATAGCAAATGGCAGCACAGCGTAGCGCGAATCGTCTGCCATAGCGTTCAGCCACCTGGCTAGCAATGAAGCAAGCCACGACACTGCCGGCGAAAAGGCTGCTGGCCAACAGAGCTGTTTGCCAGTCTGACAGCGCCCAGGCAGGGCCCAGCTGTAGCAAAGTCGGCCCAATCATGCCGATATCATAGCCATACAGCAGTCCGGCACAGGCAGCAGCCAAAACAACCAAAATATGTCGAAAAAACCTCTGGTCTTGCATGGTGCATCCTGAAAAAAAGTCCTGTTATATTGTACACTTACAGGGCAGGCAGTGGCAAGTCAGTGTTTTTCAGCACCTAACTCCCCAGCAAGTTGTTTGATAGTCTGTATAATGTCTTGACAAATGGTCTTGATAATGGTAATTTGAGCATGTATCTGAAGGAGTGTGATTTTTGCTGAGTTTGTGGTTGCAGGCTGGGCATCGGCAGGGATGGAAAAAAATATATTAATAGGCTAGGGGGTGGCTATGACTAAATTAAACAGTAAATACAAAAAATATAAAGACAATCAGCAATTTCTCGCTGTTCTTGCACAGATGATGCTGGCTAGACCTAATGATTGGATTGTAAGTTCAGCTGGTCAAGGCGAGGGTTTTTTGGAAACTGAGGAGCAGACATCCGAAATTAGTTGTACCGCTAAGAATAATTTAACAGCCTTGCAATCGTTGCTATTTGGTGCTGAGGCCAAAGCTGATGCTAAAGCCAAAGCTGATGCTAAAGCCAAAGCTGATGCTGAAGCCAAAGCTGAGGCATTACTAAAAGCTGCCCGCAAGCAGTATCGCGAGCAAAAGAATTTTGGTCTGACAATGCTGAGTATGGCATCTATTCTGGCATTGAATGAGGTAGCACTGAGCACGTTCTTTTCGTCAGATACAACACGTAATATATTTGAGCATGCCTCGTGGCATCACATTGCACCACACCATCCGTTGCTCATTGGATTTGCGGCACTTGCATTGGTCATGTCGACTATCAGCTTGGTGAAAGCCATTCAGCATGCCACTGTAAAAAAAGGTGTTGTTGAGGCCATGAGCTTGATTGAGAGCAGTATTAGTCTCTGTTCTGCAGTCATCGCAAGCACAGCGATTGCTTTTCATTTTATCGGTGGATCTCTGGGTGGAGATGTCGCCCCATTGTTCATTGTGGCGCTATCATTGCGTTCAGCGCTGAACATTTTCAGATGTGTCGCCCACTCAATCCAAGCTAAGAAATATGCTAAGGCAGTCAAAACAGACAGCGCAGATTTGGCGCAAGCCAAAGCCATTTCCGCAGGGCTTAACGCATCAGTTGGTTTATCAACCATAGCGTTAGTGGTTGCTGTCTTTGTGTTACAGGAATCAAATGCGGTGACTATTCCATTGGCAGCTGTCACAGTAGCGTTAACACTTGCATTGCTCATTTGCGAGCATGTGGTTGCACGCAGGCAGAATAAGCTTGCGCAGAAATCAGCGCAGATATCTCGTGATGAGGATGAGAATGATAAGGTGACGGTAACGGTATCAAAGCCATCCGATGGTAAACGCTGGTGCTTATTACGTGGTCCTGATCATGATGAGGGTACTCAAGCAGTAAAGCTATTTTCAGCTACAGCTTAGTGTTACTTGGCGCAGGCGTGATGATGGCTTGTTCTTGTTGCGCAAGTTGTTTGACACGTTTTTGCCATTGGCGTTGACTGATGGCAGTGCAGGTCAGGTGTGTGAAATCTTTACCACTGATGCGATAATAGCGATGATGCTCGCGGCGCCTACCTTGATAAAATTTCGGACACTGTACAAATACAGCATGCTTGCCCCACTGTGAAATCAACAGTTGTAGTCGGTTACAGCGCCAGCGCTGACGTGTGCAGGCGGGGTTTATTTGATCAATTTGTAATTGTTGCATGGCCTGAGTGACGTGAAAATGTTCACTGATCAAATTACTTTTTGGCACATTCAAGACTATTTCTAGAGGTTTGCTACTGCGATTGTCGATATGCAGCGTTAATTGCGCAAATGTGCTCATACTGACCAGTGTGCTGAATGCAAGCAGGCTGCGGATTACTTTGTGCATGATGGGCTCCTTGAGTGTCATGGCCATGTCAGTCATAATAATAGACCGTGTTGTAGCATTTCGCGTTTGTTTTTTCTTGGAGAGCACATGTCACTGCAGTCTTTCGTCGCGGCCAGTGTGCCGTTAAATTTTGAGCACAAACAGATTGCACTCATGCAGTCTCTGCAAGCCTTGATTCCCGTTTCATTATCAAGGAATAGCCGTTGTCAGCGTTTTTGTGCCATGGCTGTGGGTCAGCGCTATATTGTTGCGGCGCAAGGTGACGGTGAAGCTGCGGATGTTGATCAAATGCCACGTTATCGTTTTGATGGCTATGATTGTGTCACTTTTGTTACGACAGTGCTGGCTTTTGTACACAGTCATGATTGGGTATCGTTTACAGAAGCGTATGATCAGCTGAGTCATGCTGGACAGGGTGGGCCTTATGCCCAACGCCACCATTTTTTTTCGTTGGATTGGTTGCCGCGGGCGCGAAAAAACCAATGGTTGCGTGACGTAACAGCAACATTGGCAGCACAGCATGATTGTTTGTCAACATCAATTGCAGAAACGCAGATCGATAAAGCAGCCTGGTTGCGTGCTAAAAATATTCATACCATACGTTTGCGGGACTGTCATGATGCTGCTATGCGTCAGCGTTGTTTACAGCAGCTGCATCAACGATCACATGATTATCGGCCACAGCAGGCAAGCCTGCCGTACATTGCGTTATCCAGCTTACAGCAACTGACTCAGCAGCAGTGGCAGTCATTTGTTGCCAGTTTACCCGCCAGTTGTATTATGACGTTGGTTAAAGCAAACTATTCGCAGGACAAGTTAGCAGGGACGTTTTTTCTCGTCAGTCATGTTGGTATTTTGCTCCGCGAGCATGCACATTGCTTCCTTTATCATGCTGCGCTTAAAAAGCATGTCGTGCGTGTTTCAGCGTATGAATACATCCAGCATTGTCGTCCTAGTCACGTGTTGGGTTTCAACTTCCATGCGATGGTTTAGCTGTGGTTGTTCATTGTCTTTTGTGACTCGAGCAACAGTTTCGTGTGCTCTTGCACTTTTTTCTCCACACCATGTATTTGTCATTCCACTGCGCAGGTAAAATAAGCGTGATGATTTGAAACATGCAGGTCTCTAAGTGACCAACCTGACAGTTGACGGTCACGTTATCATGCGAGATAATTCTCGTGTGAATAATTATGTATCCTGACTATGAGGAGCGACCACATGACAAAACTAACACACGATGAAGTAAAGGCTTTAGATAATTTTTTTAATACCTTTTTTTCTGCAGCAGTATCAACTAAAAAGCACAAAGTTCTCATAGAATCTGTAAAGAAATTGACTGAAAAAATATGCGCTCGACAATTCAGCGATGAAAGTGCAGTAGCTAAAGGTGGAAATGGCTCATCTGATGAAGGCGAGAGTACGTGCACAGGCTCATGCAGTAGCGATTCCGATCAGACATCTCAGAGTATGTTCAAGACTACAAATGCAAAATCGCAGAAAAGCAAACTACCTACGCATAAAGATGTGCCTTCTCAGATTGACACATTATGCATTCCAAAGTCGAAAAAGAAGGTTGGGCAAGGTAAGTTCACACAACATTGCCAAGAGCATAACATGACAACTGAAGCTCTTCGTGCTGCATTGCATAGAATCGATGGAGATGAAAATGCACGTGCGTGGATTACGCTGAAGCTGTTCTTGCGCAAGTTGAAAAGCAAACCTCCTGCAGATTATACAAAAAAAGCCTTTTATCATTTTCTTGATAAATCTATAGGTAGCATAAGTAGGGAGGGGAGTGTTGACCAAGGTGACATTCCTGCGCTAGTGATACAATTTAAACACAAAAAAGGTCGATTTTTTCGATTCTTTCAAAGCACAATGACGCGGGTCTATCTATCGAATTTCTTAGGTCAGTTTACCAAAAATCCAAGTACATATTCGAAACGCCTAAGTGCCCGATTGAGTACAATTTTCTGTAATACTGATCGTGCGGGTTTTCCTATTGTACATGCTATAAATGGGAGTCAAAAAGAAAAAAATGGTGACGGCATGCAACGAGGGAGTGCTGTTAAAAACCCGTTCTCTTCAGATTCCAACCCATTTTCAAGTCCCTCAAGCCCTGTTAGTGCTAAATTTGATTCTTCAGGTACTAAGGAGAATTCGCAAGGTCAAGCTGTACCGCATGAAAGCACAAAAGAAGCGCAGGCTTCAGATTGCAACGATCGGCCCGAAGTGCCTGCGCGTGGTATTGCTGCGGGCGCAAATAGTAACAATAACGCCCCTGAGCCTCCATTTGTTTTGAACAGTGCTTTTCTCTTGCCGGGCGATGACGGGTACATAGCACCTGCTGATAAACCTCTTACTGATAAACCTCTTAAATACGTACCTGGACAAATCCGCTTTAATGTTTCTAAAGAGGAGCAGACTGAGCAGGAAACTGCTAAGCAAAATGCAGAATATGCCGTGCATGATTTCCCTGCGTACCTCAAAAAGCATTGGCGTCTTTTTAAAAATCCATCTAGCGAGTTACTGGCTGTTCTGAATAAGGACTCAAATTTTCTAGGATCACTAGGTCTTCAGGTTGAAAGTGGGGCCACTGAAACCCATACCAAGGCCCCCCCTGCTATCCATCCCTTTTTTGGTGTTCGTCAGAATAGAAAAAGTATGCACAGACAGTCTGGAGATATGTCTCATTTTCTCTCTACCTTTGACCCATGGATAAAGAAAAGGTTCGGCAAAAGAATTGATCGTTCAAGGGCTGCAGCTATAGCACTGGTGTTGACGCCATCATTGCTGTCGGTTTCATCTGGTGCGATTACACCCTTACTAGCGAGTGGCGCTTGGATTATGGCGCCGATTATTACTGGTATTGCTCTCGGGGTCCTGTCATTGCTGATACTGACGGCTTCATGTAAACACTTATGTGAAGTATACGCATCTAAGGATTCTATTTTCAATAAAGCAGCTAAAATGAGTGATCAGCTTGTGCCGAAGTATTGTGATCTATAGAAATATTATATTTGCCAGACAGAACCGAGGGGGATAGCTCTCTTTGCACCAGTGACGCTGGGTATATTGCCTGGTAGTTGTTTGATTCTTTGTCGTGCTAACCAAGCAAATGCGCATGCTTCAATCCACTGGGCATCAATGCTGTGTTGGCCAGTTTGCGCAATAGTGTGCTGTGGGCATTGCGTTTGTAGGCGTTGCATGATTGCGCAGTTTAAGTGCCCACCACCACAAATCCATAGTTGTTGTCCACAGTCATGTTGATGGACCGCTTGTGCAATACTGTCTGCAGTGAGTGCTGCCAGTGTCGCCAGCACATCACCAGGCTGGTAGGTCTGCTGCATACCAGATATTTTTTGTTGTAACCATGCCGGTGTAAAGTAGTCACGGCCAGTACTTTTGGGAGCCGGTTGATGAAAATAGGCATCAGTCAGCAGTTGGCGTAGGAGTGGTTCTTGGATTGTGTGTGCCAATGCGACTTCACCACCTGGGTCGTATTCACCGTTATAATGTTGCCGATACCAGCTATCTAATAGGGTATTGCCAGGCCCAGTATCATATCCAATGATATTCTGCTTGCTTTTGCCAGCCGGTAGGACACTGATGTTGGCAATACCGCCAATGTTAATGACGGCAGTGGCATTGTTCTCTTGTGTGAATATTGCCTGATGAAATGCTGGTGCTAGTGGTGCGCCTTGCCCGCCTGCAGCAATATCATTGCGCCGAAAATCTGCAATGGTTGTAATGCCTGTTTCATAGGCAATGATACTGGCATCACCAATCTGCCAGGAAAAGCAATGTTCACCATCTGGCTGGTGGTGAATGGTCTGGCCATGTGAACCAATGGCCATGATTTGCTGTGCATGTAAACCAGTTTGGGCCAATAATTGTTTGACACAATTCGCAAACGCTTTACCAACACGGCAGTCCAGTCTTCCAATGTGCGCAAGTTCGCAAGCTGGCTTGGTTTGGGTGTCTTGTAGGGCTATACGCAAGTCATCTGGGTATGCCAGGCTAGTGGTTGCTTCTAGTGTCAGCTGACCATCTTGGTAGGTGATTAAAGCGGCATCGATACCATCCATACTGGTACCGGACATCAAACCGATGTAGCGTTCTTGCGTTATCATGCTGATTCAAGGTTGGGTAGTGGTAAATGTGTGTGATCAAATCGATACGCGGTATCATAAAGCTCTAAAGTGGCTAATGTATTGTGTGCAAAGGCTTCGAAGCCAGCGCGTTTTCGTCGTGGAATGTCCGGTGCGACTGGTCTTTTAAAGGTGAGCCAGTTAACCGCGCGGTGGTTGATATAAAATCCAAAATGCAGATGCGGTCCCGTTGCCCAGCCTGTTTGTCCAACGTAACCAATAACATCACCGCGATGAACGCGCATACCGCGATGAATATGCGGATAAAAGCGCGACATGTGTGCATAAAGTCCCAGGTAGTGTTTGCCATACGCGACTTTAACTGCGTTGCCATAGCCTCGATCTGGCCCAACAAAAACAATGCGGCCTTCACCAATGCTGTGGATGGGGGTGCCAGTTTTTGCTGCGAGATCAATGCCAAGGTGGCTGGCGTAGCGGTGAAGTACAGGATCCATTCGGTGATAACTAAAGCGACTACTGATGCGCTTAAAGTGAATGGGAAACTTCATAAATGATAGTTGAGTTGAGTGACCGTGTCGGTCGTAGTAACCAACATGGTTGTCTGCTACAAAACGCAGTGCGACCCATTCTTTGCCACGATGAAACAGTTTGGCTGCAATGATATGGCCCTGTCGTTGACAGTGACCTTCTTGTGAAAAGCATTCATAAAGCAAGCTCACACTATCACCAAGGCGTAGGCCATAATCAGTATTAATGTGTGTTGCAAAGAGTTTTTGTAGATCAGCTATGAAGCGACTTGGTAATCCGGCACGCTTTAAGCTGCGACTTAGGCTGTGTGTGATGGTGATATGAGCGTAGGCGATAGATCGGGTTGTTTTTTGGATATTCTGCTGTGCAATCAACTGATCACCCTGTAATGAAATCGTCCATGTTTGCCCGTTATACCGTTTTAATTGAATGGCAGTGACACGAAGATTGTTAAGCTGCCAGAAAAGTTGGTCTCTTGGGTGTAGGCGGCCTAGTTCTTGCAGCGCAGTGCCACCCAATTTGGCAATGGTGTTCTGCGGTAGGTGGTAGCGTTTGAGCAAATGTGTGAAGGTGTCACCACTGTGGATAACAATATGATGCCAAGATTGTGTCGATTTGCTGTGAAGGTGTGCCTTGTTTGGGGTATGTGCAAAGCATGAGAAGCACAGGATTAGAAGAAGTGCTGAGATGGATTGACGCAACATGAAGGTCCTTAGGGGCTGGCAGACTTGAGCTGACTATATTAAGAAGATAAGATAGCTATAGCAAAGCACGGGGTCAATCGATTGGTTTGATCATTCGCTATTTTCTGACATTATTACTTTAATATAGCCCACATCACTAAGGGGTGGGTTATTAACTGAGCAATTTAGGGGGCTTGGATGGACATCGATGGCGTGATGAGTGAGTTACTACAGGGGGTGGAAGAGGTTCTACCAAGTCAAGATGCCTTACGTGCGCGGTTGTTGGAGGGTAAGCCACTGCGTGTGAAGTTGGGGGTAGATCCCACGGCACCAGATATACATTTAGGGCACACAGTTGTGCTGAATAAGTTGCGTCAGTTTCAGGATTGTGGGCACGAGGTTGTGTTTTTAGTAGGCGATTTCACTGCGATGATCGGTGATCCAACGGGTAAAAGTGCTACCAGAAAGCTACTCAGTGCTGAAGATGTGGCAGAAAATGCGCAATCTTATAGGGACCAAGTGTTTAAGATACTCGATGAGAGTAAGACACGCTTTGCCTTTAATGCGGAGTGGCTAGGGCTGCTGAGCGCTGCAGATATGATTCAGTTAGCAGCGTCGCATACTGTAGCACGTATGATGGAGCGAGATGATTTTAAGAAGCGCTTTAAATCAGGCCAATCCATTGCCATTCATGAGTTCTTGTATCCGTTGTTGCAGGGTTATGATTCCGTTGCAATGCAGGCAGACGTGGAAATAGGTGGTACTGACCAGACATTCAATCTATTGGTTGGGCGAGAGCTGCAAAGACAAAAGTCACAAACACAGCAAATCGTGCTGACCATGCCGCTGCTTGAGGGAACGGATGGTGTACAAAAGATGTCAAAATCACTGGGTAATAGTATAGGTATAACCGATCAACCAGCTGATATGTTTGGAAAGCTGATGTCAATATCCGATGAGTTGATGTGGCGATACTTCGATTTGGTCAGTGGTTGTAGCGTGCAAGCAGTCGCACAGCACAAGGACGATGTGGCTGCAGGTAAGAATCCACGGGATATTAAGGTGGAGCTTGCCACAGTTGTGGTAACGAGATTTCATGGCGCAGAGGCAGCAGCACAGGCATATGAGTCATTTGTTGCGCAATTTAAGCGGGGCGAGATTCCTGAAGACCTGGAAACCATCGAAATCAGTGCTGATGGTGCTGAGGTCGGCTTGCCGCAGTTGCTGAAGCAAGCTGGGTTGGTTAAAAGTACATCAGAAGGCATGCGCATGTTGAAGCAAGGTGCTGTGAAAGTAGATGGTGCGCGCGTAGAGGATGTTAAGAAGACCATTGCAAATGGATTCTCTGGTGTACTACAGGTCGGACGACGTCGATTTGCAAAGGTTGAGTTGTTTAGAGGCAAGCGAGCGAAAAAGATCAGTTAATCATCCTGGGGAATCTTGCCTGTGTTGAAATAAGCCATTCTGTTTGTGAGCAAAAGCTGACGTAAGTGGATGTTAAAGCGCAATTCTGCGCACATAGGAGCCATAATCGATCCAAATGTTGATCAAAACAAAGAAAAGTGAACTAATTTGAATTTATTTGCAAAAACCTGTTGACAGGATTTGTGGGGAGGTTATTATGAGCATCCTTGTTGTTGATTCACACGGATCGCAACAAGACAGATCTTTAAAAATTGAGAGCTTAGAGGCAGTTTGTGTGGACGCTGAGACGGTGATTTATCACCAAAAAACATCGTTCACAGAACTGACAAGTTTTGTGCGACGAGCCTATTTTGTTGTTTTTTAGCAAAAGCAACAGTCAAATTCAAACAAAAGAGTTTGATCCTGGCTCAGATTGAACGCTAGCGGCGTGCTTAACACATGCAAGTCGAACGGCAGCGCGAGGAGCTTGCTCCTTGGCGGCGAGTGGCGGACGGGTGAGTAACGCGTAGGAAACTACCTAGTAGTGGGGGATAACTCGGGGAAACTCGGGCTAATACCGCATGCCCTCTACGGAGGAAAGCAGGGGATCTTCGGACCTTGCGCTATTAGATGTGCCTGCGTCGGATTAGCTTGTTGGTGGGGTAAAGGCCTACCAAGGCGATGATCCGTAGCTGGTCTGAGAGGACGACCAGCCACACTGGGACTGAGACACGGCCCAGACTCCTACGGGAGGCAGCAGTGGGGAATATTGGACAATGGGGGAAACCCTGATCCAGCAACGCCGCGTGTGTGAAGAAGGTCTTCGGATTGTAAAGCACTTTCAGCGGGGAGGAAAAAATAGTCTTTAATACGGGCTATCTTGACATTACCCGCAAAAGAAGCACTGGCTAACTCTGTGCCAGCAGCCGCGGTAATACAGAGAGTGCGAGCGTTAATCGGAATTATTGGGCGTAAAGCGCGCGTAGGTTGACCACTAAGTCAAATGTGAAAGCCCTGGGCTCAACCCAGGAACTGCATTTGATACTGGTGGTCTAGAGTATGGTAGAGGGAAGTGGAATTTCCGGTGTAGCGGTGAAATGCGTAGATATCGGAAGGAACACCAGTGGCGAAGGCGGCTTCCTGGACCAATACTGACACTGAGGTGCGAAAGCGTGGGTAGCAAACAGGATTAGAGACCCTGGTAGTCCACGCTGTCAACGATGAGAACTAGATGTTGGGAAGCATGACTTCTTAGTATCGAAGCTAACGCGTTAAGTTCTCCGCCTGGGGAGTACGGCCGCAAGGTTAAAACTCAAAGGAATTGACGGGGGCCCGCACAAGCGGTGGAGCATGTGGTTTAATTCGATGCAACGCGAAGAACCTTACCTGCTCTTGACATCCCAAGAATCCACTAGAGATAGAGGAGTGCCTTCGGGAACTTGGTGACAGGTGTTGCATGGCTGTCGTCAGCTCGTGTCGTGAGATGTTGGGTTAAGTCCCGCAACGAGCGCAACCCTTGCCCTTAGTTACCAGCGGTTCGGCCGGGAACTCTAAGGGGACTGCCGGTGATAAACCGGAGGAAGGTGGGGACGATGTCAAGTCATTATGGCCCTTATGAGCAGGGCTACACACGTGCTACAATGGACAGTACAATGGGCAGCGAAGTCGCGAGGCTAAGCGAATCCCATAAAGCTGTTCTTAGTCCGGATTGGAGTCTGCAACTCGACTCCATGAAGTTGGAATCGCTAGTAATCGCGAATCAGAATGTCGCGGTGAATACGTTCTCGGGCCTTGTACACACCGCCCGTCACAGCATGGGAGTGATTTGCACCAGAAGCGGGTAGGCTAACCTTCGGGAGGCCGCTCACCACGGTGTGGTTCATGACTGGGCTGAAGTCGTAACAAGGTAGCCGTAGGGGAACCTGTGGCTGGATCACCTCCTTATAAAAATGTGGTAAACACGTTTTAGTGTTCACACAAATTGCCTTTATTTAAGTTACATATTGGGTCTGTAGCTCAGTTGGTTAGAGCGCACCCCTGATAAGGGTGAGGTCGATGGTTCAAATCCATCCTGACCCACCAATTTTATCCATGATTTGGGGCCATAGCTCAGCTGGGAGAGCATCTGCTTTGCACGCAGAGGGTCGGCGGTTCGATTCCGCCTGGCTCCACCATTTATGTAACATGGCAAAACAATTTAAGCTCTTTAAAAATTTGGTTAAAAACAACAAGTACATTGCATAATACATGTTATTTCAATTGTGTTAAAATGTATCGTTACAATATTAGAAATTTGTGTTGTACCTAAGATAAGTAATTATCTAGGGTTGCATAATCAAGTGACTAAGCGCATACGGTGGATGCCTTGGCAGTAAGAGGCGATGAAGGACGTAGAAGTCTGCGATAAGCTTCGGGGAGTTGACAAGCGAACGTTGATCCGAAGATTTCCGAATGGGGAAACCCACTGTGTTTACACAGTATTATTACGTGAATACATAGCGTAATAAGGCGAACCTGGGGAACTGAAACATCTAAGTACCCAGAGGAAAAGAAATCAACCGAGATTCCGTCAGTAGCGGCGAGCGAACGCGGATCAGCCCAGTTACTAAATCTTATTTCATACTAGTGGAACAACCTGGAAATGTTGACCATAGTGGGTGATAGTCCTGTACACGAAAGTGTGGGATAAGTGGGTAACGAAGAGTAGGTCGGGGCACGTGAAATCCTGACTGAACATGGGGGGCCCATCCTCCAAGGCTAAATACTACTTACTGACCGATAGTGAACAAGTACCGTGAGGGAAAGGTGAAAAGAACCCCGGTGAGGGGAGTGAAATAGATTCTGAAACCGTATGCGTACAAGCAGTGGAAGCCTGTCTAAGGACGGGTGACTGCGTACCTTTTGTATAATGGGTCAACGACTTAATTATAGTAGCAAGCTTAACCGTTTAGGGGAGGCGAAGGGAAACCGAGTCTTAATAGGGCGTTTAGTTGCTATGATTAGACCCGAAACCGGGCGATCTATCCATGGCCAGGGTGAAGGTTAGGTAACACTGACTGGAGGCCCGAACCCACTAATGTTGAAAAATTAGGGGATGAGCTGTGGATCGGAGTGAAAGGCTAATCAAGCCCGGAGATAGCTGGTTCTCCTCGAAAGCTATTTAGGTAGCGCCTCATGTATGACTCTTGGGGGTAGAGCACTGTTTCGGCTAGGGGGCCATAGAGGCTTACCAAACCGATGCAAACTCCGAATACCAAGAAGTTTTAGCATGGGAGACACACGGTGGGTGATAAGGTCCATCGTGGAGAGGGAAACAGCCCAGACCGTCAGCTAAGGTCCCAAAATCACAGTTAAGTGGGAAACGCTGTGGGAAGACTTAAACAGCCAGGAGGTTGGCTTAGAAGCAGCCATCCTTTAAAGAAAGCGTAATAGCTCACTGGTCGAGTCTTCCTGCGCGGAAGATTTAACGGGGCTCAAACTGTGTACCGAAGCTGCGGATACTAGTTTACTAGTATGGTAGAGGAGCGTTCTGTAAGCCTGTGAAGGTGAGTTGAGAAGCTTGCTGGAGGTATCAGAAGTGCGAATGTTGACATGAGTAACGATAATGCGGGTGAAAAACCCGCAGGCCGAAAGTCCAAGGTTTCCTGCGCAACGCTAATCGGCGCAGGGTAAGTCGGCCCCTAAGGCGAGGCAGAAATGCGTAGTCGATGGGAAACGGGTTAATATTCCCGTACTTTGCTGTGCTGCGATGGGATTACGGAGAAGGTTAGGTCAGCCAC
>JBDOIU010000004.1:117500-118877 GCA_047404195.1 Coxiellaceae bacterium
CGTTTTGAGTTTTGATAGGTAATATTTCCTTGTACAACAGTTTTCGCCTCTTATTGCTGTGCTATATGATCGCCCCTTGCGTTTACAATGAAACCGATTATCGTCAATGATAATGGGTCCTCCCATGTGAAAGCGGTTTGCCGTCAAAATATTGCTAGAAAGCCCATGCCTAAGCGCATGTGTTTTTTTGGCCCGTACAAACTCTTGTGCATCAATTTCATGTTGATTGGTCTCTCACTTGATATTTAGTATCTTCTCCCATACTTTTAGCAGGGTGGTAACACTTCATCTTATGCTGGTTTGAACAGTTAGACCTTTATCTACCAATATTGTGGGGGGGGGGCATGTAAATGTTTTTTTTATCTATATCTTACTAGCCATACATATGTTCATCATTTTTTTTGCTGGTATATACCATATTTTATGCGTTCTACGTTGCCTTTTTGTTGCTACATAAAATATCCCTGTCCCCTAATCCAGGAGTGAATCGTTTAGCATAGATGATAACTTATGGTTCCCTCAAGAAAGTTATTTGTCGTTAATTGATCTCTCAATCCCGATGCTGGTATCGTCACAATGACTGCACTTTCAGTTATCAATTTGAAACCGGTAGTGAATGAGTTTGCCTTAAATAAGGCAACAAATT
Organism: Coxiellaceae bacterium; assembly: GCA_047404195.1. Lineage (GTDB taxonomy): Bacteria > Pseudomonadota > Gammaproteobacteria > JAJRRL01 > JAJRRL01 > JAJRRL01. The sequence continues at coordinate 118,147 of JBDOIU010000004.1, forward strand.
TCAATATTCTCAATGGCCTTGATACATTCAATAGGGTGTTTGTTAAACGAGTGGTCAACGATATAGGCGTATTTTCTGATGTTATTGGAATGACATGGCCTGTCTATTGAATTCCGCAGTTAGCACTCTAGGTCCTTTGTTTGTGCCATCATATGTGCATTTAGTTTCTCTACCTTATAATTGATGCGTATGCTTTCGTTCCAGCTTATGATGTGCTTTACATCCACACACAGCTAGTATTCCGTTTGTCGTATTTATTGTTTTCTAGCCTGTTCATTTGCAATGTACAAATTCAGGAATGCACTACGCTCACCTAAACAATGTACTATTCAGCTTAAACATCAAAAACTACCCTATTTGAATGCTCGGCGGTCGTATTTCCATTCGCTTTGGCTGTTGTGTGTGTTCTCCTCCTGACTAAGACTGAGGTTGTTGACGGGGTGGAAGCTATGGCGCTACCTCCTAATTCTTTATCTCTACTGTCGCGAGCTGTCCTACTTCGAGTGCGTGGCGCCTCTGATGCCGCAGTTGCAGTATTTAGTTCTTGTGATTCCTGTATTTGTCCCTTCCTTTTACGACGAGTCGTTTTTGTGTTCTTACTACGGGGTGTATTGCCTTTACTACGGCGGGTGGTTTTATTACCTTTACGGCGGGGCGTATTTTGCTTGGGTGCATATACATTCTCAAGTACTGCCTCCCAGTGTGCTTCACGTCTTGCATTAATATCAAAA
>JBDOIU010000005.1:0-145859 GCA_047404195.1 Coxiellaceae bacterium
AACACGTACTGTTCGCGAGCTTATGACACCGAAAGAGCGCTTGATTACCATCAGTGATAATGCAACCCAAGAAGACATCCTTGATTGTTTTCGCCAGCATCGTGTCGAAAAGCTTTTGATGGTGAATGACGCATTTGAGCTGCGTGGCTTAGTGACTGTGAAAGATATTCTACGTTCGCGTGAGCATCCAAATGCGTGTAAAACTGAGTCTGGTCAATTACGAGTTGCTGCAGCTGTTGGTGCGGGTAAAGATACTCCGGATAGAGTAGCGGCCTTGGTTGCTGAGGGTGTTGATTTACTGGTTGTTGATACGGCACATGGTCATTCACAAGGTGTGTTAGACACCGTGCAGTGGATTAAAAAGCATTATCCAGAGACTGATGTTATGGGTGGTAATATTGCCTCTGCTGCTGCCGCCAAAGCATTGCTTAAAGCGGGTGCTGATGCAGTCAAAGTGGGTATTGGTCCGGGTTCTATTTGCACCACGCGTATCATTGCGGGTGTGGGTGTGCCACAAGTATCGGCTATTCGCGATGTACGTTCTGCACTGAAAGGGCGAATTCCTGTGGTGGCAGATGGTGGTATTCGTTACTCGGGCGACATTGCTAAAGCGTTGGCAGCAGGTGCTGATGCGGTTATGGTGGGTAGCTTATTGGCTGGTACAAAAGAGGCACCTGGAGAGGAAGTGCTTTATCAAGGTCGGGTGTATAAAACATATCGTGGTATGGGTTCTGTTGCAGCGATGGCACAACGGCATGGTTCCAGCGATCGTTATTTCCAAGAGGCTGGTACAGCACAGGATAAGTTGGTTCCAGAAGGTATTGAAGGGCGTGTTCCTTTCAAAGGTCCTTTGAGTGCTGTGATTGCGCAGCTGACAGGCGGATTACGGTCGAGTATGGGGTATACCGGTTGTGCGACCATTACCGAAATGCAAGAGAAGGCAACCATGATTCGCATCTCTGGGGCAGGTATGCGGGAGTCACATGTTCACGGTAGTGTGCGTATGACAAAAGAGCCACCGAATTATCGTTTGTCTGGTAATGGTTCAGATTAAAGTTGTGAATAGGAGAAGGTTATGTCGAGTAGCATTGAGCATCCAGTTGTTATTTTAGATTTTGGTTCACAGTATACACAGCTCATTGCGCGTGTTGTGCGTGAGGCAGGAGTATATAGTTTGGTGTTGCCTGGGCAAGAAAATATTGACACCATACTTGCACTGTCGCCGCAGGCGATCATCCTTTCAGGTGGGCCGCAGTCAGTCTACGATGAGGGCGCCATACAGGTAAACCCAGCATTGTTTGAGTTGGGCTTACCAGTTCTAGGTATCTGCTATGGTTTGCAAGGAATGATGCAGGTGTTGGGTGGTCAGGTCAGTAGTAGCGGTCGCCCTGAATATGGCATGACCAGTGTGCGCAGGCTAGCAGGCGGTGGACTTCTCGACGATATTGAAGATCATATTAACAGTGATGGTGATGCCATGCTGGATGTATGGATGAGCCATGGTGATTATGTTTCGCAGATGCCAGCAGGTTTCCAAGCCTTAGCCGAGACAAAGGGCACGCCTTACGCTGCAGTCGCTCATGTTGAAAAGCAGCTATACGGTATTCAGTTCCATCCTGAGGTGACGCAAACACAACAAGGCAGGCGTATTATTCAGCGCTTCTTATTTGACATTGTTGGTGCAGAGGCAGATTGGACTTTGTCTAAGATTATACAGGACCAGGTTGAAGCAGTACGTGAAAAAGTAGGTGATGATCGTGTCTTGGTTGCGTTATCTGGTGGCGTGGATTCAGCCGTTGTTGCTGCACTACTGCATAAAGCTATCGGTTCAAAGCTGACTTGCTTGTTTGTCGATACGGGTTTGATGCGTTATCAAGAGCGTGAGCAAATTGAAAGTGTGTTTGTTAAACATTTTGGGATTGATTTACGTGTTGTTGATGCCAGTGAGCGGTTTTTTTCAGCATTAGCGGGGGTGGACTCTCCAGAAGAAAAGCGCAAAATTATTGGGCATGAATTTATTCGTGTCTTTGAGCAAGCTGCGAGTGAGTTTGAGACACCTATAAAATGGCTGGCTCAAGGCACGATCTATCCAGATGTCATTGAGTCTGCAGCATGTGGTTCGCAGCATAGTGAGGTCATTAAGTCTCACCATAATGTCGGCGGTTTGCCTGAAGATATGCAGTTTACATTGGTTGAGCCATTGCGTCAGCTTTTCAAAGATGAAGTGCGAAAGTTAGGGCTTGCGCTTGGATTGCCAGCAGAGCTTGTGCATCGTCACCCATTTCCTGGTCCAGGGCTTGCGGTGCGCATCACCACTGCAGTCACGCGTGAAGCAGCCAATATTCTGGCGCGTGTTGATCATGCTTTCCTACAGGTATTACGAGAGTTTGGTTGGTATGACAAGGTATCGCAAGCATTTGCAGTGTTCATGCCAGTAAAGGCTGTTGGTGTGCAAGGTGACGCAAGGCATTACGGTTATGTTGTAGCGCTACGTGCTGTGGTAACAGTCGATTTTATGACAGCTGATTGGGCTGAATTGCCGCGTGAGCTACTGCAAGAAGCAGTGCATCGTATCATTGCAGACGTGCCAGAAGTAGCGCGTGTTGTATACGATATCACAAGTAAGCCGCCTGGCACCATTGAGTGGGAATAAGGCTGGCGCAGATCATTTGAGGGATTAAATATGACAGCAAAGGATGCATTCGTAGCAGGTGTTGATGAGGTTGGAAGAGGGCCATTGGCTGGGCCTGTGGTAGCTGCGGCTGTCATTTTGCCGCCAGATCATGGCATTATTGGTTTATGTGATTCGAAGAAAATCACTGCAAAAAAACGTGAGCAGCTTGCTGTTGAGATTATTGATAAGGCAGTGGCCTATGCTGTTGCTGAAGCGTCTGTGGCTGAGATTGATGAGATTAACATATTGCAGGCCAGCCTATTGGCAATGCGCCGGGCTGTTTTGGCGCTACCGGTTGTGCCGCTGCAGGTCCAGGTTGATGGTAATAAGCTACCAGAGCTACCAATGCCCGCGACAGCTGTCATTGGTGGTGATGATAAAATTGACTGTATCAGTGCTGCTTCTATCATTGCTAAGGTAGAGCGCGATGCGCTCATGATGACGTATGATGAGACATACCCTGGCTACGGTTTTGCGCAACACAAAGGTTATCCAACCAAGATGCACTTGCAATGTTTGGCTGAGCGTGGGGTGTTGCCTATCTATCGCCACTCATTTGGCCCAGTTAAGCGTTTATTGGCTGCGCAAGAGGGGTGTCATGTATAAACAGTTTGTTGCACTGGTCCTCACAGTTTGTGGTGTTGCCTGCAATGCAAGTATGGAGCTTGTATTTGCGGTTGATGTCATGCGACACGGCATGCGAACGCCAATTATACCACTGAAAGTCGATCCAATTGCATGGCCAGTACCGCCAGGGTTTCTTTTGCCTCAAGGTTATTTTAGAGCGTGCTACCGTGGAACTGTGCAAGCTGCTATTCAGCGACATCAAGGGTGGCGGCCAGTATGGCATCAGCGCAATAGCGGTTTCAGGCGATTTTCCTGGATGACGATAAGTGCAACACATATACGTCGCACGCAAGACAGTGCTAGAGCATTTATGGTTGGCTTTATGTCGGGTCAGTGTGATCATCTCACGCAGAAGTTGAGGAATCCATTTTATAAAATTCCACTGAAAACACAATTCGATATTCATTTCGCAAAAAGGAATCCAGGTGATGTGGATATCAATATTGCTAAGCCACTGTCGATAAAGCGCATACAGCGTGCAGCTAGGCAGTGTCCAAGTTGGCAAAAGGCAGCTCAATCGCCTATTGATGATCAGGTTGCATTAACGCATTTGGCTGATGCCATTGAGATGCGACATCTCCTTGGGCATGCTGTGCCGCGTATCATTGATCAGCCATGTTTGCAGAAGTTAATGCGGATGTATCATTTATACTGGCGATATGCCTATGCTCATAAAAAGCAGTATCACGCTATGTTGGCGCCTATGATGCGGCTGATTAAGCATGGTTTGCAGCAATATTTACATGGTTCCCGTGTTCGGTACCAGCTTTATGTTGCGCATGATGATAATGTTACAGCATTATTATCTGCGCTGGGTATTCATCCGCGACGGCATATATTGCCTGCTACTATTGTGAGTTTGTATTTTCTACGTGATAGGCAGACACATAGGTTGCGCGTTGCCGCTCGAGCAAACGGTCGACCGTTGTTTATCCTTGCTTGCCATGCTAGCCAGTGTGGTGAAAAAAAGTTTTGGTCATTATTTTAAGGGAGAAATGTGATGCTTAAAAATTCACTTCATTTTCTGGTTGCCTCGGCGTTATTGGTTTTGTCAGCATGTCAATCCAAGCAACCAATACGAGAAGCAAAAAAAATGCAGCCCTGGGGCTATTATAAATGTATCAGTGTCACGCCGCTCCAGGAGCGTTTCACAGGATGGGCTGCTCTTGAGGAGCGTGCTCGTCAGAATGCCATTACTCTCTGCAAAATGAAGACGCATGATGAAAACTGTACGGTTAAGTACTGCTTTAATGATCAACCATCGGCGGATGATAATAAAAAAAGCTAAAGTGTGCTGTCCAACATCTATCGATCTAATAATGGGGCATAGAGTGCGCGCTAACCATGACGTTTTCAGATGATTCTGTCATGCGGTAATAGCGCTATAGGAATCATTTCATGATAACGTAATGCGCAGCACAGCTCTATGAGCTCTGCTAATGTTGAGCAGCGCATTTTATCTTTGATAGACTGACAATGCCCTTCGATTGTTCGTGTAGATCTTGAAAAGCGGGATGCGATTTCTCTTGCTGATTGTCCGCGAATGATAAAGAAAAGCACATGTGATTCCTTTTGTGTGAGCTGGGGCTAGTAGTCGATGACGCGAAAGTTAATATTAATTTCATTATCATACATTTTTTGCAGTACGGCATTTGAAAACAGTTTATGGCAGTATGGTTCAGCTACCTGCCATACATTGATTGCAAGTTCTTGGTGATTGATCTTTTCTTTATGTGATAGTACCGCAGAGAGTGATCCATCGTAGCGTGCGAATGTAAAGTCAATCACGGGATGTTTGGAGTTAAATGCGTGTCTGTCGCGCGCCCTGAATTCACTTGCTAAAGCCACAGCAGGTGTTTTGATTGCATAATCATCTAGCCCTAGAATATCATCCTTTTTTGAGAGGCCAATCATGCTGGCTGTATTGCCGGTATCATTGACACATATTAAGTCTCCATTTTTGACGCAGAAAGTGATAGTATCTTTTTTGATATATTTGTAGTGCTCTGCATTGTCAATAAGAAGCTGCGACATCTGTAATAACCTTTTGGTCATTAGTGTGGACCTATATTATGTAAAATATAGACCACATCTGCACAAAACGCAAGTCTGAAATTGTCATTCCGTTGATAGATAGAGAGTGGATTCTATCTCAGTGCTGCAGGGTATATGCTCAATTACACATTGTGCCACTATTCATGACTATATTGGTTTTGGAGTCAAAGAGACCATACTGTCAGTTGATGCACCTAATACGAGTGTGCTACAAAGATATCTTGCAAAGGCTCAGTGGCTTACCCATATGTTTCGAAAAATGGTAAAATGCTGTCTGGAATCATTTCATGGTAGCCCATCACTGTGCATAGCGCAATGAGCTGCGTTACGTTGTCACAGTTAAATTTTCTTTTCAGAGCTTGACATTGGGTTTCAATGTTTCTTTTTGTGTGACATACTATCTTACCTATAGATGCTGTAGAATGACTGCGAAGGAGGTGAAAAAGAACAATTGACTCTCTTTTGCTGCAGTTTGGAATTTTTTTCACAAGTTGGTAGTTCCCATATATTGGCTGCCATTTCATTCGTATTGATTCTTTCCTTCAGACTAAAAAGCACTTTAGGTCCATCCTGGTATTGTGCAATGACTAGATTCCTTATTGGCTTGTCAGATGTAAAGACAAGTTTGTCTCGGAGTCTGAATTCTTCAGCGAGCTCTACTGCAGGTGTTTTGATATCATAGTCTATTGCGTTGAGTATATCCTCCTTGTTCTTGAGGCCTATCAGCGAGTGGGAATGGCCGCTATCATTGATGTATTCAAAGTCTCTGTTTTTAATAAAAAACGTGACCGTGTTGCTCCACATATGTGATTGGTGCTGAGGGTTATGTATCAGCAATTTATTTTTGATGCCCATTTTTAGGCTTCCGTTGATTATATGCTAAGAAGGTTGAGGAGATTCCTTGGTAAAAGTGAGGCTGGAAAATAGTGATTGTTCATAAGTAAGGTATTCATTTCTATCAGCTGTTGTGTGTTAATGCAGCCAAATTTTCGTTTTATTTTTATAATATGTTTCTCAATTGTGCGGTTTGATTTGTGGGTCCGAGCACCAATAGATTTTGCAGATAAACCACGTAAAATGAAGAAAAGCGTCAGGGACTCCTGTTCGTTGCAGTTTTCTATGGTGCGTGACACAGCGTATGAGCAATTGATTAGCTTGCTGTACTTTAATTCTAGCAGTGAATTGATTCCAAATAGTTTAAGGGTGCTCCTAGGAAGGCGCCATACATTAATGGCTAGTTCCTTGCCGTTAATTGATTGTTTGTGGCTAAGAAGGGCGGAGAGCCCGGTATTGTAGTGAGAAAATGCAAGGTTATGTGTGCTTTTTTGCTTCTGAGGGCCAGTTTGTCTTGCTGCTCAAATACGTGTGCTAATTCTTGGGCAGGTGTTTTGATGTCGTAATCAGTTTGGCCCAGAATGTCATTTTCCTGTCCAAAGCCAAGTAATTCGGCTGTGTTTCCGAGATCATTGATGTACTCAAGGCATGTGTTTTTAACGGTAAAGTAGCGCACACCTGGCATGATCAATTTTTCATGGCTATCATTTGGAGCTAAAAGCCTGCGTTGCATGCTAAGTTCTGTTTGTGTTGTTTTGATATATTGTCGCGCAGACTAATGATGTTGTCTAGTATTAGTATGTAACAAAATGTAAACACGCAATACCAGTCAGTATACAGGTAATTTGATTTTTATCGCTGAGCATTGCTCATAGTGATGATGCTTTGCCGTATTGTCTCTATTCGGGATTCCTCTTGTCAAGGCATTGTGATGCTAGGTTCACCTAGTTAATAAGTCTCACCTGACATCTTTAGTAAATTTCCGAATAATCAACATGTTATCATATGCTTGCCATCAATGGTATTCGATGGTAGTATGACATTATCTTAAATTATATATCGTGGCAGGTGGAAATGAAAGATAAAGTCGCATCAATAAATGTTTACTTTGATGGTTCTGGCCAGGTAGGGTCTTTCGCTAGCTTTCAATATTGTCTTAATAAAGGTGTGCATTCAGTAATCACTATAGGTCCTGAAAATTTTTTTAGGTTTGATCTTGTTTTGTCATTGCTGCTGGAACGACCCATTGAGCTTAATGGCTTGGTTACTTCTCATGATTCAAGCGATGATATCATTGATTTTCGGGTGGAGGGTTGTGCAGCTCCGTATTTCAAAGCTGGGATGGCTTTCCCAGACTTATCTCTATTGGTGAGAAGAGATTTTATCCCACTTCTAACGACGAAGGATGATTCAAACAAGTTGGTATTACGAAGTAAAATTGGTATTCAGAGGTACATTAGTGGCCGTAAAGAGGCTCACAGCAATTATCCAGTCCATGTGCATCGAAGTGTCTCAGGCGATCAGCCTGTGGGGCAATGTTCACTAATGCTCTCAGGGTGGAGTCGTGGTGCGTGTACAGCTTCTTTGGTTGCCAAGGAGCTACACCGTCGAGGCGTAAATAATGAAATTCACATCTTTGCGCGTGAGCCAATTCCGGGCACACCCACACCTCTAATTCCGCTGAAAGATTTAACGGCATGTGACAATGTGCGTACTGTCAGTACTTTTTTTGGCGCTGCTAAAAATCCACTGTATGGGCGGGGGTTAGTTAATATTTTTTTAGATCTTTTCTTTATGCGACAGCAGGTGCCACGATATCACGCTCAGACTGCGCATCAGATTATTGCGTGTTTTACTCATGGCGAGGGAGACCCAATGCGTGATGATGAAGTTGAGACAAATATAGTAACACCTGCTGACCTTCAACGACAGCGTGGTATTTCTCGTTCCGCTTTATTTGCGCTTGCAAGGCTGGAAATTGCTAAGGATCAATCATGTACACATTTAAAAGATCAGTATCATAACGACAGTGAGTCGTCAGTATTCATATTTAAAAGGTATTGTTATACTTTAAGAGAGCGTCTTTCCCCAACTGGCCGGTTGAATGCATTGATCGAGTTAATGCAGTATCGTGCTGATATCGACGACAAGAAGGTCAGTGGTTTTCTTACAGCTATTCTATCTGCTTGTCGCTATTCATCTGCTCGTGCCACTAAGGTTGCGACAGGGCTTCTTACGGAAGCTGAATTTAAGCAGCTTCATGCTGGTAATCAGCATGATGATAACTATCCAAATCGTACTCGAAATAAATTCTACCGTCAGCATGATATTTATGCTGAATACGAAGGGTCTCATTCGTTATGTACTGCCACAGCCATCTCAACAGCTGCGTTCTCTCTACTATCAGCAGCGTTATGCATCATATGCATCTCTCAGGTTGTCGTTTCGCCGCTCGTGCCTATTCTGATGCTTGCAGCCGTGGTTTCGGGTGGCTTGGGTGTTGTATCAATGTTTACAAGCATTGGTTCTGGTATTTTTCACGATCAAAAAATCAAGCAGCAAGCTAAAGAAGTGATTGCTGGTCGTAATGCTTCGGAATGACTTGCTGCTGGTTTTAAGTCATTATCCTTCTGTCAGTGAGTTGCTCAAGGTAAAAAAATAGCCAACCTTTACTAAGGCCGGCTATTCGCATTAAAAGCGGTTTATCGCAGAGACTTACTTGGATTTTTTAGTCTTAGCTGGCGCTTTTTTGCTTGGTTTTTTTCCTGAGACAATGTCAATCGCTTGTTGCAGGTATGGTGCTGGTACCGCGCCATTGAATACAAAGAAGTTCTTCTCGCTGACTTTACCTTTCGTAGGCATGATGTAAAAAGCGGGTGTGCCATTAACGCCTAGCTTTGATGCCAGTGAGCGTGTTTCATCAATGAACTTTTTACCAGCTGTGCTGTTGATGAGCTTCCTGGTTTGTTTGTTTAGCTTAACGCCAGCTTTCTTGGCAACGCGACGCACATCTTTATCACGTAATTTGCCCTCTATGCGCTTAGCTTTAAACATTAGATCGTGGAATTTCTCATATTTGCCCTGTGTTGCCGCTGCTAGGTCTACTTTAGCTGCGTACTGTGATGCTTCGCCAAAAATAGGTAGAAAGCGGTAAATCACACGTAGGTTGGGATTTTTAGAGACGACTTCTTCTATGCCTTTGTAGGCTCTCCAGCACATCACACATTGATAATCAAAGAACTCAACCATGGTAACGTTACCATTAGGATTTCCGGCAATGGTCTGGAATGAAGTTTTGCGTAGTGCATTAACATTTTTGAGCGCATTGTCGTACATTTTTTGTCTTTGCTCGCGTTGTTGCTTCGCTTGATACATCTTGACTGACTTCAAGATATCTTCTGGGTGATTCATGAGATATTGTTTGATCAAGTTGTTAATTTTTCTATCTGATGCGCTGGTTTTTGCTTTGTGGTGTTGGTTGCTGCCAGCAAATGTGGCTGTTGTAGCCAGTATTGCGGTTGAAATTGTGCACAAAATGCGCTTTGTAGTGTTTTGCATGTGAGTTCCTCCTGAATTAGGCATGCGAAAATAATAACACTAGGATAGCAGTTTGGTCTCTAGCAGGCAATACAGGCATATTTTTAGTCCATTATGGGTGGAATCACACCTCGGTTTGTTTTTTTTCAGTCCAGGTGTTTAGTAGATTGATGAGGTCTTCTCTTAGTACCGGCTTTGAGATGACTTCATTCATGCCGATATTTAGGCAATTTTGCTTATCCTGGCTGAATAGGTGTGCAGTCATGGCTATGATTGGGATACTCGAATCATGTTCATTGTTGATACGAATGCGTTTCGTGGCTTCAAGACCATCGATATCGGGTAAGCCAATATCCATGAACACAACATCAAAGGTGTTGTTCATCTTTTCAACACCAGTTAGGCCGTCTTGTGCAATGGTGACGTCACAACCGAGCTGCTCTAGCATGATTTTGATTACTTTTTGGTTGATGGGGTTGTCTTCAACAACCAGCACTTTCAAATTAAAGCGCTTGCTACTCTGTTGGCTACCCGTTGCTTGTGTTTTAAGTTGTGGTTCGATTATGGCTTTGAGAATCAGGGTGCATGTAAAGCAGGAGCCTTTGCTAATTTTGCTCTCTATGCTGAGTTGGCCAGACATGGCTTGAGCAATTTCTTGTACTATGGTTAGTCCGATACCTGCATTAGGCGGGCTATTGTTGCTGGACCACTGTTTATGTTGATGAAAAATTTTGTCTATATCGCTTTGATGCATGCCGACACCAGTGTCTTCTACACTGATTCGGAGGCAAATAGTATCTTCTTGCTCATGTTTTTGTGCATCAAGTTTTAATATTATCTTTCCTTGCAGCGTATGCATGACGGCATTCGACAGTAGGTTATCAATAAGTTGCTTTATTTTATGTTTATCGGCTAATATGGCTTTGGGGAGGCTGGCATCGGGCTCAAGGATGAACTTAATGTGGTGCTTAGCTGCGTGAACCTCTGCATCTGCTAAGGATTGTTGTGCCAGTTCTACGATGCAAAATCGATTGTCAGGATCATTATGATCGTTTTTTCCCATGCGAGCATAGTTGATAATATTGTTGACGTTGCGTAGCAGATTTTTCCCTGATTGTAATATGACCTCAAGCTGATCCGACTGGCTTTGTTTTAGCTTATCTTGTTGCATAATTTGGGTCATACCCAGAATAGCGTTTAATGGTGTACGGAGTTCGTGGCTGACCATTGATAGGAAGCGTGTTTTTTCTTGTTGTAATTCAATACTTGAGGTGTTTTTTTGTGCTGGGAATGATGCGGACTCATCAGCCCATGGTGCGAGTATTGGGCTATCTTGTTTGAAGGGTTTTAATGATGTTTGATCATACGATGTGACAGCATAGTCCTTGTTTGTATTGCCGATGATAGATCTGTTGGCGGTGTTAATAATGGGTCTTGCTACCATGTTATTTGATGTGGGTGCGCCGCCTTTAATTGAGGCAACGCCGCTGAAGCCAACGCACTCCCCATTGTGAAAAATAGGGCATGCGGAATCGGATATTAGGGTTTCATTGCCATCGTCATCTAGAATAGGGTACTCCATCGTATAGACATCATCAATTGTTGGCGATGAAACCCAACTTTCTAGCTGTGCCAATATGTGTTGTTGCTGATCTACTGGAATGCAATCAAACCAAAGCCTGGGCTGTTTGTATAAGGCATCGACCGCAATCTTCCATACATATTCAAATGCTCTATTAACATACAAATGAGTATTGAAGTCGGCAGAGCGTACCCAAAATACATCCTGGCTATTTTCAGCCACTTTATAAAAATAAAGGCCAAGTCCCTTAATTATGTTAACAGCTTCCATACGCGAGAGCACCATCCGTTTGTTGTGCGCGTTGTAACGAAAAAGATTATAATCATTTTACAGTGGGATAAAAAAGGGGGGGCTAGAGACAAACTTATACATAATTTTTTCTTAAGGTTGATGCAGTTTTAGCGGCTTCTAAGAGAGCCGTTATAGCGGTTTTATCGGGCTTCATAGGCATCCGGTATAGTTTGGGTGTCTCTCCTTGTGTGCCTAAAAAGCCACGCCTATTGCTATGTTGTAGTATTAGTCAGCCTGTTAGATGTTAATGCTGTCAAAAAGTTGGCGTCTAGTGTTGTTTACCTCAGGTCTTTTTCCCCGTGTGCGGTTGAGTAGCTTTTTTAGATGGGATTCTGCTGTTGGTAAAAGTCTGGAGGTATAGGCCTTGTTGCCACAGATTAGGCCACAATCTTCAGCTTGATCGCGCAGCTCAAAGAGGCGAACTTTATTTTCATGAAATTTATGCCACATTCTGCGGTCGTTACTATGATCTTTAAAGAATTGTGCTATAGCTTTTGCGACTTCTTCTTGCTTTGGTGTTGCATTAGGATTGTGTTTTCGGTATTCCTTCCTCATACCTTTCCATGGTGAGCGGTTTGTTGACGTTCTGAATAACCGTCGTGCCACATTTGCGGTGATGGGTGTGCGAGGGCTTGGGGTTGTGGCTGAGAGCTTTTCATGTTGGTTAGGTGTTATAGCAGCTGCAGGTTGGTTTGATGCTATAGTTGCCGCAGTCTGAGCTTGCATCTTGCCTGCGTTGGCCCCTAAGTTTTTTTGCATGAGAGCAATGTTGGTCTCTACGTTTTGTTGGCTATGTGTTGCAGTGCCATCAGTTGTGGTTTTTGGTGTGGGCGGAGTCGCGATTGAGGGTCTGGGACTTGCTGAGTTGGTATGTGTTGTCATTTCCCCAGGTTGGGCAGATGCTACAGCAGCTGCGAGTTGAATTGGTGCTGTAGGCATCTGAGTAGGAGCTTGCGCCTTGACTGCGCTGCCTTGCTCTACTCTATCATTTGGTTGTTTAGTCCGCATGGGTTCTTCTGCTTGCAAATTTTTCAGGTATTGTTGGTAAGAGCGTGTATGGGTGTTATGCCAGAGCCAGCGAACGCCAGTGTTCCCTTTATTTGTTAAACTGATAGCGCCTGTTATCAGTAATTGTATTAGCCCGACAAGTAGGAGGGGTGGTAACAAAACACTGGCAATAACAGCGAGTGCAATGTGCCCAGTATGTCGGTGTTTTTTGAGTGTTTTTATGTCATTCGGTGTTAATGTTGTGACTTTTGTAAGTATGTTATGTTTCTCAGTTACCTGGCTTGCCTGTGATGGTGATGCGAGCTGCATTTGCTTGAGTAGATAGCTGATTTGTGCTTCGTTAATTTCATCTTTTGTTTCTGAGGTATTTAACGTGGTAGGAAGAGTGCCTCTTAAATTTTCTATGTAACTGCTAGCTGGATTAGCTCCACGCGTTGTGGCGTGGATATATTCGAGCTCAGCATTGTCAGCTTGTTGTGCGGCTTGTTGTTTAATCCAAGCGTGGTCATCGATTAAATACACCTTGTCACAACCTAAAAAGTCTGCTTGTGCTTGTGCCATAGTGGCCTTACTACGAACAGGGATCAAACTTGCAACAATGATTTTTTTCGATATTCCAGCTTCATCTTTATTTAATTGCTGTGCAAGAAAGCCTGTTACTTGAGATTTACTTTTAGGGCCTGCAGTAATAATGCTGAGGCAGGCATTTGGGTTGTCAATGATGTTATTTAGGAGGGCTTGCATTTTATTTTGATAGACTGCTCGCGGTTTGTTGCCCCAGAGTTTTGCAACGGGTGATGCAATGCCTTTATTCTCGCGCGCCGTACTATCCATTACATCACAACCTAGCATGCTTTTGTTCCATGAGTTAACTGCAATAGTATGATCCCAGTCGAAAGCGTATAATGTTTTTGTCATGATAATACCCTGAAATATAATGGTTTTAATTAGTTTTTATGAATCTGTGCTGTAACCAGCTTAATACAATTCCAACGGTAACCGCATAAGCTAAATTTGTCAAGGTAGTTGTTGCCATGACGCTAATCACAATCAGGCCATCGAAAAATGGCTTCTCCTGTAAGTAACGCCATGTCTGCCAATCAAATGTTTTGTAGCATACAATCAGCATTACACCCACCAGCGCTGCCAGTGGAACCTGTGTGATTGCATGCCAGCCAATGAGCATAAAGAGCAGCAGACCAATACCTGCCACGATACCGGATAGCCGAGCTTTAGCACCAGCGCTGATATTTATCATGCTTTGCCCGATCATGGCGCAGCCACCCATGGTGCCAAAGCAACCTGAAATGGTATTTGCAATACCTTGTGCAACGCACTCGCGACGGGCTTCTCCGGTTGTGTTGGTCATGTTGTTAATAATAGATTGTGTGATCAGTGTTTCAGATAACGCAACAATAGCCAACATGACGGCGTATGGTAGAATGATGCTGGCACCTTGCAGCCAGACATGATGTGCTGGGATTTGCCAATGCGGCAGCGCAATGTGATGCAGATTGTGGGCCCCCGCCATTTGCCCAACAGTCAGTGTGTGTAGGTTTAAGGCAAGCATAATGGCGGTGGTGATAGCGATCCCTGTGAGTGCAGCTGGTATTTTTCGGTGTAGGTGACTACAGAGGCAATAAAAAATAATGGTGCAGCTGACCAGCGCCAGCATGACAAGGAGCACATGGCCATGCATCCAATGACTGTGACCATGATAGGTTATTTTGAATGTGTGTATTTGTGCCATTAGGATGATAATGGCTAGGCCATTAGAAAAACCCAGCATCAAAGGTTTGCTAAAGAGTTTTCTGGCTTTATCAATGCGACAATACCCCAGAACAATTTGCATCAAACCGCTGACAATCACCGTTGCAAAAACATATTGCGTGCCATATTGCATGACTTGTGCGGCTAGGATAACAGCGGTAGAGCCCGTTGCACCAGAAATCATACCAGGTCGACCACCAATGAGGGCGGTGATGAGGCACATGAAAAACGCCGCAAACAGGCCTACAAATGGAGCCAGGTGCGCAAACAGTGCAAATGCGATGGCTTCAGGAATCAGGGCCAGCGCGACTGTGATGCCTGAAATCACTTCATAGTACGCGCCACCCGTCTCTAAAAAATATCGTTTTAACATCAGTTTAACCAATTGTTGCTTGAATATTAGTAAAAGCATGTTACAGTTTTTGGCGCCGATTGTCCAGCATACAGCCACTTTTTTTGGATGCTGAGCTTCGTCATAACATCCTGCGTGGTTTGTGCTCAGCAAGATTGAGTCATAAGTGCTATTATTATTAATAATGTCAACACTGTTTATGTGTAGGGGGGCATGCCGCAGTCTTATGATGCTGAAGTGTCAGAAGCTAGAGTTAAGTTTGATCAGCAAGTAAAGGATATTCAGCAAAAGCTAGTGGAACTGCAAACGTAATTAAGCCCTGCTGCGTCGAGTGCTGAAGTGCAGCTTGATGGGGCTAAAATTATCAAGGAATTAAGTGTGCTCTCGGAGAAGTGTGAGGAGATTAATTTCCGCGATGTACAAAAACACATAGTCAATGCAATAAAAAATATCCATAGTGATAAGCCCGGGAGTGATATATGCGATAAACTCATATCAGCAACTAATGAAACCAAAAATAATCGCCTCGTGAATCTTGCCTGGTATAATTATAAGCCAAACCCTTCTGTGCAAGCTAAAAGACCTGGGGTTATAAATAAATCCAAGAAAGATGTGACACTCAGTCCAGAGGAAAAGAAGCTTCAAGGGTATGCGCTGGCTAAAATAGCTGGTGCTGATCTTCTGTCGAAATTGGAAATTGACCATGTTATCGGCACTAACAACGGGGATGCTCTTGATCGGTTGGTCGAACACCTTAAACAAGCTGATGTAACTTGTAATTATTCTGCGGAGTTGAAAGCTCCCACCAAAATCGTGGTTTCTCAAGACCTTATGTCAAAGCTCCATGAGGGTTGGATAAGTGCTCAGCCTCAGCAGTTAAGGGACATAGCAGGGGTAAATGATAACAGCTGCTATGGCGATGATTCAAAGATACGTAACGCTCGAACTGTTATAAAAAAACTGTTGCGTGTAGCGAGTAAAACTACCAATGTAGATGATAAACAGAGCATTGCAAAAGTCGCTTTGCAGGAATATATTGCGGTAACAAAAAAAAGGGTTAAATATGGTAAGATATCGGACTTCGGGAAGTTTAACGCTCAGCAGAAGTTGGATGCTGCAGAAAATTGCTTAAAGCAGCTAGATGGCAATCACACTGTTCAGTTAAGTGCTGAGGACGAGAGGGCGCTAAGTGATGGCCTGCTCAAAAAGATTGTCGACACCATCAATGATGCGAAACCAGAGCAGGCTGCAAGTCATGCAGCTGGTATGGGCAGATAGCTCATCATAAAACTGCGTTTGTGTTAGGCTGAATGAGCGGTTTTCTTTTTCGTACGCTTATGCTTGAAAGTGCTGTCATTGCTGCGACGTTTTTTTCTTTCTTTCATGCCACCATAAGCACCTCGATCTTTGCTGTCACGCTCATTTCTACCGCCACGCTCATTTCTGCCGCGTGATGAGCGTTGACGGCCAGGGCGCTGGCGTCTTCTGCTGTTGTCACTATCATTGGCTGTAGTGACCTCTGGCATGGGGGTGTTACGCATCATAATGTAACTGAGGGCACTGGCTACCTGTTCAGCTGTGAGGCCTTCTTCATCAAGTAGCTCGCTAACGAGTGCTTGGTGATTATGAAGTCCCCTGTCTTTCTTGATGATATTCAGTATGTCTGTTTTCAGTGATTGATTGCGTTTGGCAAGCATGGCCTTGCGTGTAGGTGGTTCACACTCAGTGATGGTTGCTTTAGTGTGTTTGAGAATGTCACTAAATCCCCGTTGTTCACGCGGTGTCATCAGCAATAGCGCTTTACCACTGCGTCCGGCACGGCCTGTGCGCCCGATGCGGTGAATGTATGTTTCTGGATCTTGTGGGATATCATAGTTAACAACGTGACTGACACGTTCAACATCAATTCCGCGCGCTGCCACATCGGTTGCAACAAGCGTTGTGAGATGTCCTTCTTTGAAACGGTTAATGACCTTTTCACGCATGGTTTGGCTCATGTCACCGTTCAGAGCTGCTGCCAGGTGGCCGCGCGCTTGTAGTTTCTCAGCCAGTTCTGCACTGGTGCTTTTTGTGCGGGTAAATATCACACAAGCAACGCAATCTTCAAGTGTGAAATAACCGCATAAAGCATCAAGTTTGTGCTTGTTGTGGATGCGCATCACACTCTGTTCAATATTAGCAACTTTATTTTCAGATGCTTTGATTAGTATTGTGCGTGCATTGGGTATGTAGCGTTTGGCAATTTTCTGTATGGCGTTTGGCATCGTTGCTGAAAACAATGCGCTTTGACGCTCTTCAGGCAGTTGGTCTAAAATCCATTCGATGTCTTCAATAAAGCCCATTTTAAGCATTTCATCGGCTTCATCCAGCACAACGTTACGAATATGACTGATATCAAACTTTTTACGCTGCATGTGGTCAATCAGTCGCCCAGGTGTTCCCACGATGATTTGTGGGCCGCGAGCCAGCGCACTATTCTGGATGCGGTAGTCTTGTCCACCGTAAATTGTCACTGCGCGAAATCCTGGTATGTTTTCACCAAATGCCTTGATTGCATCGGTAACCTGAATAGCCAGTTCGCGTGTTGGTGCCAAAATCAATGCTTGTGCTTTTTTGCTTTTAAAGTCTAATTGACTGAGTAGCGGTAGTGCAAATGCGGCTGTTTTACCGCTGCCCGTTTGAGCTTGTGCAATCAAGTTATCACCGTCAAGCAGCATCGGGATACTTTGTGCTTGGATTTTGGTGGGCTTTTCAAAACCCATTTTGTCTAATGTTGATAGTAAAGCTTTTGGCAAACCCAGTGAGTAAAAGCTTTGTTTGTTGTTATTTTTAGGGTTAGTGTCGAGTGTTTGGGCAGTGTCAGTCATGGTGTCTCCATTAGTGCCCTAATTGACGCGTTGAGGCCAGAGGTCGGTCTCAATAATGTGGCAGAAAGAAAGCGTAGGATGCTGCGTGCTGCGATGTGTCGTATAAGGCTGTTGTTCAAAAATAGACTATTGGTTATAACATGAGCATTTCGAAACTACAAGCAATAATTTGCTCAAAAGCGAATAAATGTCACTAATTGAGCCATTAGGCTATAACCACATGATTATATTGAGTTTATTTGTGCGCGTTAGGCCCAAATATCATCGTCTTCTTGTGTTGGTGCTGCCTGGATCTGGTCACGTTGTTGAAATATCTGGTTATATTTTTCACGCTGACGGGCTTGGGCAGCTGAGTCGGGTGTGTTTTTGTTGAATTCACGTAGTGCTTTGTCGGCATCACTGACGTGATTTTGATCAATTGATTTTCGCATATTGTCCTCACTGGGCTGGTTTTGGCTTGCGGTGCCGCGACTGTTTGGTTATATTTAAGACGACCATTGGCGCAGATACGCATCATTGTGCAGCAACTGGAATCACCATAACATGACTGACACCTTAAATTCAATTGCAGGCGTTGCATACGCTGATACCCGCCTTGCATCTGGCCTTGCTATATTGGATGCGGCCTTTCATACGTTTTTATCACTTGAGTGTCCCGAGGCTCTATCAACCATGCAGGCCATGCGCTCCGAAGGTGATTGGTCACGGCCGCGTCACAGTGAGTTCATCATGCAATGTGCGCCACTGTTGGGTCGCTTTATAGAGCAAGCTTTTTCTCTTGAGGCTCACTGTGCTGATTTACAGCAAGCACACCAGCGTTGCTTGCAGGTGATGCAGTTTAAAAAACAATATATGCTGCGTGTGATCAAGCCACGTTGTGCGCGTACCGAGCCGATTAATTTTAGCAGTGCCAGCGATGCCCTGGCAGACTATGTGAATTTGCAAACCCAAGACTGGCAAGCTGAATTAGCAAGCTGGGCTTTACCGTTACTTGATGATAAAGAGCAGTATCAAACTGAGCTGACTTGCTTGCAAGACTGGTGTATCGCTGCTGCTTTGACACGAGCAGGTCAGGCATGGGTGGGGGAGGCTATTTTATTCGATTGGCCAGAGCGTCTTGATTTACAGTCTTTTGTGTTTGCCGATGTATTAGCAGATGGGGTGCAAGGACAACCAGCATCTGCTTGCGAGTCACGGTCTGATTTTAATTGTCAGGATGCGGGATTGACTTTATCGAAGCAACAATCCCAAGCGCATTACTGTATTTACTGTCATGAAAAGTCTGGCGACTATTGCGCAACTGGTTTCCCAGTGAAAAAACACTCCCCAGAGTCTGGTTATAGACACCACGCTGCGGGTGAGTTGATGTTGGGTTGCCCGTTAGAAGAGCATGTGTCAGAAATGCATGCCTTGTATGCCAGTGGTTTAAGCATTGCTGCATTGGCAGCTGTGATGGTGAATAATCCGATGTGCGCAATGACAGGGCATCGTATTTGTAACGATTGCATGAAGTCGTGTATTTATCAGAAGCAATCCCCCGTCAATACACCAGGTGTTGAAACCGGCGTTTTAAAAACGGTGTTGGCGCTACCCTGGGGTGTTGAAATTGTGGATTTGCTGATGCGTTGGAATCCGCTACGGCAACACGAGTGGGTACTACAGGAAAGCAATGGTCGACAGGTTGCAGTGATGGGATTAGGGCCAGCAGGATTGGCGATGACGCATCATTTACTGATGCGCGGTTGTTCTGTGGTGGGTTTTGATGGTGCTTCGATTCAGGCGTTACCCGCATCAATGTGGCAGCAGCCGATTCGGGATATCACGACATTGCAAGCGCCACTATCGGAGCGGCCTATGCGGGGTCTCGGTGGCGTGGCTGAGTATGGTATTACTGTGCGTTGGGATAAAAATTTTCTCACGTTGATGCAGGCGTTATTTGCACGACGCCCACATTGCGCATTTGTTGGATCAGTGCGCTTTGGTGGAACATTGCGTATTCAGGATTTTTGGCCGCTGGGCTTTGACCATTTATGCTTATCTGTTGGCGCGGGCTTACCGCATGCCTTGTCATTGCCAAATGCATATGCTGTGGGTATGCGTCAAGCCAGTGATTTTCTAATGATGCTTCATCTCGCTGGCACTGGGCGTGATCAGGCATTGTCTCAATTCAGCATGCGCTTGCCGGTGGTGGTCATTGGCGGTGGTTTAACTGCCGTTGATACAGCAACAGAAGCACAAACTTACTATCTTCAATTGATTGAGCAAGTTTGGTCTCGCTATCAGGCATGTTTACGGCGTATGTCACTCAGTGAATGTCGATCACACTGGTCTGAAGCACAACTTGAAGTGCTGGATGAGTGGCTACAACATGCAGAACTTTATCGTTCTGCCAAGCATACAGCAGCAAAAGCTGGTGAAGCGTTTTGTAGTACTGCTTTTTGTCGACGTTTTGGTGGTGTGACACTCATCTACCGTCGTTCTATGCAATCATCGCCTGCTTATCGCTGCAATCACGATGAGTTACAGCATGCGTTGAATGCCGGTATACTATATCGCGAGTCTTGTGCGCCTAAGTCAATACAGTTAGACGCGCATGATCGTGTGGCCGGCTTGAGTGTTGTGTTGACTGCGACGAATGCCGAGGGGCAATTGGTAGAGTCTGGTGAGACGTTTGTATTGCCAGCCAAGACAGTGTTGAATGCCACAGGCTCACGTCCCAATGTGGCTTATGAATACGAGCATCAAGGCAGTATCGCGAAGCGCCAAAAACGCTATGTGCCACATCATCTGCAAAATGGTGAAATGATTGCTGATGAAAGTAGTGGTCACTTCAAGGATCAATCGATAGGTATGCTAGCAAATGCGGGTGATGGCCAGCGCCATGTCAGTATGATTGGTGATTTGCATCCACGATTCCATGGCACGGTTGTGAAGGCGATTGCTTCTGCACAGTATGCAGCGCCACAAATCATGGCATCACTGCAGCACTTGCCAATACAGTCGAGCAGCGCTTTAGATGCACAGCTGCAGGCGTGTGTTGAAGACTGTCGTGTGACTGTATTGTCCCTGACACAGATAGAGCCTGGACGCTATTGTTTGTTATTACGAGCACCTTTGGCTGCGCGTCGACACTGTGCAGGACAGTTTTATAGGGTTAAGCGGCAGTCACAGCGAGACGCACATGCTGAAGGTGTGGCTTTGATTGCTGCGCAACATGACCAGACGACACTCAGTTTCATTGTGACACCAGATACAGTCAGCCATCAGCACTTACTACAGGCAAAAGTCGGTGAAGACATTGATCTCATGGGGCCAACAGGTGCATGGTCACCGTTACCGAGTAATCCTCAGACAGTGTTGGTTATTGGTGATAAACTCGCGTTGCCGTATTGTCGCTCAGTTGCATCACATTGGCAGGCGAATGGTCATACGGTATGCTGGCTGATGCTGACCCACGCAGCAGAGACACCTATTGATACGCAATGGATCCCAGAAGGCATCGCTATTTGGCAGGTGCCGATAACACATACATCGGGACCACAGTTACAAGCTGAAATCGCCGCAGGCTTACTGCAATGTTGTGTTGGTGAGCAACCGTTGCCGATTCAGGCGCTGACAGCCGTACATGTGATTGCAAACCATGATATTTTACGCGCAGTACGCATTGCGAGGCAGCAGGACTGGCAAGGCCATATTCCCAGTGAAGCACAATGGGTGGGGGCGGTATATGGCCCGATGCAATGTATGTTAAAAGGTATATGTGCGCAATGCTTACAGTGGCAAATTGATCCAGCTACCGGTGAGCGTAAAAAAACAGTCTACGCCTGTTCATGGCAGCATCAGCCAATGCAGTTAATTGATATTGAGCACTTGGCAACGCGTCAAGCGCAGGATGCCACGCTGGAGCGATTAACCAAGCTGTGGTATGATACAACCAATCAGTGTGAGCACTGAACTGACACCTAGGAGGCTTTCATGTATGAAAACATTGATTATGACCAATTACAGGCGATTATTGCCAGTGATGATCCATTACTAGCAGATGTGCGCGATCATGATAGCTATGAAGCAGGACATATTCCTGGGGCAATGCATTTATCGATTGATGCTTTGGCAAAATTTTGTGAAAAAGCCGAGCCAAATAAAGTGACTGTTGTTTATTGTTACCATGGTGTGAGTAGTCAATCAGTGGCGTCTTATCTTGTTGCGCAAGGTTTTACGTCTGTTTATAGCCTGTCAGGCGGTTATCATGCATGGGTGGATGCCTCGCAAGGAGCACAATGAAAAAGCTGATCTTGCGAAAAATGCACACATCACATGATGCCGTCGCAAAGTATACGCTACGTGATCGTGATGGCGCTGATGTTTTTTGTTTAAATGATTGTATTGGCAAGCAGCTGACTTTCCAGCATACTGGCGGTTTATTTTGTATTCAGTGTGACCGCTCGGTAAAAAAGCTTTTTCAGCAAGGTTATTGCTATCCTTGTTTTCAGCGATTGCGCGAGTGCAATCTCTGCATTATTCATCCAGAACGTTGTTTGGTGATGACGGATCATCGTTGCTCTAAAGATGATTGGGCGCATAAGCATTGTCATGGTGAACATGTTGTCTATCTTTCCTATACGTCAAACCTGAAGGTTGGTGTGACTAGGCATACCAATGTGCCCAGTCGTTGGATAGATCAAGGTGCGGTATCTGCTGTACCGATATTTAGAACAGATAATCGCTATCTCGCTGGGCAGATGGAGGTTGTGCTGAAGCAATATGTGGCTGATAAGACTAACTGGCGTACAATGCTGAAAGGTTCGCCGGCATATCATGATTTACTACAAGATAAAGCGCGCCTCTTACAGCTGGCGCATGCGGATATCACTGCACTCATAGAGGCGTATGCTGACCTCATTCAGCCTGTTGATGAGCAACCTTATGCTATTCAGTACCCCGTTGATACATATCCAACCAAGGTGAGTAGTTTATCTTTGGAAAAGACACCTGAAGTGTCTGGTTTGCTTGTTGGTTTGAAGGCACAATACTGTATATTTGAGCATGGTGTGATGAATGTTCGAAAATTTTCAGGCTATGAGGTCATGTTAAGTTGTGATGAGTCTGAGGCATCATGAGTCAGACAATAATGAATGTGGGGTGTTCATAGTGTTCAGTCAGGTGGGCAAACACATTGTGCTGCCTAATTGGGGCAAGTGTTTTTCATTTTGGAACGCTTAAGCTGACGCAGTTTCATGTTACGCATAGCACCTCAACCAGCTCATTTTTACTTGACACTGCTGCAGCTCAGATTTGAGTTTTATAACATTATCCATACTGTATTGTTGCCAGTTGCAAGTTAGGCTGTAAAGCCATTTTTAATGAAATCTACTGCTAGCTTTTTGATTTGCTGTTTTAGGCTAGGCGGCATTCTGTCGAAGTTGGCATAGATCATGCGCATTCTGTGATTGGAGCGCAATGTTTCCTCATTGCGTGCTAGGAAGTCCCAATAGAGATAATTGAATGGGCAAGCACTGGTACTGTCTTTTTCCTTTGGTTTGTAACGGCAGTTTTGACAGTAGTTAGACATTTTGTTGATATAGTTTGCGCTTGCGGCATAGGGTTTGCTACCGATGATGCCACCATCAGCAAAAATAGCCATGCCCGACACGTTTGGGAGCTCGACCCATTGGTATGCATCAGCATAGACAATCCAAAACCATTCATTGATGTCATTTGGGTGTATGCCTGCGAGCAATGCAAAGTTCCCTAAAATCATTAAGCGCTGAATATGATGTGCATAGGCATTTTTTTTGGTTTCTAAGACGCACTGCTTGATACAGTTCATGTCAGTTTCAGCGCTCCAGAAAAAATCAGGCAGTTTATTGTTGGCGTTGAGAAAGTTCAGTTGACTATATTTCGGCATATTATGCCAGTAGATACCGCGAATGAATTCACGCCAACCAAGGATTTGACGTATAAAGCCTTCCACAGAGTTCAATGGTGCTAGGTCGGCATCATATGCATCCTCAGCTGCTTTAATACATTCTTCAGGCAGTATTAAGCCACAGTTGAGGTAAAGCGCAATATGCGAGTGGAACATCCATGCTTCACCCTCGATCATCGCATCTTGATAGTGACCAAATAGTGGTAGCCGTTCACTGATGAAATGTTTGAGTGCACGTAATGCTGATACGCGTGTGACTGCATAATGGAACGGTGCAATGTCGCCAAAGTGATTAGCAAAGCGTTCGTCAACCATTTTACTGACTGCTTGCGTGATGCTATCTGGTTTCACTTGAAATGGCGGTGGCACTGCTAATCCTGACTTGGGTGGTTGTCTGTTGTCTTGGTCATAGTTCCATTTGCCACCAACTGGTTTATCATCTTCTAAGAGAATTTGATGTTTTTTTCTCATGACACGATAAAACATTTCCATGCGGTATTGTTTTTTGCCTTGCGCAAGTTCTGAGAACTCACTGCGGCTACATAGAAAACGTTCATCCGTATGCAGCATACTCACGTGCTTGGATTGTTTGCACCATTGCTGTACTTTCTTCAATGTTGCATGGTTGCTTGGCTCAATGATGTGTGTCTGTGTGATTTTATTTTGTTGAATGCATTTTTCAATTTCAGTGATCAGGTCACCACTATTAGACTGGTCCTCGACGGCCACACTTATCACTTGGTAGCCTTTCTTAACCAGTCTTTCGGCAAAGTGACGCATGACAGATAACTGAAAAACCAGTTTCTTTTTGTGGTGCTTTACCATCAACATTTCAGTTGCAGTTTCAGCAATCAAGATTAGATCCTTTGCTTTGTTTGCATTCTTTAGAATGCTCAGTGATTCTGTGCACTGATCGTGCTGTATGACAACGAGCTCACTCATGCCGTGGCCTCTTTTAGTGTTTGCAGGGCTGCTAATGCTGCTTCACGTGATTGTTTGAGGTCTACAATAGGGTGGGGGTAGGTTTCACCCAGGGTGACGCCTGCATCTGCCAGTATATCCTCAGGCGCAGTCCATGGTGCGTAGAGGTATTTATCGGGTAATGCCGCTATTTCAGGTATATACTGCCTAATATACTCACCAGATGGATCGAATTTATCACCTTGGGTTACCGGGTTAAAGATACGAAAGTAGGGGGCAGCATCGGCACCACAACCTGCTACCCATTGCCAGCTGGCAGTATTACTTGCTAGGTCAGCATCAAATAAGCAGTCCCAGAACCAGGCAGCACCCAAACGCCAGTCTAGCAGGCAATTTTTCACAAGAAAAGAGCCGACAATCATACGCACACGGTTGTGCATATAACCCGTTTGCCATAGTTCACGCATGCCTGCGTCTACCATCGGTACACCTGTTTTGCCTCGTTGCCAGCATGCCAGCCTGGTATCATCCTTGATCCAAGGAAAACGGTCAAACTTTTTCTGAATGTTGTCTTCAGTCATGGTGGGGTTGTAAAATAGCTGGCTATATGAGAACTCACGCCAACCCAGCTCACTGCAGAAATGATCAATATTGTTATCATCGCCAGTCCTTATTGCCTGATGCCACACTTGATGTGGTGATATCAAACCATGATGTAGGTACGGTGATAATCGTGATGTGTTATTTTGCGCTGGAAAGTTGCGTCCATTCTTGTAGTCCTTGACCCCATCATTGAGAAAGGCCTCACAGGCTGCTTGTGCACCTTGTTCTGTGATTTGCCATTGTTTAGGAAGCTGTACTGCCCACGCCTCATTTGGAATGAGCTTTAAACCATCAATCGTGTCACTGTCTGGGAGCGTACCCTGAAGATTTTTCAGACTGGAGCTACCCAGAGGTTGTCTTGGTGGTGTTGATTTGAGGCAGCCACGTCGGTAGAAGGGTGTGAAAACCCGGTAGGGTGTACCATCATTTTTTTGAATTGTCCATGGCTCCCAGAGTAAGCTGGCATTATAACTTTGTACATCAATACCAGCTGCTTCACATTGGGCCTTAATGTGTTTGTCTCGTTGGATACGCCATGGTTCATAGCAACGATTCCAATGTATGTGTGTGATGTTATGTGACTGACAAATGTCTTGGATGATCTGAATGGCGTCTCCTTTATATATCGATAAGTTACCCTGGAGTGCTTTCTTTAATGCAGTCAGCGTATGATGGGTCCATACCAGGCTGGCAGCGCCTGCAATATACTCTCCGGCATTGATGTCATCGTGAATATAAATGACCGTTGTTTTGCCTGCTTCAAGTGCAGCAGTCAATGCTGGATTATCTGAGAGTCGACAGTCCTGTCTCAGCCAGACTAGATGATGTGCTGTCATAGTGGTAGTTCTCCTTGTTGTGGACCATTGTCCTGATTTTGATGCTGTTGCTTGCGTTTTGCTTTGCGCTTGCGGCTACCATGTTTTTGATAGACTTTACGCGCTTCGTCAACAAAACCAGCTTGCTTCCTTATTTGGTGACACTTATCCATGGCAATTTGTCTTGCATGCGTCTCGTCTACAATGGGCTGTGGGTAGTCGCTACCCACGATATCATTGATTGCGGCAGGATTACTGAGAAAAGCAGCAGGTACACTTTTTAGCTCTGGAATCCATTGATGAATAAACTTTCCTTCAGGGTCTTGTTTTTCAAGCTGGGCTTTGGGACTATAAACACGGTTTGTATTAATGGCTGTTGTACCTGATTGCATTTGCGTTTGTGGGTAGTGAATACCAGGCTCATAATCAATAAATAAGCTTGCTAGATGAGGTGCTGTGAACCGCCAGTCCAGCCATAGATGATAGCTGGCAACGCTCATTAACATCGCACGCATTCTAAAGTTAATCCAGCCTGTGCGTGACAAGCAACGCATACAGGCATCAACCATAGGCAACCCTGTTATGCCATTCTTCCAGGCAAGTAATCTATGCTCATCTGGTGTGCTTGGTCGAAGCCCATCATACATACTGTGCATATTATTAAACTCAATGCCAGGTTCATCCTCAAGTTTTTGCATAAAGTGACTACGCCAATGTAATCTTGAAGTGAATGCGTTCAGTGACCGTATATGTTTTTTGCCTACCCATGTATCAGGGTCTAGCTTGCTGATTTTGGTATCGCAAGCAAGCAGTACTTGTCGTGATGATATTGTGCCAAAAGCAAGATGGGCGGATAGCCTGGAACAAGCTGTTCTAGCGCTCAGTGGTGACGATAGTCCACCAGAGTAGTTAATGCCACGCTTGTTTAAAAAGTCAAGCAGCGTCCTTCTTGCTGTTTGGCAGCCACCTCGCATATCGGCAACACAATGGTCTTCCACAGGTTTCAAGGCTTGCATCATTTCTAAGCCATCATCTTGTATAATATGTGCGTTCAGTGCATCCGGAGCAGGTGTGATATCACCATAAAGCATTTTTTTAGCATTTCTTGCCCAGTGATCTCTATTATATGGACCACGAATAATGGCGCAACGAGGATACTCGTGCCAGTCAACATTGAGGGCCGCTAAGCACTTTTTTACGGCAATATCGCGTTGATATGTCCAGTTGTTCCATGTTTCTTCATGTGAGTACACAGCAGTGACACTATGTTCCTTGATAAGTCGGCTGATTATGTCACATGCATTACCATTAAAAATATGCAGTTTAGCCTGCTTTTGTGAAAGTTTTTCTTGCAATTCTGTCAGTGATTCAATTAGGAATCGATATTGTCGCAGGCTCATATCCGGTTGTTGCCAGAGAATTGGCTCATTAATGTAAATCAGCAAGCAGGGCTGCTTGTTGGCACTGGCTTTGGTGAGTGGTAAATGGTCACTAATACGACAATCTCGCTTAAACCAAACCAAATTGACACTCAAGGGCAAATCTCCAGGCCTTCCCAATCAAAGCATTTTCCTGAGTAGCTCATATCAGCTTTTGTGATAACGTTATTAACAAGACATTGTGCTGCGTACTCTGGTGTAAAAAGCTTATTCGGAGGTACACGGCTTTTAAATGGTTCTGAGAGATTGCTGTCTACTGTGCCTGGGTGCATGCCAATTGTAATTAGCCCTTTATGGGTTCTCTTAGTTTCAATGGCTAAATTACGTATCACCATATTGAGTGCAGTTTTTGCGGCGCGGTAAGCGTACCAGCCACCGAGCTGATTATCGCTGATGCTG
Organism: Coxiellaceae bacterium; assembly: GCA_047404195.1. Lineage (GTDB taxonomy): Bacteria > Pseudomonadota > Gammaproteobacteria > JAJRRL01 > JAJRRL01 > JAJRRL01. The sequence continues at coordinate 27,704 of JBDOIU010000005.1, forward strand.
CCCACGCGTGCTGATAGGGCTGCAAACAAGGATCGTTGTTGTTTGCATATGTGCGGAATAAAATATTTTGCGATCATTGCTGGTAGTACGCAGTTGGCTTGATACAGTGTATGAAATTTTTCTTCTGTCAGGTCTTTGATGGATTTTTCAGGCTGACAGGCCTCATTGTGAAGCATACCCGTGCATACAATGACGCAGTCAATGGCTTGCTGCTCGGCGCGTCTTTCCGCAATGGATTCTAGCGTATCAAGGTTATTATAGTCGAGTGGATATTCATATTCTGATTCTGTTTCAATTTGGCTACTTATCTGCGTAATACTAGCAGACGCATTATGCATGCGAAGTGCTTCTGTCATAGCGTGGCCAATGGCACCAGAACTACCAACGATGATAATATTTTCAAATTTTTGCTGAGTCATAGTACTCTGTCCTCCATAAAACGGATACAAGCCTGTGCGCTGGTGAATGCTGCTTCTACAATACCGCGTATACACCAATCACCACAGGCAATGGTGTTGTTTTTCTCATCGACAAGCATTTGATATTTTTTTTCACGTATGATGTTAGCATACAGCCATCGATGTACATCTGTGTGTTGACAATTTTGTTGGCTGACGCCTGTGACTTTTTCTAGTTCTGCCAACATGTGCTGGATAATCTCATTTTTGGGTTGCTCGATATTATGCTCTGCCCAGCGATTGGTTGCATGAACCAGTATTGACGGTGGATGGGTTCGAGCGGGCTTACGGTGATTCATTGAGATCCAGCTGATATCCATACCCGAGACCAGTGCTGCATCGAAGTCTACTTCTGGCTCTTGGTTATACCCGCACATCATTGAAAAGCACGGTGTCATTTTGACTGATTGCAGTTCGTCATGGAACGCGATGTGTTTTGGATATAAGTCTGCTGCTTGCGCTGGTGGGCTGGTGTTGATAAGCCAATCATAGGGGCCGTGCTTCTGTCCAGATTCGTCTGTCAGTATCCAGCCACTATTCTGATCTAGGTGGGTGATTCTTGTGCGTGAAATAATATGACAGTCCTCTGCTAAGGCCTTAGCGAGTTGATTCATGCCAGGTACTGCTACATAATGTGAAGGTGAGTCAGACCACTGATGTCTGCGCGCCACATTTCCAGCATTTATCTCTACAAAACGTGCATCCCAGCGCGCAATAATGCCTTGGCTAATAAGGGGTTGTAAGAATGCTTTGAATGCTGCTGTTTTTGCAGTAAAAAAAGGCGCGCCATGGTCAAATGCATATGGGTCAGCTCTGCGTGTTGCAAGACGCCCTCCAGGCCCTCTTGCTTTTTCAAACACAGTAACCGTTGCTTTTTTGCACAATTGATGTGCAACTGTTAGCCCAGTCATACCTGCGCCAATAACGGCTATCTGCAATTCAGCCTCCTGCGATCAGTAATGATGTGGCTACCCCAAGTGTGACAAGGCAGCGCAGTAGAAAATAGTCCCGCTTAATAGCCTTCTTCTTGTACAGTGTAAGGTCGCAGCTGAGAAGAACACAAAAGAGTAGTGCTGCAACGTAGAAAAATGTTGACGCCGCTAGTGTGACTGAAAAAAGCCAAACTGCCAGCGCCACAAGATTAGATGTGATGAGCATTATCTTCAGGTAGGGTGTTTTATTGTTCAGGCAAATACCAAATAGGGAGCCTGAAATAAATGCAGCAATGACTACAGTGTATTGTGTTAATAAATGAACAATAATAGATGTTTCCGGAAGTACAAACATTAAGATTGTTAAAATTAGAAATGGCAGCAGCCCAGACACGGTGAGGACAGTGCGTAATATATTTGCCATAGGCACTCCATAAGAAAATTCATCACCATTATAACTCGATCTTAACCAGAGTGCGAATACACATCTCTGTTTTACCGTCGTGTTTGAAATATGTTTATACAGAATAAATACGGTGATCTGTTTTTGGTGCTGATCATATACTGCATATTTTGATGTCGTTGGTGTTTTTAAGACCACTTCATCGGTGTAATTCGCTGTTTTGAGCAACCTAGCGAGGTGGATGGAGGTTTATTTGACATGTTGATGTGTTGTTTGAGTTATTGCTTATCGTTGGTGCTGGAGGTTTATGCGCATTCACTCTTGCTGCTGAGCTGTATCGTAGCCATTTTGATGTGTATTCTTGTTCTACGGTGGGTGCGTTTAAGTACTGTGTTATGGCTTTTGCTGGGTATCTTGCTAGGCTTATACCGTGTTTATCAGGTACGGCATACCTGGCAGCAGCAAAGAGATTCTTTTGTGCAGCAGCATGCCAATGGCATTGTTTGTGGTCAAGTAGTATTTATCAAGCGGGATCAGTACCCTGTGCAGCAGTATGTGATAGCACTTGGCAGTAGACATATTGTGAGTATGCATCAACCCCTACACATACTGGTACACCAATATCGGCTTACCCCTGTTCATCTCGCAGAGCACCTATGTTTGCAAGTACACCCATTGAAGTACCGTAGACACTTTCAATCACCAGCTGCTACGCAAGGGCGTTTGATCGCAAACGGAGAGGTCGGTATTTATAGTGTCACAGCAGTTTTGTCACACCGTCCGGGCGTATTGACAGTCATTGAAAGATTACGTGTGAGAATAAAAAATAGTTTGTCTTGGCATGCGCCAGCACATGTGCAGGCTTTTCTATATTCACTTGTATTGGGGGATCGGTCCCTGCTGGATAAAGCGGACTGGGCGGTATTCAGGCGGGCCGGCATTAGTCACTTGATTGCTATTTCTGGGCTTCACGTCTCCTTATTTGTGGCTTTTTGTTGGGGGCTTGTTTCCTGTGTACGGTTTGTTTATAGGCAAGTATATTTATATGTACCAAAACCGCAGCTGCAAGCGATCTCTGGCGTTGTGTTGTCACTGCTCTACCACACCATGATGCCTTTTGGAATGCCGATTGATAGGGCAGTTCTGATGATCCTAATCTGGTCATGTTTATCACTGTTTGGTATTGCTTGGCAAGCATTAACCGTATTGCTGGTGTGTATTGTTTTCTTTTTATTGGTCAATCCATTTTACCTCTATTCTGTCAGTTTTGTATTATCATACTTTGCGGTTTTCTGGTTGCTACTGTATGCGCGAAGTTTTATGTATTCATCAAGTCCACTCAAATCATGGTTGTATGGGCAGGTTTGGATGGCGCTTGGTCTCATTCCCATATCTCTTTGGTATTTTAAACAATACCCCCTAATGGCTGTTATTTGCAATATAATAGCCATTCCATGGATTGCATTATGTATATTGCCATTGGCCCTCATTGCTGTCATTTGTTCAGCGCTGTCATCTGGTTTAGGCCATATTGTCTCATCAGTCCTGGTGCAGCAATCAGCAAGATTTCTCGAGCTCATGCAGTGGTTCGGCATACATCCGATTTGGGCAATGCGCGTCACATCATTTTCGCCACTGATTCTGGTGTTATACTACAGCGTTATATTAATGTTTGTATGCAATAAGAGAATAGGGGTTCAGCTTCAAGAGCAGCAATCGATAAAGTCAAGCTGTGACATGTTGAGTGTGCATCTATGTGCCAAGAAGAGGCCGCGTGATGATTAAAAGCCCATTTTATGAGTGGATATTGGGCTGTCTCAGGGTAATTTTTGTAATATAGACATGATATGTTTATTGAGATGCGCTTAAAAAAAATATTTGATAGAATGGTTATTTGGTTTTTCGGAGAAAGCATGCCTGAACTCGAACCACGTGATATTATGCGTAGGCTCAATGCGTCTATACGTCCATACGTTGGTTTTTTTGTGTTAGCGGTTTTGTCTAGCTTGGCTGTTTCGGCAGCTGATTCATTTTTATCATGGTTGATTAAGCCCATCATAGACACAGGCTTGGTTAATAAGCATCTGGGTTTTTTAGCCTGGTTACCAATCATCATGCTAGTATTATTTGTCGTGCGGGGCGGTGCGTCTTTTTCATCGCTGTACTTCATCAATAAGCTGGGGCGGCGTCTGGTCAGTGACTTCCGTAACAGCTTATTTCAGCATTTGCAAGCACTGTCATACAAGCGCTTTACTGCTATAGGTCAAAATGAATGTATCACGGTGATGATTTATAACATAGAAAAAATTTCAACTGTGATGTCGCTTGTTGTGGTGAATATTATTCAGGATGTTGCTCTCATTCTGGGTTTATTGTTTGTTATGTTTATATCAAGCTGGAAGTTGTCTTTGCTATTTTTCTTGGTAACACCGCTCATTGTGTTGATTGCAAAAATTGCATCAAAACGTGCTCGATTCTTATCTGCGATCGTGCAGGATTCTGTGACACTCATGATCAAGTCAGTGCGAGAGTTTATTGAAGGTGTGCGTGAGATTAAAATATATTCGTCTGATAGTTATGAGGCAAATCGCTTTGGGTATTCAGTCAGGCACAACCAGAATCAATTGATGAAGTTGGTTGTTGCCAAGGGTCTTTCGAGTGCGCTCATGCAGATTTTGATATCTTTGCCTATTGCGTTGGCAATCATGTTGGTAGGTAGGCAATGGGTTGATGTGACTGCGGGTGCATTTGCTGCATTGTTGGCAGCTATGATTATGCTGATCAGACCACTGCGGAGAATATCTCAGGCAAATACTGAAATTCAGGCTGGCCTTGTGGCTGCAAAGACTGTGTTTGACTTGCAAGACATTCCTGCCACTGCACCACCAGTAGCCAGTCATGAGAAGGTCGCTGGGGGCACGATTGTATTTGATGACGTTTCCTATGATGGGAATATCAGCAATCGCGTATTGCAGAACATATCGCTTACATTTCCTGCTGGGAAAGCAACAGCAATTGTCGGCCCATCTGGATGTGGTAAAACCAGCTTAATCAATCTTGCCATGGGTTTTTTGGAGCCGAGTTCAGGGTGTATTCGCTATGGGGAGTACAATATTCAGACTTTTGCCAAGGAGTCTTATTGGGCTGAGTTTGCTTTGGTATCACAGCACCCAGTACTGTTTGATGCAACATTGGCAGAAAATGTTGCCTTGGGTGTTGATTCGAACTCGATTGACCTGGCGCGTGTACAAACATGTCTTGCTGATGCTCAGCTGGAAGAAATTGTTCATCAGTGCGAACAGGGCATGCATACCCGTGTTAGCAAGCAGGGCTGGCAACCTTCCGGTGGTGAGCGACAACGCATTGCGCTTGCAAGGGCGCTTTACAAGTCTGCATCTATTGTCATTCTAGATGAAGCAACATCTGCATTGGATGTGCCAACAGAAGAGGCGCTTCAAGAATCAATTAATAATCTTGCTGATGACTGCACACTAATTATGATCGCACATCGCTTGTCAACCATCCGACACGCAGACAATATCATTGTGATGGATCAAGGTAAGGTGCTTGCTCAAGGTAAGCACGATGAACTGATGCGTCACTGTCAATTTTATCAGTCACTCTATTTTGGCCAGCAGGGTGGAAACACATGAGCCGAATATATCAGGTTTTCAATCGTTGGATCCAGTCAATGTGGTACGGACCTAAGAGCTTATGCTCTTATTGCTTAATGCCATTTTCTTTGGTTTATTGGCTGGTGATGTCTATCCGTCAACAGTTATATAAGTGTGGTATATTTAAAACATATCATTCCCAATTACCAATCATTGTTGTTGGCAACATAACACTAGGAGGCACTGGTAAGACACCATTTGTGATTGGTCTTGCAGAGCATCTTATCGGGCTTGGATATAAGCCCGCAGTCATCTTGCGGGGGTATGGTGGACGACTACAAGGCCCATGCCGTGTTACCAATAAGCATACTGCTAAAGATGTTGGTGATGAAGCGATTCTATTGCATAATCGCATAACCTGCCCAATTGTCATTGCTCAAAAAAGAGTTGATGCCGTTAACGTCTGTGAAGCACTGGGCTGCCAGGTTGTGATCAGTGATGATGGCTTGCAGCATTGCGCTATGGGACGAGCTATAGAGATCGCAGTCGTTGATGCCAAGAGGCTATTCGGTAACAAGCTGCTTTTTCCGGCTGGTCCATTAAGGCAGCCTGTTAAGCGTTTACAGTATGTTGATTTTATTATTGTGAATGGTGCTGTGCCTAATAATTGTAAGCCCTTGATATCATCAGCTGAATTATCGATGACTGTTGAGGCGCAATCCTTGATGCAGATATCATCTGATAGAGCTTATCCTGCAAATGCCATGATAAATCAACCAGTTACTGCGGTTTCTGCTATTGGAAATCCACAAAGATTCCTTGACATGTTGGTCAAGTTGGGGTACACTATAAAAGTGAGTCATGATTTTCCTGATCACTATTCTTTTTGTGAGTCAGAGATTGTGTTAGACGAAAATACAGTAGTCATCATGACAGAAAAAGATGCCGTAAAGTGCCGTTCTGAGCTAGAAAATTTATGGTATGTGAAAATTGCAGCTCGATGTGATTATGAAAAAATTGCTGCGTTCCTAGCGAAAAAAATCGCTATTTAGTTTTGAGTGTTTCCACTCTCTGGTGCGTGCTACCAACCTAGTGGTCGGTGTTATGTTTGTTTGGTTTAAACCCTGAAGGAGGAGTTATGTCAAGTTATGTTGCTAGTTTAAACGAACTCCTCAATGATAACAGAGCGAGTTATAATGAGCATAAGAATGTTATGGATGCTGCTGCATCACTGCCACATTTAGAGCTACTGATAACACATTTTAATGTCGCTAAAGCCTATATGGTGTCACTGGGGAAAATTGATCATGCCCAATCGCAAAAAAAAACTAATCTCCTCAAAAAAATACTCAATGATGCGATAAGTCGTGCGAAATATGAGGGTAGGTGGCTTAACCATGAGCTTGGTACAATAAGTGATGATGCTGTCCTCAGAGGTATTGTACTTCGCTCTCCTAAGAAAAGATTGTCAAAATCAATGAGTCGCGATATCAGTGGTGCTTTTAAATTTAATCTAGCAGTGACCGCTGACAAGCTGTTAAGCTCATTATACTGGCGCTCAAAAATATTTCCGGTATTAAACTTCTTTCGATTATTTATTATTGTTAGAGCATCAAGATTTGTCAGGACGGTTGGTGATTTAGTAGGGAAGTTTCATCCAACAGCTGTTAACATAGCAAATAATATCAAGGTTGCATTTTCTTGGGCAAAGTATCTTGGTTGGATTTTCTATCTACCACGTATCATTTGCAATCTAGTGACAGCGATCCGCAATACAACTGATAAGAAGAGTAAAGTTACTTTTATACAGGCGTTACGAAGTAAGAAATATCAACTAGCAAACGATGTTGTATGGGCAATGATTGGATTTACTACATGCTTTGGTGCAGCAGTTTGCTGGCAGCTACAGTTTTTGACGCCAGTGTTATACATATTTGATGTTGTCTTGGGTGTTATGAAAAATAATGAAGCTATTCGTGATGCTAAGCGCAATCATGCTGAATCCAAGGATGGACCTTTGGAGTCATACTACGCTAAAAAGTTAGCACGTGCGAAAGCTGATAGAACAGTCAGTGTTACTTGTTTATCATTTATGGCAGTTGGTATGTTGGTTGCATCAGTATCTATCGATCGGGTGCAGTCGTTCATTATTCCTAAGCTGGATTTCTTGTTAGCTAGTCATCACATCACCAGCGGGCTTCATGCATCGGTATTGATTTCTTTGATAACTGCAGTCTCAGTAGCTGTTGTGATTAGTGCTAGTATGGTTAACTTTATTTACTCGAAGCGAGATGCTATTGGGAAGTGTTACAAAAAAACCAGCACATGTGTTAACGATAATCTTTTAAAAAGCCGGCATAGTGGCGGTAATAATAATGATGACCCATCTATCAGAGTCAGCGCTGGGACATGTCCTGTGCAATGATTAACGCGACGAGATCACTGAGTAATCCCAGCGGGATTGCGTAGCGCGTTTTTTTGATATTAATTGCTGAAAAATAAACGCTTACCACATAAAATGTTGTTTCAGACGAGCCAAGAAATAGTGCCGCTTTGTGACATTCGCTCCAGTCAGGATTATCATGTAATAAGCTGACAAACAATGCGAGGCTAGTTGCTCCGGAAAAGGGGCGAGCCAAAGCGATTGCGAGATTATTGGGCGAAATTGATTGCACGGGCAGGATCAAGCTGATATGATTGCAAATCAAGGAAAACAAGCCAGAACTCTTGCAGAGTGTGAATGCCAACATAAAGCAAAACACCATTGGTGTAATGCGTAAAACACTTTGGATACCTTGTTTATAACCGAAACGTATCGATTGGTTGAGGCCATGTTTAATTGTTGTTGGTTTTTCGTTTTGCCAATAATATTGGCTGCAACGAATGAGTAGCGCTATCAGTAGCATGCCTACACATGTCATTATCATGATTGAAGCCATTTAATGCGTGCAAATATTTTCGCACAGCTGATTGCAAATATTGTATTAATGCTGGTTATGACTAAAATGCCAGGCCAAATTGACCATGCATGAGGGTCACCTGCGGCTGCCAGTAGTGCTATGGGGGTATATGGAATTAATTGTAGACTGGATGTGTTGATTGCGAGTAGCATGCACATGGCGTCACTGGCTGTCGGCAAATAGTTGTTTTGTTTATGCAGAGAATGCATTGCACGTATTCCAGCGGGTGTGGCAGCATTACCTGCTCCAATTATATTCGCTCCTAGGTTCAGTGATATGTTTTTCAGAGTATCACTATTGATATGATCGGGCAGAAAACACAACCGCAGTGGCCGCTTTATCGCGCGCGCAATTGCATTCATGCATTGACTGTCAGCAATGAGGGCCATTACAATAGACCCAAAAGCAACAATTATGGCTAAACCGAGGCAGCTGTGCAGTAGGCTAGATATTTGATGGGCTGTTTGTGATAGCATGTTTTCCAGGTGATGCGTGTAGCTTGCATATACGACACTGGCTAGTGCGAGAGTTATGCTAACCCAATAGATAATCATCTCTTAGACCCTCTTATGTTATGGCGTCTGGATCAAGCTTCTTCTTCTTCGCTGACTGGTGTCTTTCACGCTTTTCAATGTCGATATATCGATCGGTGATGGCGCTTGAGCTGTGCCCAGCATCATCTCTAACATGTTCACGAGGTCGTATTTTAACATCATCTGATATGCCTGTATGTCTTAGCCAGTGTACAGTTGCAGCTTTCATTTGCTGCGCTTCATGTGTGAAGCCATTACTATACAACACATCAATCGTACGGTCATAGCATTCTTGTACTAACTTTCGAATGGTCGCTGTATTTCCAACTGCACCGTGTCCACGTAGCTTGGGTATGAGAGGCTTATGGTCATCTGCTGCTGGTAGTGGTGAGTATCCTAGAAAATTTCGATAGCGAGTGAGTGCTTTGAGCATCGCATCGGAGACAGCAATGTCTCGCTGTTTGTTACCTTTTCCAAGAGTACGGAACCACCATTGTCCATCATAATCCTGATGGAAGTGTGACATGAGTGGTATCCATTGTTGGCTAGCCGTCAGTTCAGATATTCTAAGATACATGGCATATAGGCATGACAAAATAAATAAGCTGCGTTCATATCTTTCAGGGTTATCTGTCGTCATTTTTTCTGTGGTTTCAAGCAGCGTTGACCACTGTAGCTCAGACAAGCGGCGTATGCTGCGTTGTGTATTATGTTGTGCAATCAGCCTGCTTTTTTGACGCAGCAGGCGAATTGGGTTTCGGTTTAAGCGACCACTTTCTATATGATAGTTATAAAAGGAGCTGAGAATTGATAGCGCATCCTTCAGGGCGCTTGCTGAAAGCATGAAATTATTTTTGTGCGTCGGATTAGCTAACTTTTCAGATTTCGATTGTCTCACAACAAAAGGTCGCCATGCTTTATTGGCTTGACGTTCGCCAGCAACATCAATAAACCGTGGCACATGATTGCCACCAATCCAGCTTGATGGTGGTGATTGACAAAACTCGATATATTTTTCTATATCTTGTCTATCGAGTTGTTGAATGGATTTTTTTTGGATATGAGAGGCCCACTGTACAAAGCGCTCTATATCCTTCCGATAGGTTTTATAGGTCGCTGGACTGTTCTTGTAGCACAGCAAGAAATCTTTTCCGAGCGTAAAGTTTTCTTGTTGATGGTTTGATAGTGGAGGTGTGTATACTGTAAGATTTGCACTGATATCAAATAAGGGGGTAGGCGAGGTCATTCAGTACTCTCTTAGTTAGACCTGAGTGCGTCAATTGGATCCATGTCTGCGGCTTTGAGTGCAGGATATAGTCCAGATACAACGCCGACAAACGTTGACACGAAAAACCCTAGCAAAATAGGTGCTAAGTAAAATGCGCGCTCCCAACCATTAAATGCAGCAATGATGTAGGCAATGGCTATACCTATAATGATACCAAACGCACCACCAGCAGCGGTGAGCAAAATTGATTCACTAATAAACAGTGCTGTGATATCGGATTTTTGCGCGCCAATTGCCATCAGCAAACCAATTTCTTTTCGTCGCTCTGTGATAGACACAAGCATGATGTTCATCACACCAATGCCTCCAACAACGAGAGAGATACTTGCAATTGCACTCAGTAGTAGTTCAAATGTTTGGCGAGACTTGCTGATCATATCAATGACTTCTTTTGGATTGCGTGCGTGTACACGTAGGCCAGATGTATGTTGTTGTATGTATTGTGTGATATGATCACCTGCTTCTTTAAGCGGCACGGCTTTGTCAATCTTCGCGACGATTTGATTGATGCCTTGGGATTCACCTGTATTCAGTGCATTCTGTAACGGAACGAGTGTACTGTTATTGATGTCTAAGCTGATAATGTAGTTCTCAGGCCATGGCTTCAATGTGCCGACAACAGTGTAGTAATGCTTGCCAACCAGAATCTGATGGCCAATAAGTTGACTGCTGTGGCCATTTGAGAGCTTGGCTGCAAGCTTGCTTCCCAAAACGCAGTAAGGACTTTCTTTGTCGAGTTCTGATACGTAGCGCCCATTGTCTAGTTGGGTGTTAATGACTGACGCAAAACTATCGTCAATGCCAACAAGCTCGTTTTCAATACGTTTTCCGTGGTGGAACATTTCAACATATTGTGTGGTATATGCTGTATATTTAGTGATGGATGCAATGGTTTTTTTTAGGGACTGGAGGAGTGGTATTGTGATGCCACTTTCGTCTTTTCCTTGTTCGTTACTAGAGCGTGTTTGGCTGATATTAACACTGACGATATTTGTACCCAGTGATTTGAATTGCGACAGTGCGTGCTCAGTTGCCATATGGCCACTGTACACCAGGGAAACGACTGAGCCTGTACCGACCATGATACCAATAATGGCAAGAATAGACCTCATCCTTGCTGAAAAAAGATTTTGTATGGAGTATTTAATATTCATTTTAATATTCATGATGAGCTCTCCGTATTGTAGGAAGTATTAATCTCCCCATCTTCAACCCGGATTACACGATCACATGCGGCAGCAACTTTGTCATCATGTGTCACAATGATCGTTGTTGTGCCCAGCTCACGATTAAGGTCCTTCATGAGTGCAAGTACTTTTTTGCCGGTTTTGCTGTCAAGCGCCCCTGTTGGTTCGTCTGCCAGGATTATACTGGGTTGAGTGACTAGAGCGCGTGCAATAGCGACTCGCTGTTTTTGTCCGCCTGAGAGTTCATTAGGTAGGTGGTGTATGTGATCTTGCATGTCAACCTTTCTTAGTATAGGCAGTACATGATCTTTAATATTCACTTTTTTTTTGTGTTGGTAGCGTAGCGGTAATGCAGTGTTTTCGAGCGCAGTTAGGCGTGATAATAAAAAGAATTCTTGAAATACAAAGCCGATTTCACAATTTCTTAGGGCGGCACGTTGGTTGGTGTTGAGCTGATTCACATCTTGGCCATTGAGTCGGTATGTCCCCTCAGTCGTGCTGTCTAATAGGCCAATAAGGTGCATCATAGTAGACTTACCTGAGCCAGATGGTCCGATAATTGCTGCGAGTTCACCAGCGTTGATAGTTAGATTAATGTCGCGTAGAGCGTGGTACTCAAGTCGTCCGCTTGTATAGGTCTTGCCAACATGCTCAAGTTCAATTAGGGGTGAGTCATTATTTTGTGGAGACATGAATGATTGCCTCCTGACCGGACTTTATTTTTCCTTTCACAGCCACTCGGCCATCAACGGTTGTTTGACCGATTTCCACAGGCGTTTTGATGCTGTCATTACCTTTTTTAATCAATAGGTAGTGTCCTTTGCTATCTTTTTTGACTGCATGCATGGATACAAATAGCTGCTTTTTAGACTTAGTTTGTATTTCAACTTTGCAGGACATGCCTACTTTAATGATTTTTGCATCTGTTTTGCTTGCGGGGTCTGTTTTGACAAGTACTTTGAATTCACTTGCGCGATTACTGCTACTATTAGGGTCTGCTTGTGATGATGTATGTATGACTTCTCCTGTTAATGTGATACCAGGAAAGGCAGGGCTGGTCACGCGAACACGCATCGCCTCGTGTATTTTATTGATGGCAATTTCACTGACCATTAGCTTTATTTGGAAAGACTCAACACGTCCAATTGTGAGCAGCGTCTCTCCTTCTTTAACCGCTTTACCCACAAACAGTGGTTGATTATCTTTATTGTGGCTGCCTGGCATGAGCGCAATGCCATTGTATGGCGTTTTAATTGGATAATGTTCTATCTGCATAGATAAAATAGACTTAATTCTATTAATGCTGCTGAGGGAGAGTGCTTCGAGTTCTTTACTTTTTAGTCTGGCCTTATCTAATGTCTTTTCAAGTTCGTATTTGCTTTGGAAATATGCAATGGCATCATTATTAAAGTTGGACTTTTCAGACAAGAAGCTGTTACGGTCAGTCACCCCTGCGTCATAAAGCATTTTTGTGCCTTTGAACTTTGCTTCATCGTTAGTGTATTTATCTTTTGCATTAATATATTTTTGAAAGTCGTCTTGTATTTTTTTTGTGAGCTCGCTTGATCGTAATTTGATCACCGTCGTATTTTTGCTGAGGGTTTGGCCATAGCTAAAGTGAATTGACTCTATATGACCGGTAATAGGGCTGCTGATTGCTTTTCTCAGTGATGGCTGTATTTTACCCGTGTAATAGAGTGACTCTGATTGGCTCTGCTCTGTGATTGGGAATAGCTTGGTCTTCACCGATTCAGCGAGGCAGCTCATGGACACAATGGTGAGGCATACAGAGATGATGGAAGTCGAAATATATTTAAACATGGTCTAGATTCCTCATTTTAACTCCCCAGTAGGCTAGGGTATCACTCTTTTTGTTGTGTAAAGTTTGAACTGATTGTAGGTAAGAGATCTCGGCGTTCACCAAGCTGGTTTGCGCGGTCAGTAGATTGTTTTGGTTTGTCGTCACTTCAAACATTGTTGATTTACCAAAACGTAGCTTCAATTTAGAGTTATTGAGCACTTCCTGTGATTGCCTGGCTGCAGCACGTGCGATCTTAATCGCTACTTTATTTGATTGAATATTGCGGTAAGTTTGCGTCACATCGGTAATCAGCTTTATTTTTGCCTGCTGTGCACTGATTTTAGCTTTCTCATAAGCAATTCTAGCGTTAATGAGAGAGTTTTGAGAGTCTATGTCATTGATAGGAATCGAAAGGTTAAGGCCAGCGCTTATCGGTGCTTTTTTGCCTGCTGCATCTAGTGTCCCACTGTGATAACCTGCTGTCAGATCCAGTTTCCAGCGTCTGGCATCTCTTGCAGTGATGATAGATTCTTGTGAAGTTTTGAGTTGAAGGAGTTGTGTTCTGTAGCTAATATTGTTTTCCAGGGCTGTCTGAATACACTTTTTTAGTGAGGGTAATTTTCTTTTATTCTCTAGAATGTTGAGGTTAAGATTGATTTTGCTGTAAATGTTTAAGCCTAATGCTTGCAGGTAGCTGGTGTAAGTTTCTTGTAAGGACTGCTTACTGCTGATAAGCGAGTTTTTGCTGCTATTGAGATTGGCCTTTGCCTCAATTGCTGCACTGCGCGTTGTTCGGCCGGCTTTGTATTTTAGCTCAGTTTGTTGTGTTGTTATCTTGCTGTCATTGAACTGATTTAACGTATTTTGGTAATTGAGCAATGCTTGCACTAATCCCCAGTAACCATTTGTGACGCTCTCAACGGTGTTGATAAGCCTACCTTTGTATGACATTAGCGCAATTTGATAGTTACGTTTCGCTTGTTGATAGGAAATGTCAGCGACCATGCCGAATCCACGAATGAGTGGCTGGGATACATTGAAGTAATAATTGGTTTTGCCGCTTGTTAAATTGCCAGGATGGCTTAGGCCAAGCGTATACTGTGTTCCTTGCCTTGTTTTCAGTGTGATTGTGCTGTCACTTAATGTTGTGCTGCTTTGCTTGCTGGCATAATTATATGCTAGCTGAAGGTCGCTGATTTGGGGCTTAAATGCATTCATGCTGGTTTCATATGAGAAGCGGCTGGAAACCAGGTCAATATCGTTGTTAATGATGTCGGTATTGTAACGGAGCGCAAGCAGAATTGCATCATGGATCGATAGTTTTTTTTTATCGCGTTTTGTTTTACCAGGCATTGGCAGCTGTGAGATATGTTTAGGAAGTTCTTTTTGTAAGCTGTGGTTATCCCAGCCATAAGCCAGTGGAGGAGGTAGTTCTTTGGGTAATAGCTGCGTTGGTATACCTGTGTTGGGTATGTTTAAGCTGTCTTGTAGATTTGTAGCAGCAACAGCATGCGAAGCTAGAGAACAAATGGCGAATGTGACAACCTTGTCTTTAAAATGCATAGCCGTAACGCTTTGGTTAGAAGAATAACATCACTATAAAAAATTATATGAGAAAAGTCAAAGAGTTGGTCTAGATTTGGCCAGACCCAGAATTGAACTGGGGACACAAGGATTTTCAGTCCTCTGCTCTACCAACTGAGCTATCTGGCCATGTGTGATCATTAAAACGCGAAGAATGCTCACAGTCAAGCATTCGTTTGCAGTTTTTTTGAATGTTTATTTTATAGGCATCAAGCCCAGTGATTGTCCTGATCACAATCGCAGTTATGGTGTGTCTGTGGTTTGCTTAAGGTTTATTTGTCATCTGGTGGCGTTTCTGGCGTATAACCATCTGGCTTGGCTGATCCATCACCAAATAGAAAAGCGAGCATTTCTTTTTGTAAAAAATCGCGTGATTTTTTGTCAATCAGATTGAGTCGGTGTTCGTTGATAAGCATCGTTTGGTGTGCTAGCCAGTCCTGCCAGGCTTCGGCACTGATATTGTTTAGGATCTCGATACCAATTTCGCCAGGATAGGGCGCCTTGCTCATTTTGGTTCCTGTCTGTTTGTTTTTTTTGCAGTACACGTCAGCCATTTCCTGGACCTCCTGTTGATTGTTCTGAATCTAGTGATTCGATGGCAGGCAATTGCCCGCTAAATTGAGCTGGATTAGTGGCAGCCATTGTGATTGCAGCCATGAAGGATGCAATGATTAGGAATGTGGGCGCCACTAATACCAATGGGGCCATAAATGCCATCGTATGGATTGTGAACGCTGCAGCAGTTAATAAAATGCAGCCTGACCAAATAACGGTACTTATAATAGCAGGTACTGCAAATAATGAACATTTATTGCCAGCAAGTGGTTGGTTTGTGCCATTTCTACGTGTAGAGTTGCCGGTTGCCAAATCAACCAGCAAAGCTAAAGGCCAAACAATGCCCCGTGCTATCGAATGAATGATAGCTTGTTGTAGTTGCTTTTTATATGTGCTCTGAAGTTGATCAGATCTTCTGTTCTGTCGCGGTGTGGTATTTCGCTCTAAAAATGCCCAGTGTAAAAAGGATGAAATACAGCCACGACTGTTATTACAATGCTGTGATATCGAAAACAGTGCATGTGCATAATTTGTGCGGCATGCCTGTGCTTCAATATTGAGGCGTGAATGATCTATGCCTGCTTTGGCGCCCAGAATGAGTGATTCTAGGGTGTTTTGATTCGGTTGTGAGTTATCTGTATTGAGAATGTTTTCGCGAAAAAGAATGCTGTTGATATCGATATTCATTAATGGATTCTGACACAGCGTTTTGAATTGATTTTGAATGCTATGATTAACTCTTTTAAGTATCGCTTCTTCAAATTCGTGGCATTTTGAGACTATATATTTTTGGGTATCTTGGTAGATGTTACAGCCAGTGATTGCCTCCTCAACCATTATCGTATTTACGCGTCCCTCAATATCTTGACCAGTCAAATCCATACGCCAAGGCGTGTCTGAAAAGAACCCCTTGATCAACCTCAGAGTGATTTCTGATGTTGATTTGAGGTTTGCAAGACCGGCTATTTGACACATAACACTATTGCATTGAGCATCAATGAGGGTTTTATTTATTTCTGGTAGATTACTATCGCGAGTGTCATCGAATAGAAAAAAAGTTCTGCTGTCAGTTGCTTTGCAGAGGATATCTGTGACAATAGCATGAGCGTCAATGGTATAATGATCAGGTTTTATCTGCGTTAGGGGGCTTTGATTAGAGAGGTCCATCACTTTATTTCTAGCGTTTTCTTGAAAGCAAGTATGGTCCTTGGCTAGATCTTGGGCGCTGTAATTAGCTTGGCCTACTAATTGTGCCTTCTTAAGAAGTTGTTCCTTGTCTTCCGATAATTTATTTTTAGCCAGACATGAAAGCACATACGTGAAACATTCGGCTGCCACAAAAGATGATATCTGATCTGGAAGGTCTTTGCTGTCACCGTATGTCTCATGGAGCCTATAAGTTTTAATGGTGCCATCAGTGTTTGTTTCAATACCATGGTGATCAGTTAGATACGCCTCAAATTGTAGAGTAAAGCCTGCTGTTTGTTCGGCAAGTGTTGCTGTGGGTTGTGATTCAACTCGTTGCGCAGTCAGGCGTGGGTCACGAGTAAGTATTCCAGGGTTTAGATCAGCAATGCTATGGCATGATATATCATAGAATTTTTCAATAGCAGGCAGTGTTGGTATAATTGATGCCGTTTCAGATTTTGATTCTTGTTGCGCAGCGGTGTCAATATCCAATTGGCGTGTGTGTTCTACAAGATCATGCTGTAAATGAATCAAGGGCCGAAGGTTAGGGTGTTCATTTGTAGTAGAATGATTAGTCGCTACTACTTGATCATTAAGAAGTTTGCATACATAATCACCTGCAGTGCTCTGCCAATGAGTTAGATTTAACCCGATTTCATCAAGATAGGGTTGTACTGATGTGCTTGCATAGGTTGTTATGCTTGATAAGTGCACCGCTTCGTCACTGCTTAAGAGCGTACCTAGGTCATGCTTGATGATCTGTTTTGCTCTGTCTGTGGCAATCTGTAGAAGACGCTCATCATATAGATCTTTTTCCTTGGAAGTTTCTGCTTTGAGTGAGAGTGCCTCAAGCGTCTGCAGTTCAGCTGTTTCTCTTTTAAATAGGTTACGTATGCGGTTAGTTGATTGCGTGAGGATGGTTTCTTTCGTTGCTGTAATCTGTCCGTTAAAGTGTTTTCTGAAAGCGTCATGCTGCGCTTTATTGCTAGATAACTCTTCTTCTCTCTTCACAGTTGACATTGCATTTGGAAATTGCATGTTACATATCTTCAATTTCTCGAGGTAATGATTTCGTAATTTAATAATAATTTCCAGCGTTTTTGGTGTTGCTTTGATATGATTTATAATAGCGCTGGAACACTGCGTAGACAAAAGATTGAGTGCGCGTTTTTGCGCAGGTAGTAGCATAGATTTATTGAATAGTGTGTCTAAGCCAGAATAACTTGAAAAAGGCATAGATTCAATGTGTTTTGCAAGCTCATTTAATGTGTTGCAGCTTTGGATTCGTTCTTTAAAGCAGTCTTCAAGGCACTTTGATGTGGTTTTTTTGAGTGCCTTTCTAATCGCTTTAAATGCAGTTTGTGCATGATCCGAAAGTATTTGAGCATCTTTGTTGTGACAGGTATACTTCGCATATGCTTTCATTCTGAGGAGGCACATCGTGGATTTTGTCATAATTGTTTTGTAGTGGTTTTTTGTAAGCGCTTGACACTCTCTTTCAAGCCTTGTAAGTGAATTCGTGCTTTCTTTGTTAAAGATTTGTACTTTTTTTTGATCATTGATTTCTTTTAGTCTATCTTGCTGAAAGTTTTCGCCTTTAGGTAAGCCTGCGATGATGGTTGCTCTTTCTTGTATGTCTTTATCAATTGCAGCATTGAGTGCTTTTAATTTCTGAGTCTCGTCATCACCTGTAGATATAGACGGTGAGCCACGCATTAAACGTTCCTGGCAGTTTGTTATGTATTGCTTTGTGAGAGAGTTCAACAAGGCTTCTTCTTTATTCGTGCTTTGAGTCTGGTGACATACATCAGTTAAGAATATAGCCATGCGTGAGATATTATGAAGATTATCAGCTGTTAGTTCAGATGTTGTGTACTGCTCGATAAGTGATTTATCATGCTCAACCCAACTGTCATGCAATGCTGTTACAGCAGGGTAGCAGGCAGTGAAACCGAAATCCGCAGGTGTGGTAGGTGTTTTTGTGATAGCACCACATGCTTGATCAAGTTGTTCACCAGTATCCCGCAATTCAACAAGCTTGATCCTATCGTGGGTGTTTAAGTGTTGGATACCACGCAGACTTTCAACCTTAGTGATATATCGTGCTTGTAGTCTAAGTAGTGCATGACTATAAACGTCATGAGATATTTTTTGATCAGCACGGTATTTCTGCAGTTCCTGAATGTCTTTCTGTACTGAAAGTGGTTTCAGCTCTGCTGCGCATGTGGCGATGACGTCAACGGCATCTTGCTGTTCACGAATCTTTGATTTGACTTGTAAGCTGAAACAAATTCTAGATTGTGCTTTTGTTGAGAGGAGTGACTGTATTTCACTATCAGCGAGTGGTGTAAGTAGCTGAATTGCATTTTCTCGCTCCTCTTCACTGCCAATAAATACATGATCAAGGGTTTTTAGTAGTCCATTCTCAAGTAATAATCGAGGCTCGTGTGCCGCAGAGTTATCATGGCCATGTTCACTCAGGAGACGCATCAGGTGGTTGAAGTGTTCATACCTGCTCGGTGTGAGTTTTTCTATTACTTCTTGCGCATGCGAAGTTGTTAGCTGAGATAGTAAGTGCTGGTGTAAGCTCATTTTAGGTACACTATCAGCGATTGTGCAAGCTAGTTTCCAGTTCACAGGCTTAGTAGCCATCATTTTGCTTAGAATGGCTTCGAGCTTTACATTTATGGTCTTAATATGAGTATACTCAAGCGCCTCCAGTCTCTGTATGATCTCAGGTATTTTGACATAATTGTCAGTGATATTGCTTAAGTTAAAGGTGTCCAAGTGCGCTGTAATACATGCTATCAGTATGCTTCTATCATCGTGATGGATAGATTGCACTTGAACTGGGAGTTCCCACTTATTTTGAATGACTGCGTTAGCGGCGTAATTTCTAATAATACGCTGTTTTGTCATTTTCAACCACCCAGGGCTGCTGGCATTAATTTTATATCTGAGCGCGGTTTCAAATAAGCTGATATCAGTGTCAGCATCTGCGCGACATTTTGTGTGGTAGAGCATCACCTTACGCAGGATGCTTTTTTTCCTATGTTCATCTAGGCAGTTGATGTGGTCCCGCAGCTGCCTAATCGCTGCTATTAGCTGCTCAGTACTTTCTACATGGGGTGTTCTGTCTTGTTCAGTTAGTGAGTGAATGTCATTTAGAGCGTCATTTGTCAAACAGGTGTCTGGTATGGTGCAGCGATCGGCAACTGTCTGCAGTGTTACTTCTTTCTGGTGCCTTATCAGTGTTTGTAGGCATGCTGCCATGCTGTTTTTTATGGCCCCATTTTTTATTGTTGCGTCTGCAAGGATCATTTTATGGTTTTTAATGCACATCCTAAGAATTGCAATGCTTCGGTGATAGGCGTCATCTTTAAATTTGGGACCATTGCTTGTACTTAATGCTGAAGCAGCTTGGCCTCTAATTTTTTTTAGTAAGGCTAGTTGCGCTTTAATAATGTCTGCATTACTTTGGCTTGTATTTTTTGCTGCAGGCTCAGACAAACATGCTGCGCTTGTGATAATATCATTTATCCTTCTCGTTTCGTCCATAAGTGCAGCATATACTTTCGATTGTGTGACATAATGCATTACTTTTGGGAATTCGCAAGGTAAGAGTGCTTGTAATTGTGTATGTTTTTCTTTACATGACCATAATTTACTGCGTATCTTTTCCAATAAGGCTTGTTCTGCATTTAGTTTCTTAGAATGCCTAAGAATAGCCTTGTGCAGATGTGTTTCATCCTGAGCGCTTGATTGAGTGGCGCCAGATATTATTGCAGATATGTTAACGCGTGCGATGAGTGTATCAGTAGTGCTTTTTGCATCAGCTAGTTTCTGTTCGAGTAGTGCGTTGATACCAGCCAGTCTCGTTGTATACGCTTCACTGTCTATGGTATCGATGCATTCATGAACCCTTTGGTTGAACACTTTACTATATTCTGCTCCTTGCTGCATTGCGAAATGATTGACCCGAAGCAATTTTGTCTGTTTTTGCTCAAAGTCTTCGAGAAAAGGGATAGCCTGTTGTATAGTCATTTCAGGGTGTGTTTCTGAATCAGCATGTTGGGTGTCTTTTAGAACTCCTGAAGCCATAATTTCTTTAAATTCATTAATTGCTAGCTCTGGAGATCGAAGGCGTTCGTTACCGCTTTTGATGCATTTTTCATTTGCTTGTTTAAGGTTGTAATATATAGACGCTTTCGCTTCTATGTTTGGGTGCGGTAGAATCTTTAAGTGCTCTTGGCTCATGGGTGTGAATCCATCGAGATGAGTTTTAATGTTGGCGTCGTGTTTGCGTTGCTGATCAAGTTTGTTGGCCAGCGCTGTTGCTTGCTTTACTGCCATCCTGAGTGTGGTCAAAGTCGTGGCAGATTCGATTTGTGTTTGGATTGCGATCGCTTTGTTATCTAGGGCTTGATACGTGCTTTCTATTGAAGCCTGTATTGCTTTGAACCTATGCTGGCACTGATCTTGAATGCTACCGCTACCTGCAGAGCCTGATTGAAGCTGTTGCGTTAACCAAGTAGTATACTTCTTTTGCTCGCTTGGCTGCAATTTACTGCTCTGTTTATTGTAAAGTGTGGCTCTATCGCATAATGTTTTGTATTGTTTGAGAAAGCGAATTATGGTATCAAGCTGCCAGGTATCAGGTCTGTGTTTTAAAGGTTTTAAAGTTGTTGTTAATTGCTCAATAGCTTCGGTAATCTCGATCTTACAAACGTCCAGTATTTGCTTTGGATTACCAGCTAATTTTCTAAGAGATCTTCCTACTTTTTGAAATAGTTTCATAATACCATCATTGCTGTGTATTTCAGACATATTACCATTCGCAGATGTTATTGTCACTATTTGATCACATTTGATCACATTTGACCCATTAAATGCCACTAATTGACCAGCCAATTCGGCTTGCCATGGTTTTGCAAAGTTAATGCTCTATGAACTATGTTTTATAGATGTTTATTCGATACTTTGCGGTTTGGAAGGGGGCAATGAGTGAATGATGTTTCCGGTCGCTCGCGTGCGAGAGACAGTGCACTGTTGCATTTTATGCGTAACTTATCAGATCATACGGGCCTTCAGCTGACTGACTATCAGCAGTTACATCAATGGTCGGTAGAGAACCTGCAACAGTTTTGGGCTTTTTTGCTGGTTTGGCTGGGCATTGCTGAGCTTGAGCCTGACTCAGTCTTCCATATTCCTGGAAAAGTCTTCTACGAGGACAGCTGGTTCCCACATTTGCAGCTATCGTATGTAGAATGCTTGCTCTCAAAACATCGGTTGGCTGACTCCAGTGCTGTATATCATTCTCTGAACGAGGCTGGTGCATACCATCAGCTGGGATATGCAGAGCTAAGGGCTCAGATTTCGTCCTTTTCACAATTTTTGCGATCGCTAGCAGTGCAGCCAAATGACAGAGTGTGTGGTCTAGTTGACAACTCATTCATCTCTGTTGTAGCAATGCTATCATGTAGTGCTGTGGGTGCCGTTTGGGCATCTTGTTCACCAGATTTCGGCGTGCAAGCAATCATGAATAGGATGCAGCCACTGTCACCAGTTGTATTTGTTGCGGTGCAATCATCACGCTACAGTGGTAAGGTGCATTGCCAAAAAGAGAAGATCGTCAGTATCCAATCCGCTTGTTCGTCTTTGCGTGCGATGGTTGTATACGATGGCTCAGACGCAAAGGTGACACTACCGGGTGTGGTATCTTATGAATCCATCTTGCAGCAATATGATGGTGCTCTGCCAATATCGGCTTGCCAAGTTAATTTTGCGCACCCATTAATGATTCTCTTTTCTTCTGGTACAACCGGTCAACCTAAGTGCTTAGTACACAGTACTGGTGGTACCTTGTTGCAGCACGCGAAAGAACACACACTACACGTTGGCTTAACTGCGCATGATACCATCTTGTTTTATACAACTGCCGGCTGGATGATGTGGAATTGGTTGTTATCAAGTATATTTTGCGGTAGCCAGGTCTTTTTGTATGATGGTTCACCAACATATCCTAGCAGCGATGCGTTATTGTCTATCGTTGATCGGTATGATATCACCGTACTCGGCGCTGGTGCTCAATATTTTGAAATTGTCACAAGTGACCTAGAGCGTCAACCATATTGCCAAGCACTCAGCTCACTACGCTTGATATTGAGTACAGGTTCTCCGTTGATGCCACACACATTTGATGCAATATGGGGAAAGATAAAAAAAGAGATACCCATTCACTCGATTTCAGGTGGCAGTGATATTATTTCTTGTTTTGTTTTAGGAAACCCATTGGCGCCAGTCAGGCGCGGAGAAATACAATGTGCCGGATTAGGCATGGATGTGCAGGTTTTTAATGAGCAAGGTCAGCCGGTACTCAATGAGTATGGTGAATTGGTATGTTGTCAGTCTGTGCCAGCAATGCCTGTTGCGATATGGGATGACGCTACTAACAAGCGTTATCACAAAACGTATTTTTCTCAATTTGATGGTGTTTGGGCACAAGGCGATTACGCAATGCAAACGGAGGCGGGGTCTTTTGTGATTATGGGCCGATCAGACCACACGCTGAATCCAAATGGGGTGCGACTAGGCACAGCTGAGCTATATGATCTCATTGAATCTAATCCTGATGTGCAGGAAAGTATTGTTGTTTCCTGTAAAGGCAATGTAAAAGATCATTTGATTCTCTTTGTGGTGATGCGTGGCGGTCAAAGATTACTGGCAGAGCACCGATCGGCACTCTGTCAGTTATTGCGTGAGTCATTGTCACCAAAGCATGTGCCCGATGCCATTTTGCAAATATCAGCGCTACCGCGCACGCTCAGTGGCAAGCGTGTTGAAGGTGTGATACAGAAAATATTGTTTGGGAAAAGGAACATCAAGGCATCAGCCATTGCCAACCCAGCAGTCTTGGCCGAAATTGAGCAGCATGCTGACGCGCTTATGGGCCTATTTGAGTAGGTCACTTAATACTTGTGTATATAAATCATTTGCCATCAGCCAGTGCACACTGGCTACTGGGTGCGCTCTGTCATAGTAAAAGTATTCGTCTGCGTTCTCACATTGCCTGCCAACGATATCAATATAATTCCCATGGTTCGTATAGCATTGGTCATCGTTCTTTAAGAGTAATGATGACTTGTTTCCCCATTTTCGCCAAGGCTTGCCATGCCGCAGTAGAGTGATATCAAATCGATATGGGCTATAGAAATATAAGTTTGGTGTTGTGTCACTCCATGAGTGTAGTTTGTGATTCCATCTGGAGATGGTGCGGAGTAACTGTATTTTAGCATTGGGATATTTTTTTTCAGCTTGGTTGATAGCTTCTTTTGCAAATGGAGTGTGTTGGATGGCGCGTAGACCAAATACGACAACTTTAGCAGTGTTGTTTGCAAATAAGCGATTAACATTCTTCTGGAGTTGTTTTACCTTGTTGTCAGCATACTGGGTGGGGTTAGACAGAATTTTCTTTTGTTCATCAAAAAGATCATTCGCGCCAATAAAGATAATTGCGATGGTGTGTTCACGATGTTTTTTGGTGCTTTCTTTTAGGTATGTATTAATTTGCTCATTGAGGTCGGGCGCACACAGTTGCCAAACTTTATTTTTTTTATGAGTATAGAAGCAGGCTTTACCGCTCAGCTTTGCTTGTCCATGTGCATAGTTGTCAAAGTTGATGTATCGATTGGCGTTCACCATTTTTTTGACTGCTTCGGCCCATGTGATACCGTTGCTGAATCGCCCTTTGAAGTAACGTTTTCCTGGGTATGTATTTTCTGAAAGCCGGAAGAGGTTGCCATTGTCAGAGTAGCTATCACCAAATATGACGATATTATGCATGACATTATTATGTTTTTTCTTAGCCAGTACTGGTGATAGCCAGAATGCGCAAAGCGCTAACAATACCGCTAGAATAGAACGCATAAGACCTCCTTTGTCGCGTCATTATTTAGTATAGGCTTTTGCTTGCGGTATTGCTAGCACCTTTTAGGTTATTGCTAACCTGGTGGCCACTTGAGCTGACGGCCTGCGAGTAAGTGCAGGTGTATGTGATACACTTCCTGGCCACCATCTTGGCGACAGTTAAAGATAGTTCTGTACCCAGATTGATCAAATCCTGCTGATTTTGCCAGATTTGCAGCACATAATATCATCTCACCGAGCAGTCCTTCGTCATTATTGTCTAAATCATTGAGCGTGGCGATATGTTTTTTGGGTATGATCAGCTGGTGTAGTGGGGCTTGAGGGTTCAGGTCATTAAAAGCAATGATTCGCTCTGATTCATATACGATGTCGCAGGGGATATCGCGCTTGACAATGGCACAAAATATACAGTCTGACATGTCTGGTCTCCATGCTGTTGGCAGATTAACAAAAATATCTTATCCTGAACTTAACATCTTTAGCAACTGGGTACTCATGGTCAATCAGTCAAAAGCGCAGCAACTAGAGCAACTAGGCATCCCATCCTGGATTAGCCGAAGCAACGTGGTTGCAGGGCTAGAAGCGCCTGATACACAGTTAAAGTACTGGCAGGTGCGTTCAAATGGTGCTCTCGTGGGTTGGGTTGTGGCGCATCATGATGCGCCTGAGCAGTTGTTGTCAGCCTGTTTGCGTGCGACCAAGCTGGATATTAGTGAGAGTGATAGCACTCCGGATGTCACGTCAGAATTAACGCTGTTTTTGGGGCTTGATCTGGCTCAGCTCGTCTACCCTGAGCGTCATCTCAGCGATTCAGATTATGGCATTTTTCATCTTCATGGTGGTGGTGCTTTTGCAGTGACACAATCTGTCGTAGACATGTCCAATGATGCCTCATTAAAACGTGAAGTATGGCAGGTGCTGCAGCAGGCTATGCGCCGTTGGCAACAGTAATCTAATCATCTTCTAACTCATCAAATCGACTGGGTGGTCTTGGGGCTTCCATGACGCGTTCGGGTCCGCTGGCTGCACTCTCTATTCCAAGATGCTGCTCTACCTTTCCGGTGAATGCCTTGGCGGCTGTTTGAAACTCTGGGTTTTCAATGGCTTCTTCAGCAGATGATAGACCGGCCATGCTGGTAGCCAGCTCGCTGATGGCTTTGCCTGGGTCTGTGCTTGAGAGCTCGGCAATATCCTCTGAGCCAGTCGCCGCAGCTCTTAACCAGGGAGACTCAAGCAATGCTTGTGCCATATTTTCCGCTGTTTCCTCGGCAGATTGTTCTTCAGCCATGGCTTGTAGTATGGCTGCTTCCCGGTTAACGGCTTCTTGGATAATGAGGCTGTCTGCAGGGTTGAGTGCGATAACGCGCGGATCAGCTGGGTTGTAGTTACGAGGATCAGCAATTTGCTTATTCAGCCACTCCTTAAACCCATCGTAGCCAGAATTTTGCATATCACTGATTATTTTCATGATTTCAAATGAATCATTTTTAGTCATGCGACCCATCCACTGTTGCATAGTGGGTGATGCAGTTAATTTTAAGAAAAAAGCGTGGTCATTGACAGGCACATTGGCGGAAAATGGTCTATTCCTGGTTTTGGCCCGTAAATTGATTTTCATCTCCCTTGCGATTTTTTGCGCGAATACAGGGTCGATACGGTAATTAAGATCACGTTTTTTTAATGTCATCGTGTTACCTCAGGCATATGTGTAAAATTTAATTATAGCATTTTATGTGGTTGTTGCCACTGATTAAGTGTGCCTAATAGGGGGGTGCTTTTGAAAGTGTGCGCTGATACCATGAATGATGGCATTGGCAATTCTCTGCTGATAGCTGGATTTGGTCAGCAGTTGTTCTTCACGCCGATTAGATAGAAAGCCTGTTTCGATGAGGAGGGATGGAATATCTGGTGCTTTCAGTACAACAAAAGCGGCCTGCTCAACACGTTTTTTGTGTAAATGTGTCATGTCATCCAAGGTGTCTAGTATTTTTGTGCCGACATCGATGCTTTCTTTTACTGTCGCTGTTTGAGACAAGTCGAGTAATACAGATTTGAGTAATGTGGTTTTATCGTCAAGTTCAATGCTGCCCAACTTTTCTGAGGCATTCTCTTTCGAGGCTAGCCAGCGTGCAGCTTCACTGGTTGCACCGCGCTGCGATAAGGCGAAGACAGAGGCACCATGTGCTCGACGATTTTTAAAGGCATCAGCATGTATGGAGACGAAAAGATTGGAGTGCCATTTCCTTGCAAGTCGTAGGCGTTGTCTGAGGCTGAGGTAATGGTCATTGTAGCGAGTCAGATGTATATGGTACTGTGGCATCCTTTTCAGCCCGGCAGCAACTTTTTTGGCAATAGATAAAACAATGTTCTTCTCGTGATTGCTGCGGTAGCCTGTTGCACCTGGGTCTTTGCCGCCATGGCCGGCATCAATAGTAACAGTGATGCTGGGCTTAAGCGGTGAGGGTGGGCGTAGGTGTAGCGGTGCCTGTTGCCAAATAACGCGCTGCCTGTGCGTGGCTGCATGTGTGCTGAGCTTGATGTTCAGCTCTTTTTTATCTGTTGAAATTGCCTTATCTATGTGTGTTTTATTGAGTGGGGTATTTAGATCAAGCACAATACGATAGCTTTGCTGCGGTTGCTTGCCTACCCTGATATGTCTGATGAGATTTGTGCGTGCAATATTATGAATTGCTGGCTTTTGTTTGATCTCTTTCAGGTCAATAACCAGGCGGTCAGGGTTGTGTAGTGTGAATATATGTGGTTTCAGTGCGTGTTGATTGCTGAAATGAATAGACGCGTTATTGCCTTGCTGCTTGACTGTAACATTGACGGCAGCAAAGACTGCATGACAGATCAATAGGAGCAAGCCAGTTATGGTGAGTTTGGTCACTTTCAGTGCGCTCATGCTATCCCGCAATTGAGAGGTTGTGATCATAAAATTTAGCATAGTTATAAAAGAATAGACAGCCATTTGTTCTAGAGTATGCCAAAAGGCTAATTCTAGTAGCACATATCGATCACCATGAGTAGTCGGGTCATACCGCAAAATCAAAAGATAGTGGCATATTTGTGATGGTCAACTGCCGTTACATTTACTTACTGTGCTGCGTCAAGGCGAGCATAGAGTTGTTTACTGACTTCAATGCTGTGTATATTATCTCGACAGATAAATGTCAACGTATGCGTTGCACGGGGTATGCTATCAGGGCAGCGGTGGGGCCATTCAATAAGCCAAATACTGTTGTCGGTATCCGTATCATCCAGCCCAGATTGACAGTAATCGATGTCATCTGCCAGCCTGTAAAGGTCGAGGTGGTGAATGTCACCCAGCACTGCTGAATAGCTGTTTATCAGTGAATAGGTGGGTGAGGTGACATCTTCAATGATTCCAAGTGATTGTATGAACCCGCGTGCAAAGCATGTTTTGCCAGCACCGAGGTCACCCACTAAGTAATAGCACTCTCCAAGCTGTGCTTGTGTCGCGACTTTGCTTGCGAATGATGTCATTTCTTTTTCTGACTGCAATATGATCTGTTTCATGATCAGTTTTACCTTTTTTTGGATTTGTGCCAGTATGCTGTTGGCTGATAGTGGTATTGTGTTGTCGGGGTGGCTTGTGCGAAGCGTTGTTGCCAGTTGACCTCATACAGGGATGCCAATTTTTTGCTGTGAACAATAATCACATTTTCAGCGTTGTAGTGATTGGCAGAAACGGTGAAGTTGAAGGAGCCTGTTTCCACGATTTCATGATCAATCACGATGTACTTGTTGTGTGCTATGTTAACCCGAGCATCAACTCGTACGGGTATTCTAGCGCGAATGAGGGTGGGTATTTTAGTTGTGGCATGGGGTTTAAATTGGCTTTTGTCGCTGAGCACTCGAACTTGAATGCCTCGTTGCTGTGCACGCGTAAGTGCGCGCGCTATTTTGCGAGATGTGAAGCTATAGCTCGCTACTTCAATACTGTGTTCAGCTTGGTTGATGCTTGCCACGATCATGGCTTCACAGCGTCCTTTGGGTGAAAAGCAGGTTTGAAAGGCTGTCTCTTGTTCAAAGTGCTGTGTCTGAGACTGTGGTTTTGCAAATCCCATCCAGACGGCCAAGTTCGCAATGATGATCAGCAGCCATTGGGCAATCAGTACTGGATTCTTAGTCAGACTCTTCACAAGTGGCATGTTCGTCTCCTGTTGTGATGCTGGTGATGGATGATATATCTGCTTGCTCAATCTTTTCAAAGCGCCGGGTGATTTTCTGAGATGATTTATGTACTAGCTCAACATCATTGTTAGCTTGCTGTATGTGTCGTGACAATTGATCCATACGTTTCTGAAAGCGTACAAAATCCTTGCCCAATGCAATAAGGTGATCTTGTATGATATGTACTTGCTGCCGGGTGGCTTCATCTTTAATGACGGCGCGCATTGTGGTTAGAACTGCCATCATGGTGGTCGGTGATACGATCCATACTCGGTGTTGCTGCGCAAAGTCGATTAGGTCTGCATGGTTGGCATGAATTTCAGCAAAGACACCTTCTGTGGGTAAGAACATGACTGCGCCATCGGCTGTTTCGCCGGGAATGATATATTTACTGCTGATTGCTGTGATGTGAACCTTGATATCTTGTTTGAACTGAGTGGTGATTTTCTTGAATGCTTGCTCGTTGTCACATTGCTGTAATGCCCTGAAGCTTTCGAGTGGAAATTTAGCATCGACAGATATGTTGCCAGTGGGGGCGGGTAGGTAGATGAGGCAATCCACACGCTTTCCATTGGACAGTGTATGTTGCAGTGAAAAATGATTCTCTGGTAGCATATTGTGTAGTAAGGCGCTCAATTGGGATTCGCCATAAGCACCGCGAGAGCGATGATCAACAAGCACTGTCTGTAAGTCTACGACATGTGCCGATAACTCTGTGATTTTCTGCTGTGCTGCATCAATGACACTGAGTCGTTTAATAACATCATTGAAGGTATTCGTGGTTTTCTCAAAACCTTTCATCAGATGTTGGTTTACGGATGAAGAGATGTCTTTCAGTTGTTCTCGTAGCATCTGGTTGAGTTGGTCATAGCGCTTGCTGATCAAGTTTGTTGGCCAGCGCTGTTGCTTGCTTTACTGCCATCCTGAGTGTGGTCAAAGTCGTGGCAGATTCGATTTGTGTTTGGATTGCGATCGCTTTGTTATCTAGGGCTTGATACGTGCTTTCTATTGAAGCCTGTATTGCTTTGAACCTATGCTGGCACTGATCTTGAATGCTACCGCTACCTGCAGACTGCGACAAGGTGGAGTGCAATTGCTTACTCAAAAAACTCATCCCATCTTGCAGGTCCGTGTGTTGTTGTTTTTGTAATTTTTGAAAGTGATTTTGTTGCGCATCTAGGAACAATTGTATCTTTTCTTGCTGTGTATCTTGCAGTGAGCGTTGGACTTGGCTAGTGATCTTTAGCTCAGCCAGTGTCGTTGCAATGTCTTTCTGTGAGGCTGATAATTGACGCTGTTGGCGAATAACAGCTATCAGACCTAACGTGATCAAGGTCATCATACCAAATACAATGCCAATAAGAGTGATAGACTGCATATTATTTGCCCTCTCCTGGTGCATCACAGGCAAACTATGGGCCATGGATGACAGACTGGTGAATTTATGTCAGTATGATGTTTTTTCTCTGTAATGACAACCAGGAGATGGTATGTTTTCAGGTAGCATGGTGGCCTTGGTCACACCGATGCTTGCGGACGGCAGTATCGACATCCCAGCGCTGAAGCGCTTGGTGCACTGGCATTGTGAATCAGGTACCAAGGCATTGGTCGTTTTGGGTACGACAGGAGAAGCATCTAGCCTCAGCTATGAGGAGCGTCAGGTTGTGCTTGAAGCTGTCATCACAGAAAATGCTGGGCGTTTACCCGTTATTGTCGGTACAGGTACAAATAATTTACAAGTGAGCATTAAATATTCTCAGCAGGCGAAATTGTTGGGTGTGGATGCCTTGCTGGTGGTAACACCTTACTACGTTAAGCCAACGCAGGATGCTTTGGTCAAATACTATACGTCCTTGACCAGTCAAGTGAATATGCCAACGATACTCTACAATGTGCCGAGTCGTACGGGTTGCGATTTGTCAGTACAAACTGTGCAGCAGCTTGCACAGTTGGACCAAGTGATTGGCATTAAGGATGCGACAGGGCAGCTATCGCGTGTCAGTGAAATGCGACAGTTTAAGCAAGATTTCGCTGTGTATAGTGGAGATGACGCGACGGCAGCCGAAGCCATTTCAGCAGGTGCACGCGGTGTCATTACAGTCATTGGCAACCTGCTGCCGACTCAAACTGCCCAATTATGCGCTAGTGCTGCAGCACAAGATGCCAGTGTGTTGTCAGCTGTTGAGCAGGAAATTGCACCAGTTCTTAAGCAATTATCAATGCTGCCAAACCCTGTTGGTATCAAATGGATGATGTCGCAAATGGGTTTGATTTCTGATGGTATTCGTTTACCATTAATTGAGTTGGCGTCACAGTATCACAGTGACACCAAGCATGCCATGCATGCTGCCGGTTTACTCAACTAATTAACGAGGAAATGATCGTGAGTATAAAAAAAGTTGTTTGTTTGTTGCCGTTAATCGCGGTGCTCTGTGGCTTTGGTAAGGGCGCACAATTATCTGGCTCACCTAAAACAACTCATCCCATTCGTCAGAGTGCATTGAATTTAAAACCCGCTGCTGCTTACTACCCGATTCCACCACTGAAGCCTGGTAGTCAACCTGCGAATAAAGATGTCAGTATTGTGCCACCGGGCCAAAATGTGGCGCCTGCTCGTCAATCAACTATATCTAACACAGTGAAAAAGACATCACAACTGTTAAGAGTGCAGGGCAGTATGGCGCAGGTGTGGCCTAAGGTGCAGCGTGCGATTGAAGCCTCTGGCTACCATATCATGGATAAGGACCGTGAGCTGGCTGCATTTTATATCATCTTGCCCACGCATTCAGGGAAGCACCTCAGCAGCAATACACCAATTTATAAAGTACAGCTAAAGTCGTCTGCTAATAATCTTGTAAGCATTGCATTATTGCAGCCCAATGGTCAACTCAATCAGCGTATTGCTCAGCGTGTGACGAGCCAGTTGCGTACCTTACTAAGCTGATATTTTACAATTTAGCTTTCACGTAGCACCCAGCTGACATTCACGGTCAAAGCTGGGCATCGGTTCTTTTTTTGGCCAAACTGGACTCTATGTGTAAAACATGCCCAGCGTGAAAAATCGTCGGTGGCGCCATAGTGACTATTCGAGATCAGTTATTGCTTGAGGTATACAGCTTACGGGAAGGTCAGTCTGCTGCCCTTCTCACTGGGCAAGTCGCACCAAGAATTGTTATGACAGATAATAATGTATGCCTTATTTTGTGATTTAAAACTACCGGTGCCTTTCTATATTTTCTGGGAGGCATCATGCATGGCTCTATTGTAGTTTGATCATAACTAATGAATAGTGGTACCATCGCCACCATTGTCTTCTTGAAAAAGTTCCTCAACTTGTGCCTTTGAGAAGTACTCATTGCTGCCACAGTACTCGCACGTAATATGAATAGATTGCTTTTCTTCGAGGGTTTGCATCGCCTCTTCTCTACCCATGAGTATAATAGCACGACGCATTTTCTCGGTGCTGCAAGAACACTGAAAACGCAATGCTTGTTGCTCAGTGATGATGATGTCCTTGTCTTCATGCGTGCATTTGATTTGCTGTATATAATCGAGTTGCAACCATTCTTCTTCAGTCAGCTGTACAAGCGGTGCAATGATATCACCCCAGCAGTCAGGTTCCGCTTTATGTATGCTTGCAATTTCGATTAATTTAACTTGTGTTGCATTGGCATGCAGCCTAACCCATGTTTTGTTGGTTGCGCCACTCAGTAAGTAATGTGTTAAGTCCTCCTGTAGGGAGTCTCCATTCAGCATGACGATACTTTGTGAGCCTGGAATGCCAGCGGCATTACGTTTGGTCATGATCACTTTACCATTTTCAATGAGCCAACGTCCTGTGTGTTGCGACGGTAAGGACCAGCGTGCTGTCGCACGCATATGGCCTTGATTGTTGCACTTAGCGACCAGCATTTTAATCGGTCCATCTGATTCACACTGCGCGGTGAATTCACACTGCGTTTCACCCATGTCAGCGTTGAGCGCACTGATTGCAAGCGTATAGTTTAGGGCAATACTGACATCGCTTGGCTGATTATCTTGCGTTACCGCTACACTCACTTCTGATAAATCAACTTCTGTGATTCTTATCCCAAGTGATGGCAAGAGTATGCTGACTCGTTGATCTGTGTGTTTCTGCATCAGATTGCCTCTGTTATGCCATGGCTTCAATGTTTTGTTTATGCCTCTCCAGGCGAGCCAGATTTTCTTGTGCTGCTCTCAGCTTTGCTCGCTCAGCTTCAACAATGTCTTTGGGCGCATTATTGCAGTAGCGAGGGTTGCTGAGTTTGCTTTCAATCTTCTGCATGTCCTTCATTGCTTTATCATACTGCTTGGTTGTCCGCGCCAGCTCTTTGTCTCGATCAATCAAGCCTGAAAGTGGTATTGTGATAATGGTGTCATCAGCCTGCGTGCTAGCAAAGCCTAGACCGAGGTCAGCTTCTTCTAGCCACTCGACTTGTTTTGCGCCTGCTAGATGCATCAGTGTGTGCGCGAGCGGTATCAGAGCAGCACGCGTGCCGGTGTTGCGTGTGAATAGGCGCACCGGGATTTTAATGGCAGGGGATATGCCGACTTCGCTGCGTAGAGTGCGTATGGCTGTTGCAACATGCTTCAAAGTCTCGATTGCAGCGACAGCGTCAGGAAAGTGATGTTTTTTGTCTGTGCTTGGGTATGTTGCTTCAATGATTGTCTCAGTTTGCTGGGTGGGGGTGAAGGCAGGTTGAATGGCTTGCCAAAGCGCATCGGTGATGAATGGTGTCAGCGGGTGGTGCAAAATCAGGATTTGACTCAAAATATGCAGTAACGTTGCGCGTGATGCAATCTTACTTTCTTCACTGACGTGTGGATTAAGTAATCGAGCTTTTGTGATTTCTAGATACCAGTCACAATAATCATGCCAGACAAACTCATACAGTAATTGTGCCAGGTTATCAAAGCGATGCTGGGTCAATGCGTTGTGCGTCTCATCAATGACGGTGTTGAGTCGATGTAGCATCCACTTGTCAGCACTGCCAATTTGTGTGAGATCAGGCTGGTCATATGCCTCTTCTCCGACTTGCATGAGCACGAAACGCGTTGCATTCCATAATTTATTGCAATAGTTTCGGTAGCCTTCAATTCGGCCCAAGTCAAATTTGATGTCACGACCCGTTGATGCAAGAGCGCAATACGTAAAGCGCAAGGCATCGCAACCAAATGCAGGCATGCCGTCTGGAAAGTTTTTGATGGTTTCTTTACGTATTTTTTCAGACTGTTTTGGATTAATCAGCGCTCGAATTCGCTTTTCGATGAGGTCTGGTTGTGAGATACCATCGATTAGATCAATTGGATCAATGACATTACCTTTTGTCTTAGACATTTTGTCGCCATTATTGTCGCGAATTAGGCCTGTTATCACCAGATTTTTAAAGGGTATCTTACCTGTGAAGTACAGGCTCATCATGACCATGCGTGCGACCCAGAAGAAAATAATGTCAAAGCCGGTTACCAATGTTTGCGTTGGAAAATATTGCTCAAACAGATCTGTCTTTTCTGGCCAGCCCAGTGTTGCGAAAGGCCATAGACTTGATGAGAACCATGTGTCCAACACATCTTCATCTTGTCTCAGTGCTGTTTCACTGGGGATTTGGTAGCGTTGGCGCACATCGGCTTCACCGTGGCCAGCGTACGCATTGTTTCGGTTGTCATACCAAACGGGTATGCGGTGTCCCCACCACAGTTGTCGACTGATACACCAATCCTGAATGCCTTCCAGCCACAGGTTATATGTTTTCTGCCAGTTGCTTGGGAAAAAATTAAGTTGACCTTTATTGGCTGCTGCTAATGCTGGCTCGGCCAGTGCCGCCATCTTCACATACCATTGTTCAGTGAGTCGTGGTTCTAGTACCGCACCACTGCGCTCACCAATGGGTACAGCGAGCTTGTGTGGTGTGACAGACTCCAGTAAGCCAGCGGCTTCAAGGTCAGCTACGACTGCTTTACGCGCAGCTTCTCTAGTCAACCCGTGATAGGCCTTCGGTATTTTCATATGCCGCTTGATGCAGGCTTCTTCAGTCATGATATTGAAGCTATCCAGTCCGTGCCGTTTACCCACCTCGTAATCGTTAAAGTCATGCGCGGGTGTGATCTTGAGACAGCCAGTACCAAATTCTTGGTCAACGCTGTCATCTGAAATAATGGGTATGTCACGGTCACAAAGTGGTAGTCGGCAAGTTTTTCCTATTAGGTTTTGATATCGCTCATCCTCTGGGTGCACTGCGAGCGCCATGTCACCCAGCAATGTCTCTGGGCGCGTTGTAGCAATACTGATAAAAGTATTTTCATCATCAGTCAGGGGATACTGAATTTGCCACAGGTTGCCTTGTCGTTCTTCATTGTTGACTTCGAGATCGGATAGCGCTGTTTTTAGAGTGGGATCCCAGTTAACCAGCCGCTTGCCGCGGTATATCAATTTGTCTTCGAATAGTCGGATAAATGCTTCACGTGTGCTGTGTGACAGTTGCTCATCCATGGTGAATCGCTCGTGTGACCAGTCTACATGCAAACCAAAGCGACGCATCTGTTGCGTGATGGTGCCACCTGAGCGCGCTTTCCAATCCCAGACGCGGTCTAAGAATGCCTCGCGACCGAGTGAATGGCGTGATAAATTGTCTTTTTGGCACTGTCTCTCAACGACCATCTGTGTCGCGATACCGGCATGGTCTGTACCCACTTGCCAGTGTACATTATTACCACAAAGCTGCCGGTAGCGGATTAGCACATCCATGAGGGTTTGTTGGAACCCATGTCCCATATGTAGGTTGCCGGTCACATTTGGTGGCGGTAACATGATACAATATGATTCCCCAGCATGTTTTTGCTGTGAGAGACCCTTTTTGCTCCATTGCTGGCGACAAAGTTTTTCAATTTCTGCTGGGTTATAATGATTTTCCATGGTAGTGTTTCTTTTTTTGGTGTTAAATGCCACGACATTTGGCCTAAATTAGACCAAAAACCACTTTAGCGCATTGTCGCATATATCGGAGGCATTGTCAGTGATCATCGCGAGATATTTGCGAAGAGAAATTTTACGCACTTTGTTGGCGACACTGGGTGGGTTACTTTTGGTGCTTATCATCAATCAGTCTGTTCATTTCATGAACCAGGCTGCGGCTGGTCAGCTGAGTTTAGTGACAGTTGTGTGGGTGATTTTGCTTGAGGTACCGACCTTGCTGACCTATATCTGTCCGCTGGCGTTGATGATCAGTATTTTAGTTGCATTAGGGCGCCTGGCTTCCGATCATGAGTTGGTTGCTTTGCGTGCATGTGGCTACACCACAGCCACCTTGTACCGCACGGTTTTGGCGCAAGCCATATGTATGTCATTATTGGTTTTGTGGTTGTCAGGCTTTGTTTCACCTGTGAGTCATAGCTGGCAAAAAAGTCTGCTGCTACATTCTGTGTCTGAGCTCGATGTTAATAAGATGATGCCTGGGCGCTTTATTAATTTAGGTCACTCAGATCGTGTGCTGTATACTGATATCAAGCGAGCCGATCCCAGCAGTCGACAGGTTTTTTTCGCACAAAAACACCATGATGGCAACCAGGCTTGGTCCATATTATCTGCCAATCGATTACATCAGCAATCACTGCCTAGTGGCGCAAAGATATTTGAGTTCTCACGCGGTGTGCAGTATGAGCTCTCACTGCAGCAGCCTAGTTGGGAAGTGTTGCGTTTCAGCACTTATCGTCTGCAGCCAACGCCAATAGCCAATACACCAAGCCAATCTCTTTCGACATGGTCCTTGATGCGCTTGTATGCAAATCGGCATCACCCAACACAGGTGACTCGGGTAGCATGGCAATGGCGTTTTGCATTACCGCTTGCGGTTTTTGTGCTGGCATTGTTAGCAATACCGCTGAGTGAAATCAATCCGCGCCAAGGCAAGTTAATGCGCCTGCTGCCGGCTGCATTTATTTACATAGCTTATGTTAATTGCTTGTTTGTGAGTAAGCAGTGGCTACTGGCTGCACGTTATCCTTTGTTTATTGGCTTGTGGTGGTTGCCACTGTTTGTTGCGGCTGTTTGGGGTGTATGGCAGTTGAGTCTGCATATGACGCGGTTTAAACGACGCAGGAGGTCGACATGATCTTGCGTCAATATTTTCTGAAAGTATTAGCTCGCTGTTTTATAAGTATCTTCGTGATTGCCTTTGGTTTGCAGTTTATCTTTTCTGTGGTGGCAGAATTATCTGCTGTTGGTCATGGTCACTATCACATATGGCAAGCGTTACTCGTTGTTTTATGTGAGACGCCTGTGCGTGTGTATGCATTGCTGCCTGTTATTCTATTCTTGGCGTGTATCATTACCCTGGGGCAGCTCAGTGCCAGCCAAGAGATGTTAGTGTGTCGTTTGGGTGGATTAACTGCTTGGGGGGTTGCCCGTTTTGTTTTATACGCTGCCGCAATGATAACCCTGTTGTTTACTGTCATGGGTGAGTTATTTGCGCCAGCATTGCATGCCTATGGTAGTGAATACCGTCAGCAGTTGGTGCAGGGATCTCGTGGCGGTGCAAAAACAGGTGGTCATTGGTTCCGTAACCAGCGCTATTTTGTGTTTGTACAAGCTGAAGAGACGCCAACCTTGCTTAAAGGGATATCGTGGTTTTATTGGCATGACAAGACCAATACGTTGGAGCTTGCCGGACAGGCAGCTTCTGCTATGAAGGATGGCGATGCATGGCAATGTGAGGATGTGACCTTGTTTCATCACAAGCAGAATGGTATTCAGACTGAACGTGCGATCACATGGCGTTTACCCATCCAGCTCGACTTGCTCTCATGGTCACGTGATAAGGATTCCGTACAGCAACTGAATCTGGTATCGCTTTGGCATTACTGGCATCAACGAGCAAAGATGGGGGGCAACGTCTGGCGATTGGCCAGTGCCTTTTGGATGCGGATTTTTCAGCCATTGATGTGTTTGGTATTAGCCTTACTGACAGTACCATTTTCAATACGCTTCGTGCGTCGATTATCGAGTGCGACACGTTTGGTTATTGGGGTGGCGGTCGGTTTCTTATTTTATATGATTGATCAGTTTCTATCGGCATTTTCAATTGTGCTGATGTGGTCTCCGTTTTGGGTGGCGGTGCTGCCTATTGCTTGTTTTGCTGCCTTTGCTGCTGTTAAGATACAGCAAGAAGAATAACCATCAATAATAAGGTGATATGATGACATTTGATTCTATGCCGCGAAGAACATTCGCTATTATCAGCCACCCTGATGCGGGTAAAACCACACTCACTGAAAAGCTATTGCTGTTTGGTGGTGCAATCACTTTGGCTGGTAGTGTGAAGGGCAGAAAGGCATCTCGCCATGCAACCAGTGACTGGATGGCCCTGGAACAAAAGCGTGGCATCTCTGTAACGACTTCTGTGATGCAATTTCCATACAAGGACAATATTGTTAATTTGCTAGATACGCCAGGTCATGGTGACTTCTCTGAAGATACATACCGCACTCTGACAGCGGTCGATTCAGCATTAATGGTGATTGACGTCGCTAAAGGTGTAGAGGATCGTACCATTAAGTTGATGGGTGTCTGTCGTCTACGGCAAACCCCGATTGTGACATTCATCAACAAGTGTGATCGTGAAGGCAGAGACCCTATCGAGCTTATGGACGAAATTGAAAGTGTTCTCAATATTACTTGTGTGCCAATGACTTGGCCCGTTGGTATGGGGAAGGGCTTTAAAGGCATCTATCATTTCTTGGATGATTGCTTTTATCTGTATGATTCGCAAAGTAAGCATGCTGTTGGTGACGTTGAGGTTGTCCAGGGGCTAGAAAGTAATGCTGCAAAGTCATTGCTGGGTTCTGATTATGATGCATGGCGAGAGTCGGCAGACTTCGCACGTGAAGTGTGCCCGGCATACGATGAAAGCCGATTCTTGGCGGGAGAGATAACGCCGGTGTATTTTGGCTCTGCAATCAATAATTTTGGTGTGCGTGAGTTGCTAGATGGTTTTGTGAATTGTGCACCTGGACCAGGTCACCGTGAGGCTATCACACGGACTGTAGAACCAGATGAGAGCAAGTTCACTGGGTTTGTATTTAAAATACAAGCCAACATGGACCCCAAGCATCACGACCGCATTGCTTTCATGCGTATTGTATCGGGTCAGTACTGCAAAGGTATGAAGATGTTTCATGTGCGCAGTGGTAAGCAACAGTTGGCGCACAATGCACAAACCTTTATGGCGGGTCAGCGAGAGCATGCTGAATCTGCGGCGGCGGGTGATATCATTGGGTTACACAATCATGGTGGTATTAAAATTGGTGATACGTTCACTCAAGGTGAATCATTAAAGTTTTCAGGGATACCCAACTTTGCGCCTGAACTATTCCGTCGTGTTCGGCTGAAAGATCCACTGAAGCAAAAAGCATTATGGCGGGGCTTGGTGCAGCTATCCGAGGAGGGTGCAACACAGGTTTTCAGGCCGCTTTTAGGCAGTGATATTGTGCTAGGTGCCATTGGTGTACTGCAGTTTGATGTAGTCGCATATCGATTGCAGCACGAATACAATGTTAGCTGTGCTTACGAGGCAGTGAACGTCGCCATTGCATTGTGGGTTGAGTGTGATGATGCGGCTATGCTGAAGCGGCTTCAAGCAGCAGAGCAGCGTCATCTTGCGCATGATGCTGGTGGACATCTAACCTATCTGGCGCCATCACGTGTTAATTTGCAAATCACACAAGAGCACTGGCCAGACGTCCGTTTTATCTCATCGCGCGAACATTAGTCGTCGTCATCGGCGAGCAGCCCTTGCAGTTCGCCTTTTTCGTAGAGGTCAGTCACGATATCACAGCCACCAATGAACTCACCACGCACGTAAAGCTGTGGAATAGTTGGCCAGTCTGAGAAGTCTTTGATACCTTGACGTAATTCATCGCTTTCAAGTATGTTGAAGTCCTTGAATACAGTTTGGCAGCGACGCAGAATTTCTACGATTTGTGAAGAAAAACCACATTGTGGAAAATCTGCACTGCCTTTCATGTAAAGAACAACAGGATTGTTGTCGATTGTTTCTTGAATGCTTTCTTGGATGTTGCTCATGCTAAGCTCCTGTTTTTGTGTGTTCTTGTAGGGTAAGTGCGGTGATTGACAAGGCGTGAATATCCGCACGCATAGCATCCCCCAACGCTTTGTAGACCATTCGATGACGCGAGATCGGTGTCTTACCATTAAAGCTATCGCAAATGATCACAACATCAAAATGTCGGCCATCGTCCCCTTGCGTATCGATCTCGGCTTGTGGGAATGCCAGCTGCAATCGATGCTGAATCTCTTGTGGTGTCATATCGCCTCATTTCTTGTGGTTACACTGTGTGGGCATTATACTATCATTCATTGAGCCATGCAATGCATTAACCCAAGGGGAGGTAGCATGACGTTTGTGGTCGGAGATGCCTGTATACGCTGTAAATTCACCGATTGTGTAGAAGTGTGCCCAGTGGATTGCTTCCATGAGGGCCCGAATATGCTTGTCATTAACCCAGATGAGTGTATTGATTGTAATTTGTGCGTTCCCGAGTGTCCTGTTGAAGCGATTTATCCTGACGACGAGCTACCGGAGGAGCAGGGTGAGTATCTGCAACTCAACGCTGATCTGTCCAAGAAGTGGCCAAACATAACGGCTATCATCGCAGCGCCAGATGATGCAGATGCCTGGCGAGATGTGAGCCCGAAGCGACATTTATTGGATGAGGGCGAAGCATGAGCCAATCGCGCATTGCTTTTCTAGCCACCGGCTCTGAGCTCATTTCAGGTGATACCCTCAACACGAATACCGCAGATATGGCGGCGGACTTGTTGCAGGCTGGCTATGGTTTGGGACAACAACTGGTGGTGGATGATGCCGCTGATAGCATGGCCGGTGCTTTGCAGTACTTGATACGGGATCACGCAGTGGTTATTGTCGTTGGTGGACTGGGGCCGACAGAAGACGATATCACACGTCAAGTGATTGCGCAGGTGATCTCAAAACCGCTGCAATTCAATGCGGAAGCCTGGCAAACCATACAAGCACGTTTTCAGGCGCTGGGCTTACGTTGTCCGGAGAATAATCGACAGCAAGCATTCTTCCCCCCTGGTGCGACTGTATTTGAAAACAGGCATGGTACAGCAGCCGGTGGCTGTATTGTGAGTGGGCATTGTTTGGTATGCTGGTTGCCGGGCCCACCGAATGAATGCTTACCGATGTTTGCTGACTCGGTTCGCGAACGCATTCATCAGCATGTGCGACCTAAGGCGCGACTGCAGTGGCGTTGGTTGTTGCTGCGTGTATCAGAGAGTGACATCGCAGATAAGGTATCGGCTTGTATTGGTGATGCTGCAGTTGAGTGCGCCTATTGTGTCAAAAGTCCATATTGTCGCTTGAGCCTCACAGCAGAAACGCTGGCAGAAGGGCGGGATGTGGCAGAGCGCTTACATGCATTGATCGCAGACCGCTGTGTTGATGCTGTTGCGGCGGGTGAGCAACGTGAGTGCTTGACTGTCACGCAGCAATGCCGCCAACGTTTACAAGAACGATCTCAGCCTATCCAGATCGAAGATACTGCCACAGGTGGCCGCTTACTCGCTGAATGTATGACACCCAGCACAGCGCATGCCATAGAGCAGGGTGTGTCCAATGATGCCAGGGATTATTTTCGCTGCAGTGGTTTAGAAGCCTATTGGCAAAGTGCAGCAAGCAATGACGCCTGCACTGTTACGATTGATGCCAGAGTGGGATCCCAGGCAATCACTATGAATATTGATATCCCACGTCGAGCAGAACGCACTTTAAACTATGCTGTCGCCTTGATTGCTGAGCAGTTATTAGCTCTAATTTAATCCGGATTCATCGCTTTGTGTCTGTTCAGCTCGTTTAGCATCAAGCCACTCCTGAAATGAACGATAGTTGTGCTTACCCGGCTCCATTGTGTCAAGCGTCGGCTTGACAACTTCACGCCAGAGTCGACCTTGGCCTAATGGGCCTGCGTGTTCGTCTAGGCTGCTAAGATCTTGATTTGCGCCTCCTTCACTGAGCCAGCCCTCAAGATATGATTTAAACGCTTTGGCTGCGGCCACCTTGCTTGCCTTATTGTAGCGTGAAAAAATGAAATGCTTATCGTGTTCGTTAGTTCTCTTTTTGACGTATTGATCACACTCACTAGTAAATCGACTATACTGGTTTTTAAATTCTCCTTTACATGCTTCAGAATACGCAGTTAGCTCTTTTTCATTAGACACACTCTGTGTGAAGGCAATTTCCGCGCTTGTATTAATATCCATGTATTGTGCTAACTGCTCTTGGAAGAATTGGAATGGTAGATCTTGTTTGTCAGTAGTGTGGGGTTCAGAGACTACATGAACTGTAACATGACCATTCGCGCAGCTTAGTTCAATGGTTTTATCATCTGCCAGCTGAAAAGTTGTCTTGCCAAATTCAATTTTTTCGCAAATACTCTCCAAAGTGGCCCTGTCATGATCATAAAGATCTTCTTTATTGAAGGCGGTGATGCCTGTTTCGATAAAAGATTGTATTTCAAGCCGAAGATAAGATTCCGGGTATGCGTGTTGCATACGGGTGCCATTGACAGTGATATTCTCATATAAGCCATTAGTGGGTCGTTCGAATGAAATACACCTGTCAAGCGAAAATTCATAAACACCGGGTTTTAGCGGTTTTTTAAATACATTTTGCCGGCAGCTCTTAAAATGAGATTCTTGTGCTGTAGATGTGAGATTAACACGCTTATCAGTAACAAAGTTGGTTAAGCCTTGTTTTAAAAATCCGTCTGCAAATGGGATGTCAAGTTCTATATTATTTGTTTCATTTTCAGGTGTGAATTGAGTTACAACAATGTGGCCTGATTCATTTCGATCTAGCGTGATACTTTTTTCTTTGGATATTTGATAATGACCGGGATCGATGTGATCGTTTTGCAGAGCACGCTTGCATTGTGTATGCAGATTTTCCTCAAGTTTTGAAAGAATATATTGCATAAGCAATGCGCAGCAATGCTTTACACCATCTGCAATAGGATCTTTTGCATTAGATGATATTGTCTCTAGTTCTGATTGTGTCTGTAGTAAGGTTTCTTGATCAGTGTTGTCAGTACCATCTATTTTAGTTTTTATTTTTCTCAAACTTTCTAATGTGTCATTTCCCGAATTGCTACTAATTTCAGCTAGTGCTTTTTTATTTTTAGGTAAAATACTGCTTTCATCACCAAGGAATTCATCGATGAATGTTATTGATGGCCTTATTGCTTGCGCTTGCACTTTCCCAATTGCTTTCTTTGAACTGTCGCTTAGTTTTTTTGTGATATCTTCTATCTGATCATTGATATTGCTGTAATCTCGATTATTTTTCTGTCTTTTCTCGAGTCCTTCCTGAGATACATTGATTTTCTGATGGAGTTGATTAATTGCCACTATATCGTGACTTACAGGTTCATTGATTTGTGTTTCTACTTGATTTGTGTCATTGAGTGATTTTATGAGAACTTTTCTAAAGTCACCTTTGTCGTGATATTTCCTGCTTGTGTCTTTCGATGGGCTGTGAGTAACGTCAGTAGCGCTGTCATCAAATTGTACGCCAAGGTGTTTGTTTTCAGATACTTGATATAGACCATTTTTGCGATCTTTGATATTCGATCTTTGCATTAAGAAGAATTTAGATTGAGCCTGTCTTGTGAATTCTGCTCTTTGTCCTTTTTGTAGTGCGGTGAGCTGGTGTTTTAGAAATGCTCTTGTCAACAGCCCATTATCCGTGGTGGTATTTGCAATAGTTGTGTCAACAACACGGAAGTGACTATGGTTGTGGTTGATGACACGTATTGTGTTCTCAGTTGGTGTCTTATCGCTATATGGTGTGACAACGCCACTTAAGCAATTGATCATGAAGTCATTGCCACTTAAATCTAAATCTTTTGGATTCCAGCCAGTGACTAATGACTTTCTAGCTAATTGTCCACGGAATACCCTCTGAACTGTCACTGCCGCATCTTTTTCCTTCTTTTGTTCTTGCATAGCTTTTAGCTCTTTCTTGGCTGCTTTTGCACGGAATACTTGTTGAAGATTCATTGCGACGTTCTTTTTAGAAGCATGCATCTGCTGTTGCTTGCTTCCACGATACATAGCTTGTATGCGTGTTGCTGCAACCTTTTCTATTATTCTTGGTTGAGTATCACCTGTATCTACTGGCGCTCCACCTTCGTTTTTTTCTTCTCCGAGTGTTTGAATTTCTAGTGAGTCATCATGTTTTTATGCCATAAACCTTTTTGAAGCATGTATCTGCCGTTGCTTGCTTCCACGATACATGGCTTGTATGCGTGTTGCTGCTGCAGCCTCTTCTGTTGTTTTTGTTTGAGTTGCTACTGTATTTGCTGGATCTCCACCTTCGTTTTTTGTTTCTAGTGTTGGATTTGCTGGGACGCGAGCGTGATTTTCTTTGCGGATGTCTGTTATGATATCTGTTATTTTTTTTTCATTATTCTTTGAGC
This sequence comes from Coxiellaceae bacterium, assembly GCA_047404195.1. Taxonomy (GTDB): domain Bacteria; phylum Pseudomonadota; class Gammaproteobacteria; order JAJRRL01; family JAJRRL01; genus JAJRRL01. Next base: position 71,864 of record JBDOIU010000005.1, read on the forward strand.
CGTCGAATTCATTTGCAATACGTGCTAACACGTCTGCTACATCACCACCAGGGATTGTTAATTTATTTTTTGCCATTTGTCCAGCCCAAATTTCAACCTCACTATTTGCATTTTTTTTAATTCTGAGACCACCTATCGGTGTTTGTATTGTTTTCGTTTGAGGGCCGATGAACTTTCCTAGGGTCTCTGTATTCATTTTGCTATCGCGTGCCAATGTCCAAAATAATAGATCGGTTCCATGTAGGTTCTTACTATCATCATATCTGCCATATCGATTATATTGTGGGTTATCATAACATAATTCGTATAACGCTTTCATGCTCAGCAGCATTGCGTGTAATGCCGTTTCTGTGAATCCGGCTTTGCCATCTGATGCATATGCTTGGTTGAATGTGTCGATTATTTCTTTTGATGCGCGTGTGCGTGTCGGGTGGAGTTTTAATAAATACCGTGGATTTCTCCTCCGGCCATTTGTTTCAAAAGCAATAGACATGCGTTCCCATTGTCCTTGATTATCCCGCACCCAGATTGGAAGCATAAAGACGTAAAGCTTTCCATCTTTCACACCTTTCATGAATTCAGTAAACTCATCGAGATTTTCAGGCGTGTACGACATACATGCTGACCAGGGTAGTCGGCGTATCGCTGTGGTTGCTTTCTCTGCATACATTTTTTTTAGCACGTTATAAGCAACGCTTGCAAGAACCCAGAGCTTGAGTGACGGTAAGCCTTCGTTTCTAACTGCATGATACAGGGCAATGTGGGCGTCTCTAGTTTCTTTATTTGGAGCCACATCTTGATTGACGTGACTAAAGGGTTTGATTAAATCATTTCCCATTAACTCCTTTACCAAACTGTCTAGCTCCCCCAATGTGATCCGATCATAAGTTGTCGCCATTTTTTTGAGTGTATTTAAGGTTGCATTGATTTGTGTGTTCATATTTGCACGTGCAATCCGGTATCCAGTAATAGTACCTTTTTTATTTGTAACTTTTTCTGCATTGGTGAGTATATTACGGAGTCCTGTATAGTTACTTTCGAACAGATTTAGTGCTTGATATGTATTCGGCTTGAGTGTGATGTGTCTTAAGCCACCAAGCATTGCTACTGCTTGATTTAGTATTGCTTTCATTTGATACCTCTTTCTCTGCTCTGTTGACCTTTTCCATGGCTATTTAACTTAAGTTACGCGGTTTATGTGCATAATCTATGAATAGCACACAATACTTAAGAAATGCTTATATAATGTTTCTTGCGTGTATTTATTGATGAAAGCACTATTTTATGGCTGCTAAGTGATTGATATCTTTTGTGCGCAGTTTGCTGTTATCTTAGATATACGAATTTTGCTGTTCAGGCAGTGGATCTTGAGTTAAAATGATTTCTTTTTTCATTTGCGAGCCGTATCCAATGCAGCAGATTGATTATCGCCTTTGTTTGGCACCAATGATGGGGGTAACCCACCGATATTTCAGAACATTTGTTCGTCTACTGTGTCCGAGTGCGCATTTGTATTCTGAGATGGTGACTACCGGCGCATTGCTGCATGCGCAAGCTGATGTTCGTGATAAATTGTTGCGGCGTAGTTCTGTTGAGGGTGGTGTTGCCTTACAGTTAGGTGGAGCAGATATCAGTGATTTGGCTCGTTGCGCTGCCATCGCTCAGGAAGCCGGTTTTTGTGAGGTTAATCTTAATGTTGGTTGTCCCAGCTCACGTGTACAGTCTGGCGAGTTTGGTGCTTGTCTGATGCGCCGGCCTGAGCATGTGGCCTCGGCTGTTGCGGCTATGCAGTCTGCATGTGATATACCAGTGACCGTTAAAACCCGTATTGGTGTCGATGACATGGATACATACGAGCAGCTGAAGTATTTTGTGGCTTGCCTAGACGACGTCAACTGCAAAGTGGTCGCCATCCATGCGCGGAAAGCGTGGCTCAAGGGTTTGAATCCAAAGCAGAATCGCTGTGTGCCACCGTTGCGATATGAGGTGGTTGAGCAGATCAAGCGTGACTTTCCACAGCTGACAGTTATTTTGAATGGTGGCATACGCTGTGCCGAGACAGCAATGCAGCAATATACTTCTGTAGATGGGTTGATGCTAGGGCGTGTCACCTATGAGCAGCCACTGCAGATGTATCTGCTATCGTGTTATTTGGACGGCGAGACGTTCTGTTTGCAGAGCATGATCAATCGCTTGCGATCTTACGTCGAGTATCTGGCGGAGGAGGCTATGTCGCAACCATACCGCTGGTCACTGCTGATTGCTGGTCTGTTGGGTCTGACCAAAGGCGGTCATGGCGCTAAAGAAATGCGTCGACAGTTATGCGAGGCCGGATCATTGAGCAGTAGTGATGCTCTGATGGTGGCAAATGCGGCTGTCGACTGGCTGGCCAATGCTGAGCATTGGCCGCAGTGATAACTGTATCTGACTACTTCTTCTTGATAAGACTGAATTTTTTGTATCGATCTTGGAAGCTTTGCATACGTCCAGCAGTGTCCAGAGTCTTTTGCTTACCAGTGTAGAATGGATGACATTTTGAGCACACTTCAATGCTCAAGTCGTTCTTGAGAGTAGATCGTGTTTTAAATACATTACCACAGCTGCAGCTGACAGTAATTTCATGATATTCCGGATGAATGTTTGCCTGCATTGGGGCCTCCTAAGGATCTTGAGGGAGTTAAAATATCCCATCTTCAGCCTAAACGCAAGACATTTTGTGTTATTTTTCTCAGTTCCCATTAAGATTTTGCTCTGACTTGCCTTTCTGCGCTTTTTGCGACCATCTTGGTGTTGCTGATGCATAAAAATTACATTAATATCGTCCCTTTACGCATAGCTCCGTACAGGACTAAGCGAAGAGGAGGGTGTTTGAGCTATCCAGTCATGCCACATGATCTATTCAACGAATGGTTTGCTATGGCGAGTAAAGTTGAACCATACGATGCAACTGCCATGAGTTGCTCAACAATTGGTCTTGATGGTGCGCCTGATTGCCGAACAGTGCTCTTTAAGGGTTGGCTAGATCAGTCTGAGGGTGCCGCCCTGACTTTTTATACTAATTACGAGAGTGCTAAAGCACAGCAGCTCGCAAAAGATGCGCGCATTGCACTGACCTTTCATTGGCCCTCAATTGAAAAGCAGGTTCGGATCACCGGATCGGTCTCGCGCTTGACTGAGCAGCAGTCGGATGACTACTTTGCAAGCCGTCCACGGGCGAGCCAGATAGGTGCTTGGGCGTCTCAGCAAAGCAGGCCGCTGCAGAATTTCGAGACATTGCGGGAGCGGGTTGCGGCGCTGGAAGCAGAGTTCGAGTCGACTGAGGATATACCAAGGCCGCCACATTGGGGTGGATTTGGAGTTGCGCCAGCTACGTTTGAGTTCTGGTGTGCTGGGCCAGGGCGCGTCCATGAAAGAATGCTATACAAAGTATGTGACAGTAAATGGAAAATGACGCTGCTACAACCTTAAGGGAAGATTAATTGCTTGATTGCGCAGACCGACCCTAAGGGCTTGTGATATATTGTGTGTGTCCCATAGTCTGTGATGGAGTCTAGCGTGTCTAAGATAGCAGCACCTGAAAATGAAATTTTTGGTATCGATTCCCAGCGGTGGGACCTTCTGACTCGTCAGATGTCCGACTGGTTGGGCAGGCAGTATGCTAGCCAGCAATTATTACATGTCTGCGGTGATTCAGCACGTGAACAGGTAGATGGCCGTGAAAATAAGCTGGGTTCCTTTCCTTTCGTGCCTGAGCCATTGTCAGAAAACATAGAAAAACTGATACTGGAGATTGAGCATGACTTGAACGAGGGAGGTGTTGCGGTTGAAAACCAGGGTGGTATATTGCAATTTTATTTCTGTCGATCCATTTATCTCGCTTTGTTGCATTCCAAGATCGACACTAATACCAGCATTTTTCAAAACCAGCAAAGTGAATTTGATCTACAGAAAATGCAGGCAATTATCGTAAAGCCATTGACCGAAGCGTTGTCAAAAATCATGGTTAAAAAATCAGAGGATTGCGGTTATGCTCATTCTGGCGGAGGACTTGATATAGCAAATGCCAAAGTAAATCACTTTTCACAATGCTTATCGTGTGTTAAAAAGGAATCAGAAGCGGAAACCCCTCTGGAGCGAGTATATTCACGGCTTTCTGAACAAAAAGTTGGTTTAGGTATTTTATCGCCGCTATCGTTGTCACAAAAAGGTGATCTAAGTAGGGAGGCAAAGGCTTTATCTGATGCCACTCAGGTTTCAACCCAAGAGGCTAGTTTTGCTATTATTGATGCTGCTGATCGTGCAAATAGCCCGCAGAATACTGGGCATGTTGCAGGCAAGTTTGTAGACCATTGGAATGAGAAGGAAGATTGGAGCGATCTAGAGTTGGCTTCTTTGGATGTAATCGGCCCAGCAGTGACGGACGCTATTTCACTCCTCAAGTACGACGATATTTGTCAAATTCTCGTGAATAAACAGAATGATCTTTTGTCTGCAGAAAATTTTCAAGGTATCTTGGCTTACTTGAGGAAAGCATTCGATGTGACAGCACCAAATCACCAGCTGAAATTGTTGTTTGCCACAATAGAACTCGCTGCAAATCACGGTCAAGACTCCCATAAATCTGCGATCGCACAGACATTGGGTCAGATTGTTCACAAATCGCAGTTGATGAACAACAGTAACCCTTCCGGTGGTGCTCAAGACTATACTTTGTCTTATCTTATTGATGCTGTCTTTGTTGGTGATGTGGTTCAACATACCAAAGATGAGTTTTGGTCTTTTGTACAGACTTGTGCTGATGTCGCGCTTAGAAATGAAGATAAACAAGTATTAGAGTGCCGTAAAGAAAATCTCGCTTTTTTGTTGTGTCTTAAATCTGCTTGTCATAAACTAAGTTTTGATATTACTAGCGGGTATAATGCCATTGCTGATTTATTATCGCTGTCAGACCTTCCAGCATCAAGCTTGACGGTGTCAACACAAAAAGCGATAAAATATTTCCTGTCTGAAGAGAGGATTTTATCTGCGCTTTCAGTGGTGCCAAACGGAGACGGTTTGAACCCGCCGGTAATTGCCTTCAATTGTCTTGAGACAGTTTCTAAGCTGACAAAGAATAATTTATGGTGTGATAAAATACAGTCAATAATGTCACATAATAACGATGCAAGCAGGGCGCACTTTATTGGATGGTTACAACAAGAATCACAGGGCAAAGCTTATGCTGCTGAGGCCTACTTAGACGCTTTGTCTGTTTCTAGGCGATCAGCTGACGATATGCCGCTATTGATCAGACATGTCAGTAGTCAGTGGTTAAGCAGACGCCTATTGCAAGCAGACGGCGAGTATACAACTATCTTTACGCACTGTGGTTGCAATAATATGCGCTCTTTAAAGCAGGTGTTTGTGGCTGCCTTGCAAAAATTAGGTGCTCCAACAGCTGGTCGCAAGCAGGAAAAGCTTGCTTTGTTAAATTCACTACAAATGTTTCTGCAAGAGCAGCCATTCTCAAGCACAGCTGGAAGTGATCTAGCTGCTCAGCCCATTGAAGATGCACAAGCCATGTGGGATGCCATTTGCAAAGATGCGGATTTACTGCAGAGCTTGAGTGAAGAGGGCAATAATAAAGCGCGAGATTCAGCAATCGATTTATGTGTTGGCTTAGTCTCTGCCTGCCCACAACAGCACGTCAGTCGCACATATACCGCTGTTGCACCAAATCCTGGCGAAGCGAATAGGCGGGATAATGATAAAAACATACTTGCGTTGAAGGCATATCTGCAACGCCCTTGGACTCAAGGCCAGGCAGACTCAACAACGTCCAAGACATTCATTGTCAATTTGATGAAGCTTCCTCAAGTATACCAAACCTTAGTCAAAATCCCAGTGATCGAATTCTTAACATACATTTTCGTGCTCAAGCGTTTAATTGATAACTTTGCGCGTGAAAAAGCACGTGCGAAGGTGCAGCCTGCTGCGGACGAACGTCAAGTTGTGCCTCCTCTGAATACAGTAGCGGCAGTTGTTTCTTGCTAAAGGGTATTTTGATACCTATTAGTAAAGTTAGATGGCTACTTTGTATGATTAGGGCTGCTCAATAGAACATGCTCAGTTTTTTCTGCGCTGAGTCATTGTGTTTGGTATTGCTTGGTGCCATATCCTATCGAGCATCATGCAATTTGCTGTTGCGAAGTGCTGCTAGATCATCGTCTGTGCGTTTGTAGCACCGGCTTTGTTTGTTGTCTACTATGCAGTTATTCAATAAAGCTTTGATATATCAACCCTCTAGGCCCTACCAGCTCAGCTCTCTAACTGCTTGTTCTGCGATTGATTTTATATTACCATATTTTTTACATTTAAACGGAATATGAGTCTTTTATTGCTAAGATATACATTATGAAGAGGTATTTATGAAAAGAAAGATGGTTGTAGAGAGTCTGTCGGCTGATGTTCAAAGATCAAGGCCTACACCGTTCCATTTTATTATGACGAATAATCGCTTGGTTGTGCGGTTGTCTAATGATAAGTATCATGAATTAATACAACTTTTTCAGAACAACATGCCTAAGTGGTTTAGTGGATGGTCTGAGACTATCAGATCTTTTGATTCAATTACAGTGAGTGCTGATGACTATCATAAAGTCTCTCAGTAGCGCTCAGACTTTACCAGTATTGAATGGAGTGATCTTCAAGTATTTCTACAGCAATATAATTTACATTCTGCAGCCAAACTCATATCAAGAATTGAAAAATTAACAGTAAAAGTGTTTGAAAATAACTCTGCATTACAGACAGCATTCACTTATCAGCAAGCTGGTGTATCAGCTTTCACATCAGTTGATACTTGTGATGTCATTCTGTCTTATGATTTTAAGAAGATGTCAGATTTGTATAGTAGCACAGTAGAATGGCTACTCGAGTGGGCTCGTATGCTCGTGTCTGCTAGTAGGCATATCAAACAGTTCGGGTTTTGTATTGATAGGTGTAAAGCAGATGGTGTGAGTGACATTACTTTTTCGTCATTAAAAAAACACATACAACAATCGCTTTCAACTCTTGGTGGTGAGTACAAGTATAGCAGTGTTTTGAATGATCAGGTCAGAGAGATGTTCGCAAAAATATTTGGATATTTTGATGCACTAAAATTACAGCTACAGAGAAAGCAGTTTAATTTTGGTCTCATAAGCAGTGATCAGCCAAGCAGCGCTAGTATGTTTAAAGAAATCGATACATTAGCTCAGTCCTATCATGATTGTGACAATCCGTTACCTCATGAGAGTGTTTCTCGGCCCGTCGGTATTAATCGATTACGTTATGATGAGCCTCGATTACATGTGTCGATGCAAAGTAATACCAAAACAAGTTGTGATCCTAGTCCTTGGTTTGCAAGCGCCGATGATTCCGCATCAAGTGCAGGGTTAGTCGAGTATTTCACTTTGGAAGAAGATGGTATTGACTTGCAGCCACCCAAGTCGGGCAAGTCGCCTAAGAATGAATTGATAACAGGGTTAGGTTGCTTTGTATCAAGTTGGTCAGGATTGGTAGGAGTTCCAGATAGTTCACGACCAGAAGGATTTATACCCTTTCCCACAGAACAGAGACCGTATATATTTTGGATTTTAAAAAATGGCGCTTTGAAACAATCACTAAACCTTGCGCATGCGCTACATGATAGGTCAGACTTTACACTGATTAAGGATGCTATATCTTCTGGTGCTGAGATAAACCCCAATACGTATAAAGGTCATCATGCACAGCACTATTTATTAAATCCCGTTCCATATGCGAGTGACGATGTAAGGTATTTGCTGCGTGCTGGTGTTATTAATGTCAACAAAGTTTATGGCGCTGACACACTTTTGTCTGTTGCAATCGAGCGTAATGCTACATTGCATGTCCAGATGCTGCTTCAGGAGAAGGCTGACCTGAATATGATTGTTAAATTTATGACGCCTTTACAAATGGCCATGTGGAAGCCACAAGCAGTGGGGTTAAACCTCATTCGGTCCCTGATCAAGCACAAGGCAAATGTTAACTGTAAAGATTTTGATGGTTGCACATTATTGCACAAGGCTGTTCTTGATAAAAAGTATTCAATTGCATTGTACTTGGTTGGATCAGGAGCTGATCATACAATCAAGGAAAATCGTGGTAAGACTTTAGATGATCGCTTGTCTGGTCGATTTAGGCAGCACCCAGCTTTGGATCTAATATATGCTGCTGGCGTGAATCGTGACACCATCCTTTCTGAGACGATACTGCGGGATGTTAAAGTTTTAGTTTAAAAGGGAGCTAGTGTTAATGCTCTGAAATACGGGCACAAAACGCCATTAGAATTTGCTGCTATTCACAACTGTACTGAAGTTTTTGATTATCTTGCCAGTAAAGTGACGAATATTTGTTTTCTAGGTTCAGCTTTATATGCAGCTGCTCAACATGGTCGAATATCTATGGTAAGGTGCATGAGTGATAAAAAATTTAGTTTGAGTGCTGTAAATCGTGCTATTGCAGTAGCACACAGGAAATGTAGAATAATAGCTGCTGATCAATGGCGTGAAATAACACGTATTCTATTTAATATTCGTTATCAATCAATTCGAAGAGATATGCTGAATTTAATTAGCAAAGATATTGGCTTTAATTGTCTGGAGCACGAAAATACGACTTTTTTAGATATTGTCGCTAAAAGAAAAGACTTAGAGTGTTTCAAAAATATTGCTAGCAATGTGACGAATATTGATTTTGTGGGGCTGGCATTACGTGCGGCTGTTCGTCATGGCAACGCATCAATGATTGAATGTCTTGTGAATAAAGTAATCAGTCAGGAGGATCATACTGAGGCACTTACCATGGCAAAGAAAAAAGTCTCCGATGCTTTGGCAAAGGAAAAAGTGTCCAAAGCCCTTAGTTTGCGGACAGACGTTACGGTACTGTTTACACGTCCGTCGGATAAAGGAAGGTGGCTTGACATTCTTAAAATTCTGAATAGCTTTACCAATGTGCAGATTGATATTATTGAATGTACTACAGTTTCGCCTGAAAGAGCAGTTGGGAGAATCTTCGAGCAAGCTAGCAAGGGTGGAGCGATTATTGATTTAACAGTTGAAAACCCTGTGATTGTCCCCACTGTGGGATTGCGACCTGTTAAGACTGAGAAAGGATTGCCTCAAGATGCGTGCTCGTCCGCTGCAGCTCAAACAGGTCACGTTGGAAATGCTGCTAGTACGGGCAATGATCCTGCTGCCATCCCCAAGGCTGGTCCATTCGGCAGTTTTTTTCCTAGTAGTGGTGTGCCACCTTTGACGAGTACACCGACAAGTCCAGATTGTCGAGAGATGAGCAGCGCATTGATTGATTTATCTTAAATCCATTGGGCGCTGATTATGCACCCAGCATGTCACAATCAGCATTATCTGGAGTGTTAGGCTTTAAGTAAGGATAAAAATTCATGCCTGGTTCTATGATCAGATCGCATGAGTCCATGCTGTACTGAAGTTGTCATGCTGGGATTCTGTTTGTTAACGCCACGCATCATCATGCAAAAGTGCTTTGCTTCAATGATCACGCCGACACCTTTTGCGCCGGTAACCTCTTCGATGGCGTGTGCGATTTGGCTGGTCAAATTTTCTTGCGTTTGTAGACGGCGTGCAAACATATCAACAATTCGAGGTATTTTGGAGAGCCCAATGATTTTACCATTAGGGATATATGCTACGTGGGCCTTGCCGTGAAATGGCAGCAAGTGATGTTCACAGAGAGAGTAGCACTCAATATTCTTGACGATCACTAGGTCATCCACATCGGACTCAAATAATGCACCATTAACAAGGTCTTGTAGGTTTTCAGTATAACCGCTGGTTAAATGTTGAAATGATCTCGCTGCACGCATAGGGGTCTTAACGAGGCCCTCACGTGTCGTGTCTTCTCCGATCTGGGTCAGCAGCTCATTGTATAGCGCTGTCATCTCATTGTTATGTTTGTCACACATGGTTGTAACCTGCAGAATTGAAATACCAGTAAATTAATATACAGCTTGTTTTGTTCGTTGTGAAGGTATTTGTTGCTATATATCAGGTAAAAAAACTGGCCAAAAAAAGCACATCTGGTTTGCGGAAACTGTTCATGCAGCCTGTGAGAGCAGTGGTTCTGAGCACTACGGTACAAAACACGGTACTGAGAATGCTTGGCTGACGTTATCTTTGAAATAGCAGATTTATGCCAGGCTCTTGAGCTGGGCATATCTTGAAACACATTTTCATGCAAGGTGAAAGAACAGGCCCTGACTGTTTTTCATTTTAAAGCGGGCTTCAGAGTAGGCATATGCTCTAAGTGAATGCTGGCCTCGACAATCTTATTTCATTGTGGGTTTGTCAGGATTACTCAATCAATAGGGAGGTTTGATGAACCATATAAGTGATTTGGCAAAAAATCTAAATGAAGTCTCAGCGCATTGCATCCAAAGCAATGCGCAGTTGAGAAGTCTATCTATTAGACAGCCATACATGCTACAAATGTCAAAGCTCACATACAATTGCCACATTGACAGGTTGATTGCAGGGGGGCACCTATCTGATGAGGAATACATAAAATTTCACCAGAAAATAGACCAGGCAAAAAAGCCTAAACCTCTTAAAAAAAGCTTGCATGTGGTTTCGCTATCTGCAGTTCGTTCTCAAATGAGCTTGATGAAATCTGAGATTGAAGCCGTGATTAACATATGGGAGAAGCTGAAGCAATATTGCATTTCAGGTGTACAAGCGCTTGACCATTTGATATCACAATTAATTACAAGATCATGTGATGATGAAATTAAACGCATTCAGTCTAATTTACAAGATCCTATCAAGAAAACATTTGATGAATTTGACCAGGCATTGGTAAAGCTTAGGAAATGTGGACAAGATGAGCTCTCCTTCAATGAGGGAACAGGCGAGTTAATCGTTGATCAGCCCATATTAGGTGGTTCTATGGTTGAATTTGATGCGGATGCCTGCTTCAAGCATTTAATATTTATGGGCCATATGGTTAAGAGCCATGATCCATCTGATTATGATCTGACATTTTATCAGTGCAAATGGTATCGGTGTCATTTACAACTTAACTCGGATTCGAGCTATTCACTAAAGCAGTGCTTGATGATGGAATGTCAGATAGATGGAGGTCAGTTAGGAAAAGATTTCGATGTTGTTTTTAGTTGCTGCGATATTTCAAATTTGATGATATCAGACTGTAGTGCAAGTATCACTATGAAACAAACATCTGTTAAGGCGTTACAGCTTAACAACGTATGTTCGCAGAAATTAATGATCGCAGGAAGGTGCAATATCAATCATCTTGTCCTGACGCGCTGTCAATCAATACCACTGCAAGTGAGTGGTAGCACTGTGAAAAATCTAGTAATGAAAAGGTCAGGCAGCGTTAGCATGAATGATCTTATTTCGATATTTTCAAGTGAAATTCATTCTTTTGAGGCAAAAGACTGTATTTTCTCTATAAAGGCAAATCTCAGCGTGATGAATCTCAGCATGCAGCATTGTCAATGTCATGAAATAGAGAGTCTATCATCAACTATATTGTTCAATATTGATTGCTGTAATTTCGGCAATTTTGAGATTAACGGTGGACAGACACAGGGGGTTTTTATTGGTTCTAGTTGCGGTGAGATCAATGCGAAAGAACAACAAAGCTTGTTGATCAACTTTTCTAAGAAGCAAATTAAATTGAATGTGATACCTGGTAGAGATTATCAGAATTATGTTGTTCATGGGCCAGAAAAAAATATCACACACTTATGTATCGGTCCTGGCTCAAAGCCAGATAACTCATTTGCTATCATCGAAAGGCTACGCTCAGTAGGGAAAATATCAGATGCACTGAGAATTTTTGCAATGCTGCCACAAGAGATGGTGGATATAATGGCTGTTAATCATAAGCACAAGCAGATTCTTTTACTAATGTTGCTAATATATTCAGGACAAAGTCGCGCGGTCAATCACCTATTGCGAATCATGTCAACTCAGCGACTAGATTATAAGTTATACTGGTCTGAGGACGTTGCTTCTGACTTCAATGATTATATCCATAGAAGTGCTTCTCATTTGTTATGGCAATACATCCTGGTGCGCCCAAAAGAGATATTATCAAAAACACGGACAGGAATGCATGGAAATCATGCTGCATTAAGCTCGATATTGCTTTTGGATAAAAATGATGGAATCCATCTGCCACCTTATTTGTCTTTTGCAAAAAGTATCATTGAGCTGATGCACAACAGAGCCAATAAGCTCGACCTGGCATATAAATTAGCTCATTATGACGATATTGTTGATCTGGTGAATAGCTTCTTTGTTGATCAATTTACATCTACGACAATAGACCAATTGTTTTTTGATAATATTAAAGTCCAGCTTCAAAATGTTGATATCGGTCAGCATGACAATTTTGCATCACTTTATTTCAAATCCATTCAAGCAATTAATCAATATGTGTTTGATGCACTGCGTTTGGCAAGTACTACATTCAGTCGTCTTATTTGTGACTGGTCACAGTATGGTATAACAAGCACAATACCTATTGAATTGTATTGTCAGGCTCCTTTTTATGCTCTCCAATCTCTTCAAGATAGCGAGATTGTGCATGCACACGATGATATTAGGCATGCGGTGAACAAAACACTGTCATTGAGTGATAAGATCATTTCATTTTGCAGTCAAAGTATCACCGATATGGTTGAGCGATATCGAGTTCAAAGATCAATTTTCTGCATCCTGAATCCGGCAGGATCTAAGAAGAAGCAATTACACTCTGAGATACGTCATAAGCTTCCGGCATCGGTTGCCATTAAGGACTGGCGCATCTTTTCAGCATATATTACGTCAATTATTGAAACCAGTGAATGCATGCTTAAACGCAGTAGGAGGAATAAGGGCTTTCAGGCAATGATTTATGCCATCATGCCACTGATCAAATTGATCCTAAATATCGAGAGTGTGGCTCAGAAAGGTGATGCTCACCAAGAAGGTACAATTCGGTTTTTTACCCAGGAGTGGTCATCATCAAAAAAAATTCCAACATTCATTACATTAAAATTGCTGACCCGGTCTCGCAAACAGTTGAAGAATCTACTTGTTTTGTTTAAATCTGTATACCCCGATATGCGGCTAACGTATTGTTTTGATCGTCAAATCGTTGATGATATGCAAGATCATCTCGCAGCAGTTAATCAGGTTTCGGACGGGGTTTCGGGAAAGGAGGATGTTCAGTTTGATCAGTTTGAGTTGCTTCTTAAGCTTGAGTTTCAGCAAATGATCTTTGAAAATACACCAGCTGAGTGTATCAACACCATCCATTGGCACAATGGTGAGGTATCTTATAGTCATACACCATATACACAGTTAGACGAGGCGCAGACAATGTACGCGCTAGTATAACGTTTGATTACAGTCGCACCCACGCTCTGCAAGCTGCATAGAAAGCGATCCGGTATCAAGCTATTCTAAACCTTGCCAAGCAGTCGACTGGCCAGGATAATCAGTTTTAGGGTTTGTTGTGTATGGTTGTGTGCTCAAACATGCAGTGCGGTCACGAATTAACGGTGCGATTTGCGCGCTCCTGGATCGGCATAAAGTTTCTACTGTCTGGCCCAATATAGACTGCTGTCGGCCGAATGATTTGTTGACTCGAGTGTTGCTCGAGTATATGTGCTCCCCAGCCTGCGATTCGAGCAAGTACAAAGATAGGTGTAAATAAAAACATAGGAATATCACACAGTGCGTAGGCAGATGCGCTGTAAAAATCTACATTTGGAAACATGCCTGCTTGTTCACGTGCGACTTGTTCAATTGTTTCAGCAATTGCGTAGTAGTGATTTTTGGTTTGGTTGCTTGAGAGTCGTTTTGCCCAGCTTTTGATAATGCTAGATCGCGGGTCTTTTTCAGTATAAACAACATGTCCAAAGCCGGCTATAGTCTGTTTTTTCTGGGCTATTTCAGTGACGGCATCACGTGCTTCTTCTGCGTTGTCAAATGAGTTAATGAAAGAAAATGCTGCTTCATTGGCGCCACCATGATGGTTGCCTTTGAGTGTTCCAATGGCGCTACAGATGGCTGAGTAGACGTCAGAACCGGTACTGGTTGTGACTCTGGCAGCAAAAGTTGAGGCATTGAATTCATGTTCAGCATACAGTATGAGCGACTGATCAAGCATTTTAATGTGCTCTGATTGTGTTGCTTTACCGTGTAATGTTGTCATGAAGTATTCAGCGGTACTATTGAGTTGTGAAGTTGTTTCTATTTTTTTATTAGAGTGGTGGTAGTGATACCAGTACAGAACAATGGAGGGTAGTTTGGCTAATACTCTGTCAATATGATCTCGTCCTTCACTGGCATCTTGCTCTGCCTCTGAGGTTGACATGAACGATACTGCGGTTCGCAGCACATCCATCGGATGTGTCTCAGCGGGAGTGATTTCGAGCAGGGTGCGCATTTGTACGGAGAGTGTGCGCCAGGAAGCCAGCCGATTTGTATAGCTTGAAAGTTCACTTGAGGTGGGTAGTTTGCCGTAAATTAATAGGTATGCCACTTCTTCAAAGCATGCGTGTTCGCACAGATCTGTTATGCTATATCCGCGATAGCGAAGTTCACAGCCTTCCTTGCGTACAGAGCAGATTGCTGTTTCACCAGCAGCAATACCATGTAGGCCTTTGTTGCTCATTCTGATCTCCTGATCACCCAACCAGTATACAGTGTAGACGCCGTTGCGTTTTTTGTAAACCAGTCGACTATGGCAGCTCTATTTGGTGTATTATTTGGGCAAAACCATCATGGTGAGCTGCGTAGAAGAAATGATTTGCTGCTTCTCATTATGAATATCGATTTGCCAGACCTGTGTGCTGCGTCCGAGGTGCTTGGCAACCGCTCGCCCGGTAACGACGCCTGGCTTTGCCGACCTGATATGTGATGTGTTTATGGATAATCCAACACAGTAATGCATATCATCAACCGCGAAGTTAGCTGCAACTGAGCCAACGGTTTCTGCAAGCACACATGATGCGCCACCGTGCATGATACCCAAAGGTTGTTGCGTGCGTTCATCAACTGGCATGGTTGCCAGCATATGCTCATCACCAATTTCAGTGATTTGTATGCCACAGTGTGACATCATGGTGTGCTGTCCGCGTTCATTAACTGCTTCCAGTGAAATGTTTTTCTGCCAGATTGACATGACGTGCTCCAGTAGTTATGAGTCGGAAGAGGGTGCTTTTAACGTGATAAATCGTAATGCATGGATATCAGTTTGCATTAATGTGCCTAGCGCTTGATAAACTTGTCGTTGTTTTTGTAGGCTATTGAGGCCGTTAAAAGCGTTGGCTGTAATCTCAACGGCAATATGGCTTAAACCACTTTTGGCGCCAGCGTGCCCAATATGCATGTGACTTTCGTCGATGATTTGGTAGTCTGTTGGCTGCAGCTTGCTTTCAATTGCTTGCTCAATACGCTTTCGCCTTTGATCACTTAACATGTCAGCACTCACTTTTTTTAGTATCAGTGTCAATGTCTTTAACATAGCGTGACAGGTAAATGGCTTGTGCAATACAGAAGGCAATGATCAGCCCTAGGGTACCCATCAGCTTGAAATTCACCCATACATTTGTCGAGTAGTTGTAGATCACATATAGATTCAGCCAGCCCATTGCAAAGAAAAAGCAACCCCAAGCCATATTCAGTTTATACCAAACGGGTTTTGGCAAAGCCATGCCAGTCCCCATGAGTCGCTCAATGATGGGCTTTTCACCAATCCAGTGTGAGGCAATCAGTACAATTGAGAATATCCAGTATACGATCGATGGTTTCCATTTGATAAATATTTCTTTGTGTAGCAACAATGTGCTGCCACCAAGCAACAGTAGTAGCACTAGACTCACTAAATGCGACTTCTCAACTCGCTTGTGCATGATATAGCAGGCCAATACCTGAATGCTAAACACAACCATGGCGACCGCTGTTGCGGTGTAAATATTGGTAAGCTTAAAGGCAATAAAGAAGCAAAGTATCGCTAGGTAGTCAAAAAGAATTTTCACGCGCCCTCCGGTTAGCATCAGTTCATTGCATTATGACGCTATTATGGTCAATTTGCAATGCAGCTTTTTGAGCCTTGCTGAATCATTTGGTGATGAGAAATATAGCAAAATGTGTGTTATAGTTATGCGCGAGACCAAACAAGGAATACTTGTGAAAACATTGGCCATAGACCCTATTCGGCATAGCCCGCGCCATTTGGCCCAGGCTGTCTCGGCATTCCAAGATAATGATATTGTAATTTATCCGACAGCTGTTGGTTATAGTATTGGTTGTTTATGTCACAAGAAGGCGACTTTAGAGAAGTTATTCCGTTTGAGGCACCTCTCAAGTGATCACCCCTTTAGCTTGATATGTAAAGATATTGCACACATATCAAGCGTTACACAGCTCAGCTCAATGGCATTTAAGTGTATTAAGCAGCATGCGCCTGGTCCATTTACATTCGTGCTTCCAACAGGTAAGCGCCTGTTGCGTCAGTTGGCGCTACCTAAAAAGCGGCAAACTGTTGGTTTTCGTGTCTCAGACCATCCAGTGATACGGACTTTAATCGCATTGCTTGATGAGCCCATTGCCAGCTTATCTCTCAAGCTGCCTGATACAGACGAGCGTATGTGTAACCCAGATGAAATCCAAAAAATTTTTGCGGGTGATGTCGCATGCTTGATTGATGTGGGTTACATTGCTGACGAAGCCACAACGGTTGTTGACCTCACCCAAGGGTCGCCTACCATTATCCGTCAGGGTGTGGGTCAACTTAATTTTTAGTTTATGATAGATGTGTTCTCGACATGAAATTTTTAACTTTTTCGTTGTTGATTGCTATGCTTTTTTATCTACAAATATTGTTTGTGGTGTTATGCTTTTTCTTAATTCTAGGAGTCAGCATGGTTTTTAGATTCCACTATCAGTTTGATATCGATTCAATGGTGATATCCACACGGATTTAAGCATATATATTCCTTGTCTTTGATATCATCGTGCGCCACTGTTTGTTATGCAGATATGAGAAGATCTAGAAACACTTTCGTATGCTGGATTGGATTCTCTAATTTAGTCAATATTCATTAGCGGCATAGCTATAAAAGTCGGCATAATCTAGTGTTATGTAAGTATTCACGTATTATGGGTATATGCTTTTTTTGAGGCAGAGGCTAAAATCCCGTGTATTCAATGACTTGGGTGATGGCAGGGTGAAGTGATAGGGTACAGCTTGTCATTCTTCGTAGAGCTGCTGGTTTGATGCTTGGTTGAGTCGTGTATGATTTAGGTGTGATGTGTTTTGCCTGACATGCACTGACTCGGTGGTAGAAACAGTCTAGAAATCCCTGAGCTGCATTTCAAGGTTCCTTTGGCAATGTTTGATGTATTCTCTCATGAGTCGTGGATCTTTTTCAGCTGCGCTGTATTGGTCTAAGTGACGTTGCTTGTAGACTTCGACATGATTCTTTGCGATGGTGCTAACCAGAAAAGGGTACGCGACTGATACGCCGCTTACAAATAGAATCGCCTCAATTGCTTTGTAATTCGGGTAAATGATGTTTTTAAAAAAATTCTTCATGACAATGCCTCCTGTGATCATGCATCGTATACACGTCTATAGTCATCGATGCAATCATTTGTACTGCTGCGATTTGAAGTGTATCACGAATGTTTGTTTGTATTAATGTTGACTCATTGTCGCCTGATTTCTTAGGCTAGCCAGTTCTCGATTAATGAGATGATTCTGTGTGTTGATTGAGTGCATAATCCGTCAAAGCGCTTCGAATCTGGGAACTTGTTTAGCCATGTATGTTGCCTTTTCGCAAGCTGGCCCGTTGCAATGCAGGCACGCTCAATCATCTCCTCATGGCTCATTTGATTGCTTAGATATGCCATGACTTGTCGATAGCCGACTGTCCTCATGATGGGGGATTCAGCAGTGAGATGATATTGACGTATGATATGTTGTGTCTCTTCAATCAGGCCTGCAGTTAACATTGATTGAAAGCGCTGTCTGATACGCTCGCGGAGCTGATTTCTATCTGTGGTGATCAGTGCCACTTCCATGATGTCAAGTGTTGCTATTTGCGCTTGTGTGTCCGTGCATTGTCCTGGTTGCTTGAGATCACCCCCTTGTCGGTAAACGCACAATGCACGACTGATGCGTTGCTTATCTTGTGGTTGTATTTGGGCTGCGACCTCAGGTTGAATGGCGTGAAGTTCTTGCCACAATGATTCCCAACCCTTCGAGGTCGCTTCATCTTCGATGTCTTGCAGTACGGATTGTTCATTGCGCTCGAGGCCGGAGTAAGCATTCTTTAGAAAGTGGAAATATAACATGCTGCCGCCAACGAGTACGGGTATGGTGTCTCTTTGATGGCATCCGTCAATGCAGCGTAACGCATCATTTTTGAATTCACCGGCTGAGTAAGACTCATTGGGTAGGCGGATATCCAGCATGTGATGTGGGCAAAGTGATTGCTCAGTAAGACTGGGTTTGGCTGTGCCAATATCCATGTCTTTGTACACAGTCGTTGAGTCGGTGCAGATGATCTCAATGGGGTAGGTTTGTGCGAGTTGCTGCGATAAGGTAGATTTGCCGGTCGCTGTTGCCCCCATCAAGAATATAACTGGTTTTCGTTCTGACATCATTGCCCACGCAAAAAGAACTTGTCGAGCGTCGCAATGTCAATATGCATGATACTAGGGCGGCCATGGTTGCACAAACCGCAGCGAGGCGTCGTCTCCATATCATCCAATATCGCTTGCATGGCCATGAGGCTGAGGCTGTGGTTGGCTTTAATGGCTGATTTACAAGCTATGTTACCAAGTATCGCGTGACATTTGTTTTCAAAGTCTGCTGATCTTGCTGAATCCGTATCCTGCTCCAGCAAAGAACGAAAGATTTTTTCACAGGATTTCTCTGGAATAATGCTCGGCAATTCAGTCAGCGCTATGGTGGTTGCAGATATCTTATCGCTCACAAGACCGCACTGTGTCAGTGCGGAGTGGTGATCTTCCCAGCATCTCATCTCATTGCTGGTGAGCTCAAGCTGTATAGGCAGGAGTAGTTTCTGCGTTTTGATGCCGTCATTAGCCAGCTGTTTTTTCAGCTTCTCAAATAAAATACGCTCGTGTGCCGCATGCATTTCAACTATGACTAGGCCCTGCTCATCTTGCGCTAAGATATACAGGTCATGCAATTGTGCGAGTGCGATTTTTTTATGGGCAATAGGCGCTGTCGCTTGTTGGCTTGTTTCTGTAGCTGTATCGGTCAGTGGTCTTTGTATGACAGCTGTTTGCGCGCTGCTTGCATGGCTTGCTTTTGGTGCTGGCTTTGCAGCTGTAGCGCTGGCGAGACTGGGCTGGTATGTGTTTCTAGTGCCCGCTGTTGTGAGTCGTGTTTTTGGCTGTGATTCTTGGTATTGAGCGTGATTTTCTTTGGCTTTTTGTATGGTTTCTTGTAATGCCTGACGCTGCTCATCAGTGTCTATTACTGGTGTTGCAGATTGCTGCATTGGTAGCTGACTGATAGCCTGTGAAACACACTCCTTGAGAAAGGAATGCACCAGGGCATGATCACGAAATCTGACTTCATGTTTGTTTGGGTGCACATTAACATCCACTGACTGTGGTGGAATATCAAAAAATAAAACATAGCAAGGATGGCGACCGTGAAACAATACATCATCATAGGCTGCACGAATTGCATGTCGAACGACCTTATCCTGCACATATCGACCGTTGATGTAGAAGTATTGCATGTCTGCTTGTGATCGCTCAAAGCTGGGGTGTGCAATCCAGCCTCTCAGAGAAAGACCATGGTGTGTCATTGCGATATTATGCGCATGTTTGGTGAAGCCGTCACCAATCACCTTGCCAACACGTGCCAATGCTTCGCTCTCTGTGCTGGCGGACGGAATGTTGAGGCGAAGTTTATTGTCTTCAGTAAAACGTATTGCAAGCTGTGGCTGTGATAGCGCAATCTGTCCCACCACATTCAGTACTTGCCTGGCTTCTGTTTTAGGGCTGCGTAAAAACTTGCGACGCGCCGGCACATTAAAAAAGAGTTCTCGCATGGTGATTTTTGTACCTTGCTGCAGAGCTGCTGGCATGACACCATCATTTTGACCAAAACCATTACATGACAGTGAAAACGCAGCATCACTGTCTTCGTGTTTTGAGGTAATTGTCAGCCTAGACACGGCTGAGATACTGGCTAGAGCCTCCCCCCTGAAACCCATGGTTTGTACTTTCAGTAAGTCATCATCACTGCGTATCTTGCTCGTGCAATGCCTGCTGACAGCCAACAATAAGTCGTCTCGATGTATGCCACGACCATTGTCTTCTATTTCTATACGATCTATGCCACCTTTGTTGATTGATAGCTTGATTTGTGTGGCGCCAGCATCAATGCTGTTTTCAATCAGCTCCTTGATTGCTGAAGCGGGTCGATTAACCGCTTCTCCTGCTGCAATGCGTGTTGCTAGATCAGCAGGTAGTGCGCAAATACGTTGTTGGGGCATGGTCTCTCCGAATCAGCGTGATGGTGAGTGAAATATTTGATATAATGATTTAAAGCGAGGAGGGCAAGGCATGTCAATCATAATCCAAGCATTTGATCAAAAACTGACACACGTTGATGGCACAGGCTTGAGCTATTCTTACTCAGTTTCAACTGGTTTGGCGGGCATGGGTGAAGAAAAGAACAGCTTTAAGACGCCACGTGGTCGTCATATTGTGAGAGCCATCATTGGCCGAGATTGCCCTAAAAACGCGGTATTTGTAGCAAGGCGCTGGCTGGGCGAGTGCTTTACAGCTGGTATGGAAGAAATTTATCCTGGCAGAGATTGGATTTTGAGCCGGATCCTATGGCTAAGCGGCTGTGAGCCTGGCTATAATCGTTTGGGTAGGGTGGATACGATGCAGCGTTACATCTACATACATGGCACACCTGAGACCTATCCAGTGGGTGTGGCTGGTTCTCATGGCTGTATTCGTATGCACAGTGATGCCCTCATTGACCTGACTGCTCGTGTGAATGTTGGGGAAGAGGTGTTGATACTCGAGTGACAAAGGAGTCAATTCATGGATGTTTCCGAGCAACAAGTGGCTGCTTACCAGCCATTACTGTCTTATTGGTTTGGCAGGATTGAAGAGACCATCGTGCCTTCCGAAAACCGTGCAAAGATATGGTTTGGCGAAAACCAAGCAGTTGATGCTGAAATCAAAGATAAGTTCATGGATATCTATCAGGCTGCTGTCAATAATGAGCTTAAGATGTGGCAACAAACTTCGCGTGGCCAGCTTGCCTTGATTATCCTGTTGGACCAGTTTTCGCGCCATATTCACCGAGATACCAGTGAGGCCTTCTCATGCGATAAGCGTGCGCTTGATATCTGTTCTGGTGGTGTGCATGACATGTCAGAGCATGAGCTCAGCTTAATAGAGCGTGTATTTTATTATTTGCCTTTAATGCATTCAGAGTGTCCCGACCATCAAGCGCTATCACTGCAATGTTATGGTATGCTGGTCGACTTGGCACTGCCTGAAACGAAAATGGTCTATGAGGGCTTCTATCGTTTTGCTCAGCACCACTACATCGCCATTAAAAAGTTTGGGCGATTCCCGCAAAGGAATCAATTACTGTCACGACAGTCAACGGATGCAGAGTTGGCATATTTAGAACAAGAGGGGAAATTATAATATGGGGCAATTATTATACCGTGTTCTGTTTAAGCAGGATGACAAGATTTATGAGACCTATGCGCAATACGTCTCAGATGAGAGTTTAGTGGGGTTTGTTGAGATAGAGGAGTTTATCTTCACTGACTTGCCGCTCACCCAATCAACACTCGAGCGTGAAGACAGTGATGTCTTGGAAAAAATATTCTCAGGGGTCAAACGTTGCTACATACCTGTCCACTTAGTGCTCAGAATTGATGAGGTGAGCCAAATTGAGGTACTGAATGCTGGACGTGGTGAGCATTCTAATGTAAAACCATTCCCTATATCTCACCTAAATCCAAAATCTGATGAATCTGATGATGAGTAATTGGTGAGCGTGCTTAATGACATGGGGGAGGTAATATGTGGTCTAAAATGATGTCGTTTGTTGGTGTTCAAGTATTATTAGTTATTGCGATAGCTGCTCTAGTGAGCATGTTAGAGTATTTCTGTCTTTTTCGCCGCCGCCATCACTATCAATCTTCGCAGAAGCTTTGGCGACAAGCCTTTGTAGAGGCTGTTCACCATCCTATTCAAACACTGATCTGGCTGCTTGCAACGTGTAAAATAGCGGCTCAGTTCCATAGCTTGAGCACTGATGTCATCATCGCTAAAAAAGTCATTGTTTCTCTGGTTGTGTTGTGGTTCTTTATTCGCTTTGTCAGTGCCATTGAGCGCATTTTTATTGAAACAGAGCATAGTAGTAAGCTGGTTGTGAAAGATAAAACGCGATTGTATGCGTTCGCGCAAATCGCACGTGTATTTGCCATTATTATTGTGACTTTGTCATTACTGCCAACATTAGGTATTTCTATTTCGGCATTGCTGACTTTCGGTGGTGTTGCTGGTGTTGCATTTGGTTTTGCCGCGAAAGACACGCTGGCCAACTTTTTAGGTGGCTTGATGATCTATTGGGACAGACCCTTCTCTGTTGGCGATTGGATTAAGTCCCCAGATCGCAAAATTGAGGGAACAGTTGAAAAGATAGGCTGGCGATTAACCTTGATCAGAACTTTTGACAAGCGTGCGCTCTACGTCCCTAACGCATTGTTTTCGAACGTTATTTTGGTGAATCCATCGCGTCAAACACACCGACGTATTGTGAATGTTGTTGGTTTACGATATGAAGATGCGGATAAAGTCGATCAAGTCACGGCCGCAATTGAGGCAATGCTGCGATTGCATCCAGGTATCGACTCACAGGCCACTATTTTCGCTAAACTAATGGATTATGGTCCTTCTTCCCTCAATTGCCGCGTTTATGCCTTTACCAACACCACGAACTGGATTGAGTACGAGGGCATTCGGCAGGATGTTTTGGTTAAAATTAGTCAGATTGTGGCTGAGCTTGGTGCAGATTTTGCCTTTCCGACCCGTACAGTGCATTTACAGGGCGACGCGCCAGCTTGAGCTTGTACCCCGAGCCGGGTATAGTGTTGCCTTTGAGCGCTTTGACGCTTGCACAATTCACATTATCCGGGGGCGCTTGTGACCATACCATCTGATGTACGTTCAGTTTTCAAATCATCCACTTGTCTTTATTCTAAGGTGCAAGTTGAAGCAGCGCTAGACTGCATGGCTACTGCTATCAGTTACGAGTTGGCAGACTCTAACCCTGTGATTTTATGTGTGGTTGTTGGCGGTATTGTTGCTCTTGGAAACTTATTGCCAAGGTTGGATTTTCCATTAGAAATTGATTATGTACACGCGACACGCTACAACAAAGGTCTTGAAGGCAGCGAGATGCAGTGGATAGCTGAGCCAAGAACTGCTTTGGCAGGACGTAATGTGATCGTTGTCGATGATATTCTGGATGGTGGTATCACACTTCAATCCGTGATTGATTATTGCCAAGAAAAAGGCGCTTCTTCTGTACACAGCGCTGTATTGGTTGACAAGAAGGGCGTTCGCCTACCAGAAGGTTTGCCTGAGGCTGATTTCTGTGGTCTGGAGGTGGGTGACCTTTACGTATTTGGTTACGGATTAGATTACAAAGGCTACTTACGTAATGCGCCAGGCATTTACAGTGTTGCACTAGAGCATATGGGCTAGGCTCACCGTTTGCGCTGCTTTTCTTTGCTGACTAAAATATCAATCATTTGATAGAAGCCATTGCCTCTATTCATGGATAGAATATCATGAATATTGAGCGCGTCTGCGATTTCCTGTGGGGTGATACTGCAAGCTGCATCGTGCTCAAGCTGGTTAAAAATATCAACCAAGATACTGGCATAGCCGCTTGCTATCAAGCCATCCGACCAAGCATTGTAGGCACCATTTTCTTCTGCAACAAAGAGCTGATACTGGCAGCGGCTCACCCTGTTTCCTTCAGTACGGCATGCTTCTGACAATGGAGACTTTTGCAGTGCTTTACCTCGATCCAGGATCCACTCATATAAAATCTCATGGTCATCCATGCTGCGAAGTGTTGCAATCTGCTCTTTGAAATCGTCGATGATTGTACTCATATCATGGTCTCCGTTTCTTTTTTCTGTAAACGCTCAGTTAAGTCATACACTAACATGAGGGCCTCTTTTGCTGATAGTTGATCTGCTTGCACTGACTGCAATTGATCCAGCACTTGCTGCTCAGTTTTGTCTAGTGTTGGCGCATCAAATAAGCCTGTTTGCTGTGGCGGTGTCGCCGCCGGTGTTTGTGTGGGCTGGGTCTCGAGTAATCGACATTTACTGATGGCATCTTCGATCACCGCCTTCGGTACACCTGCCAGCTTAGCCACATCTAAACCAAAGCTTTGGTTGGTGGAGCCAGGCATCACTTGGTGCAAGAAAACAATGTTGTCACCGTATTTTTGTGCAGTCAGGTGTGCGTTACTTGCTTTGGCAGAAGTGTCTGCAAACTGAGTGAGCTCAAAGTAGTGCGTAGCAAATAGTGTTAGGCATGCAATATTTTCGGTGAGCATTTTAGCCGTTGCCCAGGCGATTGACAATCCATCTAAGGTGCTGGTGCCGCGTCCTATTTCATCCATGATGACTAAACTATGGGCGGTTGCATTATGTAAAATATTCGCAGCCTCAGTCATTTCAACCATGAATGTTGATCGGCCACCACTCAGGTCATCAGAAGCGCCAATTCGAGTGTAGATCGCATCAATTGCACCAATGGTTGCACAGCTTGCTGGTACATATGCGCCGCAGTGCGTGAGCAATACAATTTGTGCTACTTGCCGCATATAGGTAGACTTGCCACCCATGTTGGGTCCAGTTATGAGAGAGAAGTTATTTCTATGATTCAGTAGTGTATCATTCGGGATAAATGCTTGTTCAGTCAGTATGGTTTCCAAGATAGGATGCCGGCCTGATTTGATATCAATAATGCGGTCCTGGCTGAGTTTTGGTTGGCACCATTCATGCTCAATGGCATGCTGTGTAAAAGAGAAGAGGGTATCGCAGTCACAGATGGCTTGAATGGTGTTGTTAAGTGCCTGGTGTTCAGCTTGCAGGTACTGAATCAGTTCTTCGTAAAGTGTTTTTTCTTTTTGCAGCGCTTCGTGCTGTGCATGCAGTGCTTTGTCCTCGAATGCTTTGAGCTCTTCTGTGATGAAACGTTCAGTGTTCTTCAAGGTTTGTCGACGAATGAAATGTTCTGGTGCTGACAGTGCCTGTTGTTTTGAGAGCTCGATAAAATAACCATGCACTCGGTTATAGCCAACCTTGAGAGAGGCGTGACCGCACGCAGCACGCTCACGCTCTTCCAGTTCTCTTAGAAAAGTTTCGCTATTCTCTCTCAAGTTGCGTAGTTCGTCTAATTCTGTATTGTAACCCTCTGCAATCACGCCACCATCTCGAATGACGCTGGGTGGGTTGTCAACAACAGCTGCTTCTAGCTTATCCAGTACATCGGATAATACATGGCACTGCTTTTCTAGTGTAGAAATAAGCACTGAGTCAGCGTGTTGTGCAAGCAGGGCTTTAAATCTCGGCTGTATACGCAACAGTTCTCGTATTTTAAGGCAATCTCTAGGTCTGGCGCTGGCCAGAGATATGCGTGTGAGCACGCGCTCGCAGTCGCCAATGCCGGCCAAGCATTCCTGTAGTTCATCCAGCTTATTGAGTCTCATCAAGCTTGCTATGGCTTCGTGTCGCCCTGAAATTGTTGATTGACAGCGCGTTGGGTTGTTTAGCCAAAGGCACAGCCGCCTTTGCCCCATAGTCGTTTGGCAGTGATCTATTGTTGAGAATAATGTGGGACCACTCGGGTTTTGTATACTCGGTGAAATTTTAAGGTGAGCGCGGGTATTGGCATCGATTTTGAGCTGTTGGCTGATGGCATAGTGTTTTGGTGGCTGCAAGTGTGTCAACATCGCTTGGTGGGTGTAGCTTAAATATTGTAATAAGCAGCCAGCAGCACCGATTGCCGTGTCGAGTTGGTGAATACCAAATCCATCTAAGTGTTGTGTCTGAAATTGTTCGCAGAGTAAGCGTTGCGCAGTGTGCTCATCCAGTTCCCAGTCTGGGCGATGCTTGATCGATAAATGGTTAGGTAGTTGCGCTAGCAGCGTTTGCTCTGATTCTGCCAACAATACCTCAGTTGGCTGTATACGCGCTAACTCGCGCTGTAGAGCAGATGTATCATTGACTTCCAATAGCTCAAAACAGCCTGTTGTTGTTTTGACATAGGCTAATCCGATCCTGCTTTGCTTCGTATTAATGACGAGCAAAATAGGCTCTTCCTGCGCCTGCATCAACGCTTCATCACTGACAGTGCTGGCTGTGATGATTTTTGTGACAGCTCTTTCTACAGGGCCCTTGCTTTTTTTGGGGTCTCCAATTTGCTCACAAATGGCCACTGACTCCCCAGATGTAATTAATTTACTCAGGTATTTTTCAGCTGCATGATACGGAACGCCGGCCATAGCTATGCGTTCACCGTTGCTCTTGCCGCGATGGGTGAGCGTGATGTCAAGTAGCTTTGCTGCACGCTCTGCATCATCGAAAAAAAGCTCGTAAAAGTCCCCCATGCGATAAAAAAGCAGCTGCTGGCTATAATTTGCCTTGATGCGGAGATACTGCTGCATCATGGGGGTGTGTTGGTTATATGTCTTGCTCATGTAAGCATGCTTCCTAAGAGAATCTGCGTTACATCATATCAGAGCTCACCAGAGTAAAAAACCCTGTATTGCTAGACAGCAAATTGCATTATGATAGTGCTATATTTGTTTTCATGTAACCAGGAGGTTGACTTTTGAGTGTTAAATTATACCCTGTTTGTGTAAAGATAGCGCAGTTTTTGCAAGAGAATGGCATGAGATTAGCTGTTGCTGAGTCGTGTACTGCTGGTGCGTTGGCGTCGCAGTTAGTTGCCGTGCCAGGCGCATCAACATGGTTTGACTGCGGCATTGTTGCTTATAGCAATACCGCGAAACAAACGTTGTTGGATGTGCCTGTAGATGCCATTGCACAACATGGCGCTGTGAGTGCACAGGTTGCTCAACATATGGCAGATGGTATTGCTCATAAGCAGAATTGTGATCTGTCATTGAGCACAACAGGTATTGCTGGTCCGGGTGGTGGCTCTGTTGAGAAGCCAGTTGGGACCGTCTATCTCGCAGTGTCGGGGACATATTTTGATGACCCTGCGCATTTTCATCCAGATCCGTGCTTGCTTTACCTACGTGGCGGGAGGAAATATGTACAGGAGCAGGCAATATTCTGTGCGCTCAATTGGTTGTGCGATATTCTCTGTATCGTATAAGTGAAATTTTCTTATGTCAGTGTGTTGATGCCTTGATCGCTTATCGGTAGACTAACTGGTACATTGACTTTATTTCTGTTTAGGAGTTTTTTATGTCCGATAAAAGTCGTCAATCAGCATTGGATGCTGCGTTGTCACAAATTGACCGTCAATTTGGTAAAGGTGCAGTGATGCGTATGGGTGATGCTGGTGTTGCTCATGGTATAGAAGGTATTTCGACTGGCTCACTGGGGTTAGATATTGCTTTGGGTATTGGTGGCTTGCCAAAAGGCCGAATTGTTGAGATTTATGGTCCTGAGTCATCTGGTAAGACAACACTTGCGTTACAGACCATTGCCTCATGTCAGCGTGCAGGTGGTACTGCTGCATTTGTTGATGCTGAGCATGCGCTGGATGCTAGTTATGCTGAAAAATTGGGCATTAATTTAGACGATCTATTGGTTTCTCAGCCGGATACAGGTGAGCAAGCACTGGAGATCACTGATATGTTGGTGCGCTCAGCTGCTGTTGATATTATTGTTATTGACTCGGTTGCAGCGCTGACGCCGAAAGCTGAGATTGAAGGTGATATGGGTGACTCTCATATGGGTTTACAGGCACGTTTGATGTCTCAGGCTCTGCGTAAACTGACTGGTAACATTAAACGAACCAATACGTTGGTGATTTTTATCAACCAAATTCGTATGAAAATTGGTGTTCTTTTTGGTAACCCCGAAACAACCACGGGTGGTAATGCGTTGAAGTTTTATGCCTCTGTGCGTTTGGATATTCGTCGTACCGGCGCAATTAAGCAGGGCGATGAAGTTGTTGGTAACGAAACACGTGTGAAGGTGGTTAAAAATAAAGTTGCGCCGCCGTTTAAGCAGGTGCATTTCGATATTTACTACGGTAAAGGAACATCTTTGTTGAGTGAGCTGATTTTGCTGGGCGTAAAGCATGATCTTGTGAAGAAATCAGGCGCTTGGTATAGCTATCAAGGTGAGAAGATTGGTCAAGGTAAAGAGAATGCTCGCAAATTCTTGGAAGAAAACCCATCGATTGCTGATGAGATTCAAACAGCGTTGCGAGATATGTTGCTTGAAAACAGAACTACTCCATCTGAAGAGGCGCTAGAAGTCGCTGAGTCGTAGTCAGTGTCTGATAGCATTCAGATACGTGTTGATGCATACCGTTATCTCGGTAATAGAGAGCATTTTCGACCAGAGCTGGAGCGTAAGCTATCAGAGAAGGGTCATGACAGTGCAGCTATTGCCGAGTTGATTGATGATTTACAGTCAGAGGGCTTGTTTTGTGAGCGCCGCGCTGCTGAGGCATATCTTCGTTCCCGCATGGAGCGTGGGTATGGGCCCTTGCATATAGCCCCGAGGTTGGGTCAGCGCCTTGCTGAGGTTGCTATTGTGCGTGAGGTTTTGCCACAATGTGCTGATTTTTGGGTGTCTAGGCTGCAGGCATACCTAATAAAGCGTCATTTAAGCGCGGTCGAGCAACCTATTGGTGACAAGTTAATGCGCCATTGTCTGCGGCGCGGTTTTCCTGCAGCTTGCATCCATAAAGCCGTGCAAAATATTGTCAATACTGAGGTGTAAGTGTTACCAGTAAGCTTTAGACAGGAGACAATAAACTGTGTAAACTGTCGTGATGCGTTGTTTAAAAAACGCTCATATACATTTCTTCTTTTTCATCGTTACTCAAGAGGTTCATGCCGTGAAAAGATTAACCAGCAGTGAAATTCGTTATGCGTTCACTCAATTCTTTAAAAAACGAGGCCATGGCCAAGTTCAGAGCAGTTCACTGGTTCCAAGCAATGATCCCACGTTGCTGTTCACTAATGCTGGCATGGTGCAGTTCAAAGAAATCTTTCAGGGGCAAAAAGCCCCAGAGTCAGTTCGAGCATGTAGTGTGCAGCGTTGTGTTAGGGCAGGTGGTAAGCACAATGACCTAGAAAATGTTGGCTACACAGCCAGGCACCATACCTTTTTTGAAATGTTGGGAAATTTCAGCTTTGGTGATTATTTCAAGAAAGAGGCCATTGCATATGCGTGGGAATTTTTAACAAAGGAGTTGGGTATTCCCGAGGAAAAGTTATGGGTTACTGTACATAAAGACGATCATGATGCGGCATCGATTTGGCTGGATGAAATGAAGGTAGACCCTGCACGCTTTACTCGTTGTGGCGATGCAGATAATTTTTGGCAGATGGGTGATGTTGGTCCGTGCGGGCCATGTAGTGAAATTTTTTATGACCATGGTTCATCTGTTGATGGCGGTCCTCCAGGCACACCGAACCAAGAAGGTGATCGCTATGTTGAGGTATGGAACATGGTTTTCATGCAATATAATCGCAGTGCTGATGGCGCATTAACGCCATTGCCAAAACCAAGCATTGATACCGGTATGGGCTTAGAGCGTTTGGCAGCTGTTTTGCAGGGTGTACAAGATAATTATGATATAGAGTTGTTCCAATACATTCTCAATGAGCAATGTAAAATTATGGGGGTGGATGATAAAGCCAATAAATCTATGCGTGTGTTGGCTGATCACATCAGATCGACTGTTTTTCTGATTGCTGATGGTGTGACGCCTTCAAATGAGGGTCGTGGTTATGTGTTGCGTCGCATTATTCGTCGTGCGGTTCGTCATGGTTACAAGTTGGGTCAATCACAGCCCTTTTTCTATCGTTTTGTTGCTGCTGTTGTGGTTATGATGGTAGATGATTATCCGCACTTGTTGTCATCACAGGCCATGATTGAGAAAGTGATCATGAATGAAGAGGAGCAATTCTTTCGAACGCTGATGAATGGTATTAGAATATTAGAAACGGCGCTGAATCAACTATCAATGGGAGACGACATCGCTGGTGACACTATTTTCCAGCTATATGATACATATGGTTTTCCAGCTGATTTAACTGCAGACATTGCACGTGAACGCGGTTTTGGTATGGATATGAAAGGGTTTCAGGCTTGCATGTCAAGGCAGCGTCAATTATCACAGCGAAATCAGTCATTTAATTTGAACCAAACACAGCAATTGCATATTAACGGCCGATCAGAGTTTGTTGGTTATGATATGTTGTCTGTAGAAACACACGTCACGGGGTTATTGCAAGATGATAAGCCAGTGAATGCATTGACTGCCGATCAGGAGGGCATCGTGATGCTTGAGCGCACGCCCTTTTATGCTGAGTCTGGTGGTCAAGTCGGGGATAAGGGGTATCTGTATTTTCAATCAGGTTGTTTTCGTGTGCAGAACACAATGAAGCTGGGTGATAATATATTGCATTACGGTAAAGTAATTAAAGGGCGAGTTGAGATGGACGATACCATTTCTGCGGAAGTTGATAAGATGCGTAAGGACATCGCCCTTAATCACTCAGCCACTCACTTATTGCATGAAGCTTTACGGCGAGTGCTAGGAGATCATGTTCAGCAGAGAGGGTCATTGGTTGATGAAAGGCGTTTACGATTTGACTTTTCGCATCCCAATGTATTGACGCCACAAGAGGTCAACGCGGTTGAGCGCTTGGTGAATCAGCAAATCAGGGCAAATCATCCAGCGGTTGTTGAAGAGATGAGCCTGGAGGATGCTAAGAAGAAATCAGCCATGGCCTTATTTGGTGAAAACTATGGTAAGGTTGTTCGTGTATTATCATTAGGTGATTTCTCAATCGAGCTATGTGGTGGAACACACGTCGCTGCAACGGGTGACATTGGTTTCTTTAAGATTATTACAGAGACTGCCTGTGCGTCCGGTATACGTCGAATAGAGGCGGTAACGGGTGAGGCTGCCATTGCATATGTGGAGTCACAAGATCGCTTGCTAGATGATTTGGCAATAAACTTAAAGACAAGCCCTAAAAATCTCCCTTTGCGATTGACGCAGTTAGTTAATGAGCACAAAGCGGCAAGCAAAGAGTTGACTCGTTTGCGTCAAAAAATGGCTGGCTTTGAAGTGGATGCCTACATGAACGACGCTGCTGATGTTGCAGGTTTAACAGTAATTGCCAAGCAGTGTGATAATGTTGGTAAGGATGGTTTGCGAGACATGCTGGATAGGTTGAAGCAAAAAGCCAAGCACGCTGTTATTGTGTTGGCTTATGCCGCTGAAGATAAGGTGACTTGTATAGCCGGTGTCACCAAACCAGATACGGATAAGATCAATGCGAGTGATCTTGTTAAATTTGTTTCGGCTGAGCTTGGCGGTCGTGGTGGAGGTCGTCCTGATTTGGCTCAGGGTGGTGGTGATCAGCCAGATAAGCTTCCTGCGGTATTGGCTAATGTGTCAACATGGGTGGCTCAACAATTAGAACAAGTTAAGACTTAAAAGATGTCTTTGATCGTCATTAAATTTGGTGGTACATCGCTGGGCAGTTGTGAGCGCATTCGCCAAGCTGCTGCGATGGTCGCTGAATGTGTTGCTGCTGGAAATCGTTGTGTTGTTGTTTGCTCGGCAATGGCTGGTATCACTGACCAGTTAGTGACGATGGCGTCTTCTTTTGGCGTTGAGGGTGGTTCTAATTATGACTTGTTGTTGTCTACTGGTGAGTGTCAATCAATTGCTCTTTTCAGTATGGCGCTACAAGAGTGCGGTTTATCTGCTAAACCGTTTCGAGCAGATGATGTTCCAATCATGGTTGATTCGACCGTATCTACAACTGAAATCGCCTCAATTCATGTCGATGCTTTATTGGCATCGCTAGAAAAGGGAGTCACGCCTGTTGTTGCGGGTTTTCAGGGGGTTGATGCGCAGTCACGTGTTGTCACATTGGGTCGTGGTGGTTCAGACTTGACAGCGGTTGCGCTTGCTGCTGTGTTACAAGCAGGTGAGTGTCGTATTATGACGGATGTAGCGGGTGTTCACTGTGCTGATCCACGTGTTATTCCGCGAGCGGCGTTGATAGAGCACATTGATGTTGATGCCATGCTGGAGATGTCTAGCTCTGGTGCGAAGGTATTGCATGACAGATGTCTTTCTGTTGCAAAGGCTCATGGTGTGGTTGTCACGGTGGCATCGACTGCAGGTAAGGATGGTATGACCACGATTGGTCAAGAGGCTGCCTCAGGTGCTGATTTATTGGTGGCGAGTCATATGACAGAATGTTGTTTGGTTTCCATAGCGGATATACCACCTCGCGCGGGCTTGTTATCCTATTTTTTATCAACCCTAGATGAGCAGGGTATCAGCATGCGTATTTTGCAGGTGTGTGAGGACGTTACGGGTCAAAGAATCATAGCGAGTATGCGAGATAGCGATTGGCAAGCGCATCAGGTGGCCATTCGGAAAATCTGCCTTGATCTGGGTGCCTCAGATCCTGTTGCGCAGGTTGATTCAGCAATGATCACTGTACTGGGTGCTAGGCCTATGCTGCCTGAGAGATTGTTGTCGACAACAGCATTATTCTTGTCAAAGCAGGGTATATCAGTGCGTCATTGGTCTACTTCAGCCACAAAAATCACATTCTTTGTATCAATGGCAGATTTACATGCTGCATTACAGATTGTTGGCGGCTATCAGCTTGAAGCGTGCTAAGTCTGTGATTTATATGGATAAAAAAAATCGCATTTTTTGTTCGCCATTAGCACAACAATAGGTTATGATATTGTAAAAACTAGCGGTATCCGGGTTGAAAATTGGGTAAGGTTGGTCTATATTTTGATCAAGGATGGTTGAAAAGGATAAGGGATTGAAGTGTTAGAGGAGTGGACAAATGTTAATTTTGACAAGACGTATTAGTGAATCGGTGATTATTGGCGATGATGTTAAGATCACAGTGTTGGGTGTAAAGGGTAGCCAAGTTCGCTTGGGCATTGATGCGCCTAAGGATGTATCAGTACACCGTGAGGAAATTTACGAGCGTATTCTGAGTGAGCAGGGCGATAAAGAGCCTAAAGAAGACTAGAATGTGCACAATCAAAGGCATCCTTGAAGAATAATGGTCAGCATTTTCATTTGTGTTAAAAAACTATTTATTTTTCTGGTGGATGTGTTATGAT
The DNA here is from genome assembly GCA_047404195.1 of Coxiellaceae bacterium. Classification (GTDB taxonomy): domain Bacteria; phylum Pseudomonadota; class Gammaproteobacteria; order JAJRRL01; family JAJRRL01; genus JAJRRL01. Next base: position 105,351 of record JBDOIU010000005.1, read on the forward strand.
CTTGAATCCTTGGAGAGATGGCCGAGTGGCTTAAGGCGCTCCCCTGCTAAGGGAGTATGGACTAAAATCCATCGAGGGTTCGAATCCCTCTCTCTCCGCCAAGGAACCGTGTGCGCCCGTAGCTCAGCTGGATAGAGTACCTGGCTACGAACTAGGTGGTCGGAGGTTCGAATCCTTCCGGGCGCGCCAAAATAAAAAGACCCTTTGGGTCTTTTTTTTTGCGTAAAGCGCACGAAGGATGAGAAACTCCGACGAAATCAAAAACAGCTGGTTCGACAAATCGCCAGGATAGGCGATTTGGGCACGCGCAGCGTGGGCGAAGCCTGAGGGGCATGGATGCCCCGAATCTCTCCTTCCGGGCGCGCCAAAATAAAAAGACCCTTTGGGTCTTTTTTTTTGCGTAAAGCGCACGGAGGATGAGAAACTCCGACGAAATCAAAAACAGCTGGTTCGACAAATCGTCACGATAGACGATTTGGGCACGCGCAGCGTGGGCGAAGCCTGAGGGGCATAGATGCTCTGAATCTTTGATTCCAGGCGCGTTACTATCAAATAATCTGCTAGGTTTTGTTTGTGTGTGAGCGCGCGAAGACGGCGTGCTTGTAAGTTTCACTCATATAATTTATATGTCCTTATGTTACATGCCGTTCGTAGTTCTCTGCTAACAAAGGCGTTCTGTTATTGATTGATATCTCTATGCTCGTATGGCTGTTTTGTGATGGTTGAACCAACCTACTGCCTTTTAATTCATGATACATTTGAATGTAACGTAAGTATAGTGTGGCGTTTTTAGAATATGTGTGACATAGCCGATATGCAAATACAATGAGGGTAGATGTTAAAGTGATGAATGAAAGCAAAGTTGGGTACAGTGTTGGAATTGAGCTTAAATGGCAGTGTGTTGATTTCAAATAATAGGGAGAAGTGAGGCTTGTTTCTTCAATGTGGGTGTTTACATGCTGGGTGGTGCCATTTAGGACGCATGCCATTAACACTATAATGAAGTTTGTGTGTGTGTTTAATGCCTCATCAGGTTGTTCAGGGTTGGCGGTGTACATAAGGATTGTCATAGCACCGTATACTAAGATGAATGAAAAACTTGCCAGCATGAGAGAAAGGATATTGTTTAAAAGAAAGCATAAACATGACTTTGATTTAAAGCATGGAAAAATTCGTTGCTTGCAGAGATCTACAAGTGCTTGATATGTTATTTTAGAGCATGATATTTTCTTTTTCTCTATGTTGCAAAGAGATTCTAATGCATTTTCCACAATGTGTATACTCAAATAAGTATGACGCAACTCAGTAGCAAAGAAACTAATATATGCACTTCTTGCGGCAGTATATTCTTGTTCTCCAGCACGCAAAATTTACTCTGGGTGATTGAAAATAGTGCTGCATTCACGGCTGTAGCGTATATTGTTGAAATGAGTCTCGCCAACCCAAGGTGCAACATACTTGTATAGCCAGTGTATATTAACACGCTGCATCCCAATTCGGTTAATCAAGAAAAATAGTAATAACTTGTTGTGTATGCTGTTATCAATAACGAGGCATTTAGTAGCGTTATGATTCTGATGGTCTCTGATAATTTTATACACAGAAGAATTGGCTGTATTTGTCACTAACTCATGTATGCGATGTGTTGGGGCATTCATTGAGCCCTGCCAAATTTTACGTCCTGCTTCAAGCACAAATACCCGATATGCATCCAACACACCCTCTGATGATTGAGGGTGTACTGAAAAGAAATCACATAGTATCTTCTTGGTAGCTTCCTCTTTTGTCATTCTTGAGATTGGCTTATTCTGGAAATGATCCGGTATCGTAACAAACTAAAAATTTTTTTTCACGATTATATGCAAAGTTATTAATTAATCTTTCCTTAAGCAATGTAATGTAATCCTTGCTTGATTGTTACTTTAGAACTCGATATGATTCATGTGTGGCTTGATGTCACAATCTTTAATCTCAAAAATTCCAGGAGGGATTTAATGTCAAAAAATCATTTAGGTTCAGGAGCCCCACAAAAGCCAACAGCACGAGTTGGTGATGACCGTCACGGTTGTGTGGCGGGTCACGTTTTAAACGATCAGTTGGCTCAGCTTGCTAGTATCAACGGTATTGCTACCAATGGGCAATCAGCTCAAAAGCAACCTATGCGCGTTGGTGATGATCGTCACGGCTGTGTGGCGGGGCATGTCTTGAAAGATCAAATAGCACATTTAGCTAGCATGAATAGCGGAAATGGCAATGTTAAGGCTGTTGAAAAACAACCGATGCGTGTTGGTGATGATCGCCATGGCTGTACTGCTGACCCTTGTGCGAGTAAAAGTCATCTTAATCTGTTGATGCAAGCATCTAGTGAGCATCAAAAGGCAATGACAGATCTTGAGCATGAAATCATGGCAAGTAAGCTTTAGCCTTTAAAGAAGGAGAGATGTCTATGTTACGTTTTAATGAATCATTATTAACGTTATTGAAACCACATATTTTCAACTCTCCTGTCCATCATGTGTCTGCTTTTGAGCATGATGAAAGTTATCTAAAAGAATTCCTATCGATTTTGTTTGACCCATTAAAGGGCGCTGAGAATAACTTAGTTGAAGTATGGAATAGTGCAGAGCAGGTTAATTCTGCCGCTTGGACACATTCCATACCGACTGATGCAACTTTGTATAGGGATGTGCGCTCAATAAAGAAGTGTATGGATCTAAAGTGCTCTATTGTTTTCGATCAATATTTTAAATATTCAATGATGGCTAAGCAGCTGATTGCGTTAATTCATGAAACGCTTAACTGCGGTGGTGGATGTAATGCTTATCTATCACAAAAGGGTGGTAAAGCTTTTCCGATACACAGGGACGGTCATCACGTACTTATTTTTGCGTTATCAGGCCAGAAAAGATGGAAAGTTTATAATCACAAACAAAATGCATATTACGCACAAATGAAAGTGCCAGATGAAACCACTGATGATGAGATACGTGCTTCTGGTTTGGCATTAGATATAATAATGAATCCTGGTGATATTCTTTATATTCCAATTGGGCAATTCCATGAGGTTGAGAATTTGTCAAATCATTCGCTACATTTGACAGCATCCATGGTTTACAAAAATCTGCCAATACTGATGAGTGAGATCTTGGCATCTATGTCATCAATAAAAGAAAAAAATGCAAGCCCCGAGCTGCTTTCGTTACTGAGCCAACTGCATCCTGCACAGTGCTCTAATACAGCAATATCCAAGGATTCATTGATTGACTCCCTAAAGGATGTCGTTAAGCTAATGGAGCTGGTTGTAAGGCACGATTCCTTCCCTGAAATGCATTTGGCGCGAGTCAGGAACAGGTATCTTGATATCCTGAAGCAACCGTCAGATGATTGGTTGCAAGAGGTGGGTTCGATTGAAGGTTAGCCCTGCTCGTTTGGCGTCTCTCTCCCATTTATCACCCAAGCATTTATCCGCAATGTGTGATATCACGCAAATTTCACAGCTGTGTTGCTCACTATGTGGTTACTGCTTAACCTCAATTTATATTCGTGGTTCGACGGTATATGGAACTGCGCTCTCGCACTCAGATCTAGATGTTGTTGTTTTGTGTCAAGACATACCAATGACTCGTGCCGCTAAATTAAAACGTTATATTAAATATTTATGTGGATTCACGATCAGGTCTTTTGATCTGGGTATCAAGGTTTTTTCTGTTGATTCTGATCGTAGAATCATTCCGCCAACTGATTCTGTAGGCTATGATTATATGATTGCTGAGAAATGCGTCAACTTTGACATTTACATGAATGGAGTCTGTTACTACGGACAGGCGATACCTAGAGCAGATGATGTATTTGAATCAACTGAAGAGCTTTTGTATTCAAATCGTATTGTATGGGGCGCTGAGCTGTGTGATATTCTCAAAAAGGCTCAAGCATCACCAGTCTTTTTATGTCAGTTGGCTGGTTATATTGCTAAAAAAATTTTTAGGTGGTATGCCTACAATGAAATTGCTACAGATCATATATATCGCACAACTATCATAGACTGCTATCAATATACGTTGCAGTGTTTTCCAGGGTCCTCAGCTCACATTAATATGTTATATGCATTATACACACAGGAAATGAACGTATCTTCTGTAGGGGCTCAAGCTGTTTGGGATGCAATTGAAGCGTTATGTCAAAATATTCAATTACCACTGCCTAGATTGGATGATTGCCATGATTAATCAAGTGGGAACAATACAACCGCTTGATGAGAGTGGTCACATTCTTAACTTGACCAGTCATACAAGTCTACAGCGCTGCTGGCGGCAACTCTTGGAGACAGTACTCAAAAGCCTCGTAGAGTCGACATCCAATATACATTCAATTTATGTACGTGGGTCGGTTGCTGTTGGTCGTGCCATCAAGGACGTATCAGATCTTGATCTCATTGTTGTGGCCTTTAATGACTATGAGAAAAATCAAGCCGCATGCGAAGTAATCAAAAACAATCACAGTCATTCGGATAGTTTTTGCAAAAAAATAGATATTTCACTTTGTACAGACGAGATGTTATTGTCCCCGTCTGATACCAGTCGCTTCTTCATTAAGACGCAGTCACTTCATATTTATGGGCGTGATATTTCACATGCGATCCCGAGCTTTGGCATAGACACGAATTTGATATCACACTGCTGGATGAATGATAAGGGTGTATTAGAGATGCTTATCAAGCATCTCTCTAGCAATGATGTTGAGATCAATATACAAGAGTGGTGTGTTTGGTTAATGAAAATGATAGTTCGCAATGCTTTTTTGACTGTAATGACGAAAGCGCAATGTTATACGCGTGATCTTTGGCCGTGTTATGATATATTCAGCCACTATCATCTAAATGAAATATCAGATTCTATTTATGCTGCGCTAAAACTGGCTGTTGAGCCTAGCAAAAATTCAGATGAGGTTATTGGTGTGGCACGCAGAGCCATGGATCATGTTTATGGTGTGGCTCTGGCAACGGCATTTTCTTGAGAGTCGTTCCTGAGCGTATAAGCATATGATATAAATCATATAAGATTTTGAGGTTAATGTGGTTTCATCTGTCAAAGCTGATTTTTATACTTAATTGTCTTTTGAATTTTTTGTATAACAAGAAACTTTTGGGTGACATGCAATGCGAGTGCATTATCATCCGCATAAACTTGATCATGCGCAAGTTGTAGTGGCTCGTTATAACCTGTGTTAAGGAAATAACTGAGTAGAGACTGTGGTATTTTGCGCACGCATTGGTTTGTTGCTAAAGAAGACAAGAGAAGGTGTGTTTGAAAGATGATACTTGGCTTCATTAGCAGTGATGTAATGAGTAGTGTGATACACAATAGTCGCGATGCTCTCCTGCTAAAAAACGCCCACTTAGGCTTGATGAGTGTGACTATTTCTGTTGTGAGCACCAATGTTGCCACTAAGTTGAGGCACAATGTGGCTTTTCTAAGGGTGGGTGTGATAGCTTTCTTTTGGCTACGAATGAGTAGGTAGTAATTGCTGCATAATTTCAGGAACTGTGAGTGCTGTGCTAGAAATGTCATGTCAATTTTATTTTGTAGTTCAGTGATAAGTCGTTTTCTATCTACATTGTCACGACAAATCAACTTGATATGTTTCTGGGTGGTGCCGTATTTTTTTGTTGCTCCTTTAATATTACCACTATCGATATCAGCAAGCACAAGCAAAAGCAGGCATGCATAAAGCTCGGAGTGGGTTGATTTTTCAATTAACTGAAGTAGCGATTGTAGCGCTACTTGGTTGATACATCCCCCAGTGCGCTTGCTGAGCACTGTGGCACATGTGGCATCATGCTCTAGTGCCAAGAGGTATTGCTCAAGTGGGTTTGTCATTATCCAGCATCCATGTGGTGACTAGTTATATATGTTACCTGATACAGCCATTATGATCTAGATGATTGTCTTGAAACTGTTGAGTTGATCAGGCTAAAACGTTTAAAAGTAAGCGGTATGGCATGATATCAATATGTTATGGCCGATATCAGCGCGTTACATGCAGACATGGTGCGTGTTGAAAATGGGGTATAAATATCTGTACATTGTTCAGTCAGCCTGGTATAGTTCACCATTGTGTTACATTTATTACCTAATAGGATAATCACCATGGCAAGTAACTGGCCTGGGCTACAACAAGCAATAGTCCAATCGATTCAATATGATAAGCCTACTGCCATTCAGCGTCAGGCTATACCGGCGGTATTACAGGAGAGGGATGTGATTGCAGCAGCCCAAACAGGTACTGGCAAAACAGCTGCTTTTGTGCTGCCGTTATTGCAACTATTATCATCACGCCAGGTCATTAAGCAGGATTCCGTGCGTGCGTTGATTCTCACGCCAACGCGAGAGCTCGCAGCACAAGTGCATCAAAGCGTCTGCGACTATGGTAAGCAGTTAACATTGACCTCATGTGTCATATTTGGTGGTGTTAAAATAAACCCACAAATTAGGCGCTTGAAAGCCGGTGCTGATATTGTGATTGCTACGCCAGGTCGTTTGTTAGATTTGGTCAATCAGGGGCATCTTGATTTATCTTTTATTGAAATACTGGTTCTTGATGAGGCTGATCGTATGCTTGATATGGGTTTCATCAGAGACATTAAGCGCATCATTTCACATTTACCAAAGCGACGACAAAACCTGCTCTTTTCAGCAACCTTCTCAAAAGAGATAAAATCACTGGCGAGTAAGCTTTTATATAAGCCGATTATGATTGGTGAGGATAGATGTAACGTTACCGCTGATCATGTCAAGCAGTGTATTTACCGCGTTGACAAGGCCCGAAAGAGGGAGCTGATTTCGTATCTCATTGGCTCTGAAAACTGGCAGCAGGTGTTGATATTTACGCGCACAAAGCACGGTGCTAACCGTTTAGCTAAACAGCTAGATTGTGATGGTTTGCCTGCTGCTGCCATTCATGGAAACAAAAGCCAGGGTGCTCGCACACGTGCACTGGCAGGCTTTAAGGCAGGTGATATTCGAGTATTGGTCGCAACCGACATTGCCGCGAGGGGGCTGGATATTGATAAGCTGCCACATGTCGTTAACTTCGAATTACCAAATGTCCCTGAAGATTATGTGCATCGAATTGGTAGAACAGGTCGCGCGGAAAATTCCGGGCTGGCAATATCTCTTGTGAGTGCTGAAGATGAGCCCTTACTATTTGCTATTGAAAAAGTGTTGAAGCGACGTATTGAATCTAAGGTGCTAGCAGGTTATGAGCCTAAGATTAAGGCAGCACAACCTGTCCAGTCAGGTAAAAAAAATAGTCCATCAAAGAATGCAGGGCAGAGAAAGCGGGTAAGAAATGATAGATCTTTTCGGCGAAATAAATCTGCAAAGCGTGCTAAACCAGGTGAATAGCGTGGCAAGTGCACATCCATTGGTCTCGCAGAGGATCTGCAATTTGATTGATCTGATTGGCTAGAAATAAATTGCACTCAGCTTAAACCGAGACATTATTGTTTTTTCTCGGCCATGCTTGCTTTGATTTGTGCACAAATTGTTTTATGTTTTCTGCTAGTCAGGTTGATTGTAAAGGTATTCAGAGCAGGGCGCTGCGTTATTGCCGGGTTATTTGTAGCGTAACGTTGAATGAATAGCCCGTTTGGAATCAGCTTGACGTGAGAAAACCCGCCAGACATTCGATCGCCTCCGGCAATTTTGCATTGGTAATGTAGGCCTGAGTGATCTTGATTTATAATGACAAGCGATGAGAATTGCCCACTGCCACCACCTGAGTCATTCACGAGATAAAGGTTGCGGCCTTGTCTGAGCGAGCCAATCAGCTTCACTGAAAAGAATCCCTGAGGCTCATTATTGACTCTCTTAAATTCAACAATGTCCCAGCCGCCGTAATTTCTTGTGGTGATACCCGCAGGTAGTTCATTGCATGGTGGCATACTCGTTCTACTGTCGTGAGCTGTATTGTGGCTGGATTGGTTCAGATAACCGCGCCCAGAGAAATTATCGCTTTTCGTCATATACCAGATGCAGTATGCGGAAATATGCTGACCCGTTCTTTCTGGTTGTGTGACTGCGTGCTGTTTTGGTAGTAAGCTTGACGCATTTAACTTCTTTTGCTGCAGATTTAGATGGTCACTATAGCATAATGACGTTGTGCAAAATAACAGCGACGCCAGAAGCGATCTCAGTGACAGGGTGTTCATATGCATAGTATATTACTCCAACTGCTGGGTAATTCTACTCTATCTCTAGTCGGTAACATTGTCTAGCCATTCCTGTGAGCCATAATAGATTTGTTGCTGAGAAAGTGAACGCTAGCAGAGTGAGCTACTAGCAAGATTTATTACTTGAATAGAGCTGATAGTCCATATTTTCATTACAGTATTCGGTTATGCGCGATAATTCTTATTATCGCGCATTAGCATTTTGAGCCATCTGATTGCCACGATTCGTTTGTAACACCATTAGACCATCAAAAAACGTTCAATTTACTCAATAACACAGTTGATCATCATGTCCGTATATGCCCCTGGATCAGTCTTTGGCTTTTTTGTATATCAAGCTGATATCATAGATGACTCGTTCATAATCCCGCATCTGATTGCTGATCAGTCGAGTGAATTCAGAATAGCTTTCGTCAATTTTTGTAAACTTCAACTTTGACCATGAGCGTTTAAAATATACTTCACTGGAATCACCATTTTTACTACGCGTACTGTAGTGATACGAACCATGGTCACCTTGAAAGTGTGATGTTGTATTGTTATAGATATCAATCATCACCTTATCATTGTAATTCACGCACAATGTTCTTTTGGTAATGTCATCAACAAAAAATCCATGAACAGCACTACCTGGTGCGTCAAGAATTTGTCCACCATATTGTGATATCATCGTTGTGTGTATCTCAGCACTATTTACATGGGCGCTTTGATAGCGGTATTTTGTATACCCATCTGGACAGCCTTCTGCAAAAGCGGCAAAACTGCAGCCAGATACGAGCAGGCCAAGGAGTAAGCGGATATTGTTTTTCATTATTGTACACTCAATAAAATGATGTATGTTAATGGGGGCAACAGCCTCATCCCCAGTTGATATTGCCTTGACCGCTTGTACCCGCAGCCTCGCCATCATCTGATGATGTAAGGCAACATATCATAGGGACAGCATCAGTAGATGCACAGGTCCATGTCACATAGCCAGATATGTTGTTTGGGATACTATTTTGGCACACTGCATACTTGCCGCTTTGTAGCAGCGCTGCAACTTTTGAATCGTGTGATAGTTCTAGGCTTGCGGCAAATAGTGTATTTGTTGAAACGACGCATGCGAGCATTGCAATAGATCTAGTGATGATATTTGTAAACATGTATACTCCTTATGAAGTTTGCTTGATGTTTGAAGTGGGTTATTGAAAAGCCCCACTTCTTGAATACAACCAAGCTAACACAGTCCATATAGTCAAAGATAGGGTATAAATTACCCTATCTTGTTATGAACAAAGGATGAGTCGATAACAGCAAGTTGATCTTAAGGCCAGTGAGATGACCTTAATTTTGTGCTTGAAATCTCAGGTGACCTTTTAACACAAGAGCTTTGATATTTGGCCGCCCCATTTCACGTAATAGATCAGAGCCAGCATGGATGTGGGTCACATCTAAAGCTCTATTGTGCATATTAAAAGAGATGCTGAAGTAATCAGAGTTGACATCAAAACCATGGCTACTCTTTCGATACTTAAATACATTTGTGTCTGGGGGGAAATTAATTGTATGCTGTCCTTGGTTGATGCAGAAACTACTATCTGATTGAAGCTGTTGCGAGATGAGCTTGTTAAAAAGATTATTCCCACCAAAATTCATGGTCATACCAAAATAAGGTGCTGTGTCTTTATAAGTCACGAGTAAATTATCAATAGACATACTGGTTGGTGTATACAACGTATAGTTATTTGGGCACGTGTCTGCAAGCGATGCACTCGTGCTAAGCAAGGCTAATGCGGCAATACTGGTTTTAATGAATGTTTGCATATCATGCTCCCAATATAAATGATACATTAATAAGCTATGATGCCTCGATTCATAAGTCAAGCTGGGCCCCTAGGAGGCCCCTCTAGAGTGTGATCCGATCATGGTTTTCCGGTGCTGCATAAGCAAATAATGCGCTGCCTGCCTGCAGAGATCGTAAAACAGAATGTAACTTCGTTGGTGAAACAGCAAAGCAGCCCCAGCTATTACCTGCTCTATGCTGTTTTTTAATGTTTGATTCACGCGCATAATTTGCCGCATGGATCACAATACTGCGTTTGTATGCATTGTCATTGATCCCGTGTTCCAGGCCAAATAGCCGTCGTGACAGGCCGTGCTTTCCTTGATATTCATTGCCAACACGGTAAAGCCCTAAACTGCTGGCATGCGTACCAGCATTGTTTGAAAAGTGCCGCGCATAGACGCGCCCGCTACCGCTGCCTTGTGTGGTATAAAGTGATGTTACTATTTCTTGCTTCTGAGGATGTATGATCCATAATCTCTTCTCATATGATGGCTTTGAAAAGTCAACAATGGCCAATGTATCATGTGTATTGCTTAGGTCTCCATGTACCCTTCCCCATTCATAGGCATGTAATGCTCTCCGCAGCACTTGGGGATCAAGATGGTAGCGCTTTGATTCATGCATAAGTCGTGAGTAGCCACTTAAACTCTTATTTGAAGCGTGTGTCGTGATGTAAGAAGCACCCACCAATAACCCAAAAATACCGCATAACCATACCATCAAATGATGCTCTAAGTGCTTGATTATATTAGCGAACATACCCGTTACCAACCCTATTTTGTACGTAATTAGCTCCATATTAGCACATTATATGGTCTTTATCAAAGATATTCTGCAGCCCCCGAGGGTGTGCGCATAATTTAGTCGCACCTGTTGGGCGAATGCCGTCCTGTATCACTGGGATGCGATCAGCTGTTGTGAGGGTTCGTTTGTGCTAAAGCGGGTATCATAGCGTATATCCCTAGCACTGATGTGGTAGTATCAGTATGCTTCTTGGATATCAGTAGTGAGATGGTATATATTAGAGATGAATTAGGCTTAACAGGAGGTGCTATGTCGCATTCAGCTACGACTAACCAGTCACAGGGTCGCCACATGTTGCTATGTTGTCTACTGGGGTTGGTAGCCAGTATTGCATATTATAGTACTAAAGCAGATGCGCTCAGCTTCAGTGATCAATTACCCTTTTTGTTACATGCGAAACTGTCTCTCTATTTTGCATTGTTATTTTGTTGCTTGTTACTGGCCTTTTCTGTTTCTTCAGAGGCACAACTGAACCTGACAAAGTGCCTGGTTGCTACTGCTGTTACGGTGATGATTTTTATGATGTCATTGCAGCATATCGTCGTGATGTCCTATGTCTTTCTCAGTGCTAATTTATTTATGTTTTTGTTTGTAGTGTATGCGCGACAAGGTGGTTTCCGAGTCGATTATCGTTATTATTTCGAGTCTGTTTGGAATACATTCAGTGTCAGCATCATCGCGTTGTTATTTGCGATATTTCTCTGGGCTACCTTACTGTGCTTGGCCTTTCTACTTAAGCTTGTGCATGTGAGCTTCCTAAAGGAGATCATGTCAAGTTATGGTTTTGGCATTATTCAGTTCGGTTTTTTTGTGGGTATAGCATTGGCAACTGATCACCTGAATGCGTTGCTTGGATTACGTAAAATTGTTATCGCAGCATTTTCAATCATACTGCCACTGGTTTGTATCGCATTGCTGATAACAACCCCAATATTGTACATCCACCTTTTCTCAGGTGACTTATTGCAATTCACACAGCATAGTAGTGTTGAATCAGTACTCATTGCTGCGAGTATTATTTTGCTCTTGGCGATAAATGCATATTACCAAGATGGCAGCCATGTGAATGAAGGCAGGAGGTGGCTGCGACTGACGTGGCGAATTGGCCTTTTTCTTGGTTTGGCTGCAGCTTTGTTATGTAATCTGGTTTTCTACAAAATCAATAACTGGATAGATCTATCTGATGGGCGATACATTAGTAGCTTCTTGCTAGCGTTTTTAGCTATATATTTCGCTGGTTATTGTGTTGCTTTCATAGTGGGTAATAAACAGACTGCCATTGCCCGGGTCAATAAAGTGATGGTATGGGTTGTATTGAGTGCGAGCATAATAATGGGATCACCGCTTTACAATTCTGTTATGCCGTCATCAGTGGATCACACCACGACATCTGTGCCACCAAAGCAAGCGCCTAGCAGCACAGATCAGTCATCTTAAGCGTCTACTGTTGGCATGAGGCCCAGTTCGGCAACCGTGTCACGCTCTTGCTTGAGTTCTTGCAGTGAGGCATCGAAGCGGGTCTGTGCATCGGCGTCAAACTCATAGCCAGTAACGATCTCACAACGGCCGTTAACAGTCTTACATGGAAATGAAAAGATGATATCGTTCGGTACACCGTAATCAGCTTGATTGCTCACCCGCGCCATAGAATAGACCTCACCTGCAGGCGTCTCGGTTATCAATGCACGCACACCATCTACGATCCCATTTGCAGCGGATGCAGCTGAAGAAGCACCCCGTGCTTGAATGATCGCAGCGCCGCGCTTTTGCACGCATGGGATAAAGGTGTTATCCAACCAATCATTGTCATTTAAAACAGCTGTTGCTGACTGACCATTAATGCTGGCGTGATGCGCATCTGGGTACTGTGTTGCTGAGTGGTTGCCCCAAATGATAGCGTTTTTAACATCACTCACAGCGACGCCCGCTTTTTGTGCCAATTGTGTTGTTGCACGATTTTGATCCAGCATGGTCATGGCATAAAAATTTTCATTGGGGATACGTGGAGCGTGTTGCATTGCGATCATGCAGTTGGTATTGCAAGGATTTCCAACAACAAATACGCGCACGTCTTCTGCTGCATGTTCATTCAGAGCTTGGCCCTGTGCTTTAAAGATACCACCGTTCATACCTAAAAGGTCGGAGCGCTCCATACCTGCTTTGCGAGGCGCTGAACCTATTAATATGGCCCAATTGGTATCTGCAAAAGCAACCTCTGCTTGATCTGTCGCGATGATATGATCAACCAACGGAAAGGCACAATCATTCAGCTCCATGACAACACCTTGTAGCGCAGATAAAGCGGGTGGTATTTCAAGTAATTTGAGTGTCAAGCGCACATTGGGTCCAAAGACCTCGCCGGCAGCCAAGCGAAACAAAAATGAGTATGCAATTTGACCAGCTGCACCGGTGACGCTGACTGTGAGATGTTGTGACATAGAGCCTCCTCTGAGTTATTTAAAGCACAAATCGACAAGATGCGTTGCGGCGCGGGCATCAGCCATAGCCACAAAGCTTGAGTTGAGTATGCTCGCCTTGCGGTTGTATTGCAATGGTTTTCCATCGCTAGAGAGTACAGCACCACCCGCCTCCTGTAATATGCACTGTCCAGCGGCTGTGTCCCACTCGCTGATCGCGTGGCGTTTAGGGTAGAAATCACCCTCACCAGCCGCCAGCAAGCAGAATTTGAGCGAACTATTGATGTGACGCAGGCTATGCCGTGGAAGGTGTTTGGCCAGATGCTCTTGCCAATAATGTGTTTTGCCATAGCATCCTAACATCACAGTGGGAGCGGCTTCATCGTAACGTTTGCCTTGACAGCGGGTTTCTGTGCCATCTGGGTGGTGTTGCCAGGCGCCTTCTCCTTGTGCGGCGGAGTAATATAGCTCTTCAACAGGTGCTACTACGATACCCATAGATACTTCATGCGCATGGATCAGCGCTATATTGACTGTAAACGATGCGCGATTCTCCACAAAACCACGCGTGCCGTCTAGCGGATCGATCAGCCAGTATGTTGACCACTGCTGGCGCTCCTCGAAGCTAGGCAGGGCTTGCTCTTCTGTAATGATTGGGTGTGGTGATAATTGTTTTAATCCTGACACTAAAACGGCATTGGCAGCATGATCTGCGAGTGTTACTACGGTATCATTTTCCTTGTGGCTGATACCAAGGTCAGCGTCGGTATAATCACAGTATGGCAAAATCGCATCACCAGCACGTTTTGCCAGTGCGAGTAGCTCAGAGCGAAGCGTCGATACATTGTTCATTTTATGACCCCTGCTGTCATTTTGAATGGACATTTAACACACACTAAGATTAGCAGGCGCTTGAATTGAGTGCAACGTTGACTACAGTTCTGTCTATTAATACGGTATGATGTGTAAAGATTATTTGGGAGGCCGAATGGGCGCATCATCTGAACATAATAACCGTCTGTCAGACTTATCTACTTGGTTACAAAGTTGGCAAGCTGACACCATGAGCATGCTGGAAGCGCTTGAGTCAACGCAACGCTTTGAGCGTGATGCATGGTCTTGCGATGACTTAGGTGGTGGTGTGAGTTGCGTATTGCAAGGTGGCGACATCATTGAGAAAGCCGGCGTTAATTTTTCGCATATACGTGGCAAGGCCTTGCCTGCTAGCGCTAACCCAGGTCGCCAGCACTTAGAGGGGCATCCCTTCGAGGCGTTAGGCGTTTCTATCGTGGTGCACCCTAACAATCCTTTTATACCAACGACGCATGCTAACTGCCGTTTTTTTCAATCCTTTGCTCCCAGCAACGGTGATAATAAAAAACGCTGGTGGTTTGGTGGTGGCATTGACTTGACACCCTACTACGGTGATGTAGCTGATTGTGTTGCTTGGCACAGTGCTGCAAAGAAGGCCTGTGATGCTTTTCAGCCTGGTGTTTATGAAGAATACAAAGCCTGGTGTGATCGCTATTTTTATTTACCACATAGGCAAGAGGCGCGCGGCATTGGTGGGTTATTTTTTGATGATGTGAATAATGCCAGTTTCGAGGTGTGCTTTGGATTTATTCAGCAAGTGGCTGCGGCGTTTAATCACAGCTATGCAGGCATAGTAGCGCGGCATAAAAACAAGACTTGGGCGGCACAACAAAAGGCTTTCCAGCAATATCGTCGTGGGCGATATGTCGAATTTAATTTACTATACGATCGGGGTACGCTATTTGGTTTGCAGTCCAATGGTCGTACTGAATCCATACTCATGTCAATGCCGCCAAGTGTAAGCTGGCCATATCAATGGCAAGCTACAGCGGGTTCTGTCGAATCACAACTCATCAGTGATTTTCTGACACCCAAGGATTGGTTGGCTTTGGCGCAGCTAGAACAACATTCAACGGAGTTACAGAGGTAGCACATTATGGCAAACAAGACAGCAATTACACCGACGCGTTCAGAAGATTATGCCGCCTGGTACCAGGCAGTGATTAAAGCGGCAGATATGGCTGAGCATTCTCCTGTGCGTGGCTGTATGGTCATCAAACCTTGGGGTTATGCTGTATGGGAGCGTATTCAAAGCTTGATGGATAAGACATTAAAGCGCCGGGGAGTGAGTAATTTTTATTGTCCGCTATTTATTCCGCTGAGTTACTTTCAAAAAGAGGCGGAGCAAGTTGAGGGTTTTGCAACTGAATGCGCCGTGGTGACACATCACCAGCTGCGCAAGAACAGTGATGGTGAATTACAGCCGGCGGGTGAGTTGGAGGAGCCACTGATTGTGCGCCCTACTTCTGAGACAATTATTGGTGAGATGGTTAGCCGGTGGGTGCAGTCTTATCGTGATTTACCCATGAAACTAAACCAATGGGCGAATGTTGTGCGCTGGGAAATGCGCACACGGTTATTTTTACGCAGTAGCGAGTTTTTATGGCAAGAGGGCCACACAGCGCATGCGACTGAAGATGAGGCACTGGCAGAGGCGCGTGAGATGGCGAACGTGTATGCCGATTTTGCTGAAAACAACATGGCAATACCGGTGATTCGTGGCGAGAAAAGTCGAAACGAGCGTTTTCCTGGTGCAGTTAACTCCTTCACAATGGAAGCAATGATGCAAGATGGTAAGGCATTACAAGCCGGTACATCGCACTTTCTTGGGCAGAATTTCTCACGTGCCTTTGATATCACTTATACAGACAAAGATGAGCAACGTAAGCTGACTTGGACTACATCATGGGGAACATCAACACGTTTAATAGGCGCGCTCATCATGGCGCACGCTGATGATGATGGCCTGGTATTACCACCCATCATTGCGCCAACGCAAGTTGTGATTTTACCACTATTAAAAAACAATCAAGACAACAGTGCCCTGCTCGATTACTGCGAGGCTTTGGCAGATCGCTTACGTGCGCATTCATTTGCTGGCGAGGAGATACGTGTACACATTGATATGCGCGATCAGCGCCCTGGAGAGAAGGCATGGTCATGGGTAAAGAAAGGTGTGCCTATTCGTTGTGAGATTGGTGCAAAGGAATTGCAGAACAACGCAGTCTATATGGGTTTACGCCATAAGGCTTATCGTGACAAAACAGCTGTATCGCACGATGAGTTTATTGCTGACATAGCAAAAACATTGCAAGACATACAAGATGCCATTCATAAAAAGGCGCAAGACTTTAGAGATGCCAACTTGCAGCATTGCGATACGCAAGCAGCGCTAACTGATTTCTTTAGCAATGGCATTGGGTTCGCGACAGCGTATTGGCATGATCATGCTGATAATGATACAATTGAAAAACAGCTAAAAACAGACCACAATGTCACAGTGCGCTGCTTACTAGATAATAACAATACCGGACCCTGTATTTTCAGTGGCAAGACAGGTCGTTTAGCGGTATTCGCAAAAGCCTATTAATAGCATTTGAATATCTCATTGTAAAGCAAGGTACGCAGCATCCATAGCGTCGTATGATGCTGTGTACGTGAGATCGAATAAGCCTCAGATACTGACCCACTCATCATAGACGTTTACAGATGCATATCAATGCAAGGGTATAGCTAGGTATTAAGGTGATACGGTAGGTTTTGGCGTTGTGTTAGCATTGCACTGCGCTTTGTGAAATAACTTCTCTGCCTCTTTCAAGCTAGATGAAACCATAGTGAGCGGTGCTTTTGATTTGTCAATGGCATCGTAAAGCTCATGTGATATAGATTCGTATAGCGGATACTTCCGAAGGAATTGATCCTTGTCCTTGAGTTTGTAGTGCTCTCTCTGCTTTTTGTATCCACTTTCAGCTTTTTTGAAGTTTAGCATCGATAGTAGGTCCTCATATTTCACGGATTCCGGAAGCTTAAAGTGTTCTGCAATGGCACGTCTACAGGTGTCATCTTGAAGTAATTCATGCATGTCTTCACTGCTAAACTCGTAGTGCTTGCTTTTGCTATTGCTGTCAGTTAGAGGCCATTCAATGCTAGCAACTCTATCAGGATCGACCCTAAATCCAAGTTCTAAGACAAATTGCTTGTAAGACTGAACAGTTGCATTTGTATCAATCTGTATCTTTTGGATTGGAAAGGCATTTAAAAAGTCAGCGTGTTTGGTGCAATCAAGTCCTCGCCCTTTAGCAAAGCAAGCTTCTAAAATTTGCCTATGTTTGTGCGAACAATTTTTGAGCGCTTCATTTGTGGTTATTTTGTATTCCAAAGAAGAGGTATTTGAGCCCCCTTTTGCCAGTATTGCCTGTTCCACTTCTTGTCGCCTTTCCTGCTTGCTTTGCTCCATTCGCTCATGAATTGGATTTGCGGCATCTTCACCATTATCATTCTTTGTATCAGTATCAATTTTACGCATACGTTCATTTTTCTGCAAGCCGCGAACCACTAAGGCAGACAGTCCGGCCAGAACGCCGATTGCTATAAGTGATACTGTTGCGACCATGCCAACGCTAGGAATAATCAGGGTTAAAGCACCTGGCAATGCACCAACAACCGGTAACAACGCCGTTGCAGCCCATATACTTTTTGCTTGATTGTAGCGAGATTCTTTGTAGGAATCGATATGCGTCTTTCTTAATTCCTTTACATAATGATTGAGCGCTTCCTCAGTATAATCGCTTTTGAGAAGTGAAGAAATAAAATCTAGATTGTCCTGATGCAACAGTATTTTGAGGTTGTCATCTGAGTTTGGGTTAGTTATTTGTATAGAATATTTTGCGTATGGGTCATCCTCAACTTCACTGAGCTCAAATCCTAATACTCCTAGGGCATGCAATATCTGAAAATGTTTTTGAAGTGTCTTAGAAAACCCCGGTGAAAATTCGTTCTTTTTTTGTGCTTGCTCACTTTCACCAGTTATGTCGGCATTTTTGTTGTAACGACAGACACACGTTAAATTATCTTTTGTGAATTCTGCACCTATATCTGTAAAACGCTGTAATTCAAATCCCTTTTCCGTAATAGATAGAAACTCCCTAAATGGCAGCTTCACACCAGCTACACCACTCGAATCGCCTTTTTTATGAACTGTCAGCATGTGCTCATCAGTATCAAAGCCTAGTGCAATATCAAGCTCATGCCAGTTTGGGGCATATTGTGCCCCCTTAAGGGCTTCTATTATTGCCTTGAATTCGACACTGGTTACTTGCCATGCACTGAAAGGCACTCCGTTGATAACGCATTGTTTGAGAGTGAGTTTATCAGCATTCGGTTCAGACGACACACCGAGTTCATTCAAAATTTTAAATGCGGCTTCAACTGGTTCAGAGCTAAAAAGATCTTTATTAGTGAACAGTCTCTTAAAAACTGAGTTTGAATGAGTGCGCATAATACACCTCTCTTAAATATAAATATCATCATTTATATTGTGACATAAATACAGATATAGGTCAAACCTTTCAGGCTAAGATGTGTGCAGAAAGTGCTATCGGAACTTGTATTGTGCAGAGATTGAGTGGCTACCTCCACCACGACTCACAATAAAGCACTGATGCAACAGCAACTAGCAAAAGCCAGTGCTGCGACATATGTGTGATTGTGCATTACATGTTTGGCTTATTGCGGTCAGGATCCGTATTCGAGCTGACACCGCCAGAATTGCCCCCTTTATCAGAGAATACACCAGCACTCGAAGCATTGCCATTCGCCGCTGCCGATTGTTCTTTGCGCTCAGCAAGCTTGTCTTGGATACGTTTGACAATCATGACCAATACGTCTCTTCCACACTCGGTAAGCTGACCATTATCATCATATTCACTTGTTAGTTTGGCGCGTTCGCATGTAATATTTTCAAGATGGCCATAGCTGGTTGTATATTCAATTTCTACTACCTGCTTCCTCAGTACGCCCTTCAGTTTAAATGGGCTCATATTAGGGTCGATACCTACTAAGCTGATTTGATCAGCAATTTTATTAGCAGCCCGATCTTGGAGCCGTGGTTTCATTGCCTCTTCGTATGCGGTATGAAGACTATCTACTTGTTCAGGGGTCAGCCTAACATTTGTATAAGCATCCGGCATGGTGATGTCGCATATCTTAAGGATATTACTAACATCACCTCTGCCTTTCTGCGAATCAACAGTCACTTTAATTGTAAAAAGTGCATCCTTTATCTTGCTGTATTTGTTCAAGCCTTGATCTACCAGCATTGTCGTAATCTCCTCTACTTGCGCATCTGTGGCCTCGTCCACTGCATTAGGCTGAGCTGCTGTATTTTTGTTACTTGCTTGGGCCTCGGCCTGAGCTACTTGCTGTGTTCTTGCACTGCGACGACGAGCAAAGCTCTGAATCTTAACTGCTGCTGCTTTCTGCTTTGCTGTAAAATCGATATCGATAGCGTCCGGTGCAGCATTTTTGCGAGCTGAGTCCATTGATGCAGACCTGCCTTTAGGGCCATCTACGCTATCATTTACTCTCGGAGTAGGTGCCGATTTGCTTCTACCTCGTCCATTCGTATCCTTGGCTCCTGGTACATGAGTCCCATGGTTTTCAGCTGCTTCCTGCGCAACAGCCTGCTTTTCGAGCTGTGGTTTCATTGCCTCTTCGTACGCGGCAACCAGACTTTCTACTTGTTTAGGGATCAGCCTAAAATTTATATAAGCATCCGGCATGGTGATGCCGCATTTGCCAAGGATGTTGTGTACATCACCGTCCACATTCATCGAAGCTACAGTGCTTTGTATTTCCAAAAGCACATTATGTATCTTTCTGTATTCTTCCAAGCCTTGATTTACCAGCATTTTCGTAATATCTTCTACTCGTTCGGTAGAGGTCTCAACTATAAACTCCATTTCCAGTATTTTTTGTTGGTATCGATTATATAGCTCCAAAATCTGTTCACGATTCAGCGACTGATTATTTATATTAAGCGACATTTCAATGCCTAATGATTCACAAAGATCAGTCGTACTGCATACTGGTTTATCCCCATCTTCATTAGGATCATCGCACAGACTTTCTAAGTAATTAATCTTTTTAGTATACCCCGCTAGCCCTTTATCAGTCAATGCGGCACTTATTTGATCCATTGCTTGTCGGGCTGCTGGGCTATCCTCCATGCATGCTGTCACTCCATCCCGTATTGTTTTGATATAATCTTTGAATGCTTTACTATAAGAACCACCAATTGATTTTTTAGCAGTCAGCTGTGGATTTGTTTTATCTAAGTTAACGGCAATTAAAGCAGTTGGGTAATCTTTCTGTGCTTGTTGCAAATGTTTCAGAACAGTTCTCTGCTCATCAGCAGACAGCGCGCCACGCTTGGCGTTAATTGTAGGCACAGGCACCATTACCATTATTGTTTTTAATGAAGCGTATTTATCAGTCGCCAGTAATTTTTTCATGGCTTTAAAGTAGTCAGCTTGGAGTGCATCCCCAGACTTTAAAATACCAAATGAATGCTTATATGAGCTGTATTTATCTGCTAGTTTGTCGAATGATTTCCAATGCCCATAGTTAGCTGAAAAGGGTAAAAGGATTTTTGGCATATCAATACCGGTACCATCATAAGCTTGTTTAAGCAGCAGCATTCTATCTAAAAATGCCGCTGCGTTTTGGGTATTATTAATGGGGCGAGTCATATTTAGACAACGTAATGTGATGTTGTTTGCGACTGGTTGACGTTGAGAATTTAGTGCGCCACTATCGATCAACTCTTTTTTTTGCCGTAGTTTATTAAAGTTGACTTCGCTGTCTCCATTAAAATGAGGTGTGTGCGTTGTGCTAGACTCTATCGCACAACATGCCCTTAACTCACCATCGCTCACATCAATAGGCAAATTGAAGTGATATGCTATGGCTTTTCTTGCTTTATCATCGGTACATGCAATAAATGCTGGCATTCGATCTGACCATGCTTGGTTCGCAAGCACTTTTTTGAATGCTTCAAAACTTGTTCCCTTTCTCTTGCTGTCAGATGCCTGCGTTGCGTAGATCTTTAAACGGCTGTGGATGAGGCCTAGTTTGGGATTCGTCTTATATCCTTTCAAATGCGGGTTAGTTCGTATCCGAAAAGCATCGTCAGAGAAATTCTGCGTGCGTTTGAAATTCTCCGTAAAGCTATGAAGAAACTCACGTTTACGTGTACGTACATAAGAATCCACTGGGTTTTTGGCTTGATTACCATTAGTATTTAATGCATCTTCTTCAATTTTTTTAAGACGACTCTTCCTTGTGGCCCACCAAACTAATGCTGGGATCACGCCAAGGATTGCCAAAGCAAAGTATGCAAACTTCGCCAAGCCTTTTTGTCTTTTTGTATACGCTTCTACGCGCTTACCTTTAACCTCTTCAAACAAAGCTTCACGACCCTGTTTGCTGCTGGCTCGTCCAAGCGCAGTATGAATATAACTTATGTTTTCATCATGCAGCAACACTTCCTGACCATCAAGAACAACAGAATGCTTCACGTGCGGGTTATTCTCAACAGCCTCTGTTCTAGCATCCAACCAAACAAGAGCCTCGAATACTTCATGATGCTTTTTCAGCTTCTGCAGGGTGTCTTCCGGTAGCTGCCGAGGTGCGGCTTGATCACCTTCTGCTGTATTGCTTTCAATCTCATCACTATAAGGAATCACGAATTTGTTGAGTTTTTTTTCAAACACTGCACCAGATTTGGTGATGCCTTCTAGCTTAAAACCATCCTCTTTCACTTTTGCAAGTGCAGCTGGAGATAATTTCAGCGATATTTCTGCCTCAGAAGAATTCTTTGCTACAATGTCAGCATGAGTGACCTCGTAGTCAGTATCTTGTGCATAATCTAGCAGGTTTATAGCCTTTGCCGCTTGCTCGACAGTTACATCTGGACCAATCAGTCCGGTAAATTTTTGAACGCTGTTGCGCTTCATTTCAAGCAGACCATGCTCTGTAGCAAAACTGATCTTATCATCATTGAAACCTTTAATCTCAACGCCACGAACAGCCAATATTTTTATCTCCTGGCTTTGTAAAGAGATTGTGTATTCCGCGCCACTGGAGGACTTTCTACTTAAAACGATCTGTACTGGTTCAGTTGCTTCAGGTTCAGCTGCATCAGACAATAAGAAATCATGCTTTATCGTGATCCCTTCTGCAGCGACTTCCGCGGCAGTTTGTAGCTGCTTTAATTTAGTTTCGTCTACCATATCACTGGGAACTGAAAAATCGAAACCGAGTGAATTCATAGTGCCAGGATACATAGCGGCGTCACCCTCAAGAGATACATGATAAATCTTACCTTGATCGTCAATCAATACATTTTTCATCTCAATATCTGTCCGCTGCAGGGCCTCGAGGTTGGTTTTGATTGGGTCGATATCAAAGTCATCATTGGCTGAAAATAGCTGGTCAATAGCTTTGAATTGTTCTTTTGTGAGTTCTAACTTCTCAGGTTTTTTACCCTCGCGCGACACTTGGATAATAGCAGTGTCACCCGTGGTATTGATAGGTGAAAAACGACGCAACATTCGAGGGCTTGCTTCCAAGCCGTTTGTGAGTGTGAGTTTGACATTCTGACTGGCGTTTGTTGAAGCAAATAATTCGCTGAGATCGACTTGACTAATAGTACCGTCTTGACAAGAACTGAGTATATGCCTCATATCTTCTGACATCTGCTCGTTAAGTGTAATGTTCGTACTTTTTCCGTTAGAAAACGCACATGTTAGTGTGGTGCCTTGCAGGCTGACCGATTCCAAGCCATCACATTTTTGTCTTAGCAAGTCAGCCAACAATGCTGTGCCATAAAAATCTGTAAGATTGGTGGTAGTAATGCTTGCTTTAAAGTCTTCATTCTGTAGTGTATAGTTAATATTGCCAGCAGCATTCATAGCCCCTAGGAATTCTGCTCGATCTGTCACATGAAAAAGAGACATGATGTGACGTAGTACATCTACATTTTGTGGTTTGACATCGTACTCTTGACCATCACTAAATCTACACTTAAGGTCACCGTTTTGTATTGGCTCGACTGTAACATCATCGCCTAAAATCGCTTTTAACTCCAGCCCTTCCGAGTATGTGATAGGCCATGGTGTGTTTGATTTTTCGGCAGCAATTCTTGCAGCCATATAGCCGCCACACGCAGCAGCTGGATCACCACTGGCTCCAAGTTTGCCTATCCAGAACTCATTACCAAACATGGCCCCACCATCACCAGCGACTCCTTCAAAGTAAAGCTCACCTTCTTTTGGGTTTAAAATATCTAGAAGTGCATCTTTTTTATTTTCAGGTATGCTTGATAAATCGGACTTTTTATAGTAGTGTCCGATATTCTTGTTCTTTCTGCCCAGGCAATTAGCTGTTAGCCGGCCAATCTTTTTGTCTGCATCACTATCACATAAATCTTCAGGTGCACCCAATACGAAATTGTCACCATATGCTTCCCACGGAAATACTGTGGTGACGTTCTTTCTAATGAAGGTGCTCTCTTCGTAAATTTCTTGATAAATCTCAGCGAGAATTTGTGCGATTTCACTCTTCCATCGACTAGCCCAGTAGCCGTTTCCTCTACCGCATTCTCGAAAGTGTGCATGTCTGCCAGTAGAGTGTGCTTTCATCGCGATTGCCATTAAGGCAGCTTTGACAGACTTTTTGTACGTCTCTTTATATTTTGCTCTGTCTAGGACGCCATCTTTAACGTATACCTCTCGCTGAGGAGCACCGTCCTCAAGTCGAATCCCAGCAAAGTCGACAAGGGTTTTTTCACGGCCATACATTTTATAACTAGGCGAATGCTTTCCCGCGTTATAACGGCCGGTATCATTAACAGCGATTGCTTTACGCATAAATAACAGGCACTCCTGCGCAATAGCAATCTCTTCTCTAGATAGGTAGCCCACCTCTTGATAAGCTTTCGCCAGAGCACCATCATGATTCACACCAAGCACGCCACTTTGTGACTTCCCATTATTGTCAACAAAATTAACTACGTTAAGGTCGTTGTAGTAACAAGGTGCTACCTTGGTGTGTAAACGGTGTATGAGCTGCCCGGGTGAGACGATGCCCTTAGCTTTATATTTCTCCTGATTATTTTTAAAGTATTGATTTAACTTAGCACTGTCAATCACAATAAGCTCGACAGCTTTTTCATCTCTCTGAATCTGAGCGATTTTGTCTTTCAGTGTTGCAGTTGCGGCTTGAGTGTGAGCTGGAAGCGGTAAACCACGATAGCGTTTTTTAAAGTCCTTTTCTTGTGCTTGTGAGTTTTGCAGGTAAATATTTATTGGCATATTTCGTATCCTTATTTTGCTGGTTGTAGTCAAGTGGCGTATAGTACTAATATAACACATGGAGCCAAACTGATCAAGGCGTACGAAGCACACAATCTGCGCACTGAGTGTGCATTTATCTAACTCACTGATTCAGCACTCTTTTTTTCTTCAGCAGCAGTAACAATCCAATGGCGCATACGCTGCAAATCCAGACAGGTTGCATAGCGGCTGTCTGTTTATTGCTCACACTAAGGTTGTGCAGTATCTCCGATATGCCAAGCTCTACACTCGCAGCCACAATAATGCCCAGCATACTAACAAGAGAGATAGCAGAAGCAGCCAATCTTTTTGCTGCGCCTTTGGCTGCCCAAAACCTATCTCTTTTGTCTTGGAGAGGCGCTTAAGAATGCCAGGTTAATTGTGTAGTCAGGTCATCGCCCCTAAGCACAGCAATTATATGAAGGCAGTCTCTGTTTCATAATGATTCTTGCAGAATCTATTATTATTGTCTTATGCTTCAAATAAGGCGCGTTTGGGCCCTCTACTGACTGTACCGCTCAAATCACTTCTAGGTTTGATCAAGGTGCTTTGTTCGATTTTATGCTCAATACGCCCATGATTAATATCAATATTTTTTTGCTCTATTTCTTTGGACACGGACTGTCACTAATGAAAGCATACTCGCTAGAGCAGTGATTATATAAGCTGAATCTATCGCAATCTCGGTATGTCAGCAATGTTCAGGCTGAAGTACACAACAATACACCAAGCACTAGCCATAACACTGCTACCAGTCATATTTGCATTGCATGCTTGTGATAAGTCTCCTTGCAGTCATTAATATGCGTATATTTAATTCCTGTTCATTTTCATTGAGCATATTGTTATCGTAATCTGCTCTAAGAATCAATCCAAGGTGATCTTGGCCATCATTATGTAAAAGTAATTCATTAGTGTCTGCTATATCTTTGTGGCTGTGTTGGCATGTTTGTTGTTATGACATGTCATCTTAATCTAAATTTTTAAATTCTATGCCGATATACGTACAACACACAAACTTAAAGCCTTCTTTTCATGGTGGGTAGAATCCTTTTTGAGGTCAACTCCACATAGGCCGAATCACACAAATCATCAAATGGTTACAGTAAAGCTATGTATCCACCAGCATAACATTATGCGCAGCCCAGGCACTTGCACATTTGTATGGCTGCTCGTCATAGATTCAGGTGTCGGTGAATATTTTCAGCCAATCGGTGCTGAAGGAATTTGTACTAGACAGCAAAACAGGTGATATATCAGCACGTCTTTTGGTAGACTGATTATCTAGGTGAAAGCAGCAACAGCCTGTGTTGTGGCGCTGGTGTGATTTTGAATCACATAATTAGGGCAACTATTTTTTAGAAGTAGAACACTGGTTGCCATTGGCTAGAATGGTATCATTCTTGGTGAGTATACCAAAAATCGATAGGTTATCCCTCGATGCCAGTAATGCATATTTCTACATTCCAGTGGCTGCTCCAGCTTCGTGCTTAGGTACAGCTTAGGAGTGCAGATGCTTCCCTAAGCTTTAACAGCATAGGTTTAGACATGCTTAACCGCCAATGGAATCATTGGCGGACAAAAATGAGCTCGCTTTGTCAGCGTTCACAGCAAATAAAGATGCAAGATCGTTGTCTAACCCATCAATTGGATTGACCAGGGCTGTGAATTTTAGGCTTTGGGTCTCTACCCGCCGATAGAAAATTGCAGAATCTCGCTAGTAAGCTATCAGTCTGACGCCCTTCATTATCGGAATGTGCTTGCGCACCACTCGTCTCATCCTGACCCTTGAAGCGTTCTGCAAGGTCTCGCAAAACGCCTTCTTTATACTTGGCTATACGTGGTAAATCTTCATTTGTTGCAATGAGCGCATTGGAATCACTCTCGATTTTTGCAAGACGACTTTTCCTTGTGGCCCACCAGATTAATGCTGGTATCACACCAAGAATTGCGAAGGCAAAGTATGCAAACTTAGCCATACCTTTCTGGTGCTTTTTGTAGGCTTCTTGGCACTCTTGCTTAAGACCCCCATTACCCTTTTTATTGAGGAAATCAAAGAGAGTGCTGAGGTTTTCATCATTCAGAGGCACGGCCTGATCACCAAGAGTGATAGAATGATTCGGTTGCTTGTTATCTACTTCAGAGAATGGTTCAACACCTAACCAATCCAGTACTTCAAGTACATTAGAATATTCATTTAGCCTCTCTTGGAGGTTTGTCGGAAGCCGTTTGGTAGGGGCTTGTTCAGCTTCTACTGTATTGACTTCTGAGTCTGACGCATAAGGTATTACGATGTTATATGATTGTTTTTCAAATGTCATACCATTATCGTCACCTGCGCGCAGTATAAATCCTTGCCCATGCGCTTCTGTTAAGGTAGCAAAGTTGGTACTTATCGTATTAAAGCCCAACATTTTAGTCAATTCGGTATCTACAATAGCTACAGCATCTTTGCTGTATGTTCGAAATAAATGCTCGCATTGAATAGCCCCATCACCGCTTTCTTTTAACGTCGATAACAAATTAGCTGGGATCTGCTCGTTAAGTTCAATTTCTACATTACGTCGACTAGAAAACGCACATGTTAGTGTGGTGTCTTGCAGGCTGACCGAGCTCAAACCGTAACATTTTTTTCTTAGCAAGTCAGCCAATATTGCTGTGCCATAAAAATCTGTAAGATTGGTGGTAGTAATGCTTGCTTCAAAGTTTGTTTTTTTCAGTGTGTAGTTAATATTGTCTGCAGAATTCATGGCCCGTAGAAATTCTTCTGGATTTTCCACATTAAAAAGAGACATGATATGACATAGCGCATCAGCATTTTGCGCCGTGACATCGTACTCTTGACCACCACTAAATCCACACCTAAGATCACCGTTTTGTACTATATCGACTGTAACATCATCGCCTAAAATCGCATTTAACTCCAGCACTTCCGAGTATGTGATAGGCCATGGTGTGTTTGATTTTTCGGCAGCAATTCTTGCAGCCATATAGCCGCCACACGCAGCAGCTGGATCACCACTGGCTCCAAGGCTGCCTTTCCAAAACTCATTACCAAACATGGCCCCACCATCACCAGCGACTCCTTCAAAGTAAAGCTCATTTTCTTGTGGGTTTAAAGTATCTAGAAGTGCTTGTTTATCGCTAAATGTGGGTGATATATCAACCTCTTTGTAATAGTGGCCACTACTCTTGTTCATGTTGCCCAGGCAATTAGCTGTTAGCCGGCCAATCTTTGTGTCTTCCTCGCTTTCACATAAAGCTGCAGGTGCACCCAATACGAAATTGTTGCCATATGCTTCATACGGAAATACTGTGGTAACATGCTGCCTAATGAAGGTGCTCTCTTCGTAAATTTCTTGATAAATTTCAGCAAGAATTTGTCCGATTTCACTCTTCCATCGACTAGCCCACCAGCCGTCACCTCTACCACACTCTCGAAAGTGTGCATGTTGACCAGTAGAGTGTGCTTTCATCGCGATTGCCATTAGGGCGGCTTTGACAGACTTTTTGTACGTCTCTTTATATTTTGCTCTGTTTAGGATGCCATTTGTAACGTATTCTTCTCGCTGAGGAGCGCCGTGCTCAAGTCGAATCCCAGCAAAGTCAACAAGGGTTTTTTCACGGCCATACATTTCATATTCAAGCGTATTTTTACCATAGTTATAACGGCCGGTATCATTAACAGCGATTGCTTTACGCATAAATACCAGGCACTCCTGCGCAATAGCAATCTCTTCTCTAGATAGGTAGCCCGCCACTTGATAAGCTTTCGCCAGAGCACCATCATGATCCACACCAAGCACGCCACTTTGTGACTTCCCATTATTGTCAACAAAACTAACTACGTTATTGGGATTATAGTAGCAAGGTGCTACCTTGGTGTGTAAACGGTGTATGAGCTGCCCGGGTGAGTCGATACCCATATCTTGATATTTCTGCTTATTCTCTTCAAAGTATTGATTTAACTTAGCACTGTCAATCACAATAAGCTCGACAGCTTTTTCATCTTCCAGAATCTGAGCGATTTTGTCATTCAGGTTTGTGTCACGCTCTGCTTGCACATGAGCTGATAAGTTTAAATCGTCATAATCTTCTTTGTTCTCTGCACTTATGAGAGCTGCATTTTTTAATCTGTTATAGCGTTCTTTAAAGTCGCTTATTTGGGCTTCTGTATTTTGAAGGTAAATGTTGATTGGCTGAGTGTCTGAATGCATGTCCGGTATCCTCGTCTAAGTGTTTATGGTTAAACAACCTTGTTAACAGGCAAAACAGAGCCAGTAAAGAATGTTTTGGAAATTTTTTGTTTAGTGGGTGCGCTCTTATGTAACTCACTGATTCAACACTCTTTTTTTCTTTAGCAGCAGTAACAATCCAATGGCGCATATGCTGCAAATCCAGACAGGCTGCATGGCGGCTGTCTGCTTATTGCTCACACTGAGGTTGTGCAGTATCTCCGATATGCCAAGCTCTACACTCGCAGCCACAATAATGCCCAGCATATTAACAAGTGAGATAG
This sequence comes from Coxiellaceae bacterium, assembly GCA_047404195.1. Lineage (GTDB taxonomy): Bacteria > Pseudomonadota > Gammaproteobacteria > JAJRRL01 > JAJRRL01 > JAJRRL01. The sequence continues at coordinate 134,416 of JBDOIU010000005.1, forward strand.
CAGAAGCAGCCAAGCCTTCAGCAACGCTTTGGCTTGCCCAAGCGTAGCCAAACAGCATGATTGCAGTAAAAAAGCCAACGGCAAAGCTCAAACTTTCAAGCACGCCGACGGAAAAAGAGCAACACAGTAATGCCAGCAAGCTAGCTGAAGCGGCCAGGTGGCAGGTCAACAGCACTGGCCATGCATGCTTGATTCTCGGTATGCAATAACCCCAGCAAGGCCCACCAAATAAAATACCCCAAAATATATATTTATTGACCGTCGCAGCTTCTAGCAAAGTGATATGATCATGGTGATGCAAAAATGGTACCGCCCAAACTTCTGCATACGCAATGATTGGCACCTGCATTAAACCCGCGTACAAACCAATGAGCCACAATGGTTTAATCGCCAATACTGGACGCATACGTTGGTATAATGGCATGATGATGCCTGGCTTACAGGTTTTGCCCCTGTACCGATCAATGACCATCACTATCAATAGTACGCTGATCGCAGATAATACGATTGTCGCCCACAACATGGCTTGCCAACCCCAATGCGCACCGACCTCACTCAGTGGTGACATACCCAATAGCGCCCCAAGCAAACCAATAGAGCTGGTCGCACTGACGACGAGTGGAAATTGACGCTGCGAAAAACTGTCTCTAGCCACCTTTAAACATGACAGGAATGCCACAGATGAACCCAGCCCAATCAGTACCCGTCCGCACATGAGTGAAATCGTATGGCTTGTTTCAATGAATATCAAAGTGCCAACAACCATCAGCGCAGCTGCCCACAGCAAAACCATTCGTGGTCCAAAACGATCAATCAAGCCACCAGCAGGCAACTGCGCAATGGCGTAAACATAATAATAAATGGAAAAAATAAAACCCAGATCAGCAGCTGATAAGCCATAGTGCTGGGCCATTGGTACCGCAAGTAATGTTGGTATGACACGCTGTACCCACTCTACCAGATAGAAAAATACAGCCACAAGCCATGGAAGGTAGTTGGCAATGCTCTGACGACGCATGAAAAACCTATCAAGTGGAAACAACGCATGCAATATAGCAAATACACGGACAATAAGCCAGACATGCACAGCGATGATAGCAATTGAGAGATGCGTTCAATGCTCACAGACGTGATATATATTCTCAAAAGTGATGGTTAGTGAGACCTATTGCATCTAAAGTTGCAAGTATCATTACAGTGTCAATACCACCACCTCCAGATGCGAAATCTGGCACCACTGATTGCGTACTCATTAAACTTTACCATTGAGGACGGCTCAAATGACGCATGACCAGAGCTCGCATCTTCGAGTAAGACGAACAGTGAAGCCTAGTGTGTATAGCAAGTCATGGACAGTGTGTGTGGTCCCGACATATAGCTGTATAACATAATCTCCTTGGCATGATCTCCCGCACTTAAATTGAGCTGACACTTGCCAAAATCCAAAGTTTTCTCATTAATTTTATCCAGCCGAGCATACTGAACATTAGGCGCCAACTCCAACCACTGACTTGTGGACTGTCTTCCATCAAATTTCCATTCGCGGTGCTGCGCATCAGTCGCGATATCAAGGCGCGTATTTGCGAGGTATGCACTGATTTCATGGTTTTGTTTTATCAGTTGCGGCGACACATGTGACTCGTAACGGATATGGATCGCTTGTGCCAGTGCAATATTAGAGAGGCTTGCCAAACCAACCAACAAGGCTATTTTATTGAGTGTCATTGATGACTCCTAAAAAGTGAATGAGAATCCATCATAACGATAAAATTAAATCACCGCAATCATTTATTATTGTTTTAATTTAATTTTATTTCGCTTCCAGGCAAATTATGATGCATTATTGTGTATTATTAGATCGAATAGATGCACATGCACAATAAAGCCTATTATCGCTTGCGTTTACCACTGAATATGTTAGAGTTGATCGTGTGCCGAGATGGCGGAACTGGTAGACGCGCCAGATTCAAAATCTGGTGGTGGCAACACCGTGTGGGTTCGAGTCCCACTCTCGGTACCAAACAACATAGCATCTAGAATGCTTAAAAGATTAAAAATTGCCACCACACTGAAAAACCAGCTAAACCACAACAAAACCGGTTTATTTAGTAGCATACACAAACATTGTCTTCACCAAACAGCTTCATCATTGCCGCGCGTGCTGCCTCTGTCGCTTGTATGGAAAATTGCTTGCCCAACATGAGCCGAGTAACCTTCCCGGATTCTGTATACTGTACCTGCACACGGCAACGACCACCGGCATGTGCTTGTACCAGTGTCGGTATACCCTCAAACAGTGCATTCAGAGCATCATTGCCATTGACCTTGACCAGAAAAGATTTGGCTTTTTGTGAACGCAAATCAGGTAACAGCATGATCTTCTCGGCCAGCAAACGAACACCTTGAGTGAACTTATCATGACTCGTCTTAGCTCGCACCACATAAACAGCATCTTTCTCTAGCGTTGGGTGCGTGTCTTGCCACAGCTGTGAAAACAAAGTGACTTCCATTGGTCCAAACTCATCCTCGAGCGTCAATACCCCCATACGCTTGCCCTGCTTCGTCACAATATGTCGAATGGAAATTAACACACCCGCAACCACACAAGAGCGGTCAACTTGCAACTCATTGGATGGAACAGCAGCCAGCTGTTTTAACTCAGTAGAAAATGGTGTGATTGGGTGACCCGATAGAAAGTGCCCCAAGGCAGTTTTCTCATGCCGTAACCGTGTTAAACAGTCCCACTCTGCCACGTCAGGTAACTGCATCTCGTCCCCAGGCTGATCATCAGCAAATAAATCTACCTGCCCGCTCAACAGGTCTTGCTGCTTTTGCTGTGCAGCTTTGTGCATAGCTGGCAATCCATCCAGCATCGCTGCTCGTGTGGCAGTCAATTCATCTAAAGCACCAGAAAAGATCAATGGCTCTAACGCACGCTTATTACATTTATGCAAATCAATACGCGATAAGAAATCAAAAAAGCTGTGAAAAGCACCATCCTGCGATCGCACATCCTCGATGTGCAATACCACTGACTCACCCACACCTTTAATCGCTCCCAAACCATAACGAATATGGCCGTCATCATTCACTTTGAAATGATGCACAGAATGGTTGATGGATGGTGGCAGCATGGTCAGCCCCATACTCAAGCACTCTCGGTAAAATAGCATCACTTTATCAGTATTATCCATATCTGAAGACAACACGGCAGCCATGAATTCTGCTGGATAATTAGCCTTCAGCCACGCAGTTTGGTAAGCAATCAACGCATAAGCAGCTGAGTGTGATTTATTAAAGCCATAGCCAGCAAACTTTTCCATGATATCAAAGATCTCTTTTGCTACCGACTCATCAATACCCTGCTCTATGGCACCCTTCATAAAAATGCCACGTTGCTTTGCCATTTCCTCGGGTTTTTTCTTACCCATAGCACGCCGCAGCAAGTCGGCAGCACCAAGACTGTAGCCAGCAAGCTGCTGTGCTATCTGCATGACTTGCTCTTGATACAGAATGACACCATAGGTTGGCTTTAGAATTGGCTCTAACGCTGGATGCTGATAGACAATATCAGATCGACCATGCTTTCGATCAATATAATCATCCACCATACCAGATTGCAGCGGACCAGGACGAAATAATGCAACCAATGCAACCAAATCATCAAATGCATCTGGGACCAATCGACCAATCAAGTCTTTCATGCCGCGAGACTCTAACTGAAAGACAGCCGTTGTTTCGCATGCTTGTAGTAATTTAAATGTATCTTGATGGTCACGCGCTACTAAATTGATGTCTATGTCAATATTGTGTCGCAGTTTGATATTGCTCAGCGCCTCTGAAATAACAGTGAGTGTGCGTAAACCCAAAAAGTCGAATTTAACCAGCCCAACTGTCTCAACGTCATCTTTATCGTATTGCGTCACCCATTGTGATGAACCCGGTTCACAGTAGAGGGGCAAAAAGTCTGTTAACCGTGTCGGCGCAATCACCACACCACCAGCATGTTTACCGGCATTGCGTACCACGCCCTCTAACTTTTTAGCCAAATCAATGAGCGCCCTCACCTCAGGTTCTTCCTGATAGCGTGTCAGTAGTGCGGGCTCATCAGCTAAAGCTTTGTCAAGGGTAATACCCAGCTCAAATGGAATCAGCTTAGCTAGCGCATCAACAAAACCATAGGGCAAGCTCATCACCCGGCCCACATCTCGAATCACCGCTTTTGCTGCCATGGTACCATAAGTAATGATCTGAGAGACCGCCTCATGCCCATAGCGCTGTGTCACGTAATCAATCACACGATCACGATGCGTCATACAAAAGTCCACATCAAAGTCGGGCATGGAAACACGTTCTGGATTCAAGAAACGCTCAAATAGCAAGTCAAATTCGAGTGGGTCAAGCTCGGTGATCCCTAAAACGTAAGCAACCAGGGAACCAGCACCCGAACCACGACCGGGGCCAACCATGATGTCATTGTCTTTTGCCCACTGAATAAAGTCTGCCACAATGACGAAATAAGCGGCAAAGCCCATGCGGTTAATCACGCCCAATTCAATCTCGAGCCGCCGCTCATAATCTGGTGCATGTATTTTTGCACCACTGGCCTGTAACTTTTCCAGCCTAACTTTTAGGCCTGCTTGACTACTGGCTATCAGAAGATCTTCAATGGTGCTGCCTTCGGGTGGCTCGAATGTTGGAAAAAACGTTTCACCAAATGTCAGCATTAAATTGCAGCGCTTAGCGATTTCAACTGTATTTGCTAGACAGGCAGGATACTCCTTGAAAAGTATTTGCATTTGTTCAGCAGTTCGCAGGTATTGCTGTGCCGTCACTGACTTGGGCCGTCGACTGTCTTCAAGCACATAGCCCTGATTAATACAAATACGTGCCTCGTGAGCCTGAAAGTCAGAACGCTCGATGAATCGGACATCATTTGTTGCAACTAATGGCACATTATATTTAGCTGAAAACAGAGCCAGCTGGTTGAGAATATCCTTCTCATTTTCATGACCAAGCTTTTGGCAAGTGATATAGAGACGATCACCGAATAATGTTTTCCAAGCAGATAGCTGTTGGCCAATGATCTCATCATTGTTTTTGAGTATTGCTGACATGAGACGTGTTTTGCCGCTCAATAAAACCAGCAAACCTGCATGATGTGTCTGTAGGTCCTGCCAGGAAACAATTGGCTCACCTGACTGACATTGTGTATAGGCGTTCGACACAATAACCAGTGCATTCTCATAACCCTGCTTGTTTTGACATAACAGTGTGACACGACTTTGATGCCCATCCTCATCCAATAAAATATCAACGCCCAGAATTGGCTTAATACCCGCCGCCATGGCTTTGCGAAAAAACTTCACCGCTGCAAATAGGTTCATGTAATCTGTTAAGGCAACCGCAGGTGCGCCAACCTCTTTCAATCGAGACATCAATGCCGGCAGCTTAACCAAGCCATCAACAATGGAAAACTCACTGTGACACTGTAGATGAATAAAGCTCATGCTGTGGCCGCCTGTATCTTAAGTGCTGCATCAAAAACTGATTTTTTATGGCTATCGCGCTGATGACGGGTAAGCGCCTGACTTACCAGCAGGTGCATCAGCTCTGAACTATCTACACCCGCCTGATTGAATAATGAAGGATACAAGCTGATATCAGTAAACCCAGGGATGGTGTTCAGTTCATTAATATGAAACCCTGTGTCCGACAGAAAGCCATCCACGCGCACCATACCTTCTATCCCGACAGCCTTTGCTGCAGCCAGGGCCGTTTGCTTGAGTAAGCTCAATTCATCATCTGAAACATCAGGGTCTGTGTCGGTGGTTGAGAGCGATGCATCGACATACTTTGCCTGGTACGAATAAAACCCACCATGATTAATGACTTCTCCTGGGCCAAGAACTTGCGTCGTTTCTTGCGTGACTAAAACAGCCATTTCACATTCCCGCCCTAAAGCAACGGGTTCCATTAATAAGCAATCATCATACTCAAATCCTGCTTGAATAGCCGACAGCAATGCTGCTTGTGACGACACCTGCGCTACCCCAATAGACGAACCGGCACGTGCTGGTTTGATAAAAACAGTGCCCTGCCATGCTTCAAATTTTTCGAGTATGCTTGCCTCATCATATTGCGCCTGCTGGATTTCGTAAAATGGCACAACAGTGATGCCATGTTGTTGTAAGATTCGCTTTGTTGCACCTTTATGCCAACAAATAGCTGATGATAAGGTATCACAGCCAACGTAAGGTATATTGAGTAACGACAATAATCCCTGAATGGTGCCATCCTCCCCTTGCGTGCCATGCACCATAGGCAAAACACAGTCACAGGCGATCGTATGCGCGGGTTTATTGACAAAATGCCATGGTGTGTGCGGGGTAGACATATTAACAGTCACAGGCTGCATACGCTGATCATTGCTCGCTGCCATGATCATGAATTCACATGGATCCACAACATCACTGCAATACAGCCATTGTCCCTCTTGGCTAATGTAAAGCATACCCACTTTGTAACCACGACTGCGACACGCTGAAGCAACATGCTTGGCCGACAACAGTGATATTTCATGTTCTGGCGAAACGCCACCACAGATTATGGTTAAAGCAAGACTCACAGGCACCTCATTGCGGATAAAATTGGGCGGAAACCGCACAAAATCTGTTCTGACACAGCACTTTACATATGATCTCATAGCTCACGAATAATGGCAATACAGCACAATTGCAGAGCGAGCATGGACAATTTCTTACCCAAACCCCAGCCTCAGGCCATATTCATGGCGCCAACAATATTGATAAAATGACAGTATCAGCTTTGAGAAGGAGACTGTCATGGACCAATTCATCACCCAATTTTTTCATCACATTGAGTTTTATCTACTCATAGTAGCCTTAGTGTTGGGCAGTGTCGCTATTTTGTCTAGCGGTAGAAAGCTCAGCCGACAAGATAAAGCCAGCACCATGCTAACATACTGTCTGTTATTTCCAGTTGCCATGAGCCTGCTATGGCGCAGCGTCATTTATACCTTTCTGCCACAAACTGCAGCCAGCATGCAACATGCACTACCCAGCCCATTTGAGTGGCAAATCAGTGCTGCCTACCTTGGAACTGCCATTGTCGCATTGATTGCCAGTTTTCGAAAAGGGGTATTTTCAGTTGCGAGCATCATCTTAATTGCAAGCATACACTGGGGAGCAGTGATAACAAAAGTGGGGATCTTCAATGCACACGTACACACCTTTGCGCCGTCAGCCATGATGACATTGACACAGATGTTCTTGCCAATGCTGCTGATGATGTTTTATCGACTACAACGTGAAACAGAGTCAACTGTGGAAGATGCTGCAATCAGCAATGCATAATTAATCGGTCTGAGCAATGGTTTGCTCAGACCGCTTTTTCAGTGGCTTTCTTGACACTTGAGCTGACATCGGTTGGCAAACACACTCTTCAGCAACCAGCATGGCTGGCTGAGTCAGAATTTGATATATAAAGTTGGCGACATGCTCAGCTTGCAATGCGGCGCCTTCACCATCGGCGGGCGAAAACCACTGTTGATCATAAAAATCGGTATATGTTAATCCGGGATGTATTTGTGACACACTGACTTGGTGATTACGGCACTCATCTCTTAATGCTTGACAGAAACCTCGCATGGCAAACTTACTCGCACTATAAGCACAAGAAAACTTCTTACCTTGCAAGGCCGCTTCTGATCCAACTACAATGACTCGACCAGACTGCCGCTTTTTGAAGCCAGGCACTAACGCACGAATCAACATGGCTTGCGATAAAAAGTTCACATGTAAACATTCTGTAAATTGTGCTTCTGACAGCGCTTCACATGTTTGGAAGTGACCGACACCCGCCAGCGAAACAATCGCATCAACATCAGATAAACTACGACACTTGGCAGCGACCGCCGATACCTGCCCCGAGTGATTCAGGTCGCAGCGATATTCAATCAGCTGAGCATTCTCTACTGTCAATGGTAAGGAACGACGCCCAATCAAAGAAATATTTAAATCGGGCTGCTCTGCTAGGCATTGATTGATAAATGCAGAACCAATACCACCTGATCCACCAACCACAACAATGTGCTTCATAAAGCCTCACAAGAAAATATTTGATTGCTATCAATTGTGTCAGCCAGTGCGCTGCGAATAATGTTTTTCAGCTCATGCTCAATCTCTTCTTTATAGGCGCGCATTTTGCCTCGTTTATGTAGCCCTTTTGCAAGAAATACCTCCTCAGGATACATGCGCCTGATTTTTTGGTACATTCTCTCGGGAAAACGTAACACACCCACACTGACTGAATGTATTGATTTAGCTGGACATGCTTGCATAAGTTGTTGGCAAAGTTGCTCATAAGCCTGTTTTGCTGCCTCAAATGCAATGAGCGGATCAAAGCGTAAACCTATCTTCCAGCCATGGTCCGCCAGCTGTGAGATTGCCTGTAGGCGCTTATTGAGTGATGGCACACCATGCTCGACTTGCTCACTCACGCTCTCAGGTGACAAGCTAAAGGCAATGACAGCATTGGGTATCGGTTGTCGCTTTAATAGCCCCTGAATGGCAACCGACTTGGTGCGAAATTCCAAGGTGGCTGTTGGCAATAACTCAAACACAGGAAGAAATGCTTCTGTAAAGCCAGTCAAAGCATCCATAGCCAAGGAGTCGGCATCATAGCCAGAAAAAAAAGTCACCGCTTCACCAGCATGCTGTGATACTGTTTGACGTATTGACTCAATAAAATGCTCATACCCCACAAACCAAACATGATTTGCGCTGGGATACATGCCCTGCAAAAAGCAATATCGACAATCAAACGGACAGTTTAAATAATGTGAAAAATAATAATTATGCGTTGCTGCAATGCCAAAACTATCGGGAACCGCATGCACACATTTCTCAGGCCGATGCGCAATGATTAATGCTGGCCCGCGCAACTTACTGCTTCTAAAGCTTTGCGCACCTGGATTAAAAACATCTTTATAGTGCTCAATCCATATCGGTTGACAGCGCTGACGACGCGCTAAATAATCCTTGACACATGCATGTTGTCGAATACTTTTTTCAATATAAACTAACTGCGACATGTTAATGACTCCACGCTAAAATCGGGCATTGCTGAAGTCATGCAATTCATGAGCACTGCGAATGACTTTGCACGCTGCATCTTATGCAGCAGTTGTTGCTGCGCATCAGCCGTTAATAACAAACTGGCATCCCGCAATAAGGCATTAAACTGTGATTGCTGCGTCGATGTCATGTGTATTTGTGGCCGCCACTCTGTCAGTAGTGATGTGGGCATGTCATGGCACAAATCATGGCTGACAGTAATCAGCTGCTTGACGACCTGCTCAATGACTGTCAACTGCTGCTTAAAGGCTTGCTGTATTTTACTTTTATCTCTCACGGGTGGTGATGTCGGTGTATCAGTGACCAGCTTCAAGACGGTCCACTGCTCACGCGTGGCAAACTGCTCTGCAGCCAACACCAATGCCGTTGCTTCCATATCGACCACACCCGATGATGGATAGTCTGTTGTTTCTTGAGTGACAGTTAAACAGCAAGTCGCTTGCAAACCAACACCTTGCACAGGCCTGATATACGCTGACTGCCCAGTAGCTGCATAGCAGAGCTGCTGTACACTTAACAAAGTGTTCATTTCATACTCAGAGGAGCCTGCTGACCCAATGTTGAGAAGCATGACATGAGGAAATGCACGACAATATTCACTCAACATGCCCATGCAAGTCGCAGCTTTAAGGGCACCAACCCCTAGCTCTAGCAGCACCACATGACCATCTGTTGAGGCATATACCACCCATGGTGAACAGTCTTGGCGTCTACGCAGGCCAAAATGCTGACACAAAGACCGTGACTCTGCAGCAAAAGCGGTGAGAATGAGTACACATGCTCGTTTTTGATAATGTTCGAATAAAGACTTCACAGGCGGCCTTACGGACTAAAGAGCCTAGTTTAGCATTAATTCTGGGCATCATGAAGTCTTCTATGCAGGAACCCACCTGTTCATGTAATAATCTACTCCTCCATGCTAATAGTTTGAAAAATGACGCATTTACACTATAATTAGTCTAGTAACACCCACTGAGGAATAACTCCATGGCAGGCAAAAAAAAATCGTTCGTCACTTCATTGTCATTCGACAGCTTATTATTACTTCGTCAGTGGAAGCCACTGTACAACGCCATTCGAACCAGCCTAAAACAGCCATATGAAAAAACCGATGATAACAATGATGATATACCTGAGCTTAACCTGCTTAGCCAACAAAATATCACAGACGCCTTCAATGGTCGTTACAGTATGTTCTTTAGACAATGCTGCCAACAATACCAGCTCACTGCTCAACTGAAAATGTTGCATCATTTTGAGGAAGATGATGGCCTTAAGCTGACCAAAGACAGTAAGGCTGTATTCGATCAACTCAGCACGGAGCTTCGTACAATATCAACGGCTAAACTTGACAAGATTATTCATGCGCTTGGTGAGCTTGTCGACAGCCATTTTGAAGTATGGCAAAAACTATTAGCAGATTCGTATGAATCCTTGATTAATGCAGCAAAAGCCCTCGATGTCCCGGTCGCTGATAGCGATATTGAGGAATTGAATATTGCAGATACGCGCAGCGGTTTACATCACAGGCTTGTCTCAATGAAATTAAAACCTTTTGATGAAACAACAATACTCAACGTCAGCGACTATTGTCAGCACCGACTAAAAATACTCATTCACATTTTCCGAAGATCACCTGCAGTCTGGAGATGAGGTGTTGATCACGGCGATGGAGCATCACGCCAATATAGTGCCATGGCAAAAAGCGTGTGAAAAAAAAGGGGCTCATTTACGTGTGAGTCCTTTGCGCGATAATGCGACGATTGCTCTTGAGGACGTGGCGGCATACCTAACAGATAAAACCAAACTGCTGGCGGTGAACCACGCATCCAACGTACTTGGCACAATCAATGATATCAAGGCTATTACTGAATGCGCACATGCACGTAACGTTGCTGTTTTAGTTGATGGTGCGCAAGCAGCATGCCATATTGATGTTGATGTGCAGGACTTAGGGTGTGATTTCTATGTCATGTCTGGCCATAAATGCTATGGTCCAACCGGTGTTGGTGTTTTGTATGGACGCAGTGAGTGGTTAGAACGATTACCACCTTATCAACTCGGTGGCGAGATGATTGATCATGTCACTTTTGAGCGATCTACATATGCAGGACTGCCGCACAAGTTTGAGGCAGGCACACCAAACATTGCTGGTGTGATTGGTTTGCATGCTGCAATAGACTATATGGCGCAGTTCGAGCGTGCTGCTGTGTTGGCACATGAGGCAATGCTAGCTCAGCACCTCCATACCCGCCTTAAAGCGCTTCCAATGGTTAAGTGCTATGG